>NZ_JBFUAE010000008.1:0-286766 GCF_056406435.1 Pseudomonas sp. P1_C12 | reverse complement strand
GGGCTAATGAGATGGTCACCCCCACACCCTGCGAGGGCTACGCTTTCGCAGGGTGTTTTGTTTTCGGAGGCCATCATCATGATCCAGTCAGCACTGATCGGTATCGATCTCGGCAAACATAATTTCCACCTTCACGGCCAGGATAAATCAGGCCGCGAGGTGTTTCGCAAGAAGCTCTCTCGGGCGCAGATGATGCAGCTTTTCGGCAACGTGCCGAGTTGTATCGTGGTGATGGAAGCCTGTGCGGGGGCGCATTTTGTTGCTCGTCAGCTAGCGGCAATGGGACACACGGCCAAGCTGATTTCCCCGCAGTTCGTTAAGCCCTTCGTCAAGGGCAACAAAAATGATTTCGTCGATGCTGAAGCGATCTGTGAAGCGGCTTCCCGTCCATCTATGCGCTTTGTGACGCCTAAGACCGAGTCCCAGCAAACCCTGTCTGTTCTGCATCGGATGCGCGAATCGTTGGTGCATGACCGCACAAAAACGGCTAATCAGATGCACGGTTTTCTACTGGAGTTTGGCGTCAGCTTGCCCAGAGGCTTGGCCATCATGAAGCGTCTAGCAGTTGTTTTGGCTGGGCATGAGTTTCCCGTTCGTTTGACGGTGTTGTTGCAACGTCTGCACGATCACTTCGTCTACCTGGATGAGCAAATCAAGGCGCTGGACAAAGAGCTGGCGAGCCAACTGGCCGACGATGATCTAGGTAGTCGTTTACTGAGCATGCCGTGTGTCGGCCCGATCACCGCCAGCCTGCTGGCTGTGGAGATGGGCGATGCTAAGCAGTACCGACGCAGTCGCGATTTTGCCGCCTCAGTGGGACTGGTGCCCAGGCAGTACAGTACGGGTGGTAAGGCGAATTTGCTCGGGATCAGCAAGCGGGGTGACAAGCACCTGCAGTACCACGATTCACCCTTCAGGTTTTGCGATAGCTGAACAACAGATGACGTGAACGGCCTACCGGCCTGGCGAAGATCCTGGCATAAAAATCGGCTTTAAGAAGCCGATGGGCTTTTTAGGATCGTCAGGCGCGATTCTCATCGTGGCGCTGGGGCATGCCCCAAACAGACGCCGGATAGATTTAAGCAAGCCAACCACACCACCCGTTAATCAGTATTGCAAAAATGGGGGCGACCATAGATTTTTTGTGCTCTCTCGGACAAAGCGAATCAACCCCCGCGCTGTGTGCGGGGGTTGTCGGAACGCTTACTGAGCTTGAATCAGTTTGCTTTCAGCGACGCCGGCGCGGCCGGTCTGGTCGTCGACGACTTGCAGGCTGTTACGCGCCTTGATGAAACCCACTTTCACTTCCTGCCAGACAAAGTAATTTTTGCCCGCTTCTGCGGTGAGTTTCAGTTCCGAATCGTTTTCTGCGGAAGATACCAAGGTCTGCTGACCGGCCGGGACCGAAAGCATCAGATAAGACTTGGCGACGGTCTGGCCTACAGGCTTGCCGTTCAGCGCCACCGGCATTTTCACGCCAGCGCCCATGCTTTCGTTGCGATACACGTAGATGTGGGCTTTATCCGGGGCCACCTGGAATGTTTTGGCCTGAGCGTCCTGGCTTTCATCCGCCATTTTTACCGAAGCACAACCACCAGTCAGAGCGGTCAGTGCCAGCAAAGCGGTGAAGGTTAACTGCTTGAACATCCTGTTTCTCCATAGTTTGATGAATGCAGAAACAATTATCGGCCGACCAGATCAAGGCTAAAGGCCACCACTCAAAATCCACTCTAACAAAACGCTCACCAATGCCAATTGGTGTGGCCAACGGAAATGAAAAAGGCGCCTTTTGGGCGCCCATTCGCAGATTGATCGTCTTGGTATTTGATTCAATCCCTCACGTACTGGCATGTAACTTGAGTCCCAAAGCCTTGATGACTTTCAGTATGGTGCCGAACTCTGGATTCCCATCACCCGACAATGCACGGTAAAGGTTTTCTCGAGAAAGCCCCGCATCGCGGGCGACCTGAGTCATGCCGCGGGCACGTGCAATGGTCCCGAGAGCTTTGGCGATGAACGCCGGATCATCCCCCGCCTCTTCCATGCAAGCGTCCAGATAATTTGCCATGTCCTCTTCGGTCTTGAAGTACTCGGCAGAGTCCCAGCGAGTGAACTGTTCGGTCATGGGTTTTGCTCCTGCCAGGATTTCGCAATAAGCCTGGCTTGTTTGATATCACGAGGTGTAGCGTTTGAGCTACACCCGCTCAATCCGGATTTCTGATCATTCGATGCTTGGTAGTCAGAGCCAACCATTAAAAATAGTCACGCCTGCAACGGCTCAACCTTCCTCGTCAGCAGTTCGACAAACGCCCGCGCCATCGCCGACTTCTGATCCTTGCGCTGCACCAGCCACACCGCCGACACCGCCGCCGGATCGAGCAGCGGGCGGTAGACCACACCGTCAATACGCATCCGCTGATAAGACGCCGGCAGCACCGAAATGCCGAGCCCTGCCGCTACCAGCCCAATGATGGTCATCGCCTCTCCGGCCTCTTGGGCGAAGTGCGGGCTGAAGCCGGCGTCCCGGGCCAGGCTGAGCAGTTGGGCGTACAAGCCACTGCCGTAGCTGCGTGGAAAAAACACGAAAGGTTCTAGGGCCAGGGCTGACAGAAACAAGCCCTCCTTGCTGCCCTCTACCAACGGGTGCTTGGAGCTAAGCACCGCGACCAGCGGTTCACGCATCAGTTCGACCACGCTAAGACAGTCCGGCAACCCGAGCGGCCGCATGATCCCGACTTCAATCGACTCGTCCACCAGCGCATCGGCCACCTGGGTGCTGCTCATTTCCCGCAGGTTCAGTTGGACCGCCGGGAAGCGCTGGCGGAAAGAGAAAATCGCCTGGGGAATGGTCGAGTTGAAGGGGGCCGACGAGGTGAAGCCGATTTTCAGCTCACCCAACTCACCCAACTGCGCCCGTCGCGCGACATCCGCTGCTTTGTCGACCTGCGCCAGCACCAGCCGCGCCTCTTGCAGAAACAGCCGACCGGCCTCGCTCAGCTCGACCCGACGATTGGTACGTTCGAACAGCCGTGCTCCGACTTCCTGTTCCAGCGCCTGAATTTGCTGGCTCAGCGGCGGCTGGGAGATGCCCAGCACCTGTGCGGCGCGGCCAAAATGCAGTTCTTCGGCGACGGCGATGAAGTAGCGCAGGTGACGCAATTCCATGGAAAACCCCATTAGGTCGTAAAAGCTATCAAACAGGTCGAACAATATATTGGATTGAATCATTAGCCAGCTATATGATTTTTTCATTGCCTGACCGGCTGCGTCCTCCGAGGTCCAACGTGAAAACTGCTGTCGCCCCACTCGCCCATGAAGTTCCTCCCGCAGCGCCGGACGCTATCGCCGCTGAGCTGGCGGAAATCCACATCGAAAAAGGCACCCCGGCGTTCATGCGCACGGTGCTGGCGTTGTTCTGCGGCGGCTTCGCGACTTTCGCCCTGCTCTACTGCGTACAGCCGATGATGCCGCTGCTGTCCCACGAGTATTCCATCAACGCGGCGCAGAGCAGCCTGATCCTGTCTATCGCCACCGGCATGCTTGCCATCGGCCTGCTGATCACTGGCCCGATTTCCGACCGTATCGGGCGTAAACCGGTGATGGTGGCAGCACTGTTCGCCGCTGCGCTGTGCACCATGGCCAGTGCGATGATGCCGAGCTGGCACGGTGTGCTGCTGATGCGTGCGCTGATTGGATTGTCGTTGAGCGGTCTGGCTGCGGTTGCGATGACTTACTTGAGCGAAGAGATCCACCCACAGCACATCGGCCTCGCCATGGGTTTGTACATCGGTGGCAACGCGATTGGCGGGATGAGCGGACGCTTGATCACCGGAGTATTGATCGACTTCGTCAGCTGGCACACGGCGATGCTGGTGATCGGTGGCCTGGCGCTGATTGCCGCGGCGGTGTTCTGGAAAATCCTCCCGGAATCGCGCAACTTCCGCGCCCGCTCGCTGCACCCGCGCAGCCTGCTCGACGGTTTCACCATGCACTTTCGCGACGCCGGCCTGCCGCTGCTGTTTCTTGAAGCCTTTGTGTTGATGGGCGCGTTCGTCACGCTGTTCAACTACATCGGCTATCGCCTGCTGGCCGCGCCGTACCACATGGAACAGGCCTTCGTCGGGTTGCTGTCGGTGGTGTACCTGTCGGGCATCTACAGCTCAGCGAAAATCGGCTCGCTGGCCGACAAACTCGGTCGCCGCAAAGTGCTCTGGAGCACCATCGCGCTGATGATCGCTGGCCTCGCTTTGACGATGTTCACGCCGCTGCCGCTGGTGATCATCGGCATGCTGGTGTTCACCTTCGGCTTCTTTGGCGCCCACTCGGTGGCCAGCAGCTGGATCGGCCGCCGCGCCACCAGGGCCAAGGGGCAGGCATCGTCCTTGTACCTGTTCAGCTACTACGCCGGGGGGAGCATCGCCGGTACGGCGGGCGGCGTGTTCTGGCATATGGGCGGGTGGAACGGGATCGGGTTGTTCATCGGCTCGCTGCTGGTGATTGCACTGCTGATCGCGTTGAAGCTGGCGAAGTTGCCGCCTCTGGTTAATGTGAAGGCCTGAAGACAAAAACCTGTGGGAGCAACGCCCGGCATAAACCGGGCGTTTTTTAATTGGCTGCCGATCACTCGTGATACTGCGCCGACAATTCATGCACAGCACGCAGGAATGCACCAGCATGCTCCGGATCGACTTCCGGCGTGATGCCATGACCGAGGTTGAACACGTGGCCGCTGCCCTTGCCGTAGCTGGCGAGGATCCGGCCGACTTCAGCGCGGATGGCTTCTGGCTTGGCGTAAAGCACGGTCGGGTCCATGTTGCCTTGCAGGGCGACTTTGTTGCCGACGCGTTGACGGGCTTCACCAATGTCGCAGGTCCAGTCCAGGCCCAGTGCATCAGCGCCGGCGTCGGCGATGCTTTCCAGCCACAGACCGCCGTTCTTGGTGAACAGGATCACCGGCACCTTGCGGCCTTCGTGCTCGCGGATCAGGCCGCTGACGATTTTTTTCATGTAGGCCAGGGAGAACTCCTGGTACGCCGCAGCCGACAGGTTGCCGCCCCAGGTGTCGAAGATCTGCACGGCCTGTGCACCGGCCATGATCTGGCCGTTGAGGTAGCTGGTGACCGACTGTGCGAGCTTGTCCAGCAACAGGTGCATGGCTTGCGGGTTGTCGTAGAGCATGGCCTTGGTCTTGCGGAAGTCTTTCGACGAGCCGCCTTCGACCATGTAGGTCGCCAGGGTCCACGGGCTGCCGGAGAAACCGATCAACGGCACACGGCCGTTCAGTTCGCGGCGGATGGTGCTGACCGCGTCCATCACGTAGCCCAGGTCTTTCTGTGGGTCAGGAATCGGCAGGGCTTCGATGTCGGCCAGGGTGCTGACGACTTTCCTGAAGCGCGGACCTTCACCGGTTTCGAAGTACAGGCCCTGGCCCATGGCATCGGGGATGGTCAGGATGTCGGAAAAGAGGATCGCCGCATCCAGCTGTGGATAACGGTCGAGCGGCTGCATCGTGACTTCGCAAGCGAACGCCGGGTTCATGCACAGGCTCATGAAGTCGCCGGCCTTGGCACGGCTGGCGCGGTATTCAGGCAGGTAGCGACCGGCCTGACGCATCATCCACACTGGGGTGACGTCTACGGGTTGCTTGAGCAGGGCGCGCAGGAATCGGTCGTTCTTCAGGGCAGTCATGTCGGCATCCGGAAAAAAAGTGAGGGCATTTTCTCAGAGCCGGGCGCAAAAGGCACGGCAAGAGCGGAGGCTTTTGTCTATCGGGTCAATTTGTCGCAATGAAATACGGAGTTTAGCAACACCGCGAAACAACTGTGGGAGCGAGCCTGCTCGCGAAGGGGCCGGTACATCCAACATTGATGTTGGCTGACAGACCGCTTTCGCGAGCAGGCTCGCTCCCACATTTGATCCCATTTCAAATCGAAATCGGGTTTTAAACGCCCAGGTAATCCAGGATCCCTTCCGCGGCATTACGGCCTTCGAAGATCGCCGTCACCACCAGGTCGGAACCGCGCACCATGTCGCCACCGGCGAAGATTTTCGGGTTGCTGGTCTGGTGCTTGTACTGACCTTGTTCCGGCGCCACTACGCGGCCCTGGCTGTCGGTCTGGATGCTGAACTGCTCGAACCATGGCGCCGGGCTCGGGCGGAAACCGAAGGCGATGACCACGGCGTCGGCCGGGATGATCTCTTCGGAACCCGGGATCGGTTCGGGGCTGCGACGGCCACGGGCGTCCGGTTCGCCGAGACGGGTCTCGACCACCTTCACGCCTTCGACCTTGTCTTCACCGACAATGGCGATCGGCTGGCGGTTGTAGAGGAATTTCACGCCTTCTTCCTTGGCGTTCTTCACCTCTTTGCGCGAGCCTGGCATGTTCGCTTCGTCACGACGATAAGCGCAGGTCACTGACTTGGCGCCTTGGCGGATCGAGGTCCGGTTGCAGTCCATCGCCGTGTCGCCACCGCCGAGTACCACGACCTTCTTGCCTTTCATGTCGACGAAATCTTCCGGCGACTTTTCAAAGCCCAGGTTACGGTTGACGTTGGCGATCAGGAAGTCCAGCGCGTCATACACGCCCGGCAGGTCTTCACCGGCAAAACCGCCCTTCATGTAGGTGTAGGTGCCCATGCCCATGAATACCGCATCGTATTCTTCGAGCAGTTGCTCCATGGTCACGTCCTTGCCCACCTCGGTGTTGAGGCGGAATTCGATGCCCATGCCGCTGAAGACTTCGCGACGATTGCTCAGCACGGTCTTTTCCAGCTTGAACTCGGGGATGCCGAAGGTCAGCAGGCCACCGATTTCCGGGTTCTTGTCGAACACCACCGGGGTCACGCCACCGCGCACCAGCACGTCGGCACAGCCCAGGCCAGCAGGCCCGGCACCGATGATCGCGACACGCTTGCCGGTTGGCTTGACCTTGGACATGTCCGGGCGCCAGCCCATGGCGAACGCGGTGTCGGTGATGTACTTCTCCACCGAACCGATGGTCACCGCGCCGAAGCCGTCGTTGAGGGTGCAGGCACCCTCGCACAGACGGTCCTGCGGGCACACCCGGCCGCAGACTTCCGGCAGGGTGTTGGTCTGGTGCGACAGCTCGGCGGCCTGGAGGATGTTGCCCTCGGCCACCAGTTTCAGCCAGTTGGGAATGAAGTTGTGCACCGGGCACTTCCATTCGCAATACGGGTTACCGCAACCCAGGCAGCGGTGGGCCTGGTCGGCCGACTGCTGGGGTTTGAAGGGTTCGTAGATTTCCACGAACTCTTTCTTGCGTTGACGCAACAGTTTCTTCTTCGGATCCTTGCGCCCGACCTCGATGAACTGGAAGTCATTATTCAGACGTTCAGCCATTTTAAAACCTCATCAAACTCTTCAGGCGCATATCACTGCGGATTGGCACGGGTGCTGGAAAGCAACGATTTCAGGTTGGCAGCCTTGGGCTTGACCAGCCAGAAACGGCGCAAGTAGTCATCGAGGTTTTCGGCGAGTTCACGACCCCACTCGCTGTCGGTTTCCGCGACGTACTCGTTCAGCACGTTCTGCAGGTGGCTGCGATAGGCTTCCATCGCCTCGCCGCTGATCCGCTGGATTTCCACCAGTTCGTGGTTGACCCGGTCAACAAAGGAGTTGTCCTGGTCGAGCACGTAGGCGAAACCGCCGGTCATGCCAGAGCCGAAGTTGTAACCGGTCTTGCCCAATACGCAGACGAAACCACCGGTCATGTACTCGCAGCAGTGATCGCCAGTGCCTTCCACGACGGTGTGGGCACCGGAGTTACGCACGGCGAAACGCTCGCCCGCGGTGCCGGCGGCGAACAGCTTGCCGCCGGTGGCGCCGTACAGGCAGGTGTTGCCGATGATGGCACTGTCCTGTGTCCGGTAGACGCTGCCCTTCGGAGGAACGATCACCAGCTTGCCGCCGGTCATGCCCTTGCCGACGTAGTCGTTGGCGTCACCTTCCAGGTACATGTTCAGGCCGCCGGCGTTCCACACGCCGAAACTCTGCCCGGCCGTGCCTTTGAAACGGAACGTGATCGGTGCGTTGGCCATGCCCTGGTTGCCGTGCTTGCGCGCGATTTCGCCGGAGATCCGTGCGCCGATGGAACGGTCGCAGTTGCAGATTTCCAGGGCGAACTCGGCGCCGCTCAGGTCATTGATCGCCGAGGTGGCCATAGTGACCATTTTCTCGGCCAGCAGGCCCTTGTCGAACGGCGGGTTGCGCTCCACGCCACAGAACTGCGGTTTGTCCGCCGGCACGTGGTCGCTGCCCAGCAACGGGGTCAGGTCCAGGTGATGTTGCTTGGCGGTCTGGCCTTCGAGGACTTCCAGCAGATCGGTACGGCCGATCAGCTCTTCGAGGGAGCGCACGCCCAGCTTGGCCAGCCACTCACGGGTCTCGGTGGCGACGTAGGTGAAGAAATTCACCACCATGTCGACGGTACCGATGTAGTGATCCTTGCGCAGCTTCTCGTTCTGGGTCGCGACGCCGGTGGCGCAGTTGTTCAGGTGGCAGATGCGCAGGTATTTGCAGCCCAGGGCAATCATTGGCGCGGTGCCGAAGCCGAAGCTTTCAGCGCCGAGGATCGCCGCCTTGATTACGTCGAGGCCGGTTTTCAGGCCGCCGTCGGTCTGTACCCGGACCTTGCCGCGCAGGTCGTTGCCGCGCAGGGTCTGGTGGGTTTCGGCCAGGCCCAGCTCCCACGGAGCGCCCGCGTATTTGATCGAGGTCAGCGGCGATGCACCGGTGCCGCCGTCGTAGCCGGAGATGGTGATCAAGTCCGCGTAGGCCTTGGCCACACCGGCAGCGATGGTGCCGACGCCCGCTTCCGCTACCAGCTTCACCGAGACCAGCGCCTGCGGGTTGACCTGTTTCAGGTCGAAAATCAGCTGCGACAAGTCTTCGATCGAGTAGATGTCGTGGTGCGGCGGTGGCGAAATCAGGGTGACGCCCGGTACTGCATAACGCAGCTTGGCGATCAGACCGTTGACCTTGCCGCCCGGCAGCTGACCACCTTCGCCAGGCTTGGCGCCTTGGGCGACCTTGATCTGTAGCACTTCAGCGTTGACCAGGTATTCCGGGGTTACACCGAAACGGCCGGTCGCCACTTGCTTGATTTTCGAGCTCTTGATGGTGCCGTAGCGCGCCGGGTCTTCGCCGCCTTCGCCGGAGTTGGAACGCGCACCGAGGCGGTTCATGGCTTCGGCCAGGGCTTCGTGAGCTTCCGGCGACAGGGCGCCCAGCGAGATGCCGGCGGAGTCGAAGCGCTTGAGCACCGATTCCAGCGGCTCGATTTCGCTCATATCCAATGGAGTATCGAGTGTTTTGACTTTCAGCAGGTCGCGGATCATCGACACAGGGCGGTTGTCCACCAGCGACGTGTATTCCTTGAACTTGCTGTAGTCGCCCTGCTGCACAGCGGCCTGCAGTGTGTTGACCACGTCCGGGTTGTACGCGTGATATTCGCCACCGTGGACGAACTTCAGCAGGCCACCTTGCTGGATCGGCTTGCGCGGACTCCAGGCTTCAGTGGCCAAGGCTTTCTGCTCGGCTTCGATGTCGACGAAACGCGCACCCTTGATACGGCTCGGCACGCCACGGAAGCTCAGGTTGCAGACTTCCTCGGACAGGCCGATGGCTTCGAACAACTGCGCACCACGGTACGAAGTGATGGTCGAGATGCCCATCTTCGACAGGATCTTGAGCAAGCCTTTGGTGATGCCTTTACGGTAGTTCTTGAACACCTCGTAGAGGTCGCCCAGGACTTCACCGGTACGGATCAGGTCACCCAGCACTTCATAGGCCAGGAACGGGTAAACGGCAGAGGCGCCGAAACCGATCAACACGGCGAAGTGATGCGGATCGCGAGCGGTCGCGGTTTCCACCAGGATGTTGGAGTCGCAACGCAGGCCTTTTTCGGTCAGGCGGTGGTGCACCGCGCCAGTAGCCAGGGACGCGTGGATCGGCAGCTTGCCCGGGGCAATGTGACGGTCACTCAGCACGACCTGAGTACGGCCCGAGCGTACGGCTTCTTCAGCCTGATCGGCAACGTTGCGGATCGCAGCTTCCAGGCCGACGCTTTCGTCGTAGTTCAGATCGATGATCGCGCGCTCGAAGCCCGGACGATCGAGGTTCATCAGCGAGCGCCACTTGGCCGGGGAAATGACCGGCGAGCTGAGGATCACGCGCGAAGCGTGTTCCGGCGACTCCTGGAAAATGTTGCGCTCGGCACCGAGGCAGATTTCCAGCGACATGACGATGGCTTCACGCAGCGGGTCGATCGGCGGGTTGGTCACCTGGGCGAACTGCTGGCGGAAATAGTCGTACGGCGTGCGCACACGCTGGGACAGCACGGCCATCGGCGTATCGTCGCCCATCGAGCCCACGGCTTCGTAGCCCTGTTCGCCCAGTGGACGCAGCACCTGGTCGCGCTCTTCGAACGTGACCTGGTACATCTTCATGTATTGCTTGAGCTGATCGACGTCGTAGAACGCCGAACCGTGGTCGTTGTCTTCCATGGTCGCCTGAATGCGCAGGGCATTCTTGCGCAGCCATTGCTTGTACGGATGACGGGACTTCAGGCGGTTGTCGATCGCATCGGTGTCGAGGATCTGACCGGTTTCGGTGTCCACGGCAAAGATCTGGCCCGGGCCCACACGGCCCTTGGCGATCACGTCTTCAGGCTGGTAGTTCCAGACACCGATTTCCGAGGCCAGGGTGATGAAACCGTTCTTGGTGGTGACCCAACGCGCCGGACGCAGACCGTTACGGTCGAGCAGGCACACCGCGTAGCGACCGTCGGTCATTACCACGCCGGCCGGGCCGTCCCACGGTTCCATGTGCATCGAGTTGTATTCGTAGAACGCACGCAGGTCCGGGTCCATGGTCTCGACGTTCTGCCACGCAGGCGGAATGATCATCCGCACGCCACGGAACAGGTCGATGCCACCGGTGACCATCAGCTCGAGCATGTTGTCCATGCTCGAGGAGTCGGAACCGACGCGGTTGACCAGCGGGCCGAGCTCTTCCAGGTCCATCAGATCGTTGGTGAACTTGGTGCGACGGGCCACGGCCCAGTTGCGGTTGCCGGTGATGGTGTTGATCTCGCCGTTGTGCGCCAGGAAGCGGAACGGTTGGGCCAGCGGCCATTTCGGCAGGGTGTTGGTGGAGAAGCGCTGGTGGAACACGCAAATCGAAGTTTGCAGGCGCTCATCGCTCAGGTCTGGATAGAAGGCGGTCAAGTCCGCCGGCATCATCAGGCCTTTGTAAATGATGGTCTTGTGCGAAAAGCTGCAGACGTAGTGGTCGGTGTCAGCGGCGTTGGCCACGGACGAGCGACGACGGGAGGTGAACAGCTTGACGGCCATGTCCTGATCGCTCAGGCCTTCACCGCCGATGAACACTTGCTCGATCTGCGGCAGGCGCTCAAGGGCCAGGCGGCCGAGAACGCTGGTGTCGATCGGCACTTTGCGCCAGCCGACCAGTTGCAGGCCAGCGGCCAGGATCTCGCGGTTCATGTTCTCGCGAGCGGCTTCGGCTTTGACCGGGTCCTGGTTGAAGAAGACCATGCCCACGGCGTATTGCTTGGGCATTTCGACGCCGAAGGTTTCCTGGGCGATGGCTCGCAGGAACACGTCCGGCTTTTGAATCAGCAGACCGCAACCGTCACCGGTCTTGCCGTCGGCATTAATCCCACCGCGGTGGGTCATGCAGGTCAGGGCCTCGATGGCCGTTTGCAAAAGGGTATGACTGGGCTCGCCCTGCATATGGGCTATCAGGCCGAAACCGCAGTTATCCTTGAATTCATCTGGTTGGTACAGACCTGCTTTCATAGACACTTTCTCACCAGGCTGCCTCTGATCGAGGCAAATTTCTTTTCAATTCAACCACTTGCCATCCACGCCGAACGCACGCCAGCTTTGCGGGGGCAAAAGGGAGGTCATTGTACACACCGACACTTAGCCTCACAAATTTGACGACGAAATGTCGCAAATCTATGTCGCATTTGTGAAAGGTTTAAAGCGATCTGCTGTGCTAGTCAAAACTTTTTTTAATTTTGACCGCAACGACTCAAAGACTACTGTGACGCAGACACCACAAGGCACGCAGTCTGTAGAGACGGCGCGCACTTGTAGAAATTTTGAGGTGCTTGGAGAGGCGGCCTGGGTAAGGCCGCCGAATCTTCAGCGAGTTGTTGCCAGTTCCTGTTGGACGCTGGCGACAGTGCGAGGCCAAGGTTTACCAGCCTGAACCTTCGCTGGCAAGGCCTTGATGGCAGAAACGGCTGCATCACGATTGGCGAAGTTGCCGTAGGTGATCACGTAAAGCGGCTTGCCGTTGAGGACTTTCTTGAAGTAACGGTACTCGCCGCCCTGCTCCTTGACGAAGTTTTGTGCGGACGCTTCGGAGCTGGTGCCGAGGATCTGCACCACGTAGTTGCCCGGTGCTTGCCCTGCGTACCAGGTGCCGCCAGCCGCCTTGGCCACCGGGGCTGGTTTCTCTGCAGGCTTGGCCGCAGCAGCAACGGCTGGCTTGGCCGGTGCTGGAGCAGGTTTAGCCACTGGAGCAGGCGCTGGCTTGGCACTGGCGACCTGAGTCGGCGCAGGGATAGGCTTGGCGGCTGGCGTCGGCGCAGGACCGGCAGGAACACCCACAGGCGGCGCGGTTGTGGTGACGGTCGGCGGCGTAGCGCTGGAACCTTCGACCGGCACGCCATCGTCGCCTTCGGTGATGCCGCCTGCGGCTTCAGCCAGCGGACCTCGCATGACTGGCTGCGAATTGCCGACCAACGGCAATGGCATCGGCTGCGTGTTGCCGGCGAATTCGACGGCTGGAGCACCGCCACTATTCGCTGTTGGCTGGCCCTGACCAAGCGGCAGTTGCGCCTGTTCGTTGGCCGGTGTACCCGTGGTCGGTGCCTTGTTGCGACCCGGCATCAACCAGGCGGCAGCTACCGCGACCACGACCACGGCGGAAATCGCCAATACGTGTTTCTTCGGCATATTGAACCCCATTTTTGGACGCTTGACCGCTGAGCGGCTGGCGATCATGGCTTCGATCATTGCATCGCGGGCGACCTGATTGATGCTGCCAGGCCAACCTTCGGAGCTTTCGTGAATATCAGAGATCTGATCTGCGGTGAAAAGTTCGATACCGCGACCAGCGCCTTCAAGCCGCTGCTCCAGATATTCGCGAGTTTCTTCTTCGGTGTAGGGCTGTAGTTCGATGACGTGGAAACGCTCTTCCTCGAGATGCAAAGCCTCAAGCTGAGCAATCAGCGAGGTTTCACCGAACAGGAACACATGCGGGCGGCCTTCAGGCGCGCCGGCAGCGAGGATCATCAGCGCCTCAAGGGCGGACTCGTCCAGTTGTTCGGCGTCATCGACCAGCAGATAGACTTCCTGCCCGGTCAGTGCAAGCTGCACCACCTGGGCCAGAATAGCGTCGGCATCAGCCTGGGCAACGTTCAGCGCCTGGGCCACCTGACGCAACACTCCGGCCGCATCGCCGGCGCCACGGGCGGACACCACCAGACTTTGTACCGATTGCTTGTTGGTACTGGCGACCAGGGCCTGGCGCAACAGGGTCTTGCCACTGCCCTCAGGACCGGTGACCACCAGCAGTAACTGGCTGTAACGCGCCAGGTGATGCAGTTGTCCCAGCACGGGTTTGCGCTGGGCCGGGAAAAACTTGAAGCCAGGCACCCGAGGAGCAAAAGGGTCATGACTCAACTGGTAATGGCCGAGGAAAGCCTCGTCGGCATGCAAACTAGTCATTGTGTTCTTATTAACCTTTAAGCTGGGCCAGGGCGCGGTAGTCTGCCCCCAGCGTGGCCTGTAGAACCTCTTTCGGATAATCGTCGGTCACCACCGCTTCACCCATGTGGCGCAGTAGCACCAGGCGCAAACGACCGTCGATCACTTTTTTATCAATGGACATGTGTTCGAGGAAATCGGCTTCTGTCATCTCTTCTGGCGGTATGACCGGCAGCCCCGCACGCTGGAACAGGCGAATGCCGCGATCGCGCTCTTGCTCGCTGATCCAGCCCAGTCGCGCGGACATTTCCAGCGCCATTACGGTGCCAGCAGCCACTGCTTCACCATGAAGCCATACACCATAGCCCATGTGGGTTTCGATGGCGTGGCCAAAAGTGTGGCCCAGGTTCAACGTGGCACGAACGCCCGTCTCCTTCTCATCGGCACCGACCACCGCTGCCTTGGCCGCGCAGGAGCGCTCGATGGCATAAGTCAGGGCTTGTTGATCCAGATTGCGCAGACGGTCGACGTTGTCTTCGAGCCAGGTCAGGAACGGCTCATCGCAGATCAGCCCGTACTTGATGACTTCGGCCAACCCGGCGGACAGCTCGCGCGCCGGCAGGGTATTGAGGCTGGCGGTATCGATCAGCACCACGTTCGGCTGATAGAAGGCGCCGACCATGTTCTTGCCCAGCGGATGGTTGATCCCGGTCTTGCCGCCCACCGAAGAGTCGACTTGCGACAACAGTGTGGTCGGAACCTGAATGAAATCGACGCCGCGCTGGTAGCAGGCGGCGGCAAAGCCGGCCATGTCACCGATCACACCGCCACCGAGGGCGATCACTGTGGTGCGGCGGTCATGCCGGGCGGTCAGCAGGCCGTCGAAAATCAGTTGCAGGGTTTCCCAGGTCTTGAAGGCCTCGCCGTCGGGCAGCACCACGGAAATCACCGAGAACTGCGCCAGGCTGCGGGTCAGACGCTCGAGATAGAGCGGCGCAACAGTCTCGTTGGAGATGATCGCTACTTGCCGTCCGCGAATGTGCGGGGCCAGCAGCTCAGGCTGATCCAATAAACCTTCGCCAATATGAATCGGGTAGCTGCGCTCGCCTAGATCGACCTTGAGTGTCTGCATGTGTCCCCACAGTGAAGATGAATCAGGCATCCTGCCCTGAGTTTACGGATATCCACGGCCTCTGCTGGTGTGACGCCGTTCGCAAGCCATCCGCCACAACCTTGAGCGGTCATGGCGCGACGTCGAGGATAGCGCATTTCGCGCGGCGCTTTAACGGGGTGGCAACTGCTGCAAGCGCTCTAGAATGTCGAGTACGACCATTCGTGGCGGTCGCTCATCGGTTTCGACCACCAGGTCGGCAATTTCCCGATAAAGCGGATCGCGGATCGCCAACAGATCCCGAAGGGTCTTGGCCGGATCGGCAGTACGCAATAATGGCCGATTGCGGTCGCGGGCCGTGCGGCCGACCTGCTGTTCGACAGACGCATGCAGATAAACCACCCGCCCACCGGCATGCAGTGCCCGGCGATTGGCTTCGCGCATGACCGCGCCCCCGCCTGTCGCCAGCACCACACCGTCGTAATCGCACAGCTCGGCAATCATTGCCTGCTCGCGATCGCGAAAGCCCGGTTCGCCTTCTTTATCGAAGATCCAAGGGATATTGGCGCCCGTGCGCAATTCAATTTCCTTATCGGAATCTTTGAATGGCAGGCGCAGCTCTTTGGCCAGCAACCGGCCGATGGTGCTTTTTCCAGCACCCATCGGTCCAACAAGAATCAAATTTCGCACAGAATCAATGACTCACAGCAATCGCCTGGTTATTCATGATACGCGGAGTGAGGAATACCAACAGCTCGGATTTTTTCTCCGAAACCACATCACGCCGGAAAAGGCGGCCAAGATACGGCACATCGCCAAGAAATGGCACCTTATCTACGACCTTGCTCTGAGTATTTGAGAAAACACCGCCAATGACGATGGTCTCGCCATCGTTGACCAGGACCTTGGCGTTGACTTCGTTTTTCTTGATGGGCGGCACATCCTGGACCTTGTTCAGGAAGTCCGGTTCGTCCTTGGTCACCTTGACCTCCATGATGATCCGGTTGTCGGGCGTGATCTGCGGCGTCACCTCCAGCGACAGCGAAGCCTCCTTGAACGACACCGAAGTCGCGCCACTGGAACTGGCTTCCTGATAGGGAATCTCGGTGCCTTTGAGGATTTTGGCGGTTTCCTTGTCTGACGTGACCACCTTGGGTTGCGAGACGATTTCCCCGTTGCCGGTTTTCTCCATGGCTGTCAGTTCCAGGTCCAGCAGGACGTTATCGGTGATGAACGCGATGCCGATTCCCGAGGTGTTATTGACCGCGCCCATGTCGACGAACGGTGAATTGGTGCTGGTACTGCCGGGCGTGCCAATGGTTGACGACCCATTGACCCCGTTACTGACACCGGAGGTGTTCCAGTTGCCCTTGTTCTGTATCGAACCGCCCCAGCGCACCCCGAGACTTTTGTCATAGTCGACGTTGGCTTCGACAATGCGCGCCTCGATCATGACTTGACGCACAGGGATATCCAGTTGCGTGACAATCCTGCGCAACTCATCAAGCCGGTCCTGGGTCTGGTAGGCAATGATGTTGTTGGTGCGCTCATCGACGGTGATAGACCCCCGTTCGTCGGATTTCGCTTCGGCACTGGTCACCGACTGGAAGAGCTTGGCGATGTCCGCCGCCTTGGCGTAGTTGACCTGCAACAGCTCCCGACGCAATGGCGCCAGATCGGCAATCTGCTTCTGTGATTCCAGCTCCTGGCGCTCACGAGCAGCAATTTCATCGGCCGGCGCAACAAGCAGGACATTGCCGACCTTGCGCTTATCCAGCCCCTTGGTTTTCAGCACCAGATCCAGCGCCTGGTCCCACGGCACGTTCTGCAAGCGCAAAGTGATGCCACCCTGCACCGTGTCGCTGGCCACCAGATTGAGGTTGGTGAAATCAGCGATCAGTTGCAGCACCGAACGTACATCGATGTCCTGGAAATTCAGCGAAAGCTTCTCGCCGCTGTAGGCGTGTTGCCCGGCATTGCGCTTTTGCGGGTCGTCGACCGTCGCCGGGCGAACGCTGACCGTGAGCTTGCTGTCGGTCTGATAGGTCGAGTAATCGAACCTGCCACCGGGCTCAATGCTGATGGTGGCTCGATCGCCGCTGGCGCTGGCATTGACGAACTGCACTGGCGTGGCGAAATCCTTCACATCCAGACGCACGCGCAACGGCTCGGGCAATCGGGTTTTGGCAAATCCGACGATGATCTTGCCCTCGCGCTCTTGTATGTCGGGCGCCATCGATGGATCCGACAAGTCGATCACCACGTTGCCTTCACCCTGGGTTCCCCGCTGGAAATCCACACCGCGGATGGCCTTGCCTGCCGGCGCAGCGGCTCGTGCCGGAACTGGCATTGCTGCTGTAGCCGCCGGCCTGGATGTCGACGGCTTGACACCCTGCCCGACAACTACCAGCAAATTGTTGCCTTCAATTCGCGAGTCGTACGGGGCCGGCTGAGTCAGGTTGATGATCAATCGTGTACGGTCACGGGCTTCCACTACCGTTGCACTACGGGCATTTCCACTGCCGAGATCGCGAGTCTTGCTGGCCAGCTGACTGGCGACACCCGGCAAATCCAGGGCAATCCGGGCCGGCGATTCCGTCGTGTAGCCGTGGGGCACCGGGGGTGGCTCATCGAACGTCAACTTCAACTCGACACGGTCTCCCGGCAGCGTAGCGACATCCAGCGTCTTGAGATTGGCCGCTTGTACCATCGGCGACAACAGCGCTATCCATAGCGAAAGGCCGAAGGTTGAGAAAATCCGGTTCATTATTCGAGTTCCACTATGAGTGCTCTTTCAAAGGGATGGTCCGGGGACGCTCCAGCCACGCGCCCTGACCATCAGGGACAATTTCAACCACTTCGACTTGCGAGCCATTGATTGCAACGATCCGTCCGTCGTTACGCCCCAGGTAATCGCCGACTTTCATCCGATGGACCCCACCCGCCCCTCGCAGCAAGGCATAAGAGCCCGTTACATTGGAAAGGGTGCCGACCATCTCAAACTGCTCGATGTTGAAACCTTCGAGGTATTGCTTGACCCGACCAGGGTCGGGTTTGACGTTACGTGAACCCCGCCGCTGAGCCGCCAGATCAGTGCTGATCTGCGGCGAAAACGGGCTGCGCAGATTCGCCGCGTTGTAGGTGAATGTCGGGTAAGACCGGAATACCGGCGCTGGCTCAATCCTGCCCGGCCCACGCAGGCGCATTTCGTTCATGTACGCGTCCAGATCGTTGTAGTCATCGCCTGCGCCACAACCGGACAGGGCAGACAGCACCACCACTACCGAAAAACACTGCGCCGGTCTCATTGATGCTGTCCCTTGTCGTTGTAGCGGTAGGTCTTGGCGAGGATGCTCAAGCGCAGTTTCGGACCACCCTGGGGGCTGAGGGGGGCAAGGTCGAAATCGTGCAAGGTGACGATTCGCGGCAATCCGGCCACACCACTGACGAAGGTGGCCAGGTCGTGGTAATCCCCGGTGACCGTGATCTGGATCGGCAGTTCGATGTAGAACGGCTGGGCGACCTCCGGCAGCAGCTTGATCTCTTCGAACTCCAGGCCACTGCCGAGGCCCGTACGCGTGATGTCTTCCAGCAAGCCGGGCACTTCGGTGTCGCCGGGCAGTTGCCGCAACAGCACGCCGAAGGCGTTCTCCATCTCCTTCAACTGCCGGGTGTAGAGATCCAGATTCGCCGCCATGCGGGCTTTGTCGGCGAACTGCTCCTTGAGTGTCGACTCTTCCTCGCGCTTGAGATCGAGCTGGCTCACAAGGTCGCGGGTGGAAAAGTTATAGCCAAAGGCCAGCACCAGAAGCACGAGCAAACCAACCACCAGAAACTTGATCGGCGGCGGCCAGGAACCCATGTTGCTGGTATCCAGCTCATTGATGTCGATCTTGCGCAGCCCTTCGAACCATTCGGATGGACTCATTTGCCCCCCTCCGGTGCTGCGGGTTGAGTCTGGCGAACGGTCAACTGGAAGACGTTGGCCGGCTCCACCTGGCCGGCAGCTGTGGCCTTGACTTCGGTCAGGCTCGGCGCATCGAACCAGTCTGATGCCTCAAGGTTGCGCATCAATTCTGAAACACGGTTGTTGGATTGCGCAGCGCCGGTGATGGACAAGGTCTTTGCGGTCATTTTCACTTCGGTGAAATACACGCCGTCAGGCAGTGCTCGCGCCAACTGGTCAAATATTCGCCCGCTGATTTGGCGATTGCCCTGCAGGTCCTGGATGATGCGCATGCGCTCGACCAGTTGCTGACGGCGCGCCTTGAGATCATTGATCTGTTTGATCCGCTCATCGACCACGGCGACTTGCTTGCCGATGTAGTCGTTACGGGCGACTTGCCGGTCGATGGCACCGCTGATGGCCTGGTTCGCGACCAGTACCGCGCCCATCGTGCCCACCATCACGGCCACCAGGACCAGCAGGAAGCGCTTGCGGCGGGCTTCACGCCGCTCCTCGCGCCAAGGTAAAAGGTTGATCCGTGCCATCAGTCGAAGCTCCTGAGGGCCAGACCACAGGCGATCATCAACGCCGGGGCATCACTCGCCAGAGCAGCACCATTGACCTTGCTGCCCAGAGTCATTTCGCAAAAAGGATTCGCAACCTGGGTCGGCGTGCCCAATTGCTGCTCGATCAAACGGTCCAGCCCCGGGATCGACGCGGTACCGCCGACCAACAGGACATGGTCGACGACGCTGTACTGGCCTGAGGCGAAGAAGAATTGCAACGAGCGCGACACCTGCTGCACCAGCGCCTCTCGAAATGGTTGCAAGACCTCACCGGCATAGTCATCCGGCAGACCGCCCTTCTTTTGCGCCAGCCCCGCCTGCTCCAGCGTCAAGCCATAGCGACGCTGGATTTCCTCGGTCAGTTGCCGACCGCCGAACAGTTGTTCGCGGGTGTAGATAATCCGCCCGTTGCGCAGCACGCTCAGGGTGGTCATGGTGGCGCCGATGTCCACCACTGCGACCGTCGAAGACTCCCCGGAAACCGCGAGACGGCTGGCCAGCAATTCGAATGAACGCTCCAGCGCGTAGGCCTCGACCTCGACCACGCGGGCGGTCAGCCCCGCCAGGGTCAGGGCTGCCTCGCGGACTTCGACGTTTTCCTTGCGGCAAGCGGCTAGCAACACGTTGACGCGATCCGGATTGCGCACGGAGGTGCCCTGGACTTCAAAGTCGATCGCGACTTCGTCCAGCGGATAAGGAATGTACTGATCAGCCTCGATCTTCAGCTGGCTTTCCATCTCGTCCTCGGAAAGACCTGCATCCATCTCGATGGTCTTGGTGATCACCGCCGAGCCTGCCACGGCCACGGCCACGTTCTTGAGGCCGGTTCTGGCCCTGATCAGCACGCGCGTGAGGGCCAACCCCACGCTTTCGAGTTCAGCGATGTTCTTTTCGATCACTGCGCCGACCGGCAATGGCTCGACCGCATAGGCTTCGACCCGGTAGCGCTCGCCCTGACGGCTCAACTCCAGAAGTTTCACCGCGGTGGAGCTGATGTCGATTCCCAAGAGCGTATTGGATTTTTTGTTGAAGAGTCCTGGCACTACCAATTCCCTATGACTTTCCGTGAGTTACGGACTCTGCAATATCCATTGCGTTCAATCCACCCGTCTTGACAGCAGCGTCAACCACGCTCCCGGTCAGAAAAATGCTTATAATGCCCAGCGTTTTTTTCCGCATTTGCTCAAGCGCGGGTCGTTCTCATTTAGCCTGAACCCTGTTGCCCAATTCATTTTTGCCCTGGATATCCAAAAGCCTTGATTCGTCTGCTGAAGTTTTTCGGTTGGTCCATCGTCGCGGTTTTCTGCGGACTCCTTCTGGGTCTGAGCGGGGCGTACCTCTACCTTAGTCCCGGGCTGCCGTCCGTGGAGGCGCTGAGAAGCATCCAGTTGCAGATCCCTTTGCGGGTCTACAGCAGCGATAACAAGTTGATCGCAGAATTTGGCGAAATGCGCCGCACGCCGATCCGTTTCGCCGACATTCCCCCCAATTTCATCAATGCGTTACTAAGTGCTGAAGACGACAATTTCGCCAACCACTACGGCGTCGATCCGAGCAGCCTGATGCGTGCCGCGACCCAGTTGGTCAAAAGCGGACACATCCAGTCCGGCGGCAGCACGATCACCATGCAGGTGGCGAAGAACTTCTTCCTGAGCAGCGAACGCAGCTTTTCGCGCAAGACCACCGAGATCCTGCTGGCCCTGCAGATCGAACGGCAGCTGACCAAGGACGAGATCCTCGAGCTGTACGTCAACAAAATCTATCTGGGTAACCGTGCCTATGGCATCGAGGCGGCGGCGCAGGTCTATTACGGCAAATCGATCCGCGATGTCAGCCTGGCGCAGATGGCGATGATCGCCGGTCTGCCCAAGGCGCCGTCGCGCTTCAACCCGCTGGCCAACCCGGCGCGCAGCAAGGAGCGTCGCGACTGGATCCTGGGGCGCATGTACAAGCTCGGAAAAATCAGCGAGGCCGACTACACCACTGCGGTCAACGAGCCGCTGAACGCCAGCTATCACGTGCCGACTCCAGAAGTGAATGCCCCGTACATCGCCGAAATGGCCCGTGCCGAAATGGTTGGGCGTTATGGCAGCGACGCGTATACCGAAGGCTTCCGCGTCACCACCACGGTGCCGAGCAACCTCCAGGAGCTGGCCAACACCGCGGTCCACGAAGGCCTGATGACCTACGATCAGCGCCACGGCTATCGCGGACCCGAGTCGCGGCTGCCGGGCAAGACTCGCGAAGCCTGGGCCACCGAGCTGACCAAACAACGCACCATCAGCGGCCTGGAACCGGCCATCGTGACCCTGGTCGACAAGAACGGCCTGCAAGTGCTGACCCGCACCGGCCAGGAACACGTGAGCTGGGACACCATGAAATGGGCCCGCCCGTTCCTCAATACCAACAGCATGGGCGCCAATCCGAAGCAGCCTTCGGACGTGGCTCAAGTGGGCGATCTGATTCGCGTGCAGCGTCAGCCGGACAATTCGTTGAAATTCAGCCAGATCCCTCAGGCCCAGGGCGCGCTGGTGTCCCTGGACCCGCAGAACGGCGCCATTCGTTCGCTGGTCGGCGGTTTCGCCTTCGAACAGAGCAACTACAATCGCGCATTGCAGGCCAAGCGCCAGCCGGGTTCGAGCTTCAAGCCGTTCGTCTACGCCGCCGCACTGGATAGCGGCTACACCGCCTCCAGCCTGGTGAACGACGCACCGATCGTGTTCGTCGACGAGTACCTGGACAAGGTCTGGCGCCCGAAGAACGACACCAATACCTTCCTCGGCCCGATTCGCCTGCGCGAAGCGCTGTACAAGTCGCGCAACCTGGTGTCGATCCGCTTGCTGCAAGCGATGGGCGTAGGCAAGACCATCGATTACATCACTCGCTTCGGCTTCAACAAACAGGACCTGCCACCCAACCTTTCCCTGGCGCTGGGCACCGCGACCCTGACGCCTATGGAAATCGCCACCGGCTGGAGCGCCTTCGCCAACGGCGGCTACAAGATCACCCCGTACATCATCGACAAGATCGAAAGCCGCAACGGCGACACACTGTTCGTCGCCAACCCACCAAGCGTGCCTCAGGGCGGTGCTGCCAGCGATGGCATTGCCGCGCCAACCGCCCCTCAAGCCTTCACAGTCAACGCAACGGTGAGCGAAGCCCCAGGCACTACGTCGACGCCACAAGCACCCGCCGTGGCTGAACGCATCATTGACGGGCGCACCACGTACATCCTCAACAGCATGCTTGAGGACGTGATCAAGCTCGGCACCGGTCGCCGCGCACTGGCCCTGGGCCGCCCGGACATTGCCGGCAAGACCGGCACGACCAACGAATCCAAGGACGCCTGGTTCTCCGGTTACAACGCCGATTACGTGACGACCGTGTGGACCGGTTTCGATCAACCGGAAAGCCTGGGCCGCAAGGAATTCGGCGGCACCGTCGCGCTGCCGATCTGGATGAACTACATGGGCCCCGCGCTCAAAGGCAAACCGCCGCATACGCAGCCGGAGCCGGAAGGCATACTCAGCCTGCGAGTCGATCCGGTCAGCGGCCGCGCGGCCAGCCCGGGCACCCCGGGGGCCTACTTCGAGCTGTTCAAGGTCGAAGATACGCCACCGTCGGGGAACGAACTGGGCAACGGCCTGGCACCTGGCAGCCCGCTGCCAGCGGATGAAGCGGCGCCGATCGATTTGTTCTGATAGCGGCAATTTGAAAAGCCCCGCCCTTGAAAGAAGTGCGGGGTTTTTTATTGCGCATCGATTTTTGTGTCGCCTGACCCGGCCTCTTCGCTGGCAAGCCAGCTCCTACAGGTACACGCAGTTCTTGTAGGAGCTGGCTTGCCAGCGAAGAGGCACCCACAGCCAATGCAAAACCTTCAGGCACAAAAAAGCCCCGACTCTCACAAGCCGGGGCTTTTCGTTGAAGCGCTACAACGGCTTAGCCGTTGAACACGTCATCCACGCTTTTCAGCGGGTAGTTCTTCGGATACGGCAGGGTCGCCACACCGGTCTCGATCGCGGCTTTGGCCACGGCATCGGAGATCAGGGTGATCAGGCGGGCATCCATTGGCTTCGGAATGATGTACTCACGACCGAATTCCAGCTTGATGCCGCCGTAGGCGTCGCACACTTCCTGAGGCACCGGCAACTTGGCCAGTTCGCGCAGGGCGTTGGCCGCAGCCACTTTCATTTCTTCGTTGATGCGCTTGGCGCGAACGTCCAGGGCACCACGGAAGATGAACGGGAAGCCCAGTACGTTGTTGACCTGGTTCGGGTAGTCGGAACGACCGGTAGCCATGATCACGTCGTTACGAGTGGCGTGCGCCAGTTCCGGGGAGATTTCCGGATCAGGGTTGGAGCAGGCGAACACGATCGGGTTAGGCGCCATCGACAGCAGGCCTTCAGCGCTCAGCAGGTTCGGACCGGACAGGCCTACAAACACGTCAGCGCCTTGCAGGGCGTCAGCCAGGGTGCGCTTGTCGGTCGCGTGAGCGAACACAGCCTTGTACTGGTTCAGGTCGTCACGGCCGGAGTGGATCACGCCGGTACGGTCGACCATGTAGATGTTTTCGATGTTGGCGCCCATGCTCACCAGCAATTTCATGCAGGAGATGGCGGCAGCGCCGGCGCCCAGGCAGACGATCTTGGCATCAGCCAGGGTTTTGCCAGCGATTTCCAGGGCGTTGATCATGCCAGCGGCGGTCACGATAGCGGTGCCGTGCTGGTCATCGTGGAATACCGGAATATCGCACTGCTCGATCAGAGCGCGTTCGATTTCAAAGCACTCTGGTGCCTTGATGTCTTCCAGGTTGATGCCACCGAAGGTGATGGAGATGCGCTTGACGGTGTCGATGAAGGCTTGCGGGCTTTCGGAGTCGACTTCGATGTCGAAAACGTCGATGCCGGCGAAGCGCTTGAACAGTACGCCTTTACCTTCCATCACTGGCTTGGAAGCCAATGGGCCGAGGTTACCCAGGCCGAGAATCGCGGTGCCATCGGAAATGACTGCAACCAGGTTGCCTTTGCCGGTGTACTTGTAGGCCAGTTCAGGATCGCGGGCGATCTCGCGGACTGGTTCGGCTACGCCCGGGCTGTAGGCCAGCGACAGGTCGCGAGCGGTAGCAGTGGCCTTGGTGAGCTCGACACTCAGCTTCCCTGGACGAGGATTGGCGTGATATTCGAGAGCGGCAGTTTTCAGATCAGACATTTTGGCATTCCGCTTTTACTGTTGGACAGACTGGTCAGCGAGGATACGCGCCTCGCAAAGTCCCCACAAGACTGACCGGTCACCCCTGTCAAGCGCCCGGCCCTACGACTTTGGACCAAGAGCCACGGAACACAAGGGATAGACTGTTCACAATCGACAGAAAAAATGTCTACAATTTTTTATCACTGTGCCGCTTGAAGCATCGCCGGATCGGTCAAGGGCAACATCCAGCGCGCCTGGCCATCCTTGAGACCGCCTTTGCGCGAGCGATCCAGCACCCAGCCGCGCGCCTCGACCTGCTTGCCCTTGAGGCTTTCCAGCGAAATCACATCGAAACGCGCCAACAGATTGGGTGCAACGCGTAATACAACAGAATCCTGTAACTCGATCCAAACCCCGCCGCGATTGCGCTGCACCTTGCTCACACGACCGCTGAGCACGGCAAAACCGGAAGTGCTGATCTGCTCCGCTTTCAGTACAGGCGACTGGCGCCACACACCGAGCCCGGCCTGTCGAGCGTTGCGCTCTGCGGCTTGCTGACAGGCGACCAGATCGACATTCGGTGCCACGGCCACCAGAAAACCCAGGCCCTCGGCGAGCATCTGCGCTTCGAGGTTGGTGCCATCGGCACCGTAGACATGGGCCAGGGTGCGGCCATAATGGTCCTTGCTTTCTTTGCCAGGCACCAACCCAACCCGCCCGTCACTCGCCGCCACCAGGGCTTCGAGGCGTTTGCGCGCGGCCACGGCGAACGGTTCGTCGGAACGGCCTTTTTTGCCCAGCTCCGGCGTGTTCAAGCCGATCATGCGCACGCTGCGGCCATCGCTCAGGCGCAGGGTGTCGCCGTCCACTACCCGCTGCACCGCGACGGGCGTCAGGCCGCTTGGCGCCGGGCAAAAGGCCTGGGCGCCAGACAGCCAAATCGCGGACATAAAAAAGGCGCCCGCCAGGGACGCCTTCTTCATCAGCATGGAAAAACCGTAGCGGCTTCCCAAGTTGATCGGCCTTAGGCCTTTTTCGCGCCGAAAGCACCGAAACGGTCGGCGAACTTCTGTACGCGACCACCGGTGTCCAGAGTCTTCTGCTTACCGGTGTAGAACGGGTGGCATTCGTTGCAAACGTCGATCGCCAGGGCTTTGCCGAAGGTCGAACGGGTTTCGAACTTGTTGCCGCAGCTGCAGGTAACAGCAACTGCCGGGTATTCTGGATGGATATCAGCTTTCATGGTGTCTTCCTCAGGCTAGCGTGCCGCCACCCAACACTATTGTTGAATACCGCACGTAATTAGGCCGCGGATTCTACCAGACAATCCTGATCACGCAAGCTGTCCCTGAAACCAGTCGTCTGCTAGGCTCCCGGCCCAATACGCGATCCCCTGTAGGAGTGAGCCTGCTCGCGATAGCGGTCTGCCAGTCGCCACTATGTTGACTGCAAGATTGCTATCGCGAGCAGGCTCACTCCTACAGGTTATATGTCACGCCCCCTATTGTTTGTTGATCGAGACCCCCCCGCGTGCCCAACGCCATTCTGCGCCTCGCCCTGCCTTCGCCGCTGCGCCGCCTGTTCGACTACCGCGCTCCGGCCGGCGTCCTGCGCGCCCAGTTGCACCCTGGCATGCGCCTGCGGGTACCGTTCGGCCGGCGCGAGATGATCGGGATTCTGGTGGAAGTCACCGACACCAGCGAAGTGCCGGCCGAGAAACTCAAGCCGGCCCTGGCACTGCTCGACGCTACGCCACCACTACCGCCCGCGTTGTTCAAGCTGTGCTTGTGGACCTCCCAGTATTACCAGCACAGCCTCGGCGACACCTTGAGCTGGGCGCTGCCGGTGTTGCTGCGCCAGGGTGAGCTGGCCGAAACGCGCCAGGAACGTTTCTGGTCCGCCGCGCCGGGCGCCAGCCTCGATGATCCGCGCATCGCCCGCGCCCCGCGCCAGCGCGAAGCTCTGGCCACGCTGGCCCAGCATCCCCACGGCGTCGCTCATCAGTTGCTGAGCAAGCTGATGCTGAGCAAGGACAGCCTGGATTTGCTGCTGACCAAGGAGCTGGTGCAGGTCGAGATCCGCCGCCACGCCCCGGGCGTACGCCACGAACACTGGCTGGCGCAACCGGAACTGCCGCTGAACCCGGAGCAACGCGCCGCCTATGAGGCGATTCGCGCCGGCTTCGACAGTTATCACGCGTTCCTGCTGGCCGGCGTCACCGGCAGCGGCAAGACCGAAGTCTATTTACAGTTGATTCGCGAAACCCTGGAGGCCGGCAAGCAAGCACTGGTGCTGATCCCGGAAATCAACCTGGGCCCGCAGACCCTGGCGCGCTTCGAACAGCGTTTCAATGCCCGTATCGCGCTGATCCATTCGGCGGTCAATGACCGTGAACGCCTCGAGGCCTGGCTGGCCGCCCGGGACGGTGAGGCCGACATTATTATCGGCACCCGCTCGGCCCTGTTCACGCCGATGAAGAACCCCGGCCTGATCATCATCGACGAAGAACACGACGGTTCCTATAAACAGCAGGAAGGCTTGCGCTACCACGCCCGTGATCTGGCATTGGTGCGGGCTCGCCAGGAAAACATCCCGATTGTCCTCGGCTCCGCCACCCCTTCGCTGGAAAGCCTGCACAATGCCTACACCGGCCGCTACGGGCTGCTGCGCTTGAACGAGCGAGCCGGCGGCGCCAAACAGCCGCGCTTCCTGCGTCTGGATGTCAAAAGCCGCCCGCTGGACAGTGGTATTTCCGGGCCGATGCAACAAGCCATCGGCCAGACCCTGGCCGCCGGGCAGCAGGTACTGGTGTTCCTCAACCGCCGCGGCTTCGCCCCGACCCTGCTGTGCCATGACTGCGGCTGGATGTCCGAATGCCAGCGTTGCGATGCGCGGATGACCGTGCATCAGCGTCACGGCGAATTGCGCTGCCACCATTGCGGCTACGTCGAACGCGTGCCGCGCCAGTGCCCGAAGTGCAACAAGGTCGATCTGCGCCCCGTGGGCGCCGGCACCGAACGGGCCGAGGAGCGCCTGGCGATTCTGTTCCCGGACTATCCGGTGCTGCGGGTCGACCGCGACAGCACATCGCGCAAGGACGCGATGAACCAGTTGTTCGCAACCATTCAAAAAGGTCAGCCATGCATTTTGATCGGCACGCAAATGCTTGCCAAAGGCCACCACTTTCCACGGGTGACACTGGTGTCGATCCTTGACGCCGACGGTGGCCTGTTCTCCGGCGACTTCCGCGCCAGCGAGCGCATGGCTCAGCTGATCGTCCAGGTCGCCGGCCGCGCAGGTCGCGCCGAAGAGCCGGGCAAAGTGATTATCCAGACGCACCTGGCCGACCATCCGCTGCTGGTGCAATTGACCGAGCAAGGCTATTTCGCCTTTGCCGAACAGGCCTTGAGCGAGCGCCGTGCGGCCGGATTGCCGCCGTTTGCGCACTTGGCGTTACTGAGAGCCGAGGCGCACAAACCGGGTCAGGCCGAAGGCTTCCTGGATGAAGCCTGCAGCGAGGCCGAACGTTTGCTGGCCGAACAGGGTCTGACCGGCATTGAATTGCTGGGACCGGTGCCGGCGCCAATGGAGCGACGGGCCGGGCGTTATCGTGCGCAGCTGTTGTTGCAGGCTACGGCCCGGGCGCCGTTGCATCGATTGCTGGCCAGTTGGCTGTTGGTGCTGGAGCAGATGCCGAGCGGGCGGGCGGTGCGTTGGTCTTTGGATGTTGATCCTGTGGATTTGTATTAAACGCTCAAAAGATCGCAGCCTTCGGCAGCTCCTACAGAAACGCGCAATCCGTGCAGGAGTTGCCGAAGGCTGCGATCTTTGCCTCTTTTGTCACCACACATCCATATCCTGCCTGCTAAGGTTGGCAAGCCCGTCTTCGCAACGGATAATGCCCAGTTTTTCCACCAGCGCATGATGCGCCGCCGCGCCTGCGGTCGAAAGAGAAGACCATGAAAGACACCATTCGCCAGCTGATCCAACAAGCCATCACCCAACTCGTCAACGAAGGTGTGTTGCCTGAAGGCCTGTCGCCGGCGATCCAGGTGGAAAACTCCCGCGACAAGAAGAACGGCGACTTCGCCAGCAACATCGCCATGATGCTGGCCAAGCCGGCCGGTATGAAGCCCCGCGATCTGGCCGAGAAAATCATCGCCGCGCTGCCGGCTGACGAAAATGTCGCCAAGACCGAAATCGCAGGTCCAGGCTTCCTGAACTTCTTCCAGAACACCGACGCCCTGGCGACCCGCCTGGACGCTGCCCTGGCCGACGCCCACATCGGCGTGCGCAAGGCCGGCCCGGTGCAGCGCACCGTGGTCGACCTGTCGGCACCGAACCTGGCCAAAGAGATGCACGTCGGCCACCTGCGCTCGACCATCATCGGCGACGGCGTGGCCCGCGTGCTGGAATTCCTCGGCGACACCGTGATCCGTCAGAACCACGTCGGCGACTGGGGCACCCAGTTCGGCATGCTGATGGCGTATCTGCAGGAAAACCCGATCACCAGCGACGAACTGTCGGACCTGGAAAACTTCTACCGCGCCGCCAAGCAACGCTTCGACGAATCCGCAGAGTTCGCCGACCGCGCCCGTGGCCTGGTGGTCAAGTTGCAGGCCGGCGATGCTGACTGCCTGGCGTTGTGGACCAAGTTCAAGGACATCTCGCTGTCCCACTGCCAGAAGATCTACGAACTGCTTAACGTCAAACTGACCATGGCCGACGTAATGGGCGAAAGCGCCTACAACGACGACCTGATCAACGTGGTCAATGATTTGAAGGCGGCAGGCATGCTGGTCGAGAGCAACGGCGCCCAGTGCGTGTTCCTCGACGAGTTCAAGAACGCCGATGGCGACCCTCTGCCGGTGATCATCGTCAAGGCTGACGGCGGCTACCTCTACGCCACCACCGACCTGGCGGCCGTGCGCTACCGCAGCGGCAAGCTCAAGGCCGATCGTGCGCTGTACTTCGTCGACCAGCGTCAGGCCCTGCACTTCCAGCAAGTGTTCGCCGTGGCGCACAAGGCCGGTTTCGTGACCCATCCGATGGAAATGGAACACATGGGCTTCGGCACCATGAACGGCGCTGACGGCCGTCCGTTCAAGACCCGTGATGGCGGCACCGTGAAGCTGATCGACCTGCTGACCGAAGCCCAGGAACGCGCCTACACCCTGGTCAAGGACAAGAACCCTACACTTGCCGAAGCCGAGTTGCGCAACATCGCCAAGGTCGTGGGCATCGGCGCAGTGAAATACGCCGACCTGTCCAAGCACCGCACCAGTGACTACAGCTTCAACTTCGACCTGATGCTCAACTTCGAAGGCAACACCGCGCCGTACCTGCTGTACGCCTACACCCGTGTGGCCGGCGTGTTCCGCAAACTCGGCAAGGACTTCAGCGAAGTCGACGGCCAGATCGTTCTGGAAGCGGCGCACGAACACGAACTGGCGGCGAAACTCGCGCAATTCGGTGAAATTCTGAACAACGTGTCCGAAAAAGGCACCCCGCACATCCTCTGCACCTATCTGTACGACGTCGCCGGCCTGTTCTCCAGCTTCTACGAGAACTGCCCGATCCTCGCCGCCGATACCCCGACACAAATGCAGAGCCGCCTGCGCCTCGCCGCGCTGACCGGACGCACCCTCAAGCAAGGCCTGGAACTCTTGGGCCTGGAAACTCTGGAGCGTATGTAAGTTGGCTGCCAAGAAAAAACCTGCACCCAAGCGTGGTGCCAGCCGTTACCAGGCTCCTGCAAAGCAACCGATCCCGGGTTGGTTGTGGATGGCCATCGGCCTGACGGTCGGCGCCTTCATCGTATTTCTGATGAAGCTGGAACCGGGCAAGGGCAGCGACACGGTCAAGCGTGAAAAGGTCGAACAACAGCAACAGCAGAAAGCCAGCAAGATCGCCGAGGCCAACAAGACCCCGCCGAGCCCGACGCAGCCGGTGAAGCCGAAGTACGACTTCTACACCTTGCTGCCGGAATCGGAAGTCATCGTGCCGCCGGATGCCGTGCCGGAAAAAACCCTGCCGACGCCGCAAGTGCCGGTCATCCCGACAACGCCGGTCACCCCGGCCGAAGCGGCGAAGATCGATACGGCCCGCGCCCAGGCAGCTTTGGCCGGGATTACTCCGCCACCTGCGCCACCGGTCAAGGCTGCGCCTGTGACGAAGTTTTTCCTGCAGGCTGGCTCGTTCCGCAAAGAGACTGATGCGGACAAGGTGCGGGCGCAGATCATTCTGCTGGGCCAGGCCGTGGCGGTTGAGTCCGGCACGGTGAAGGACGAAACCTGGTATCGGGTTCTGGTCGGTCCGTTCAGCAACCGCGAACAACTGACCACTGCGCAGAAACAACTGGCCGGTGCCGGTTTCAGCAATTTGTTGTTACAACAACGCCAGAGCCGCTGATCCCGTCAGGGCCACTTCGTCATCGTTCTTCGCTGGCAAGCCAGCTCCTACAGAATATTCGACAAACCCTGTAGGAGCTGGCTTGCCAGCGAATGCGCCTGAAAGGGCACTATATCCAGAACTCGATTCACACCATTCGTCCCTCGTCTCGCCCCACAGTTGAAATCCACTCCAGCACCCCCATATGAATGGGCATAAGGCATTTTCGCCCCGCAGCGTGGAGACTCTTCCCTTGACCACCATCGTTTCAGTTCGCCGCCACGGCAAAGTCGTCATGGGCGGCGACGGCCAGGTTTCCCTTGGTAATACCGTGATGAAAGGCAACGCGAAAAAAGTTCGCCGCCTGTACCACGGCCAGGTCATCGCCGGTTTTGCCGGTGCCACCGCTGACGCCTTTACCCTCTTCGAACGCTTCGAAGGCCAGCTTGAAAAACACCAGGGCCACCTGGTGCGCGCCGCCGTCGAACTCGCCAAGGAATGGCGCACCGACCGCTCCCTGAGCCGCCTCGAAGCCATGCTCGCGGTCGCCAACAAAGACGCCTCCCTGATCATCACCGGCAACGGCGATGTAGTTGAACCCGAAGAAGGCCTGATCGCCATGGGTTCCGGCGGCGGTTACGCCCAGGCCGCTGCCAGTGCGCTGCTGAAGAAAACCGATCTGTCGGCCCGGGAAATCGTCGAAACCGCCCTCGGCATCGCCGCCGACATCTGCGTATTCACCAATCACACCCAGACCATTGAGGAGCAGGACTGCGCCGAGTAAGCCCGTGTTGGCCTTCGCGCCACGGCTCATTCTTGCTTGAGGTCCGCTAAATACTATGTCCATGACTCCCCGTGAAATCGTCCACGAACTTAACCGCCACATCATCGGCCAGGACGATGCCAAGCGCGCCGTCGCCATTGCCCTGCGCAACCGCTGGCGCCGCATGCAGCTGCCTGAAGAGCTGCGCGTTGAAGTCACGCCAAAGAACATCCTGATGATCGGCCCGACCGGTGTCGGTAAAACCGAGATCGCCCGTCGCCTGGCAAAATTGGCCAATGCGCCGTTCATCAAGGTCGAAGCGACCAAGTTCACCGAAGTCGGCTATGTCGGCCGCGACGTCGAATCGATCATTCGTGACCTGGCCGATGCCGCGATCAAGCTGCTGCGCGAGCAGGAAATCGTCAAGGTTCGCCACCGCGCCGAAGACGCTGCTGAAGAGCGCATCCTCGACGCACTGCTGCCACCGGCACGCATGGGCTTCAGTAGTGACGACGCCCCGACTGCCGACTCCAACACCCGTCAGCTGTTCCGCAAGCGCCTGCGCGAAGGTCAGCTGGACGACAAGGAGATCGAAATCGAAGTCGCCGAAATGGCCGGCGTCGACATCTCCGCGCCACCGGGCATGGAAGAAATGACCAACCAGTTGCAGAGCCTGTTTGCCAACATGGGCAAAGGCAAGAAGAAAGCCCGCAAGCTCAAGGTCAAAGAAGCGCTGAAGATGGTGCGCGACGAAGAAGCCAGCCGCCTGGTCAACGATGAAGAGTTGAAGGCCAAGGCCCTGGAAGCGGTCGAGCAGCACGGCATCGTGTTCATCGACGAAATCGACAAGGTCGCCAAGCGTGGCAATTCCGGCGGCGTCGATGTGTCCCGCGAAGGCGTGCAGCGTGACTTGCTGCCGCTGATCGAAGGCTGCACCGTCAACACCAAGCTGGGCATGGTCAAGACCGACCACATCCTGTTCATTGCTTCCGGTGCGTTCCACCTGAGCAAGCCAAGCGACCTGGTGCCGGAACTGCAAGGTCGTCTGCCGATTCGTGTTGAACTCAAGGCCCTGAGCCCGGAAGATTTCGAGCGCATCCTCAGCGAACCGCACGCCTCGCTCACCGAGCAATATTGCGCACTGCTGAAAACCGAAGGCCTGGACATCGAGTTCCAGCCGAGCGGCATCAAGCGCATCGCGGAGATCGCCTGGCAGGTCAACGAGAAAACCGAAAACATCGGTGCCCGTCGACTGCACACCCTGCTCGAGCGCCTGCTCGAAGAGGTGTCGTTCAGCGCCGGCGACCTGGCCAGCGTCCATGACGGCAAGGTGATCCAGATCGACGCCGACTACGTCAACAGCCACTTGGGCGAATTGGCGCAGAACGAAGACCTGTCCCGTTATATCCTGTAGGTCACCTACTCTCCTGTGAGAACGAAACACTTGTAGGAGCTGCCGCAGGCTGCGATCTTTTGATCTTGCTTCAAAAACCAGATCAAAAGATCGCAGCCTGCGGCAGCTCCTACAGAACGTTCCACATAGACGGACGACCCGCCATGACCCAACTCCCCACCGACATCAAGCTGCACAAAGCCTCGAAAACCCTGACGCTCAAATACGCGTCCGGCGAGGAATACACCCTGCCCGCCGAGTTCCTGCGCGTGCACTCGCCTTCCGCCGAGGTCCAGGGCCACGGCAAACCCATCCTGCAATTTGGCAAGATCAACGTCGGCCTGACCAAGGTAGAACCGGCCGGTCAGTACGCACTGAAACTGACCTTCGATGACGGTCACGACAGTGGCCTGTTCACCTGGGAATACCTCTACGAGCTGGGGCGACGTTATGACGCACTCTGGGAAGATTATCTGGCCGAGCTCAAAGCCGCCGGAAAAACCCGCGACCCGAACGAATCCGTCGTCAAGCTGATGCTCTAATCCGAGCCTCTTGCTCTTTAGAGGGCATTTTCTAATTTCATCTGTTTGAATGCTCCGCTTCAGGGCCACCGACTGGCCTGCTTGCGAAAAAAATTAAACTCGGGTAACCAATGGAACTGGCAAGTTCCCTGCAGTGCTCTCTGCATTAAAAAAGCAGCAATGCAGTATTAACGGTCACCCCGAGCAGTAGTACCTGGCATTGGCTGTGTGACTACACAGCAGGACCCGGTACTCGTCTCAGGACAATGGAGCGTCGTAGATGAGTAAACAGAATAACGATGACTTGAAGTATCAGGCCTCGGAAAACACCTTGGGGCTGAATCCTGTCGTTGGGCTGCGTGGAAAGGATCTACTGGCATCTGCTCGCATGGTACTCAGGCAGGCCATCAGGCAACCAGTGCACAGCGCGAAGCATGTTGCGCATTTCGGTCTTGAACTCAAGAACGTACTGTTCGGCAAATCCGAGCTGCAACCGACCAGCGATGACCGTCGCTTCGCGGATCCGGCCTGGAGCCAGAACCCGCTCTACAAACGTTATCTGCAAACCTACCTGGCGTGGCGCAAGGAACTCCACGACTGGATCGACGACAGTAACCTGCCAGCCAAGGATGTCAGTCGCGGGCACTTCGTGATCAACCTCATGACCGAAGCTTTCGCGCCGACCAACACGGCGGCCAACCCCGCGGCGGTCAAGCGTTTCTTCGAAACCGGCGGTAAAAGCCTGCTCGATGGTCTCTCGCACCTGGCCAAGGACCTGGTGCACAACGGCGGCATGCCGAGCCAGGTCAACATGGGCGCCTTCGAGGTCGGCAAGACCCTTGGCGTGACCGAGGGTGCGGTGGTCTTTCGCAACGACGTGCTGGAGCTGATCCAGTACAAGCCGATCACCGAGCAGGTGCATGAACGCCCACTGCTGGTGGTACCGCCGCAGATCAACAAGTTCTACGTGTTCGACCTGAGCCCGGACAAGAGCCTGGCGCGGTTCTGCCTGCGCAACAACGTGCAGACCTTCATCGTCAGCTGGCGCAACCCGACCAAGGAGCAGCGTGAGTGGGGCCTGTCGACCTATATCGAAGCGCTCAAGGAAGCGGTCGATGTGGTCACCGCCATTACCGGCAGCAAAGACGTGAACATGCTCGGCGCCTGCTCTGGCGGCATCACCTGCACCGCGCTGCTGGGCCACTACGCGGCAATCGGCGAGAACAAGGTCAATGCCCTGACCCTGCTGGTCAGCGTGCTCGACACCACCCTGGACAGCGACGTGGCCCTGTTCGTCGACGAGAAAACCCTCGAAGCTGCCAAGCGCCACTCCTACCAGGCCGGCGTCCTCGAAGGCCGCGACATGGCGAAAATCTTCGCCTGGATGCGCCCCAACGACCTGATCTGGAACTACTGGGTCAACAACTACCTGTTGGGCAATGAACCGCCGGTGTTCGACATTCTGTTCTGGAACAACGACACCACCCGATTACCCGCCGCGTTCCACGGCGACCTGATCGAGATGTTCAAAAGTAACCCGTTGACCCGTGCCGATGCACTGGAAGTGTGCGGCACGCCGATCGACCTGAAGAAAGTCACCGCCGACATCTTCTCGCTGGCTGGCACCAACGACCACATCACCCCGTGGCGTTCCTGCTACAAATCGGCGCAACTGTTCGGCGGCAACGTTGAATTCGTGCTGTCCAGCAGCGGGCACATCCAGAGCATTCTGAACCCGCCGGGCAATCCGAAATCGCGCTACATGACCAGCACCGAAATGCCTGTCAATGCCGATGACTGGCAGGAAGAGTCGACCAAGCATGCCGACTCCTGGTGGCTGCACTGGCAGGCATGGCAGGCGCAGCGTTCGGGCAACCTGAAAAAGGCTCCGCTGAAACTGGGCAACAAGGCCTATCCAGCGGGTGAAGCGGCGCCAGGCACCTATGTGCATGAGCGGTAACTGATACACCTCGCTATCCCTGTAGGAGCTGCCGCAGGCTGCGATCTTTTTTCTTCAACATCAAAAGATCGCAGCCTGCGGCAGCTCCTACAGAGGGTCGAGGAAGAATTCGAGATAGCGACCCACAGGGCCAGAAGCATGCCGCAACCCTTCATATTCCGTACCGTCGATCTGGATGGCCAGACGCTCCGCACGGCGGTACGCCCCGGCAAGCCTCACTTGACGCCCCTGCTGATTTTCAACGGTATCGGCGCCAACCTGGAGCTGGTGTTCCCGTTCATCGCGGCGCTGGATCCGGACCTGGAAGTCATCGCCTTCGACGTACCCGGTGTCGGTGGTTCGTCGACGCCGAACCGGCCGTATCGTTTTCCGGGGCTGGCGAAACTCACGGCGCGGATGCTCGACTATCTCGACTACGGGCAGGTCAACGTCATCGGCGTGTCCTGGGGTGGCGCCCTGGCCCAACAATTCGCCTACGACTATCCGGAGCGCTGCAAGAAACTCGTACTGGCGGCGACGGCGGCGGGTGCGGTGATGGTGCCGGGCAAGCCGAAAGTGCTGTGGATGATGGCCAGCCCTCGACGTTACATCCAGCCATCCCACGTGATCCGCATTGCGCCGATGATCTACGGCGGCGCGTTCCGTCGCGACCCGACGCTGGCCGCGAGCCATGCGGCCAAGGTGCGTTCGGCGGGCAAGCTCGGTTACTACTGGCAGCTGTTCGCCGGCCTCGGCTGGACCAGCATTCACTGGTTGCACAAGATCCGCCAACCGACCCTGGTACTGGCCGGCGACGATGACCCACTGATCCCGTTGGTCAATATGCGCTTGCTGGCCTGGCGGATTCCCAACGCCCAGCTGCACATCATCGATGACGGGCATTTGTTCCTGATTACCCGGGCCGAAGCGGTGGCCCCGATCATCATGAAATTCCTGGAAGAGGAGCGCCAGCGCGCGGTGATGCATCCGCGTCCGGCGCCATTGGGCGGCTAAACCACTGCCTCAGCGGTCGGCAGGACGCCACGCCGCGCAACAACCCGTTACAGCGTCTATGGTGTTCTGGTTCGGTGTATTTGTTTTTGGCCTGAAGACGAAGGAGTGTTGACTCATGCGCGAGAAACCAGCGAGGGATTCCCTACCGACTCCCGCCGCGTTCATCAATGCACAGAGTGCGATTACCGGCCTGCGCGGCCGGGATCTGTTGTCGACCCTGCGCAGGGTGGCCGCCCATGGCTTGCGCAATCCGGTGCACAGCGCCCGACATGCCCTCAAGCTCGGTGGTCAGCTTGGCCGTGTGCTGCTGGGTGAAACCCTGCACCCGACCAACCCGCAGGACGCTCGCTTCGCCGACCCGGCGTGGAGCCTCAACCCATTTTATCGCCGCAGCCTGCAGGCCTATTTGAGCTGGCAGAAACAGGTCAAGAGCTGGATCGACGAGAGCAACATGAGCCCGGACGACCGCGCCCGCGCCCACTTCGCTTTCGCCTTGCTCAACGACGCCGTATCGCCCTCCAACTCCCTGCTCAATCCACTGGCGATCAAGGAAATTTTCAACTCCGGCGGCAACAGTCTGGTGCGTGGCATCAGCCATTTGGTGGACGATCTGCTGCACAACGATGGCCTGCCCCGGCAAGTCACCAAGCAAGCGTTCGAGGTTGGCAAGACGGTCGCCACCACTACCGGTGCCGTGGTGTTTCGCAACGAGCTGCTGGAGTTGATCCAGTACAAGCCGATGAGCGAAAAGCAGTATTCCAAGCCCCTGCTGGTAGTACCGCCGCAAATCAACAAGTACTACATTTTCGACCTGAGCCCGCACAACAGCTTCGTCCAGTACGCCCTCAAAAACGGCCTGCAAACCTTCATGATCAGTTGGCGCAATCCGGATGTGCGTCACCGCGAATGGGGGCTCTCGACCTACGTGGAAGCCGTGGAAGAGGCCTTGAATGTCTGCCGGGCGATCACCGGCGCACGCGAGGTCAACCTGATGGGCGCCTGCGCCGGCGGGCTGACCATTGCCGCGTTGCAAGGTCACTTGCAGGCCAAGCGGCAGCTGCGCAGGGTGTCCAGCGCGACCTATCTGGTGAGCCTGCTCGACAGCCAGCTGGACAGCCCCGTTTCGCTGTTCGCCGACGAACAGACTCTGGAGGCAGCCAAGCGCCGCTCCTATCAGAAAGGTGTGCTGGACGGCCGCGACATGGCCAAGGTCTTCGCCTGGATGCGCCCCAATGATCTGATCTGGAGCTACTTCGTCAACAACTACCTGCTGGGCAAGGAGCCACCGGCGTTCGACATCCTCTACTGGAACAACGACAACACGCGTTTGCCGGCCGCCCTGCATGGCGACCTGCTGGACTTCTTCAAGCACAACCCGCTGACCCACCCGGGCGGGCTGGAAGTGTGTGGCACGCCGATCGATTTGCAGAAGGTCACCGTCGACAGCTTCAGCGTCGCTGGCATCAACGATCACATCACACCGTGGGATGCGGTGTATCGCTCGACGCTGTTGCTGGGTGGCGAGCGGCGCTTCGTGCTGTCCAACAGCGGACATGTGCAGAGCATCCTCAACCCGCCGAGCAACCCGAAAGCCAACTACGTCGAGAACGGCAAACTGAGCAGCGATCCCCGCGCCTGGTACTACGACGCCAAGCATGTCGACGGCAGTTGGTGGACCCAATGGCTGAGCTGGATTCAGGAACGTTCCGGCGCGCAGAAGGAAACCCACATGGCGCTCGGCAACCAGAACTATCCACCGATGGAGGCAGCACCCGGTACTTATGTGCGCGTGCGCTGACGTTCAACGCGCCACGGCCTCTGCCGGCCGTGGCAAGACCCGATCATTAAGAAGACTGGATGAAAACCCGCGACCGGATCCTCGAATGTGCCCTGCAGTTGTTCAATCAAAAGGGCGAACCGAATGTCTCCACCATGGAAGTTGCCAATGAAATGGGCATCAGCCCGGGCAACCTCTACTACCACTTCCACGGCAAGGAACCGTTGATTCTCGGGCTGTTCGAGCGCTTTCAGGGCGAACTGACCCCCTTGCTCGACCCACCGGCCGATGTCGAACTGGCACCGGAAGACTACTGGCTGTTCCTGCACCTGATCGTCGAACGCCTGTCCCACTACCGGTTTCTCTTCCAGGACCTGTCGAACCTCGCCGGACGCCTGCCGAAACTGGCCAAGGGCATTCGCAACCTGCTCAATGCACTCAAGCGCACACTGGCGTCGTTGCTGGCGCGACTGAAGGCACAAGGACTGCTGATCAGCGATACCCAGGCACTGGGGCAATTGGTGGAGCAGATCACCCTGACGCTGCTGTTCTCACTGGATTACCAGCGGATTCTCGATCGCGAAGGCGAGGTGCGGCTGGTGGTTTACCAGATCATGATGCTGGTGGCGCCACACTTGCTGCCACCGATCAAGGTCGCGACTGAGCAGATGGCGATGGAGTACCTGGAAGAGCATTAAGATCAAAAGATCGCAGGCTGCGATCTTTTTTCTATACACAAACAAAAACGCCCGACCTTCACAGGCCGGGCGTTTTCTAGAGCCCTGAGAATCAGGACTGACTGGTTGGCGTCGATGGAGCTGGCGCGGCAGTCGGGGTGACAGCAGGGGTTGGCGCGGCAGCGGAGTTCGATGCGCTGACCAGAGCTGCCGGCGTTGCCGGTTTGGCAGCTGCCACTGCTGGTTTTGGCGCGGCGGCTTTTGGAGCTGCCGGCTTTTTCACCGCTGGTTTTTTTGCCGCAGCGGGTTTGGCCGCTGCAGTTTTCGCTGCAGGCTTGGCGGCCGGTTTAGCCGCTGGTTTGGCAGCGGCTTTTGCGGCGGCCGGTTTGGCGGCTGCAGTTTTAGCCGCAGGCTTGGCAGCAGGTTTAGCCGCTGCTTTTGCCAGTGGCTTAGCTGCGGTTTTGGCGGCCGGCTTGGCAGCAGGTTTGGCCGCCGCGGTTTTCGCCGCAACAGGCGCAACCTTGGCACCGGTCAGTTTTTCGATTTGCTTGGTCAGTGTTTCGACCTTGCTGTGCAGTGCCTTCACTTCGTTGCGGCTCGGTACGCCCAGACGCGAAATGGCGCTGTTCAGACGCTTGTCAAAGGCGCCTTCCAGCTCATCCCACTTGCCCAGTGCGCGATCTTTCACGCCGCTGATGCGCGACTTGGCCGAGGAAGCAGAGTCCTTGGCGGCGTCGACTGTCTTGCCAACAGCGCTCTTGGTGAGCTTCTCGGCTTTCTCGCCGTCCTTAACCAATGCATCGAAGAGCTTGCTGCCGTCAGTGTCGATCTTCGAGTACACGCCTAAACCAGCCAGCCAGATTTTTCGGGAGTAATCTTCAACCTTCCCGATCCACGAGCTGCCTTCTTTTTCGGTTTTCTTTTTAACAGCCATCCCGTTCTCCTTAAGATTTACGCGCGACACGTTCGAGCAATGCCGTCAGCTCATCGAGCTTAGCAGAGAGTGTCTCAACGTCATGTTTAGACGGAATGCCGATACGATTCAAGGCACTTGCGACACGCGTGTCGAACGCCTTCTCGACCTTCTCGAGTTGAACTTCGACGCGTCCTTTGAAAGTGCTGACTTCACTCTTGGCTTCATCGATTTCGGCATTGGCCGCTTCCAGTTTCTCGGCGACTACTTTTTTGCCTTTCTTTTCAACAACCTGACCAGCCTTGATCAACTCTTGAAAGTATTCGCTGCCCTCTTGACCGACCTTGGCGTAGGCGCCCAGGCCTGCCAGCCAGATCTTGCGGGCATAGGATTTGACGTCGCTCAGCGTGCCGGTCGACGGGTCGGTTTTTTTCTTCAAAATAACTTTGGCCATGGTGCACCTCACGCGCAGAAGGTTTGAGGAACTGCCCGGATAAGTGTCGGGCTCTGGCACAAAGTAGGGAGAAAAATTAGAAACGGCACCCTAACAACTGACATGAACCTTTGAACACACCACATCAAAAACTGTAGGAGCGGGCTTGCCCGCGAAGGGGCCGGTACATCCACCATATTGTCTGTGGCTGAACTACCGCCTTCGCGGGCAAGCCCGCTCCTACAGGGGTATCGGTTCGGTGCGAAGGCGGGATCAGACCAACGCTTTATCCAGCGCCTTTTCGATTTCCGCTTTGATCATGCCACTCATGGCCGACATCATCAGGCCCAGTTCCACGTCGACCTTGATCGAATCTTCACTGACATGCACCGCGCCCTTCACACCCGAGCGCTTGAGATTCAGGGTGTCGCCGGACCACTGCGGCTCCAGGCCATACTGATCGGAAAGTTTCTGCGCCAGCTTGTCGGCCTTCTCGCGAGCCGCTTCCTTACCCAGGCCATGGGCACGTTCAACACTAATACGGGCCATCAAATAACTCCTGCTTTATGGATGCTTTCCCGAGGCATCTTGACCCCTGCTGTGTCAAAACGTCCCGATGGTTACCCATCTTACCTTCAGCCTTGCCAAGACAAAGCATGCCTTGGGGATTAGAATGTCGCGCATTCTCTTTTGGTGACAGCGATATGACTGATCAGCGCAAAGGCAGCGATGCCGAACCCACCACTCACTTCGGCTTCAAAAACGTTCCGGAAAGCCAGAAAGCGGAAAAAGTCGCTGAGGTTTTCCACTCGGTAGCCGCCAAATATGACCTGATGAACGACCTTCTGTCGGGCGGCATGCACCGTCTGTGGAAGCGTTTCGCGATCGAACTGTCGGGCGTGCGCACCGGCAACCGCGTGCTGGATATCGCCGGCGGTACCGGCGACCTGACCCGCAAGTTCTCGCATCTGGTAGGCCCGACCGGCCAGGTCGTGTTGGCCGATATCAACGAATCCATGCTCAAGGTCGGTCGTGACCGCCTGCTGGACCTCGGTGTGGCCGGCAACGTCGAATTCGTCCAGGCCGATGCGGAAAAACTGCCGTTCCCGGACAACCATTTCGACTGCGTGACCATCGCCTTCGGCCTGCGCAACGTGACCCACAAGGAAGATGCCCTGCGCTCGATGCTGCGTGTGCTCAAGCCTGGCGGCCGTTTGCTGGTGCTGGAATTCTCCAAGCCGACCAACGCGCTGATGTCCAAGGCCTACGACGCCTACTCGTTCGCCTTCATGCCGCTGATGGGCAAGCTGATCACCAACGACTCGGAAAGCTATCGCTACCTGGCCGAATCGATCCGCATGCACCCGAACCAGGAAACCCTGAAGTCGATGATGGTCGAGGCCGGTTTCGACCGCGTGACCTATCACAACATGACCGCAGGCATCGTTGCCCTGCACCGCGGCATCAAGCCCTGATGCTGCTCGCCGGCCTGCTCGCCAGCGTTGAACTCGGCCTGAACCGGGTGCTGCGTCTCGACAGCACGGCGCTGCCGCGGCTGGCGCATTTGAGCGGCAGAGTGATTGCCGTCGACTGTCGCAGCCCGGCGCTGCAACTGTTCATCCTGCCCAGCGACGAAGGCCTGATGCTCGCTTCCCAGTGGGAAACCGGCGCCGACTGCACCTTGCGTGCACCGGCCTCGAGCCTGTTGAAACTGGCCATGAGCAAGGACAAGACTTCTGTTCTGCACGCCCCTGAAGTCGAACTCGACGGCGACAGCGGCGTGCTGCTGGAACTGGCGGTGATCCTCCAGGACCTGGAGCTGGACTGGGAGTACGAACTCTCGCGCTGGCTGGGGCCGGTGGCCACGCAACTGCTCGGCGGTCATCTGCGCAGCCGCGCCCGCTGGTATCAGCAAGGTTTTGCCAGCCTGGGCCAGAACCTGGGCGAATACCTGGCAGAAGAATCGCGCACCCTCGTCGGCCAGCGCGAAGCCGAAGCCCGATTCAGTGAGCTGGACCAGATCAAGCTCGATCTGGAACGTCTCGAGGCGCGTTTCGAGCGCCTTTCCCGATCCCTCGACCCAAGCGATAACGCATGAAGCTGCTTGCCGTCCGCCGTTTGTTGCGCATCCAGCGCGTCGTGATCCGCTACCGCCTCGATGACCTGCTGTTCGCCCTGCCACTGCCCTGGTTCCTGCGGGCGCTGCGTTATGTCCTGCCGTGGCGCTGGTTCCCGCGCAAGACCCTGGACCTCAGCCGTGGCGCGCGCTTGCGCCTGGCGTTGCAGGACCTGGGGCCGATTTTCATCAAGTTCGGGCAGATCCTGTCCACCCGCCGCGACCTGTTGCCCGAAGACATCGCCGACGAACTGATGAAGCTGCAGGACCGCGTTCCGCCGTTCGACTCGCAAGTGTCGATCAAGCTGATCGAAGAACAGCTGGGCAAGAAAATCAGCGACGTGTTCAGCCGTTTCGACGTCGAACCGCTGGCCTCGGCCTCAGTGGCGCAGGTGCATGCCGCGCAACTGAAAACCGGTGAAGAAGTGGTGGTCAAGGTGATCCGCCCTGGCCTCAAACCGGTGATTGCCCAAGACCTGGCGTGGCTGTTCATCCTCGCTCGCGCCGCCGAAAAACTCTCGGCCGATGCGCGCCTGCTGCACCCGGTGGACGTGGTCAGCGATTACGAAAAAACCATCTACGACGAACTCGACCTGCTGCGCGAGGCGGCCAACGCCAGCCAGTTGAAGCGCAACTTCGACGGTTCGCCGCTGCTGTACGTGCCGCAAGTCTATTGGGACTGGTGCCGCCCGAAAGTGCTGGTGATGGAACGCATCTACGGTATTCAGGTTACCGATCTGGCGACCCTGGCCGACCAGCGCACGGACATGAAGATGCTCGCCGAGCGTGGCGTGGAGATTTTCTTCACCCAGGTGTTCCGTGACAGCTTCTTCCACGCCGACATGCACCCAGGCAACATTTTCGTCAGCACCGTGAATCCGTGGAGCCCGCAGTACATTGCGATCGACTGCGGCATCGTCGGCAGCCTGACCCCGGAGGACCAGGATTACCTGGCGCGCAACCTGTTCGCCTTCTTCAAGCGCGATTACCGTCGCGTGGCGCAGTTGCACATCGATTCGGGCTGGGTGCCGGCGGAAACCAAACTCAACGAATTCGAAGCAGCGATCCGCACCGTGTGCGAGCCGATCTTCGAAAAACCGTTAAAAGATATTTCCTTCGGTCAGGTGCTGATGCGCCTGTTCCAAACTGCGCGCCGCTTCAACATGGAAGTGCAGCCGCAGTTGGTCTTGCTGCAAAAAACCTTGTTGAACATCGAAGGCCTGGGCCGCCAGCTGTACCCGGACCTCGACCTGTGGAACACCGCGCAGCCGTTCCTCGAACGCTGGATGCGCGAGCGAGTCAGCCCCAAAGCCCTGCTCGGCAACGTGCACAGCCAGTTCGAACAGATCCCGCACCTGGCCAACATGGCCCGCGACCTGCTCGAACGCATGTCCCAACCCCACGCCTACGACCCGCCGCCAGCGTGGCACCGACGCCGCGATGACTGGTTCCTGCGCCTGCTCGGCACGGCGCACCTGGCCGGGGGCGCCATCCTTGCCGCTGGCGGCCCGCTGAACCAGTTGGCTTACTGGCCGGCCGGCATCATGATGGCGGTCGGCTTGTATCTGGTCGTGCGCCGATAGCCAGTTGGCTGAACGACTGGCACACTGTTTCAACGCCTGAGCTCGACTATTGAAGTGTCGAGCCCGCTGTCGGAGTCGAAGATGAAAAACTGGCTGGACGAGATCAAGTGGGACGCCGACGGCCTGGTGCCGGCGATTGCCCAGGATCACAAGACCGGGCGCGTCCTGATGATGGCCTGGATGAACCGCGAAGCACTGGAACTGACCGCTGCCGAGAACCGCGCCATCTACTGGTCGCGCTCCCGTGGCAAGCTGTGGCGCAAGGGCGAAGAGTCCGGCCACGTGCAAACCCTGCACGAGATGCGTCTGGACTGCGACGCCGACGTCATCATCCTGATGGTTGAGCAGGTCGGCGACATCGCCTGCCATACCGGCCGCCAGAGCTGCTTCTACCGCGTCTTTGAAAACGGCGACTGGACAACGGTCGACCCGGTGCTCAAAGATCCGCACGCCATCTACTGCGCAGGGCACACACATGAGTGACACACTGACCCGTCTGGCCGAGGTACTGGAAGAGCGCAAAGGCGCCGCCGCCGACAGCTCGTATGTCGCCAGCCTGTATCACAAGGGCTTGAACAAGATTCTGGAAAAAGTCGGCGAAGAGTCGGTCGAAACCATCATTGCCGCCAAGGACGCCGCCATCAGCGGCGACTGCAGCGATGTGATCTACGAAACCGCCGATTTGTGGTTCCACAGCATGGTCATGCTCGCCCAATTGGGGCAGCATCCACAGGCTGTACTCGATGAACTGGACCGTCGCTTCGGTCTCTCCGGACACGCCGAGAAAGCCTCGCGCCCGTCCGCCTGAATAACTATTAGAGAGGAGCAGCAGCATGGGCATTTTTGACTGGAAACACTGGATCGTCATCCTGGTTGTCGTGGTACTGGTGTTCGGCACCAAGAAACTGAAAAACCTCGGCACTGACGTCGGCGAATCGATCAAGGGTTTCAAGAAAGCCATGAACGACGACGAAAAACCGGCTGACCCGAATGCGAACCCGGCCCAACCGGTGCCACCGGTACAGCCACAGGCCTCGGTGAACCAGCCGCACACCATCGACGTGCAGGCACAGAAAGTCGAAGAGCCGATCCGCAAAGACGTGTGAGCACTGACTAATGTTTGGTATCAGCTTCTCTGAACTGCTGCTCGTCGGCCTCGTCGCCCTGCTGGTGCTGGGCCCCGAGCGTTTGCCGGGCGCTGCGCGCACCGCTGGCCTGTGGGTCGGGCGTCTGAAGCGCAGCTTCAACGCGATCAAACAGGAAGTTGAACGTGAAATCGGTGCCGACGAGATTCGTCGGCAACTGCACAACGAGCACATCCTGTCGCTTGAGCAGGAGGCGCGGAAAATCTTCACCCCGACCCAGCAGGAGCCGACGCCGGTGGAGCATGTGGGAGAGCAGACGATTCATTCGCCTGCCGCTGCCGCCGCGACAACACCTGCACCTGCTGTTTCGGCCGCGCAACCCGCGCCCGTTGTGGCAGCGACTCCGGTTGAACCCGTTGCTCCAGCCGCTGCGCCGACAACGACGGCGCCTAACGACACCACTTTGCCGCCGCGAGCCCCATGAGCGATCTCCCTGAAAACGACCAGCACATGCCGCTGGTTTCGCACCTCACCGAGTTGCGTACCCGTCTGCTGCGCTGCGTAGCGGCGATCTTCATCATCTTTGCCGGGCTGTTCGCCTTCACCCAGCAGATCTACACCTTCGTCTCCACTCCGCTGCGCGCGTACCTGCCCGCCGGCGCGACGATGATTGCCACCGACGTGTCGTCGCCGTTCCTGACGCCACTGAAGCTGACCATGATGGTCTCGCTGTTCCTGGCCATCCCGGTGATCCTGCACCAGATCTGGGGTTTCATCGCCCCGGGCCTGTACAAGCATGAAAAACGCATTGCTGTGCCGTTGCTGATGTCCAGCATCGTGTTGTTCTATGCCGGCATGGCGTTCGCCTACTACCTGGTGTTCCCGCTGATCTTCAAGTTCTTCGCCGCTGCCACCCCGGCCGGCGTGGAAATGATGACCGACATCACCAGCTACCTCGATTTCGTCATGACGCTGTTCTTCGCTTTTGGCGTGGCGTTCGAAATCCCGGTGGCCGTGGTGCTGCTGGTGTGGATCGGCGTAGTCGACGTCAAATACCTGAAGAAAATCCGCCCGTACGTGGTCATCGGCTGCTTCGTGGTCGGCATGATCCTGACGCCGCCGGACATCTTCTCGCAGACCCTGCTAGCCGTGCCGATGTGGTTGCTGTTCGAAATCGGCATCCTGTTTGGCAGCCTGATCAGCAAGCGTGGCGAGCACCCGGACGACCAGCCGGCTGACGACAACAACGACCAGCCGCCAGCGACTCAACCGTGAACCTGCTGCTGCTCGAAGAAGCCGATTTCATTGCGGCCGACCGGGTGATCCTGCGTGATCGCCGGTTGACCCACATGCAGGAAGTCCACCGCTGCGAAGTGGGCGACAGCATGCGTGTCGGGCGGATCGGCGGGCTGATGGGCTCGGCCGAAGTGCTGCGCCTGGACACCGGCGAAGCGGAATTGCGCGTCACCCTCGACCAGCCACCACCAACCAAGCTGCCATTGACCCTGGTATTGGCCCTGCCACGCCCCAAGATGCTGCGCAGGGTGTTCCAGACCGTGGCGGCCATGGGTGTGCCGCGGATCGTGCTGGTCAACAGCTATCGCGTCGAGAAGAGCTTCTGGCAGACCCCGTTCCTGGAGCCCGAGGCGATTCGCGAGCAGTTGATCCTCGGCCTCGAACAGGCCCGGGACAGCGTGCTGCCGCAAGTCGTCATCGAGAAGCGCTTCAAGCCGTTCGTCGAAGACCGTTTGCCGGCGATTACCGAGGGCACCCTCGGCCTGGTGGGGCATCCGGGCAATTACCCGCCCTGCCCTCGCGCACTCAGCGAACCGGTGACCCTGGCCATCGGCCCCGAGGGTGGCTGGATTCCCTACGAGATCGACCTGCTGGGCAAGTCTGGCCTGCAACCGGTGCAACTGGGCGAGCGCATTCTCCGGGTCGAAACCGCCGTAACCGCGCTGCTGGCACGACTTTTCTAACACTGCGCGCCCTCTGTAGGAGCTGCCGAACGCGGCCCGAGCCTTCGGCAGCTCCTACAGAATCTCTGCATGCCGCCGATATACCCCCCACAAAACCAAATTGTGGTCCGGGGAGTTTCAGCATGTACCAATGGCTAGCCGAGAATCTGGGAAACGTCAGCGTCAAACGCAAGCTGGGGATCGGCTTCGGCCTTGTGCTGTTACTGACCCTGCTGATCACCTTCACGGGCTGGAGTGGCCTGAGCGGTGTGACCAGCCGTGGCGATAAACTGGGGTTCATCGCCAGTCTCAACGACCTGACCAAGGACCTGCGCATTGCTCGCCTGGATTACGAGATGCGTCGCGGCGAACAAGGCCCCGGCGCCGTCAACGAGCTGTTGGGCAAACTCGAAAGCGGCCTGCAGACCGCCCGCGGCCTGATCGAGCAACCGGCTGATACGGCCATGGTCGATCAACAACTGGCCGCTGTCGCCGAATACCGCCGTGCCTTCAGCGACATGAACCAGGCCGGCGCCCAGCGTGAAGACGCCCGCAGCAAACTCGGCGCCACCGCCGACAATGCCGTGGCCCGCGTCGCCGAAGTGGAAAAATCCATGCTGCAAGGTGACAGCGTGACCGCCTTCAATAGCGTGATCGACCTGAGCAAACTGATCCAGCAGGCGCGTTTCCAGGTTCGCGGCTACACCTACAGCGGCAAGAGCGAAGCCGAACAGCCAGCCCTCGACGCGATCGACAACGCCCTGAAGAACCTCGAGAGCCTGCCGGCCAAACTGCCTGAAGAACACATCGCCAACCTGCAACAGGCGACTGATTCACTGAAGGCCTACCGCGCCGCCGTCAGCCAGTTCCGCGACTCCCAGGTGGCCAGCGCCAAGGCTCTGGTACGCATGTCTGCCCAAGGCGACATCCTGTTGGGCATGAGCCAGAAACTCACCGTCTCGCAAACCGTCGTGCGTGACACCGACGCCGCCCATGCCAAGAACATGCTGACCCTCGCCACTGTACTGGCCATCGCCTTCGGCCTGCTGGCCGCCTGGGCGATCACCCGGCAGATCATCATTCCATTGAACCAGACCCTGGCCGTCGCCGAGCGCGTCGCCAGTGGCGACCTGACCCACAACCTGACGTCGCAGCGCCGCGACGAACTCGGCCAGTTGCAGCGCGCCATGCAGAGCATGACCCAAGGCCTGCGCGAACTGATTGGCGGCATCAGCGATGGCGTCACGCAGATCGCCAGCGCCGCCGAAGAACTGTCTGCGGTCACCGAGCAGACCAGCGCCGGGGTCAACAGCCAGAAGGTCGAGACCGATCAGGTCGCCACCGCCATGAACGAAATGGCCGCCACCGTGCAGGAAGTCGCGCGCAACGCCGAAGAAGCCTCCGAAGCTGCCGTCGCCGCCGACCAGCAGGCCCGCGAGGGCGACAAAGTGGTGGGTGAAGCCATCGCCCAGATCGAACGCCTGGCCGCGCAAGTCGGTCACTCCACCGAGGCCATGGGCGAACTCAAGCGCGAAAGCGACAAGATCGGCAGCGTGCTCGACGTGATCAAATCCGTGGCCCAGCAAACCAACCTGCTGGCCCTCAACGCGGCGATTGAAGCCGCCCGCGCCGGTGAAGCCGGGCGTGGTTTTGCCGTGGTGGCAGACGAAGTCCGCAGCCTGGCCCAGCGCACCCAGAAGTCCACCGAAGAGATCGAAGAGCTGATCGTCGGCCTGCAAAGCGGCACGCAACAAGTGGCGACCATCATGGACAACAGCCGCAACCTGACTGACAGCAGTGTCGAACTGACCCGCCGCGCCGGCGGCTCACTGGAAAGCATCACCCGCACCGTCTCGGCGATTCAGGCGATGAACCAGCAGATCGCCGCTGCCGCCGAACAACAAAGCGCCGTGGCCGAAGAGATCAACCGCAGTGTGCTCAATGTGCGAGATGTGTCGGATCAGACGTCGGCGGCAAGTGAAGAGACGGCGGCGTCCAGCGTTGAGCTGGCGCGGTTGGGGACGCATTTGCAGATGCTCGTGGGCAGGTTCAAGGTATGAGTGAAACCCCATCGCGGGCAGGCTCGCTCCCACACTGACCGGCTCAGACACAACGCCTGTGCCAGGCGCCGGCCCTGTGGGAGCGAGCCTGCTCGCGATTGGAACGACGCGGTGTAACTTTGAACCCCCCAAAAAAAACCCGCTTTCGCGGGTTTTTTCATCATGCCAACTGAGGCTGTTCGCTCATCGGTTTGAGCGGCAGCAGCGGCGCGTGGGGATCGGCCTTGACCGATTTGCGCCATGCGCCCAGCCACTCCGCGTGGCCTTCGCTCCAGACCTGCTCATGCAAGCGAGCCAAGGCCACCGGGTCGCTCAACAGTTGCACACGCTCGTTGTTGGTCAGGCCTTCAGGTCCAACCTTCATCGCGTGTCGCACCCGCTCGACCCGCAGCCATTCGATCGGCTCGGCCTGACGGTGACGGGAGGTCGCCAGCGAGCACGCCAGGGCGTTCTGCTGTGGATCGACCACCGAACGGACGAAGCCGTCGTTCAGCGCATGCCAGCGGTTTTCGTGGGTGTACTGGTCGGTGGCCAGCAACGCCTGCGGCGGATTGTATTCCTCAGGGATCAGGAACAGGCTCTCATCACGGGACTTCAGGCCCAAACCGACGCGACTGGAGATCACCGATACCGGGATCGACAGCATCAACGAACCGACAATCGGCACCAGCCACCACAGGAAGCTCGGGTTCAGCCAGATCACCAGCATGGCCCAGAAGAAGCCCAGCAAGGTCTGCGGGCCGTGGCGCTTGACCGCTTCGCTCCACGGCGTGGAGTCGTCGTCACGTTGTGGCGAGTTCCAGGTCGCGGCCCAGCCGAGGAATGCGGCGAGGACGAAACGAGTGTGGAAGATCATCCGCACCGGCGCCAGCAGCATGGAGAACAGCATCTCCAGCAGCATCGACAGGGTCACCTTGAACTTGCCGCCGAACTCTTTCGCACCCTTGGCCCAGATCAGGATGATGCTCAACAGTTTCGGCAGGAACAGCAGCACGATGGTGGTCGAGAACAGCGCAATCGCCTTGTCCGGGTGCCATTGTGGCCACAGCGGATAGAGCTGGCGCGGTTCGAGGAAGTACTGCGGCTCCATCAGCGTATTGACCGCCAGCAGCGCGGTCGACAGCACCAGGAAGAAGAACCACAACGGCGCCGACAGGTAGGACATCACGCCGGTCAGGAACACCGCGCGGTGCACCGGGTGCATGCCCTTGACCAGGAACAGGCGGAAGTTCATAAGGTTACCGTGGCACCAGCGACGGTCACGCTTGAGTTCGTCCAGCAGGTTTGGCGGCAGTTCTTCATAGCTGCCCGGCAGATCGTAGGCAATCCACACGCCCCAGCCGGCACGGCGCATCAACGCGGCTTCAACGAAGTCGTGGGACAGGATCGAGCCGGAGAACGCGCCTTTACCCGGCAACGGCGCCAGGGCGCAGTGGTCGATGAACGGCTTCATGCGGATGATCGCGTTGTGGCCCCAGTAGTGCGACTCGCCCAGTTGCCAGAAGTGCAGGCCGGCGGTGAACAGCGGGCCGTACACGCGAGTGGCGAACTGCTGCATGCGCGCATACAGGGTGTCCATGCCCGACGCCCGTGGCGCGGTCTGGATGATCCCGGCGTCCGGCGTGGCTTCCATCAGGCGCACCAGACTGGTCAGGCACTCGCCGCTCATCACGGAGTCGGCATCGAGTACGACCATGTACTTGTAGTCACCGCCCCAACGACGGCAGAAGTCGTCGAGGTTGCCGCTTTTACGTTTTACGCGACGACGGCGGCGGCGGTAGAAGATCTTGCCGAAGCCCCCGGCTTCACGACAGACATCCAGCCAGGCCTGTTGCTCGGCGACACAGATATCGGCGTCGTTACTGTCGCTGAGGACAAAGAAGTCGAAGCGGTCCAGGTCACCCGTGGCCGCAACCGACTCGAAGGTCGCCCGCAGACCGGCGAATACCCGAGGCACGTCTTCATTGCAGATCGGCATCACCAGGGCGGTGCGCGCATCTTTCGGTATCGGCTCGTTGCCGGCACTTTTACCGGAGATACGGTATTTATCGTGGCCGGTCAGCAACTCCAGGAAGCCCATCAGCGCGGTCCAGAAACCGGCCGATACCCAGCAGAACAGAATCCCGAACAGGATCAGGATGCTGGTCTGCAAGGCATACGGCAGCACTTGCGTGGCGGTTTGCAGCAGCGGTTGGTGCAGCACTTCGTTGAGGTCGACGAACGACCAGCCCTGGTACGGCATGATGCCTTTCATGTACCAGCCGGCGACGATGGTCTGGCCGAGCATCAGCAGCAACAGAATGTAGCGACGGATCGAACCCACGGTACGCCAGCGCGCCGCCGGCAGGACACGTTCGTCCTTCGGCGGCGCCGGCGGGTTGGTACGACCGGTCATCCGACGCCAGCCACGCACCAGAATGTTGGTGCGCCACGGCTCCGGCACGACCTTGGTCCGCCGAATCGGCGGGGTCGCCTTGAGGCAAACCCGGCCGTTGGCGTCGAGCGCCAGCATTTCCGCGTCCTGCAGCTCTTCGGCGGTGCTCAGGGTCAGGCGTTTGCCGACCGAAGCCTGGGCGGCTTCGGTCGGGGCGTCGAACGTCGATGACGACAGGCGTTCGTGCAATTCGCTGAAAGACTGGCAGCCCGCGAGTTCCGCGCGCTGCTGGTCGGTCATCGGCAGATGCGCCAGATACTCGGAGAGAGTTTCTGGCCGTACTTGAGAGTTACTCATCGGCAGGCAACTGATAGCTCCAGGTCTCGGTCAGGACTTCTTCAGTCGGGGCCGATTCCGGTGTGGCTGGGGCCGCGTCGGCAGCGGCAGGCTGCTTGGCGTCTTTATTGGCCTTGTCCTTGGCATCTGCAACAGGCTTCGCTTCAGCCTGCTTGGCCTCCGCTTGCCTGGCTTCCTTGTCCGCTTTCTCTTGTTGCTTGGCGGCAACCTTGTCGGCCTTGGCAACCGACGAGTTCGACGCTGGAATCGAAGTCTTGGCCAGATCCGCCGGCACGATGTTCTGTACCAGTGCGGCACGCATCTCGGTGGACTTGCCCGGGTCCTTGATCTTCATCCGCAGGGTCAGGCGCCAGCCCTTGGTTTCAGGGTTATAGCGCACGCTGTTTTCCACCAGCTCGGCATTGTCGCCGACGCTGACCTGGCTGCGAACGTCCGTATCGGCCGGCAATGCCGCCAGGGATGGGCCTTCGAAGTCCACCAGGTAGGCAACGCTGCCGTCCGGCTGACGAATCAGGTTGGACTGTTTGACGTCACCAGTGGAACGCAGGGTCTGTTTGACCCAGGCGCTGTCCGGCGCGTGAATCGAGTCTTCATCCATGGTCCAGTGCATACGATAAGCGACATCGAGCGGCTGGCCAGGTTCCGGCAATTTTTCCGGATTCCAGAAGGCTACGATGTTGTCGTTGGTTTCGTCGGCGGTCGGTATCTCGACCAGGTCGACAGTGCCCTTGCCCCAGTCACCCTTCGGCTCGATCCAGGCGCTTGGGCGCTTGTCGTAACGATCGTCGAGGTCTTCGTAGTGGCTGAAGTCGCGGCCACGTTGCAGCAGACCGAATCCGCGCGGGTTTTCCACGCTGAAGTTGCTCACAGCCAGGTGTTTCGGGTTGTTCAGCGGACGCCAGATCCACTCGCCGTTGCCGGCATGGATCGCCAGACCGCTGGAGTCGTGCAGTTCGCGACGGTAGTTCAGTACCTTCGACGGCTGGTTGGCGCCGAACAGGTACATGCTGGTCAACGGGGCGATACCCAGTTTGCCGACCTTGTCACGCAGGAACATCTGCGCCTTGACGTCGACGATGGTGTCGCTGCCCGGACGCAGGGTCAGGCGATAGGCGCCGGTGGCACGAGGTGAGTCCAGCAGGGCGAAGATCACCAGGTGCTTGTCGCCTGGCTTGGGCTGCTGAATCCAGAACTCGCGGAAACGCGGGAATTCTTCGCCGGATGGCAATGCGGTATCAAGTGCCATGCCGCGAGCGGACAAACCATAGACGTGACCCTTGCCGACGACGCGGAAGTAGCTCGCGCCGAGCATGGTCATGATTTCGTCTTGCTTGTCGGCCTTGTTGATCGGGTACAGCACACGGAAACCGGCATAACCCAGTTGTTCGGTGGCCTTGGGATCGAACTGCATGTCGCCGAAGTCGAAGCGACTCGGGTCGTATTTGATCTCTTCGACGGTGTTCGCGGTGATTTCGTTGATTTTCACCGGCGTATCGAAATGCATGCCCTGGTGATAGAAGGACAGCTTGAACGGCGTCTTCTGATCAGCCCACTCGGCTTTTTCCGTCAGAAAGCGAATTTTCTGATAGTCCGCGAATTTCATGTCGCGGAACTCGTTCGGCAGGTTACTGCGCGGCGCTTCGTATTTCTGCCCGGCCAGCTCTTTTGCCTTGGCCGATACATCATCCAGACTAAATGCCCAAAGCTGGCCGGCGCTGAGCAGGCAGAGCAATGCAGAGCCCGCTACCAGGGCGCTGCGTAGCCGTTTGGCAGACAATTTTGGTGCGTTACAGGGACTAACAATCACGAGCAACCCTCGCCGAAAACAGATCAAAAAACCAACGGCCAGTTAAAGGGTCTGCTCGGTGTACGGTATGAAAAAACCGCCCTTGCAAACCACTCTTGCCAAGTTGGCGAGCATTGTTCCGACTCCGCTGGGGCGAAATGATTCCCCAATCGGATCCGGACAAGTCTCTACCTAAGTCAAAATGGACCAACGAACGCTGATCCCCGTAGCGCGCGATTATCTAGTAGGCCGCGTTACAACGCATCAGGGGTAACAAAGTATTTATCGCGAAAAAGTCCTGTTTTCAGTCGAATTGAGCGTAAAAACTTGTTTCAAACGCTTTCAGGCCTGTAACAGGAAGGTTACCGGGCCATCATTGACCAGGTGCACCTGCATATCCGCGCCGAATCTACCTGATGCCACAGTGCCATGCACCTGTTTCGCTTTGCTTAATAAATAGTCGAATAGCTCCTCGCCCAGCGCCGGAGGGGCCGCGGTCGAAAAACTCGGACGCAGCCCGCTTTTGGTATCGGCAGCCAGAGTGAACTGAGAGACCAGTAGCAGCCCGCCACCCACATCCGCCAAGGACAGATTCATCTTGCCCTCAGCGTCACTGAACACCCGATAGTTAAGCAGCTTATTGAGAAGTTTGTCGGCGCTGGCCCGCGTGTCGTCGGGCTCGACGGCCACCAGGACCAGCAATCCCTGATCGACGGCACCTACGACTTCGCCCGCGACCTCGACCCGCGCGCCACGCACCCGTTGCAACAGGCCCTTCATGCTTCTTCAGGCGGCAGGTCAAGCAGTCGCCGGGCCATCAGATTGGCGGCGCGCACCAGCGCGTCAGTGATGCCCGGCTCGGAAGCGGCATGACCGGCGTCGCGGATGACCTGCAGTTCGCTGTTCGGCCAGGCTTGATGCAGTTCCCAGGCGTTATCCAGCGGGCAGATCACGTCATAGCGACCATGGATGATCACACCGGGCAAATGGGCGATCTTGCCCATGTTGCGGATCAACTGGTTCTGCTCCAGGAAGGCGTGGTTGCTGAAGTAGTGGCATTCGATGCGGGCAATCGACAATGCACGCTGTGGCTCGGAGAAGCGATCGACCACCAGCGGGTTAGGACGCAGGGTCGCGGTGCGGCCCTCCCAGGTGGACCAGGCCTTGGCCGCGTGCATCTGGGCAATCTGGTCGTTGCCGACCAGACGCTTGTGGAACGCGGCAAGCAAGTCATCGCGCTCGTCCAGAGGGATCGGCGCGATGTAGTCCTGCCAGTAATCGGGGAACAGGCGGCTGGCGCCGGCCTGGTAGAACCATTCGATTTCCTGCGGACGGCAGAGAAAGATTCCGCGCAGGATCAGACCGTGTACACGTTCAGGATGGGTTTGTGCGTAGGCCAGCGCCAGGGTCGAACCCCATGAGCCGCCAAACAGCACCCATTTGTCGATGCCCAGGTGCTGGCGAATCCGCTCAAGGTCGGCGACCAGATCCCAGGTGGTGTTGTTTTCCAGGCTGGCGTGGGGGGTGGAGCGACCGCAACCGCGCTGATCGAACGTGACAATGCGATAGAGATTGGGATCGAAGAAGCAACGACTCTGGGCATCACATCCGGCACCGGGACCACCATGGATGAACACCACGGGCAAACCTTCCGGTGAACCGCTTTCGTCGACATACAGCGTGTGAGTCTCGTCGACGGCCAGATCGTGCCGGGCGTGGGGTTTGATCTGCGGGTACAAAGTCTGCATTGCGCACTCCGTAAGGGGTCAAGGTCATCCCTGGGGGGACTTCTATTATTCTGCCGTCCGGCATCATAAACCCGAATTACGTCAATGAGCATGCCCGTGCGAAGTCAGAGTTTCGCCGCCAGATATCCGAACAAGGTTTTGTACAGCGCATCGACCTCGTCCGCCTGCCCTCGGGCCCGCAAACAGCCATGAACCAAACCCTCGCCGACATACAGCGTGGCAGCCACGCCCGCAGCCTTCAGTCGCTCGGCATACAGCACGCCGTCATCGCGCAACGGGTCGAATTGCGCCACCGCGATCCATGCCGGTGGCAGACCGCTGAAATCCGTGGCGAGCAATGGCATCGCGTAGGCGTTCGGGTGGCGGGTGCCTTGCAGGTAAAGCGCGTGATAGCAATCGACATCACTGCTGCTGAGTAACGGCGCGTCGATGCACTCACTGCGCGACGGCAGGCGGTGATCGCCGCCCAACCCCGGATAAATCAGAACCTGCGCGCACGGCAGCGGCTCGCCGGCATCGCGCAGCGCCAGGCACAACGCCGCCGCAAGATTGCCACCGGCACTGTCGCCGGCCACCAGCATGCGCTCCGGATCGAGTTGAAACGCCCCGGTGCGCAGTGCCCGCCAGACCTTCAGGCAATCATCGAACGCAGCGGGAAACGGATACTCCGGTGCCCGGCGGTAATCGACGGCGATCACCCGTACACCGAGTGTCGATGCCAATTCGGCGCAGATGAAGTCGTGGGAATCGAGGTCCCCCACCACCCAGCCACCGCCATGCAGGTAAACGATGCACGACGCACCACTGGCCGGTGGTTGATAGGAACGAACAGCAACACCGGCCAACTCGAAATCAATCACAGACAACCCGGCGGGGGGCGCCGGGGTAAACGCCCGGCACATCTCGCTGTAAGCCCGGCGCAACCCGGTGATACTGCTGTCGCTGCTGTTGAAACTCAGGGTTTTGTCGACGAATGCTGTCATTTGCCTGGAAAGCGGGTAAGGAGCCATAAACATGGTGCCCGTTCAGGGGAATGTATGGCCCCTGTAGGAGCGAGCTTGCTCGCGATGATCGTCAACGATAACGCGGGAATCCTGATACCCCGCGGCGTTCTCGGGTTTATCGCGAGCAAGCTCGCTCCTACAGGGGTTTGCTGTCAGTGATTCAGGCTGGCCTGAACCGTGGCTACGCCATCCTTGCCATCAAAGCTACTGACACCGGCCAGCCAGCGCTGCAAGTCCTCCGGATGGTCACGCAGCCATTTTTTCGCGACATCCTGAGCCGTTTGGCGCTCCATGATCGGCACCATCAACTGGCTTTCCTGGGCAGCGCTGAACGTGAGGTTCTCCAGCAGGCGATTGACGTTCGGGCAACGCTGGGCGTAATCCGGCGCGGTCACGCTGGAGACCGTCGCGGCGCCTTCATTCGGCCCGTAGACGTCTTCGCTGCCGGTCAGGTAGTCGATCTTCATGTTGATGTTCATTGGGTGCGGGGTCCAGCCGACAAACACCACGAACTCCTTGCGATTCACCGCCCGCTGCACGGCCGCCAGCATCCCGGCCTCACCGGACTCGATCAGTTTGAAATCCTTCAGGCCGAAGTGATTGGTCTCGATCATGGTCTTGATCGTGGTGTTCGCGCCGCTGCCCGGCTCGATGCCGTAGATCTTGCCGCCGAGCTGATCCTTGAATCTGGCGATGTCGGCGAAGGTTTTCAGCCCGGCCGCTGCCACATAGTCCGGGACCGCGAGGGTGGCCTGGGCATCGGCCAGGCTCGGTTTGTCCATGACCTTGACCTGATTGGCAGCCACGAAGGGTGCAATGTTTTTATCCATCGCCGGTTTCCAGTAACCGAGGAAGATGTCCAGGCGCCTGTCGCGGATGCCGGCGAAGATGATTTGCTGCACGGCGCTGGTTTGCTTGCTTTCGTAGCCGAGACCGTTGAGCAGCACATCGGCCATGCCACTGGTGGCGATCACGTCGGTCCAGTTGACCACGCCCATGCGCACGGTTTTACAGGAAGCGTCGTCCGCGGCCATGGCGCCGGCGCTCAACAGAGCAGTGCCGCAGAAGATTGAGAGACAGCGGGTGAACAGACCTTTGGGGCTTGTCATAGAGAGCATTCTCGTGCGGCAGCGGATTATTGTCGGGGCGGTGTCTTTGTGCACCGTGGCCAGAACATTACGCAGCAGACGAGCGGTAGAAGCGACCTGTGGCGACCGTGTTTTGCACGGTGGCGACAAAAAAAGATCGCAGCCTTCGGCAGCTCCTACAGGTGTTCGCAAAACAATGTAGGAGCTGCCGAAGGCTGCGATCTTTTGATTCTCAACCCTTGTAGTGCTGCTGCCCCCAGGCCAGCAACCCTTGCAGCAACTCCTTGAGCACCTCCCGCGTCGGCTCCGCCAGGTCCGGGCGATAACGGAACGGCTCGAACTCTTCCATGTACGTGCACTGCCCCAGCTCCAGCTGCACGGCGTGGATGTTCTCGACCGGGTTGCCGTAATGGCGGGTGATGTGGCCACCCTTGAAGCGTCCGTTCAGCACGTGGGTGTAGTTTTCGTGACGTGCGCAAATCGCTTCCAGTTGGGCCGCAAGCTGTGGATCGCAACTGGCGCCATTGAAGGTACCAAGGTTGAAGTCCGGCAGTTTGCCGTCGAACAGGTGCGGGATGATCGAGCGGATCGAGTGCGCATCGAACAGCAGTGCATAGCCGAACTCGGCCTTCAATCGCGCCAGTTCCTGCTGCAAGGTGCTGTGATACGGCGTCCAGATTTGCTCAAGATAGGTTGCCCGCTCTTGTTTCGAAGGCTCCAGCCCTTCGCGGAACAATGGCACGCCGTCGAACAGCGTGGCCGGATACAAACCGGTGGTCGCGCCCACGTACAAGGGTTTGTCGTCGGACGGCCGGTTAAGGTCAATGACAAACCGCGAATACTCGGCGGCCAGGGTACTGGCGCCCAGTTCAGCGGCGAAATCGTACAGCTGCGGGATATGCCAGTCGGTGTCCGGCAGGCTTTTCGCCTGCGGGATCAACCCGGCCTCGACTGCCGGAGTCAGGCGCACACCGGCGTGGGGCATGCTGATCAGCAGCGGCACGCGGCCTTGTTTGAAGTTCAGAACCTTATCCACAACAGATCTCCTACAGACTTGATTCGACGCCGTGGCGCACGACGCGTTTTTCCAGATCGCCGCCCAGCCAGTAACAGAGGTCGGCCGGACGATCAATTTGCCAGGCGACGAAATCCGCGACCTTGCCGGCTTCCAGCGAACCATGGGTTTCAGCCATGCCCAGCGCGGTGGCGGCGTGAATCGTCGCGCCCGCCAAGGCTTCTTCCGGGGTCATGCGGAAACAGGTGCAAGCCATGTTCAGCATCAGGCGCAACGACAGTGCCGGCGAGGTGCCCGGATTGAGGTCGCTGGCGATGGCGATTTTCACGCCGTGCTTGCGCAAGGCATCCATCGGCGGCAATTGGGTTTCGCGCAGGAAGTAATAGGCGCCGGGCAACAGCACCGCAACCGTGCCGGACTTGGCCATGGCAATGGCGTCATCCTCGGTCATGAACTCCAGGTGATCGGCGGACAACGCGTGATAACGCGCCGCCAGGCTCGAGCCGTGCAGCGACGACAATTGCTCGGCATGCAGCTTCACTGGCAAGCCCAGTTCCTGGGCGGTGATGAATACACGCTCCACCTGCGCAGGCGAGAACGCCAGGTATTCACAGAAGGCATCCACCGCGTCGACCAGCCCTTCGGCGGCCAAGGCCGGGAGCATATCGGCGCAGATGTGATCGATGTAGTCGTCGGCGCGATCGGCGTATTCCGGCGGCAAGGCGTGAGCCGCCAGACAGGTGCTGCGCACGCTGACCGGCAGTTCGGCACCGAGGCGACGGGCCACACGCAGCATCTTGCGCTCGTTGGCCAGGTCCAGGCCGTAGCCGGACTTGATTTCGATGCTGGTGACGCCATCGCGCATCAGGCTTTTCAGGCGTTTGGCGGCGCTGGCGAACAGTTCATCTTCGCTGGCGGCGCGGGTAGCGCGCACGGTGCTGGCGATGCCGCCACCGCTGGCGGCGATTTCCGCGTAGCTGACGCCTTGCAGACGCTGCTCGAATTCGCCGCTGCGGTTACCGCCGAACACCGTATGGGTATGGCAGTCAATCAGGCCCGGTGTGACCCAGGCCCCTTGCAAATCGTTGACCACCGAGTACTCGCCCGCCGGCAGGTCAGCGCGCTGGCCGACCCACTCAATGAGCGCACCTGACGTCACGATGGCCGCGTCCTCGATGATCGAGTAGACGCCTTGCGCCATGGTTGCGACGTGGCAGTGTTGCCAGAGAGTTTTCATCCGTGGCCTCCGTTAGGTTATCGATGAGAAAAAGAAGGTTCCTGCTCTACCAGTGCCGCCTGCCCCGCCGCAGGCTTCACCCAGGTCAGGTAGGCAAGCACCAGCAATACAATCCATACCACGCCGACGATCAGAGCCGCCTGGGTGTCCGGGAAATAGCCCAGCACGCCGAAGATAAACAGCATGAAGGCAATCGCCGCCATCGGCGCATAGGGCCAGAACGGTACCGGGAACTTCAACTGTGCGACCTGTTCACTGCTCATGGAACGACGCATGGCCACTTGGGTGAACAAAATCATCAACCAGACCCACACCGTGGCAAAGGTCGCGATGGAGGCTATCAGCAGAAACACGTTTTCCGGAATCAGGTAGTTCAGCAACACGCCCAGCAGCAGCGCGGCGCTCATCACCACTACGGTCATCCATGGCACACCGTTGCGTGACAAACGCGCGAAGCCCTTGGGTGCGTGGCCCTGCTGAGCCAGGCCGTACATCATCCGGCCTGCGCCGAAGATATCGCTGTTGATGGCCGAGATCGCCGCCGAGATCACCACGATATTGAGGATGGTCGCCGCCGAGCTGATGCCCAGATTGTCGAAAATCTGCACGAAAGGACTGCCCTGGCTGCCGATCTGCTGCCATGGAAAGATCGACATCAGCACGAACATGGTCAGCACGTAGAACAGCAGGATGCGCAACGGCACGGCATTGATCGCCCGAGGCAGCACATGCTGCGGGTCTTTGGCTTCACCAGCCGTCACACCGATGATTTCAATCCCGCCGAACGCGAACATCACCACCGCGAACGAGGCGATCAGGCCACCCACGCCATTGGGCATGAAACCGCCATGGCTCCAGAGGTTGCTGATATCTGTCGCTTGGGCGCCGGGGGCCGTGCTGATGCCGAACAGCATGATGCCGAAGCCACCCAGGATCATCGCGACAATGGCCGCGACCTTGAGCAGCGACAGCCAGAACTCCATTTCACCGAAGACTTTGACGTTGCACAGGTTCAAGCCGCCGACCACCGAGACGATGCCCAGCACCCAGATCCAGCGCGCGACTTCCGGAAACCAGAAGCCCATGTAAATACCGAACGCGGTGACATCGGCCATGCCGACGATGACCATTTCGAATGCGTAGGTCCAACCGAGGATGAAGCCCGCCATCGGCCCAAGATAGGTACTGGCGTATTGGCCAAAGGAACCGGCCACCGGGTTGTGCACCGCCATCTCACCGAGGGCGCGCATGACCATGAACACCGCCGCGCCACCGATCAGGTACGCGAGCAATACCGCAGGCCCGGCCATTTGAATGGCCGAGGCAGAACCGTAAAACAGCCCGGTGCCGATCGCCGACCCCAGTGCCATGAAGCGAATATGTCGGGCAGAGAGCCCGCGTTTCAAACCTTTTTCTGGCTGTTGCATTTCTCGTCCCTAATTATTGTTATTCGACGCAAAATCGAATCGCCGGCAAGCCGGCTCCTACAGGTTCATGCGACCCCCCTGTAGGAGCTGGCTTGCCAGCGAGGGGTCCTTAAAGGCTCGGCAAAAGCTTCGTCGTCACCAGTTCGTTCAGGCAACGCGAGGCCAACAGCTCGGTTGCGGCGTTGATATCCGGCGCAAAGAAACGGTCCTTCTCATAGAACGGCACTTCGTTACGCAGAATGGCACGGGCCTTTTCCAGTTTTGGCGAGGTCTTCAGACCATTGCGCAGGTCCAGACCCTGAGCCGCCGCCAGCCATTCTACGGCGAGAATCCCGCGGGTGTTCTCGGCCATTTCCCACAGACGCTTGCCAGCCGCCGGAGCCATCGATACGTGGTCTTCCTGGTTGGCGGAAGTCGGCAGGCTGTCCACCGAATGCGGATGGGACAACGCCTTGTTCTCGCTGGCCAGTGCCGCTGCGGTCACCTGGGCGATCATGAAGCCGGAGTTCACGCCACCGTTGGCCACCAGGAACGGCGGCAATTGCGACATGTGCTTGTCCATCATCAGCGAGATACGGCGTTCGCTCAGGGAGCCGATTTCAGCGATGGCCAATGCCATGTTGTCAGCGGCCATGGCCACCGGCTCGGCGTGGAAGTTACCACCGGATATCACGTCACCTTCAGCGGCGAACACCAACGGGTTGTCCGATACGGCGTTGGCTTCGATGGCCAGCACTTCGGCGGCCTGACGGAACTGGGTCAGGCAGGCGCCCATGACTTGTGGCTGGCAACGCAGGGAGTATGGATCCTGGACCTTTTCGCAGTTTTCGTGGGAGTCGGAGACTTCGCTACGCTCGCCCAGCAGATCACGGTAAGCGGACGCGGCGTCGATCTGGCCTTTCTGGCCACGGGCAGCGTGGATGCGTGCGTCGAACGGCGAGCGCGAACCCAGCACCGCTTCAACGGTCAGGCCGCCCAGCGCCAAGGCACCGGCGAACAGGTCTTCACCTTCGAACAGGCCACGCAGGGCAAAAGCGGTGGAGACTTGAGTGCCGTTGAGCAGCGCCAAACCTTCTTTGGCGGCCAGGGTCAGCGGAGTCAGACCGGCGACTTTCAGCGCTTCGGTGGCTTCCATCCACTCGCCTTTGTAGCGCGCCTTGCCTTCACCCAGCAGCACCAGCGACATGTGCGCCAAAGGCGCCAGGTCACCGGAGGCACCGACCGAACCTTTCAATGGAATATGCGGGTAAACCTCAGCGTTGATCAGGGCGATCAGCGCATCGATCACCACACGACGGATGCCGGAGAAGCCACGGCTCAGGCTGTTGACCTTGAGCACCATGATCAAACGCACCAGGGCGTCGCTGATCGGCTGACCGACACCGGCGGCGTGGGACAGCACCAGCGAGCGCTGCAGGTTTTCCAGGTCTTCGCTGGCGATACGGGTCGACGCCAGCAGGCCGAAACCGGTGTTGATGCCGTAGGCGGTGCGATTCTCGGCGAGGATCTGCTCCACGCAGGCAACACTGGCTTCGATCTGGGCCGAGGCGCTGTTGTCGAGGGTGATTTTTACCGGCTGCTGATAAACATCACGCAGTTGGGCCAGGCTCAGTTGACCGGGAATCAGGTTTAGAGAAGTCATTTTGTGCTCCTTTTGAGAGTTAGCTATTAACTAACCAGACGCTCCGGAGATGTCCGTTGTCCGTCGCTTCCCCCTTTTTGAGGGGGTGGCGCCTTGGCACGCTGGTTTTGTAGGGAAATCAGTTCAAATTCGGTAAGACTTTTTGCAGCAAAACAGGGTCTTTCAAAACGCTGGCAGCGGCGGCAATGTCCGGTGCCAACCAACGATCCTGATCGTAGGCCGGAACACGTTCACGCAGCAGGCGCCAGGCCGCATCGGTGCCTGCGCCGAAGCGTTGTTCCTTGAGGAATTCGAACGCCTGGGCGGCCAGCAAATACTCGATGGCAAGGATTTGCGTGCAGTTTTCCAGCGCACGATGCAGCTTCAGCGCGGCGTTGGTGCCCAGGCTCAGGTGATCTTCCTGCAGGCCCGACGTCACGTAGTTATCCAACACTGCCGGTTGCGCCAGTTGACGGTTTTCCGCGCACAGCGAAGCGGCGACGTATTGCACGATCATCATCCCGGAGTTCACACCCGGGTTGGCCACCAGAAAGGCCGGCAGGCCGCTGACGTGCGGGTTGATCAAACGGTCCAGGCGACGCTCGGCGATGGAGCCGATTTCCGCCATGGCAATCGCCAGCAGGTCCGCCGCCATTGCCACGGACTGGCCATGGGGGTTGGCCTGAGACACCACGCGGTATTTGTCTGCGGTGCCCAGCACCAGCGGGTTGTCGGTGGCGCCGTTGAGTTCGGTTTCGATCTGTTTGGTCGCATGCACCAGTTGATCGCGTGCGGCGCCGTGCACCTGCGGAATCGAGCGGATGCTCAGGGCATCTTGCGTACGAATGCCTTTGCTCTGGGCAATCACTTCGCTGCCGTCGAGCAGTGCGCGCAGGTTGATTCCGACCTGTTGCATACCCGGGTGCGGCTTGAGCGCGATGATCTCGGCGTCGAAAGCGTCGATTTGCCCGCGTTGGGCTTCGAAGCTCATGGCGCCGATCACGTCGGCCCATTCCAGCAGGCGCGTAGCATCGGCAATGGCCAGGCAGCTCAGGCCAGTCATGCACGGTGTGCCGTTGACCAGGCACAAACCGTCCTTGGCACCGAGCTTGACCGGTTGCAGGCCTTCTTCGGCCAGTGCTTGCTGCGCGGAAACGATCTGACCGCGATAGCTGACATTGCCGACGCCCAGCAGCGCGATGCCGATGTGGGCCATGTGGGTCAGGTAGCCCACGGAACCCTGGGACGGCACTTGCGGGGTGATGCCACGGTTGAGCAGTGCCAGCAGCGCTTCGACGACCTGACGGTGCAGGCCGGATTTGCCGTGGCTGTAGTTGACGACGGCGGCGCACATGATCGAGCGGGTCTGCTCGTTGCTCAGCGCTGCACCCACGCCGCAAGCGTGGCTGAGCAAGGTGTTACGCGACAACTGGCTGAGTTGTTCGTCCTGCAGCGAGACATTGCACAGCGCGCCCAGGCCGGTGTTGATGCCATAAGCACGTTCGCCGCTGGTGACGATGCGCTGGACGATGGCCTGCGCGTTTTCGATGCGCGCCCAGATCGGCGCCGACAGCTCAAGCTGTGCGCCATCGCGGGCCACGGCGACCACGTCCTGCCAAGTTACCTGCGCTTGGGTGATAACGATTTTTTCAGCCTGGGACATCTTCAACCTCGTGCTTACAACCTGAATATTGATGCAGCTTTACCGGCCCCTTCGCTGGCAAGCCAGCTCCTACAGGGGTTACGCGCACCTTGTAGGAGCGGGCTTGCCCGCGAAGGGGCCGGCCCAGCCACCACAATTCTTTTAAACCACCGCCGCCCGACGCTGTACAAAGCGGTCGACATATTCATCCGCAGGCGAGTGCAGGATCTCTCTCGGCGTGCCGACCTGGATCAGGCGGCCATCCTTGAGGATCGCGATTCGGTTGCCGATGCGCACGGCCTCGTCGAGGTCGTGGGTGATAAAGACGATGGTCTTGTGCAGGGTCTTTTGCAGTTCCAGCAACTGGTCCTGCATCTCCGCGCGGATCAGCGGGTCGAGGGCGCTGAAGGCTTCGTCCATCAGAATGATGTCGGTGTCCGCCGCCAGGGCGCGGGCCAGGCCCACACGCTGACGCATACCGCCGGAGAGCTGGTGCGGATATTTGTTTTCGTAGCCCTTGAGGCCCACGGTGTTGATCCAGTGCAGCGCACGCTCGGCGCACATGGCTTTGCTTTCGCCGCGGATTTTCAGGCCGTAGGCGACGTTGTCCAGCACGCTCTTGTGCGGCAACAGACCGAAGCTCTGGAACACCATGCTGATCTTGCGCCGACGAAATTCGCGCAGGGCTTCCATGTCGTATTGCAGGATGTCCACGCCGTCCACCAGGATCGCGCCGCTGGTCGGGTCGATCAGGCGATTGAAGTGGCGGACCAGGGTCGACTTGCCGGAACCCGACAGGCCCATGATCACGAAGATCTCGCCGCTGCCGATGCTCAGCGACAGGTCGTTCACACCCACCACGCAGCCGGTTTCGGCCAGCACCTGATCCTTGGTCTTGCCCTGGCCGACCATGGCCAGCGCGTCCTTGGCACGGTTGCCGAAAATCTTGAAGACGTTTTTGACTTCGATCTTGCTCACGGTTGCGTTGTTCATTTGCTCACCTCATGCCGTGCGCGACCGTACGCCTGTGTAATGCGGTCGATCACCACAGCCAGAATCACGATCGCCAGACCGGCTTCAAGGCCACGTCCGACGTTGAGGGTCTGAATCCCCACCAGCACATCTTCACCCAGACCACGGGCACCGATCATCGAGGCGATCACCACCATCGACAGGGCCATCATGGTGGTCTGGTTGATCCCGGCCATGATGCTCGGCAGGGCCAGCGGCAGTTGCACGCCGAACAGTTGCTGCCAGCGGTTGGCACCGAAGGCGTTGATCGCTTCCATCACTTCGCCGTCGACCTGGCGAATGCCCAGATCGGTCAGGCGGATCAGCGGCGGCGCGGCGTAGATCACGGTAGCGAAAATCGCCGGGACCTTGCCCAGGCCGAACAGCATCAGCACCGGAATCAGGTACACGAAGCTCGGCATGGTCTGCATGATGTCCAGCAATGGCATCAGTATCGAACGCAGGCGGTTGCTGCGCGCCGAGAGAATGCCCAGCGGAATGCCGATCAACACCGAAATGATCGTCGCCACCATCATCAGTGCCAGGGTCTGCATCAGCTTGTCCCAGAGGCCAACCGCCCCCACCAGGAACAGCAAACCAACGATGACGGCAGTGGTCACGACCTTGCGGGTCGCGTGCCAGGCCACACCAGCCACGATCGCCAGCATCAGCCACCAGGGTGCAGCGCGCAGCAGGCCTTCGAGATTGACGATGGCCCACAACAGGGTGTCGGAGATGTGCCGGAACACGTCACCGTAGTTGGTGACCAGCGAATCGACCCAACCGTTGACCCAGTCGGCGATGGAAAAGGTAAAGCTTTCGGGAAACATAAGAGACTCTCAATCAAGGGGTTGCGATCAAGCATCCGACTGCCGTCGCCGACAGTCGGAGAAGCCCAACCTACAAGGCCGCGTCGATTTTCTTGGCTGCGTCTTCGCTCACCCATGCGTGCCAGACTTCAGGATGTTCCTTCAGGAAGATCTTGGCCAGTTTTGGTGATTCGATCCGCTCTTTGGTCATGCGCCCCAGGTTCTGGTTCAGCAGGTCGATTGGCACGTTGACCTTTTCCAGCACGGCCACCAATTCAGGCGCTTCGTCGTGGAAAGTCTTGGACAGGCCGACCTTGATATCCACGGTCTTGTTCACGCCTGGTTTCTCTTCGAGTTTCACCGCGTCGATCTGGCCCATCAGCGGGGTTGGCGACCAGTAGTAGAACAGGATCGGCTCGCCACGCTTGTAGCTCGACAGCACAGCGGCATCCAGCGCCGGGCCGGTGCCTGGGCGGAAGTTGGTGTAGGTGCTTTCCAGGCCGTAGCTCTTCAGCATTTCGCTGTTGTCCAGCTCACAGGTCCAACCGGCCGGGCAGTTATAGAAACGACCCTTGGATGGCTCTTCGGCATCCTTGAAAATCGCCGAGTACTTGCCCAGGTCGGCAATGTTTTTCAGGTCCGGCGCCTTGGCTTCCAGCTTGCGCTTGGCGTCGCCTTCGATCACGTAGCGCGGCACGTACCAGCCTTCGACGGCACCCACCACTGGCGCGCCGACACCGACGACTTTGCCGGCCTTCTCGGCCTTGTTCCAGACTTCGCTGCGGCCGACCCACTCTTCGGCGAACACTTGAATGTCGTTGCTGCTCAGGGCGTTTTCCATGGTGATGGAGTTGCCTGGCAGGCTGTCGGTCTTGCAGTCGTAGCCTTTCTCCAGCACGACTTGCAACACGTCGGTCAGCAGCATGGCGCTTTCCCAGTTCAGGCCGGCGAACTTCACCGGTTTGCCCGACTCGCACCAACCCGCCGCCTGAGTGGCGCCGGCGCTGGCCAGCAGGCCCATGGAAAGCAATGTGGTCAGCAGGGTCTTGTTCGATTTCATTGTTGTGACGCTCCTAATCATGAGTTGGCTTACGGCAGTCAAGAGGCATCCAGCCCTGTCCACGTCCAATCAGGCCTGCGCCGCAGCGCGACCGGCCCCGCTTTTTTTAGGTTGTACAACGCTGTCCTGCTCGACCGGCAGGATCAATTGATCGGGCACTGTGCCGTGCCATTTTTTTGCGCACAGGTAATACAGGGCTGCGGGAAGCACCAGACCGATGATCCAGGAAATATCCACATCACCCAGGGCCGCCACCAGCGGACCGGTATAGAACTTGGTGGAAATGAACGGCAGTTGCACCAGCACACCGAAGACATAGACGCTGATCCCGAGTGGGTTCCAGCGGCCGTAGCGACCGTTCGGGTCGGCCAGCGCCGGCACGTCATAGCGCTCGCGGGTGATGCAGTAGTAGTCCACCAGGTTGATCGCGCTCCAGGGCGTGAAGAACGCCAGCAAGAACAGGATGAAGGACTTGAACGCACCGAGGAACGAGTGCTGACCGAGCAACGCCATCAGGGTCGCAGCACCGACGATGACCAGCACGAAGACCAGACGTTGCAAGCGCGTTACCTTCAGGTCACCCCGGAAACCGCTGATGATGGTCGCAATGCACATGAAACTGCCGTAGGAGTTCAGCGTGGAGATGGTGACCTTGCCAAAGGCGATGCTGAAGTACAGCAGCGCAGCGGTGGCACCGGTACCGCCAAGACCAACGATGTAGGCCACTTCGTGGCCGGCGTATTGCCCGTTGGCCGAAGCGGCAGCGAACACGCCGAGGACCATCGCCACCTGTGCACCAATAACCGAACCTGCGCCTGCGGCAAAAAAAGTTTTCACCGAGGAAATCTTGCTCGGCAGGTAGCGAGAATAGTCAGCCACATAAGGGCCGAAGGCGATCTGCCAGGACGCCGCGAGCGACACCGCGAGCAAAAAACTGCTCCAGCTGAAGTGGCGGATTTGCAACAGTGCGCCAACGTCAACCTGGCTCATCAGACAGCTGAACAGATAAACAAAGGCAATCACGCCAATGACACTGGCAACACGGCCGATCCAATGGATCACCCGATAACCGAGCACTGTGACCAGCACGATGACACTGGCGAAAAGGAGGATACCGACGGTGTCGCTGACGCCAAACAATTGGCCCAGCGCCTGCCCGGATAACACGGTTCCCGTTGCGGTGAAGCCCAGGTACATCAAGCAGACCAGCACGATTGGGATCGCCGCGCCGTACACGCCGAACTGCACCCGGCTGGAGATCATCTGCGGCAGGCCGAGCTTGGGCCCTTGCGCGGCATGCAGCGCCATCACGCCGCCACCCAGTAGTTGACCGATCAACAGACCGATCAACGACCAGAACACATCGCCGCCCAGCACCACGGCCAGGGCCCCGGTGACAATCGCGGTGATTTGCAGGTTGGCACCCATCCACAGGGTGAACTGGCTCAACAGACGACCGTGTCTTTCCGCTTCCGGGATGTAGTCGATCGAGCGCTTCTCGATCAACGGTTTGTTGCCTGCACGATCGCTGTTAACAGCCATGGTTCAACCTCTGTGGATTGTTGGTCGGTGTTGGTTGTATCTGTGTAGGAGCTGTGTAGGAGCTGTCGAGTGAAACGAAGCTGCGATCTTTTGATCTTCGGCGTCAGTAACGACGCCAAAAGATCGCAGCCTTCGGCAGCTCCTACAGGTTTGCATTGGGCCAAGGCCCGCTTTCTTTATTTGCCGGTAATCATCGGCAAGTTCAGCCCTTGTTCCTTGGCGCAGTCGATGGCGATCTGGTAACCGGCATCGGCGTGACGCATGACACCGGTGGCCGGGTCGTTGTGCAGCACGCGAGCGATACGCTCGGCCGCTTCGTCAGTACCGTCGCAGACAATCACCATGCCCGAGTGCTGAGAGAAGCCCATGCCGACGCCGCCGCCGTGGTGCAGGGAAACCCAGGTCGCGCCGCTCGCGGTATTGAGCAGGGCGTTGAGCAGTGGCCAGTCGGACACGGCGTCGGAACCGTCCTGCATGGACTCGGTTTCGCGGTTCGGGCTCGATACCGAACCGGAGTCCAGGTGGTCGCGACCGATCACGATCGGCGCGGACAACTCGCCGCTACGGACCATTTCGTTGAACGCCAGACCCAGCTTGGCGCGCAGGCCCAGGCCAACCCAGCAGATACGTGCCGGCAGACCCTGGAAGCTGATGCGCTCACGGGCCATGTCCAGCCAGTTGTGCAGGTGGGCGTCGTCCGGGATCAGCTCTTTGACCTTGGCGTCGGTCTTGTAGATGTCTTCAGCGTTGCCCGACAGTGCAGCCCAACGGAACGGGCCGATGCCACGGCAGAACAGCGGACGGATGTAGGCTGGTACGAAGCCCGGGAAGTCGAATGCGTTTTCCACGCCTTCTTCTTGCGCCATCTGACGGATGTTGTTGCCGTAGTCGAAAGTCGGTACGCCCATTTTCTGGAAGTCCAACATCGCTTTGACGTGCACGGCCATCGATTGCTTGGCGGCCTTGATCACAGCGGCAGGTTCAGTCTTGGCGCGAGCGCGGTACTGGTCCCAGGTCCAGCCGGCCGGCAGGTAGCCGTTGAGCGGATCGTGGGCGCTGGTCTGGTCGGTAACCATGTCCGGGCGCACGCCGCGCTTGACCAGTTCCGGGAGAATTTCTGCCGCGTTACCCAGCAGGGCAATGGAAATCGCTTTGCCTTCGGCGGTGTATTTGGCGATGCGGGCCAGCGCGTCGTCGAGATCGGTTGCTTGCTCGTCGACATAGCGGCTTTTCAGACGGAAATCGATGCTGACCTGCTGACATTCGATGTTCAGCGAGCAAGCGCCAGCCAGGGTCGCGGCCAGAGGCTGAGCGCCACCCATGCCACCGAGGCCTGCGGTCAGGACCCAACGACCTTTCAGGTCATCGTTATAGTGTTGGCGACCGGCTTCAACGAAGGTTTCGTAGGTGCCCTGGACGATGCCCTGGCTGCCGATGTAGATCCAGCTGCCGGCAGTCATCTGGCCGTACATGGCCAGGCCTTTGGCGTCGAGTTCGTTGAAGTGTTCCCAGCTCGCCCAGTGTGGAACCAGGTTGGAGTTGGCGATCAGTACGCGCGGGGCATTGCTGTGGGTCTTGAACACGCCGACCGGCTTGCCGGATTGCACCAGCAGGGTCTCGTCGTCGTTCAGGTTGGTCAGGCTTTCGACGATCTTGTCGTAGCATTCCCAGTTACGTGCAGCGCGACCGATACCACCGTAAACCACCAGTTCTTTAGGGTTCTCGGCGACTTCCGGGTCGAGGTTGTTCATCAGCATGCGCAGCGGCGCTTCGGTCAGCCAGCTCTTGGCGGTCAGCTTGTTACCACGTGCGGCACGGATTTCAACGTCACGAAACTTAGTAGGTTTAATGTCAGTCACGAAAAAGACTCCTCAGCAATCAATCCAAACCAACCCAGGCAGTGGGCGAGCAAGCCAATGGGCATATCAGTGCACACCGGCGAATCAGTGGACGATGGTTGAGTCCTCGTGACTCATACGCATACGTCTTTACTTGTACATACAAGCATATGCAATCAAGCGGCCAACTTGCCGGATGAGCATTCAAGAAAAAATCTGAAACGGCTGGAGAGCGCCTGGAACAAGGGTTCTGGCGAAGATGAAATATTTTCGGGAGGATTTTTGTGGCGAGGGGGTTTTGTTACTTGAGCGTGGTTTTGCGCCACGCTGGGGCGTTCGGTAACAACATGGTGCGCTTTCGGGAACGCTGAAAAGCAAAAGATCGCAGCCTTCGGCAGCTCCTACAGGGTGCAAAGCATCCCATGTAGGAGCTGCCGAAGGCTGCGATCTTTTGAAAATTCAGAATCAGCGTGCGGTCAGCTCAATCACACAGCATGGGCTATTAACGGAGATTTCCAGCAGGCCAGTGTTACCGTCCAGTTGCAGGCAATCATGCCGGCCAAGTTGCGAAGCGTTGTTACCGACCACCACTTCCAGTGCTTCGCCGATGCTGAACACCAACACCGTGCGCGCCGAACTGAAGAACCGCTGCTCGCCACTCAACCACTGCAACCGCGCACCGTAACGCTGCGGCGCGTAAATCAGGTTGAAATCGCGAATCGGACTGCCGAGCAACGTGCAGGAAACCTTGCTTTCACCACTGAAGGCAAACGGGTCCAGCGGTAACAGTGGCCGCGTGTCCTGGCCATCCACCGTCAGGCTCATACCATCGCCCTGCAAAACGGTGATCACTCGCTCGTAACCGGCGAAGGTGGAAAACCCACCCGACTCGCCAATGTCGGCAATCGACAGGCGCCAGCCAAACCCATCCAGGCCAGTGCCGGCATCGCGGGTGATTTCTTCGGTGCTGCCGCCGCCGTTTTTCCACGGCATGCGCGGGTAATCGAGCGCACGTAAAACTTTCAGACTGCTCATTTATGGCTCTCTATTTATGAAACCGACCTTCCAGACGATGACGGGAACCGGGGTGGATCAAGCGAGCGGCGGTCACTGGCTGACGACCGGACCAGGTGCGGCGGCGAATCAGCAGGCAAGGCTCGCCCTTTTCAATCTGTAGCAATTTGCATTCGGACGACTCGGCCAGGATCGCCTCGACCACGTGCTCGCCTTCGGTCAGCGGCGCGACCTGGTTCAGGTAGGCGTAGGGCGTTTGCAGGGTGAAGTCCTGCTTGAGGTAGTCCGGCGCCACCAGCGCATTGACGAAACGGTCTTCGATTTGCACCGGAATATCGTTTTCGAAATGCACGATCAGCGAGTGGAACACCTTCTGCCCTTCGCGCATGTCCAGGGCCAGGGCGCGCTCGGAGCCGGCGGCCTCTTCTTCAAGGGTGATGACCTTGCAGGTGTGGCGATGACCGCGAGAGGCAATTTCATCGGCAATGTTGTGCACTTCAAACAGCGCGGACTGGCTTTTCGGCTCGGCGACGAATGTGCCGACGCCTTGCATGCGCACCAGCAGGCCATCGGCGGTCATCTCGCGCAGGGCGCGGTTGATGGTCATGCGGCTGAAGCCCAACTGGCTGACCAGTTCGCTTTCCGACGGAACGCGGTAGTGCGGCGGCCAGTTTCCACTGTCGATTTGCTGGGTGATCATTTGTTTGACGCGGGCGTACAAGGGCGCCGGACTGTCGCCCATGTTCGCGGCCAACGGAGAGACTGGAGGCGGAGTCGGCACGGTTAATCCTTGGTCATTTGATTGATGTCGCTAGCTTGCCGGAGTTTACCGGGCAGGCAAACGTCTGTATATGTATATACAAATAACACACGATGGGGTGCTGAACCATGTCCGCCTTCTTTGCCGAACGCGCGCTGCTGCCTAGTGGATGGGCCAACAATGTACGTCTTGAGGTCAGCGCCGACGGCGTATTGACCCATATCCAGGCCGATTCCAACGCAGATGGCGCCGAACGGTTAAGCGGTCCGCTGCTGCCTGGCATGCCGAACCTGCACTCCCACGCCTTCCAGCGGGCCATGGCCGGGCTGGCGGAAGTGGCGGGCAATCCGAACGACAGTTTCTGGACCTGGCGCGACCTGATGTATCGCCTCGTCGGAAAAATCAGCCCGGAACAACTCGGCGTCATCGCTCGTCAGCTGTACATCGAAATGCTCAAGGCCGGTTACACATCGGTGGCGGAATTTCATTACGTACACCATGACATTAGCGGCCAACCTTATGCCGACCCGGCCGAACTGGCCCTGCGTATCAGCCAGGCCGCGGGTTCCGCCGGTATCGGCCTGACCCTGCTGCCGGTGCTCTACAGCCACTCCGGTTTCGGCGGCCAGACCCCGAACGAAGGCCAGCGCCGCTTCATCAACAGCACCGAAAACTACCTCAAGCTGCAATCGCGCCTGCAACCGGTGCTGGCGCAGCAACCGGCGCAAGCCCTGGGCCTGTGTTTCCACTCGCTGCGCGCTGTCACGCCGCAGCAGATCAGCGAAGTGCTGGCAGCCAGTGACAAGCAATGCCCGGTGCACATCCACATCGCCGAGCAGCAGAAGGAAGTCGATGACTGCCTGACCTGGAGCGGTCGTCGTCCGCTGCAATGGCTGTACGAAAACGTCGACGTCGATCAGCGCTGGTGCCTGGTCCACGCGACCCACGCCAACCCGGAAGAAGTCACGTCGATGGCCAAGAGTCGCGCCATCGCCGGCCTGTGCCTGACCACCGAAGCCAACCTGGGCGACGGGATTTTCCCGGCGGTGGATTTCCTCGCCCAGGGCGGCCGCATGGGTATTGGTTCCGACAGCCATGTGTCATTGAGCGTGGTGGAAGAATTGCGCTGGCTGGAATACGGCCAGCGTCTGCGCGACCAGCGGCGTAATCGTTTGTATGGCGCGGATCAGCCAATGGTTGGCCGCACGTTGTTCGATGCGGCGCTGGATGGCGGTGCTCAGGCGCTAGGCCAGCCGATTGGCGCGCTGGAAGTCGGCAAACGCGCCGACTGGCTGGTGCTCGATGGCAACGATCCGTATTTGGCAACGGCCAGCGGCGACGGGATTCTCAACCGCTGGTTGTTTGCCGGCGGTGATCGCCAGGTGCGGGATGTGCTGGTGAACGGCCAGTGGGTGGTGCGTGACGGGCGGCATGCTGACGAGGAAGAAAGCAGCCGCGCCTTCACTCAAGTCCTGCGCGAACTTTTAGGCTGACACAAAACCCTGTAGGAGCGAGCTTGCTCGCGATGGTGTGTCAGTCGACATCGTTGTGTCTGATACTCCATCGCGAGCAAGCTCGCTCCTACAGGGTCATGCGTTGTTAGTTGGACGTCTCGGCCATCTGCTGTTCCGACGCACGCCAGATCAGCCGCGTTGTGTCGTAACCCTGCTGACGCGCCTTGCTCAGCAGTTCCTCACGCACCACACCATTCACGGTCGGCGTGCGCGACAACAGCCACAAATACTTCCGGCTCGGATCCCCGACAATGGCGGTCTTGTAGTCATCGCTGACGTACAGCACCCAGTATTCGCCCTTCGCCGTACCCGGGATCAGCCTGGAGAACCAGGTATCGAACTCGATCCACAGCTTGTCGCCCTTGCCGGGCACCTGTGGATAAGCCGTGCCATTGACCTCTTCCCATTGCCACTGCGCCGTCAGGCAGCGGTTCAACACCGCCACGTTACCGTCAGGCTTGAGCGTGTAATGGGCTTCGGATTGCGCGCAGTCGCGCTGGAAGTACATCGGCATGCGCGCCAACTCGTACCAGGTGCCCTGGTAGCGCTTGAGATTGACACTTTTGACAGTCTTGGGGGCCAATGGGTCCGGGCCAGACGTGGCACAGCCAGCCAACAACAGACCGGCAAAAAGGATGATCAATAACCGCTTCATTATTTTTCTCCCGCGGGCAAACGCCCCGGTTTACTTCAGGCCTTGGCCGGAAAACATCAGCACTTTGTCACCGGCGAACTGCACGCTGATAAAGCTGTTCTTGTCGCCCCAGGTGCAACTGGACATGCCGAGCGCACCTGAACAATCGGCAGGTTTGCCCAACAGGGTCTCCACATCGGCCTTGGCCATGCCGGCCGAGAGCTTAGAGTAGTTTTCCTGATTGACTTTGCTGCAGGCAGCCAGCAACACGCAAAACGAAAGCAGGGCGATGGAACGCAGCGACATGGTGAAACTCCGGGGGGCGTAGGGGATTGGCATGGCTGCCAAGCTGAAGCTTAGAAGAGAAAACCCCTGCGAGGTTCCGTGCCCGGCAGGCTATTTATCGGGCCACTCGTCTACCTTTTGCCGAAAATCAGCCACTTTCCTTATTCATCGAGCATTTCGTCGTTTTTCAGAGAATTCGCCTAATCTTTGGCGCCGTTCAGTCGACATAAATGCAACGCAAAGCCACGTCGGTGGCATTTGCTCCCCCATTTTGTAGAACAGCCCCTCTGCGGTAGCTCATCCATGACCAGAAACATGAAGTTCAGCCACAAGATATTGCTGGCTGCCGCCCTCGTGGTGGCCGTCGCATTCGCTTGTTTCATCCTGTTCAACGACTATCGCCAGCGCCAAACCTTGCGCAACAGCACCGAAGCCTCGATGCAGGAACTCGGCAGCCTGACCACCAGCAACATCCAGACCTGGCTGGAAAGCCGCATGCAATTGCTGCAGTCGATGGCCCAACAGATCAACGCCGACGGCAATGCTCCCGCTGGCCTGAAACGAATCATCGACCTGCCCGCCTACACCGGCAACTTCCAGCTGAGCTACTTCGGTGGTGCCGACGGCGTGATGTTCTCGGTCCCGGCGGGCAACCGTGCGGCGGACTACGACCCTCGCGCCCGCGGCTGGTACAAGGCGGCCAATAGCGCACAACAGACCATCGTCACCGAACCGTACATTGCCGCGTCTTCTGGCAAACTGGTGATCACCGTGGCCACCCCGGTGCAGCACCAGGGCCAGATGATCGGCGTCGCAGGCGCCGACATCGACCTGTCCAGCGTCAGCGCGATCATCAATTCGCTGAACTTCGGCGGTCACGGTCATGCGTTCATCGTCGGTGCCGACGGCAAGATCCTGATTCACCCGGACAGCAAGCTGGTGCTCAAGAACCTGACCGAGGCCTATCCGAGCGACACACCCAAAGTCAGCCCGGGCATGAAAGAAGTCGAGATCGACGGCAAGCGCCAGTTCATCTCCTTCACCCACGTCAACGGCGTGCCATCGGCGAACTGGTACGTGGCACTGGTGCTCGATCAGGAAACGGCGTTCTCGATGCTCAGCGAATTCCGCACCTCGGCAATCATCGCCATGGTGATTGCTATAGTGATCATCATTGCGCTGCTGGGCATGCTGATCAGCCTGCTGATGCAGCCGCTGCTGACCATGGGCCGCGCCATGCACGACATCGCCGAAGGCGAAGGTGACCTGACCAAACGCCTGACCATTCACGGCCATGACGAATTCGGCGCGCTGGGGCTGTCGTTCAACCGCTTCGTCGAGCGCATTCACACCTCGATCATCGAAGTGTCCTCGGCCACCGGCCAGGTCAACGAAGTGGCGTTGCGTGTAGTCGCCGCCTCGAACTCGTCGATGTACAACTCCGACCAGCAAGCCTCGCGCACCAGCAGCGTCGCTGCGGCGATCAACCAGCTCGGTGCCGCCGCCCAGGAGATCGCCCAGAACGCCGCCCTCGCCTCGCAACATTCCAGCGATGCCCGCAGCCTGGCCGAAGACGGCCAACAGGTGGTGGATAAAACCATCGCGGCGATGCAGCAGCTGTCGGCCAAGATCAGCGATTCGTGCGGCAACATCGAAACCCTCAATAGCAATACGGTCAACATCGGGCAGATCCTGGAAGTGATTACCAGCATCTCCCAGCAAACCAACTTGCTGGCGCTCAACGCCGCCATTGAAGCGGCCCGCGCTGGCGAGGCCGGTCGCGGTTTTGCCGTGGTGGCCGATGAGGTGCGCAACCTCGCTCACCGCACCCAGGACTCGGCGCAGCAAGTGCAGACGATGATCGAAGAACTGCAGGTCGGCGCCCGGGCAGCGGTGGGCATCATGACTGACAGCCAGCGCCAGAGCGAAAGCAGCGTCGGCATCGCCAACCAGGCGGGCGAACGCCTGGGCAGCGTGACCCAGCGCATCGGTGAGATCGATGGCATGAATCAGTCGGTCGCCACTGCCACTGAAGAACAGACGGCCGTGGTGGAGTCGATCAACGTCGACATCACAGAGATCAACATGCTGAACCAGGAAGGTGTGGAGAACCTGCAGTCGACCTTGCGTGCGTGTGCTGATCTTGAGCAGCAGGCGGCGCGGTTGAAGCAGCTAGTTGGTAGCTTCAGGATCTGAGGCGGTACTGAAGGCCCCATCGCGAGCAGGCTCGCTCCTACAGGAATCTTTGTCGCACTGAAGATCCCTGTAGGAGCGAGCCTGCTCGCGATGACGGCATCAGCAACAACAAAAAACTAAAACCGAGAGCCCGGCTTGGAGAGAAACGCCAACTCCTCAGCCGTAGACTCCCTTCCCAACACCGCATTGCGATGCGGAAAGCGCCCAAACTGCGCAATCACTTTCTGATGCCGCTCGGCATAGTCCAGGTAATCGCTGAACAGCGCCCGATCGATTTCCGGTTGCTGCGCCACCAGTTCGATGTAGCGCGAGACGCCTTCGTTCTGCACCGCGAGGTCTTCGCTATGCTCGAACACCAGGTAGATGAACACCCGCTGAATCGGCTGCAACTGCCGGTCGTAATCCGCGGCAATGCCTTGGGCTACCAGCTTCTGCGCCCGGAGATCGCCTGCAAAGGCTTTGGGAATATCGCGAAAGATCATTCGCGGGATCTGATCGAGCAACAGCACCAGGGCCAGCCAACCTTCGGGATGTTGCATCCACTCGGTCAATCCGCCGGCCAGTGCCTGCTCGGTCCAGTCCCCGAAACGCTCGCGCGCTTCGAGGTCCTGGCTGTCGCGCTTGCCGAACCACAATTTGCCCTTCTGCGCCGCCACTTTCCTCGCTGACTCGGAACTCCCGAACCACCAATAAAGCAACGGCTGCCAAGGCGCAGTCATGGTTTATTCCTTGTGGTAAGCCGTGACGCGGGCAACTTCTTCTTTCGAACCGAGGAACACCGCAACCCGCTGGTGCAGGCCTTCCGGCTGGATGTCGAGGATGCGCTGGTGGCCGTCGGTGGACGCACCGCCCGCTTGTTCCACCAGGAACGACATCGGGTTGGCTTCGTACATCAGGCGCAGTTTGCCTGGCTTGGAAGGCTCGCGGCTGTCGCGTGGGTACATGAACAGACCGCCGCGGGTCAGGATGCGGTGCACGTCGGCCACCATCGCAGCGACCCAGCGCATGTTGTAGTTCTTTTTCAGCGGGCCTTCATCGCCGGCCAGCAATTCGCCGACGTAGCGCTGTACCGGTGCTTCCCAGTGACGCTGGTTGGACGCGTTGATGGCAAATTCCTGGGTGGCTTCAGGAATGGTGATGTTTTCGTGGGTCAGTACGAAGCTGCCCATTTCACGGTCCAGGGTGAAACCTTTCACGCCATCGCCCAAGGTCAGGATCAGCATGGTCTGTGGACCATAGATCGCATAACCGGCGGCCACTTGCTGGGTACCTGGCTGCAGGAAGGCCTTTTCGTTCAAAGGTTCGTTCTGGCTCAGGTATTCGTTCGGGCAACGCAGTACCGAGAAGATGGTTCCGACCGGCGCGTTGATGTCGATGTTCGACGAACCGTCCAGCGGGTCGAATACCAGCAGGTACGCACCTTTCGGGTATTTGCCCGGGATCTGGTAGGCGTTGTCCATTTCTTCGGACGCCATACCGGCCAGGTGACCGCCCCATTCGTTGGCTTCGAGCAGGATTTCGTTGGAGATCACGTCGAGCTTCTTCTGCACTTCGCCCTGGACGTTTTCAGTGCCCATGCTGCCCAAAACGCCACCCAGGGCGCCTTTGGACACGGCGTGGTTGATCTCCTTGCAGGCACGCGCCACCACTTCGATCAGGAAGCGCAGATCGGCAGGAGTGTTGTTGCTGCGGGTCTGCTCAATCAAATAGCGACTCAAGGTAACGCGGGACATGGAAGGCTCCGGAGGAATGGGGGGGCTAAAAACCCGCGCAGTTTAGCGCGAGTCGGGGTGCATTTCCTCCTATCAGACGTGATCGGCTGAAGAGAGTTCATGTGCGGGGATGAGCGTAGTTGGAAATGGGCTGGGTGTGGGCCTGAGAACTGCAGTCATTTCGGCATTTTCAGTGACTGGGCGAACGCTTTCGCGAGCAGGCTCGCTCCTACAGGGGTACGCGTTCAAAATGTGGGAGCGAGCCTGCTCGCGATTGGGTGCGCAGCACCCACTGTCAGGATTTGGCAGTAGGCTTGCGCAGCAAACTGAACGCCATCGCCGCCAGGAACAAGACACTGAGCAACAACACTGCCCACAAGCCGAACTTCTTCCACTGGGTGTCCGTCGTAGCCAGCGTTTTCTCAGTCGATGCATTCGAGACCACCGCCCCGACATCCACCATGGCCCGGCCCAAGGTCGCGAGCTTCGCCGGGCCGTAATCCGGAATCAGCATCGACAGCGGCAAGTTCGCCGCCTTCGCCGTCGTATTCCCCACAACCAGCGTATAAGGCCCCGGCCCGCGCGCCAGGAACACCAGTTGCGTGGCGCGCACGGCAAACTTCAGCGTCGGCGCCTGATTACCCAGGCCGCCGCCGCGTTCGTCCACGGTCAGTTTCAATTGCTGGACGATTTGCCCTGACAACGGCAATTCGTTTTGCACCACATCCTGACCGTTCTGGGTCAGGCGATAGAGCAAACCGCTGCCCAACGACTGCCATGGCAGGCTGCTGTCGCGCCGACCGACCAGACTCACCGGCGCCAGGCTGTTGGGCTGGCTCAGCTCGACCTGCACTCGCTCGACATTCAGCCCCATCGGCAACTGCCAGGTGTACTCACCCGCCTTCGTGCTGCTGCCGGTCAACGCCTGGGACCAGACCAACGGCAGCGGCAGGCTGCGGGTACTGGCGCTTTGCAGTTGCGCCGAAGTCAGCGTCGGTGCCGAATGCGGAGTGATCCACAGCAACCGCAAGTAGCGCGCCGACTGGCCCGGCAGGCCGATTTCATGCTGCTCGACCCGCTCGTCGGCAAAGGTCAGGCGCGCCACCTGCCCTTCGCCCCAGAACTGCCAATGCTGTAAATCGTCGCTGGCTTCGAGGGTGAAACGCTCGAAGCCGTCGCGCTCGCTGGTCCAGTCGAGAATCAATTGCCGCAACGGCGCCTTGATCGCGGAAGCGTCGAGCAACCAGCCGCGCAACTCCTCCTCACCCGCCTCCAGCTGACTTGAGGGCTGCACCTCGACCAAGGTGCCGTTGGCGCTCGATTGCACCCGTACGCTCGGCGCGGTTTCAGCGGCGTCCACCGAGTTGTACAACGCAAACCATTTCACCTCGGTCAAGGTGCGCGTTTCACTGCTCTGCGCCGACTCCCGGACCAGGGCATAGGCCTGAACATCACCGACGGCGTTGAACACCCGCACATCGCTCAGGTCGGCCTGCCGTGCATTCAGTTGCACGCTCAGGGGCAGTTCAAGGCGATACCAGGGGCCTTCGCCCGTCACCGACAAAGGCACTTGGGTGGTGAAGTCCGCCGGTTTTTCCTGGGCAACCGCCGACAACACCACGCCCATGGCAACAGCGGCCAGCCAACCCAGGTTCAGCTTCTGACTCAAGATGACACTCCTTCGGATTCCGCGAGCGGTTTCCCGGTATCCGGCACAGCGTCGGCGCGCTTGGGCGGCAGCGGGGCGAAATAGCCCACCACCAGCAGCAAGACGCCGACTCCAATAAACGACACGATCCGCGCCAGCCCGCCACGATTGCTCAATTCGACAAAGAACAGCTTGGCCACGACCACGCCGATCAAGGCGGCGCCGATCAGCCAGACTTCGCGGCGGCGACGCAAATGGCCGCCGATCATCAAGCTCAGGGCCATCAGGGTCCAGACGATGGACAGGCCGGCTTGTACACGCATCGACGCCAGCAACAGATCCAGCTCGAACGGCACCCCGCTCCAATGGTGCGCCGTACGCATTACCAATGCAGTAAAGAACATGAACAGCGAGGCACCTGCGACCCCTTGCGTGGCGATGGCGACGTAATCCTCGCGGACCGCCAGTTGTGTCATGGCACTGCGGGACCAGGCATAGACGCCGAACAGCGCGAACAACAGGCCGAGCTCCAGCGGGTTGATCAATGGCACGTAGGGCAGAGGTTCAGCGTTGCCGTCACTGGCGACATTCGCCAGCCAGAACCAGCCGAGCATCAGTAACGCCAGCGGCGCGGCGGCGTATACACGGTATTCCCTCGAATATGTCGACACCGGCCAAGGCCACGCGCGAGGTGCCGCCATCAGCACCAGATACAGACTCGGCAGAATCGCCCAGCCCAACCAGCGCCAGGCGTTGTATTGCTCGGACAACACCAGCAAAGCGTAACGCAGCTCCAGAGCCAGCACCCCCATCAACAGCCAGCAGCCGAGCACATGGGCGACACTCAGCACGCGCGCCGGCAGCATGGGCGCCAGACGCCGCAGGGACATGAAATGCACGACGAACACGGCGGCCCACGCCAGCCAGCCGGCGTTGGCCGCCGGGTGATAACGCGAGTGCCAGGCCGCCAGCAGCACCAGCGCCGCCGCGGGAATCAACACTGTGCAGAGCACGCCCAGTGACGGCCAACTCAGGCGCAGCGCCAACGCTGTCCACAGCGCGACACTCACGGCAGCCATGCTCAACAAAAAAGTCGCCTGCATCGGCAACGACGCGAAATGCAGCACCTCGATGACCCAGGCCAACGCCCACCAACCTGCGCCCCACACCAGCAACGCCTGGGACAACCGCAACAGACTCAACCCTTTCAACGCTCCACGCACACGACTCATCTGCAAACGCCAGGCCCCGAACATCGCGGCCAGCCCCAGCACCAGCGGCGCCCAGAACCCGCCATGGGCCAGGGGTCGCAGACCGTCACTGAACTGCGGTCCTGTTACCAGGAACAGCGCGCCACCCAACAGTTGCACAGAGAGCGCGGTGAACACGAACGTGCGCGATGGCAGGCGCAAGCCAACCAACAACGTCAGCCCCCCGGCCAAGGCCCAACTGATCACCGTGCCGTGACTGAAGAAAAACAGCGGTGCCAGCAAATAGAGAAACGCCAGCCCGAGGCAAGCCAGGACTGGCAGGCCTATCAGCTCCCAGGGCCTGATCTGCTCCGGCAAGGCTTTGCGTAACTGGTAGAAGCTGAACAACAACGCGACACCCAACAACAGCGCGCCTAATGGCACACCGCCGAGCAGGCTGCTCTCGCTGCTGTGCAACTCGCTGAGAAACGCCAGCGCCGACCCCAGTTGCAGGAGCAAGGCAAAGGCCCGGGCCAGGGGCCTTTGCTGACGCAGACCGAGCCAGAAGATCCCCGCGCCTTCCACCGCCCACGCCGCCGTCGTCCAGCGCGCATCAAGCCCCAGTGGAATCGCCAGACTGGCGAAGATCACCCCCAAGGCCAGGCAGGTTTCCCCCAGCAACAGCGTGCGCCCGGCCATCAGCCAACGGGCGAGTCCCATGTAAATCATGCCCAGCGTCAAGGCACTGAACGCCGCAGCGAATTCCAGATGCTGCACCAGTGCGAACTGCAAGCCGAAACCCACCAGCGGCGGGCCAAACAGCAGTGTGCCGTCGACGTAGTCACCCTTGCGCGCCGACCACTGCAGCAGCGCTTCGCGATTGCCCTCTGCCGGTGCATCGCTCATCGCCATCAACTTGCGCCGGGCGTACAACAGACCAATGGCCAGGTACATCAGGAAAAACACAATCAGGAACGGCTCGGTGCTCCACAGCAACTCCGGCGAGTAGGAGCGCAGGCCCCAGGCGAAACCGATGCCGAAGGTGCCGGTGAATCCGATGACATTCAACAGCCGCCAGGCCTTGAACCAGGCGATGGCGAGGATGCCGGCGTTGAGCAGGGAAAAATAACTGAACAGCGCGACGTGGCTGCCGGCGCCGGTGGAGGCCAGGATGGGCGCGGCGAAGCCACCCAGTGCGGCAGCGGCGGCCAGCCCCAGGGAGTCCTGGGTAATGGCGAGAATCGCCGAACAGATCGTCACCGCCACCAGCAGGCCAAACGCCGCCGAGGGATCGAGCAACGGATGCAGGCGCATCGCGGCAAACACTGTCAGGTACAACACGGCGATCCCGGTGCCTTGCAGGATCAATGCGTAACTGTTGTTGCGCGCTCGTAACCACCAACCCAATCCGAGCAACCCCAAGGCTGCGGCCGCCACACCGGCGTAGCGCAACTCAACCGGCACCACCACGCCTTCAGTGGCATAGCGCAGCAGAAAGGCCAGGCCGAGGAACAGCAACACCACGCCGACCCGCAAGACTGTATTGCCGCCGAACAGCCAGGCGCGGGCGCGACTGATGGCGCGGTCGATGAGGTTCGGGCCATACGGGGGGATAGTCGATTGTGCATCGCGAGCGGTCGACTCGGGCTTCCAGGCATCGGCGACTTCGCTGGCCGCTGCGGGGATTTGCTCGAGCTCGGGCGGCAGCTCCCAGATCAATTCCGGGGCTACGGCAGGTGTTTCATCAAGGAGGGCTTCAGGCGATACCAGCGGTTCAAGGGTTTCCGGCGCCTCGACGCCTGATGCTTCAAGCACTGCCAGCCGTTGCTCGACCGCTTGCAGCGCAACCTGTGCCTGTTCCAGCAAGCGCTGCTGCTCGGCTGCCCGAGCGTCCATGCGAGCCATGCGAACGGCCTGGCCGACACCCAATCCGAGTAACGCGCCCAGCAGTGCATCACTGAATGACTCGTCGAGTATCCAGCCGAGCACCAGCCCGATCAGCATGAAAATCCATTGCATGGTCGATATCCCTAAGCGCATTGGCCAATCCGGAAAGATTAGCTCAGCCGTATCCATAAAGATCGCAGCCTTCGGCAGCTCCTACATAATCACGGTACTACGCGATCCTGTAGGAGCTGCCAAAGGCTGCGATCTTTTCCGGCGCGCCAGTATATCCACCTGCCTGAAGACTTACTCCAGCGCCTTCCAGATCTCCGTGGCGTACTCGCGAATGGTCCGGTCCGACGAGAACCAGCCCATCCGCGCCGTGTTCAACACCGCCGAACGCCACCACTGGTTCGAATCGTGCCAATGGGCTTCGACGCGCATCTGTGCATTCCAGTACGAGTCGAAATCGGCGCAGACCAGGAAGCGATCGAAATCTACCAACGAGTCGATCAGGCCGGTGTAACGGGACGGATCATCCGGCGAGAACACGCCGCCGCGAATCGCTTGCAGCACATCGTTCAGACGATGGGAGGCGGCGATATCCGGTGCCGCATTGAACTCATGGTTCTGTTTGCGCGCCTCGACCTGCTGTGCGCTGAGACCAAAGATGAACATGTGCTCGGTGCCGATGCGCTCGCTCATTTCCACGTTGGCGCCGTCCAGGGTGCCGATGGTCAGCGCGCCGTTCAGGCCGAATTTCATGTTGCTGGTGCCTGACGCTTCGAAACCGGCGGTGGAGATCTGCTCGGACAAATCCGCCGCCGGAATGATGCTCTCCGCCAGGCTGACGTTGTAGTTGGGCAGGAACACCACTTTGAGCAAGCCGCGCACGGTCGGGTCGTTGTTCACCACCCGGGCGATGTCGTTGGTCAGTTTGATGATCAGTTTGGCCTGGTGATAACTCGCGGCGGCCTTGCCGGCAAAGATTTTCACCCGTGGCACCCAGTCGATTTCAGGTTCCGCGCGAATCGCCTGGTACAACGCCACGGTGTGCATCAGGTTGAGCAACTGGCGTTTGTATTCGTGGATTCGCTTGACCTGCACGTCGAACATCGCTGCCGGGTTGACCGCGACGCCCAGCCGCTCATGAATCAGGTACGCCAGGGCTTTCTTGCTGTGCAGGCGTTGCTCGGCAAATGCCTTGCGGAATGCATTTTTCTCGGCGAACGGTTCGAGGGCGAGCAAACGCTCTTCCGGGTTGTCCAGCACTTGCGGCCCGAGGGCATCGACCAGCATCGAGGTCAGCTCGGGGTTGGCCTGATACAGCCAGCGGCGGAAGGTGATGCCGTTGGTTTTGTTGTTGATCCGCTCCGGGTAGAGCTTGTGCAGTTCGGAGAACACCGTTTGGCGCATCAGTTGCGTGTGCAACCCGGACACACCGTTGATGCTGTGGGAACCGAGAAACGCCAGGTTGCCCATGCGCACCCGGCGTCCGTTGTCTTCTTCGATCAGCGATACCGCGCGCAACACGTCGAAGTCGTGGATGCCTTTGGCCCGCAGGGAGTCGATGTGCTGGGCGTTGATCAGGTAAATGATCTGCATGTGCCGTGGCAGCATGCGCTCCATCAAACCCACTGACCAGGTTTCCAGCGCTTCGGGCAGCAGGGTGTGGTTGGTGTAGGAAAGCGTGTCGACCGTCACTTGCCACGCCGCATCCCACGCCACGTCGTAGACGTCCACCAACTGGCGCATCAGTTCGGCGACGGCAATCGAGGGGTGAGTGTCATTGAGCTGGATCGCCGCGTGATCGCCCAGGGTCAGTACCGAGGTGTGCATGTTGCGATGGCGGCGCAGCAAATCCTGCAGGGACGCGGCGACAAAGAAGTATTCCTGACGCAAGCGCAGTTCCTGGCCGGCTTCGGTACTGTCCGCTGGATAGAGCACGCGGGAGATACTCTCGGCCCGGGCTACTTCGGCCACGGCGCCCAGGTGATCGCCGGCGTTGAAACGCTCCAGGTGCAGATCTTCCATGGCCCGGGCGCGCCACAGGCGCAGGGTGTTGACGCTCGCCCCGCGCCAGCCGACCACCGGCGTGTCGTAGGCAATAGCCCGTACGGTTTCCGCCGGGTGCCAGACTTGCCTGGACTTGCCGCTGTCATCGGTCACGGTTTCGACGCTGCCGCCAAAGCCGATCGGATAAACCACTTCAGGCCGCTCGAATTCCCAGGGGTTGCCGAAATCCAGCCAGTGTTCGGTCTGCTCTTGCTGCCAGCCATCGACAATCGCCTGGCGGAACAACCCGTGCTCATAGCGGATGCCGTAGCCATGACCGGCGATACCGAGGGTCGACATGCTTTCCAGGAAACACGCCGCCAGACGCCCGAGGCCGCCGTTGCCCAAGGCCGCATCGGGCTCCAGCAAGCGGATGCGCTCAAGATCGACACCGAGTTCGGTCAGGGCTTCGCGGGCCACGTCGAGCAGGCCGAGGTTGCTCAGGCTGTCGAACAGCAGCCGACCGATGAGAAATTCCAGGGAGAGGTAATAAACGCGCTTCTGACCTTTGCGGTAGATCTGCCGCGTATGGTCCATCCAGTGCTCGACCATGTGGTCCCGCGCGGCCAGGGCAATGGCTTCGAACCAGTCATGGTCGAAGGCGTGATCCGGGTCTTTACCCACTGCATAAGTGAGTTTGGTCAAGACGGCGTCGCGAAATGCGGCCACCTCTGCTTCGCGAACAAGTGGTTCTTGAGTCATCGATAGGACCTCGAGCGAGCTTGGGTTGTCTGAGCCTAGACGGTCTGACAGGCGGTAGAGGCTCTGGTTCGGCAGTTTTTCCTGTAAGTGCGAATCGGGTCGGCAATACATTGTCGTATACCTGATTCAATGCAGGGGCCGTGCCGGATTAGCGGCTTATTGGCCGGCAGTGAAAAAATCTGGCGAAAGGTTGTTCAAAAATCCACCAGTCCCGGTATGATCGCGCGCCCTGATGCACACGCTGGTAACAAACGATGATGAAGCCGAACCTGATCGCTGCCGCAGAGATCGACCGCCTCGATACCTGGGCCAAGTACTCTGCCCCGATGTGCGGCTCGTGCATGTCCAGCTGCTGCACCCTGCCCGTCGAGGTCAAGATCAAGGACCTGATCCGCATCGGCGTGGTTGATGAGTTCGAGCTGGGCGATCCGCCGAAGAACATCGCCAAACGCCTGCAAAAGGAAGGGTTGGTCGAGCGTTTCAACCAGAAGTCAGGAATCTTTACCCTCCAGCGCATGAGCAACAACGATTGCCTGTACCTGGATCGTAAGAGCCGTCTGTGCACTATTTATGAAAAGCGCCCGGATACCTGCCGCAACCACCCGAAAATCGGCCCGCGGCCGGGGTATTGCGCGTACAAGCCCAAGGAAGTGGAGCGCGAGAGCAGCAGCCGCCGGACTTTAGAAAAGTTTTAAGCCCGAAAAGATCGCAGCCTTCGGCAGCTCCTACAGAAATGCGCACGACAGTGCTTTTGTAGGAGCTGCCGAAGGCTGCGATCTTTTTTATGGCTTCAGACAAACAAAAACGCCCCCGGCATTTCGACCGGGGGCGTTTTCGTTAAGCAAGGCTAAATCTTATGCCTTGGCTTTCTTGGCAGCGCGGGTACGCTCGCCTTCGTCCAGGATCTTCTTGCGAAGACGGATGGACTTAGGAGTCACTTCACACAGCTCGTCGTCCTGGATGAATTCCAGAGCCTGTTCCAGGGTGAAGCGAACAGGTGGAACCAGAGCGATGGTTTCGTCTTTACCCGAAGCACGCATGTTGTCGAGCTTCTTGCCTTTGGTTGGGTTGACGCCCATGTCGTTGTCACGGCTGTTCAGACCAACGATCTGACCGTTGTAGATCTCTTGACCGTGTTCAACAAACAGCTTGCCACGCGCCTGGAGAGTTTCCAGGGAGTAGGTCAGAGCCTTGCCGGTTTCTACCGATACCAGAACACCGTTCTGACGGCCGGACATGTCGCCGGACTTCATGGTGTCGTAGCGATCGAAGATCGAGGTCAGGATGCCAGCACCGTTGGTCAGGGTCAGGAACTGGTTACGGAAACCGATCAGACCACGAGCAGGGATGTTGTATTCCAGACGCACACGGCCTTTGCCATCCGGCACCATGTTGGTCAGGTCGCCCTTACGCAGGCCCATCTCTTCCATAACCTTGCCCTGGGATTCCTCAGGGGTGTCGATGGTTACGTTTTCGAACGGTTCCTGCTTCACGCCGTCAACCTGACGGATGATCACTTCAGGACGACCAACGCCCATTTCGAAGCCTTCGCGACGCATGGTTTCGATCAGTACCGAAAGGTGCAGCTCACCACGACCGGAAACCTTGAACTTGTCGGCCGAGTCGCCTTCTTCAACGCGCAGTGCAACGTTGTACAGCAACTCTTTGTCCAGACGTTCCTTGATGTTACGGGAAGTCACGAACTTGCCTTCTTTACCGCAGAAAGGCGAGTCGTTTACCTGGAAGGTCATGGAAACGGTTGGCTCGTCAACGGTCAGAGGCTTCATCGCCTCGACATTGTCCGGCTGGCACAGGGTGTCGGAGATGAACAGCGAGTCCATACCGCTCACGCACACGATGTCGCCGGCGAAAGCTTCTTCAACGTCGATACGGTGCAGGCCGTGGTGACCCATCAGCTTCAGGATACGACCGTTGCGCTTCTTGCCGTCGGCGCCGATAGCCACAACCGGGGTGTTCGGCTTGACGCTACCACGAGCGATACGGCCAACGCCGATAACACCCAGGAAGCTGTTGTAGTCCAGTGCCGAGATTTGCATCTGGAACGGACCATCACGGTCAACCTTCGGTGCTGGTACGTTGTCGACGATCGACTGGTACAGCGGGGTCATGTCTTCAGCCATGTCGGTGTGTTCCAGACCGGCAATACCGTTCAGGGCCGAGGCGTAGACGACTTTGAAGTCCAGCTGTTCTTCGGTGGCACCCAGGTTGTCGAACAGGTCGAAGATCTGGTCCAGAACCCAGTCCGGACGCGCGCCTGGACGGTCAACCTTGTTGATGCACACGATTGGACGCAGGCCGGCTTCGAAAGCCTTCTTGGTCACGAAACGGGTTTGCGGCATAGGGCCGTCTTGAGCGTCAACCAGCAGCAGAACGGAGTCGACCATCGACATTACACGTTCAACTTCACCGCCGAAGTCGGCGTGGCCCGGGGTGTCCACGATGTTGATGTGGTAGCCGTTCCAGTTGATGGCGGTGTTTTTCGCCAGAATGGTAATACCGCGCTCTTTTTCCTGGTCGTTGGAGTCCATCACGCGCTCGTCGTTGAGCTCGTTGCGCTCCAGGGTGCCGGATTGACGCAGGAGTTTGTCTACCAGGGTGGTCTTACCATGGTCAACGTGGGCAATGATGGCGATGTTGCGTAGATTTTCGATCACTTGTGTATCTCGATCAGAGGATTCGGTGTGCTGACAAGTCTTGGCAGCGATTAACAGTAGCGTCCGTGAAAGCCGTTACAGCTTGACGGTGGCATCGGGGGGCCGGTGACGCAGGCCACAGGCAAACAGCCCCGGGCACTTAGCTCGGTCGATAAACGCGCACATTGGCATGCCCCTCACTGAGCAAATGGTGAGCATGCAGGCGACTCATCACGCCTTTGTCGCAATACAGCAGGTACTGGCGAGTAGGGTCCAGTTCCTTGAAACGAGCGTTCACTGCATAAAACGGCATCGTTTGTACCTCGATGCCAGCGAGGTCCAGCGGGTCGTCTTCAGCGGCATCCGGGTGACGGATGTCGATGACGATCTGACCGGCCAGCGCTTCGCTGACTTCTTCAATCTGCAAGTCCTGGCCCAGTTCATCGATCACGCGATCGATCGGCACCAGCTTGGCGTTTTCGAGCGCACGCTCGAGTACCGCCATATCGAATTCTTTCTCTTCATGCTCGACGCGATAGCGCTTGGCTGCTGTCTTCGGATTGACCGAGATGACGCCGCAGTACTCCGGCATGTGCCGGGCGAAATCGGCGGTACCGATTTCGATTGCCGTGTCGATAATGTCCTGCTTGTGGCTGGCGATCAGCGGACGCAACACCAGCTTGTCGGTCACGCAGTCGATCACTGACAGGTTTGGCAACGTCTGGCTCGACACCTGGGAGATCGCCTCACCGGTTACCAGCGCCTCGATGTGCAGTCGATCGGCAATTTGGGAGGAAGCGCGCAACATCATACGCTTCAATACTACGCCCATATGACTGTTATCGACTTTGCCGAGAATTTCGCCCAGCACTTCCTCGAACGGCACACTGACAAATAGCACGCGTTGGGAGCTGCCGTACTTCTTCCAGATGAAATGCGCGACTTCCATGACGCCCAGTTCGTGGGCACGTCCGCCCAGATTGAAGAAGCAGAAGTGCGCCATCAGGCCACGGCGCATGATCTGGTAGGCCGCCACGGTGGAATCGAAGCCGCCGGACATCAGCACCAGCGTCTGCTCCAGGGCGCCCAGCGGATATCCGCCGATGCCGTTGTGCTGGCTGTGGATCACGAACAACCGTTGGTCGCGAACTTCGATGCGGACTTCGATTTCCGGCGCTTTCAAGTCGATCCCGGCGGCGCCGCACTCGCGACGCAGCTTGCTGCCGACGTATTTTTCGACGTCCATCGAGCTGAACGTGTGCTTGCCCGCACGCTTGCAGCGCACCGAGAAAATCTTCCCGGCCAGCGCATCGCCGTAGTGGTGTTTGCACTTTTCGGTGATGTCGTCGAAGTCGCCCAGCGGGTACTCGTCGATCTGCAGAAAGTGCGCGATGCCCGGCATGCAGGTCAGGCGCTCACCCATCTCTTTCAAGGCTTTCGGGTCGGTGACGCGGGTTTCCAGCTCGAGATTGTCCCACACGCCGCTCACCACCACGGCCGGGTCCAGATCGCGGAGCACGGCGCGGATGTTTTTGGCCAACTGGCGGATAAATTTCGTCCGGACAGGTCGACTCTTGATGGTGATCTCGGGGAAGACTTTTACGATTAATTTCATGGAAACAGCGCGCGCAGGGCCTGCCGAAAAAGGGGGGCGCGGATTATAGCGGAAATTGCTCAAGGTTTAACCAGTTAATGTGCAGAAGGTTTCGTGCGCACCAAAACAGGTCATTTATTGAAATGAGCGCCACATTGTAGGGCGGGATTTTCCGCTTTAAGGTACTTTTCCGCCTGACAGGCGTGAAATTGGGGCAAAAAACCCATGCTGGGGCACTGGCATGCAATTTGCTCCCTTGTGAGGCAGGTTGCCTTGGCAGAGTATTCGCGCCGGCATCACCCACATTTAAGGGCATCCATTACTAGCCCGAAGCCACCCGGAGGACACTATGTCGAAGTCGGTTCAACTCATCAAAGATCATGACGTCAAGTGGATTGATCTGCGCTTCACGGACACCAAAGGCACTCAGCACCACGTGACCATGCCGGCTCGCGATGCGCTGGATGACGACTTCTTCGAAGTCGGCAAAATGTTCGACGGTTCCTCCATCGCTGGCTGGAAAGGCATCGAAGCCTCCGACATGATTCTGATGCCGGACGACTCCACCGCTGTTCTGGATCCGTTCACCGAAGAACCGACCCTGATCCTGGTCTGCGACATCATCGAGCCTTCGAGCATGCAAGGCTACGATCGCGACCCACGTGCGATCGCCAAGCGCGCCGAAGAGCACCTGAAAGCCACCGCTATCGGTGACACTGTGTACGCCGGTCCAGAGCCAGAGTTCTTCATCTTCGACCAGGTCAAGTTCAAGTCCGACATTTCCGGCTCCATGTTCAAGATCTACTCTGAACAAGGTTCGTGGATGTCCGACCAGGACATCGAAGGCGGCAACAAAGGCCACCGTCCAGGCGTCAAAGGCGGCTACTTCCCGGTTCCACCGTTCGACCACGACCACGAAATCCGTACCTCCATGTGCAACGCACTGGAAGAAATGGGCCTGACCGTCGAAGTTCACCACCACGAAGTGGCGACTGCCGGCCAGAACGAAATCGGCGTCAAGTTCAACACCCTGGTGAAGAAAGCCGACGAAACCCAAACCCTGAAGTATGTCGTGCACAACGTAGCCGATGCCTACGGCCGTACCGCTACCTTCATGCCTAAGCCGCTGTACGGCGACAACGGCTCGGGTATGCACGTACACATGTCCATCTGGAAAGATGGCAAGAACACCTTCGCAGGCGAAGGCTATGCCGGTCTGTCCGATACCGCTCTGTACTTCATCGGCGGCATCATCAAGCACGGTAAGGCCCTGAACGGCTTCACCAACCCGGCGACCAACTCCTACAAGCGTCTGGTTCCAGGCTTCGAAGCTCCAGTGATGCTGGCCTACTCGGCTCGCAACCGCTCCGCTTCGATCCGTATTCCTTACGTGTCGAGCCCGAAAGCCCGCCGTATCGAAGCACGCTTCCCGGATCCGGCTGCCAACCCGTACCTGTGCTTCGCCGCACTGTTGATGGCTGGCCTGGACGGCATCCAGAACAAAATCCACCCTGGCGATGCCGCTGACAAAAACCTGTACGACCTGCCGCCTGAAGAGGCCAAAGAGATCCCACAAGTTTGCGGCAGCCTGAAAGAAGCCCTGGAAGAGCTGGACAAAGGTCGTGCGTTCCTGACCAAAGGCGGCGTTTTCAGCGACGACTTCATCGACGCTTACATCGCCCTGAAAAGCGAAGAAGAAATCAAGGTACGTACCTTCGTACACCCACTGGAATACGAGCTGTACTACAGCTGCTGATCCGGTAGCGCCTGCGCAAGCGGCGTGACAAAAAGAGGCCTCCTTCGTGGAGGCCTTTTTATTGCCCACGATTTGCCAGCCGATGAACAACCCTGTGGGAGCGGGTTTGCCCGCGAAGACATCAGCACACTCAACATCTGCTTATCAGACAGACCACTTTCGCGAGCAAGCCCACTCCCACAAGGGGTTTTCTGCGCTCAGGAGATCTCGGTGATTCACGCCAAAATGTTAACGGCTTGGGACAAACGCTACGCCTGGCCTATGCTGCAACCCAATGCTTTCGTTTCCGGTCAATTCCATGGGTCGCGGTTTTCTCTTCATCCTGCTGCTGATCGTTCTGCCCGCCACGGCGCAGATCTACAAGTACACGGACGCCAACGGCGCCACCGCGTACAGCAATCAACCGCCTGACGGCGTCAGCGCCCATCCGGTCGACTTGCCGCCCCTCAACAGCGTCGAGCGCCAGCCTCCCGGCGAGGCCGCACCTGCTGCTGAAGCCGCTCGCAATGAACCGCCCCACAAGACCTATGAAGTACTGGAGCTGACCGGCCTGCCCACCACCGAAGCCCTGCGTGCCAACAACGGCACGTTCACCATAACGGTACTGATCAAGCCGCGCCTGCAAGCCCCCCACCTGTTGCAGCTACTGCTGGACGATCAGCCCTACGGCCAGCCAGGCAATGTGCCGATCCTGCAACTGGTGAACATCGATCGCGGCGAACACCGTCTCGCCGTACAAGTGATCGACGGGGAAAACGTTGTGCAGCAGAGCACTGCGGAGACATTCACTGTACAGCGGGTGCACAAGCCTTGAAGGCGTGGCTACTGATCACCTGCCTGATCGCCCTGCCCGCCTCGGCAGAGGTCTTCATGTATGTCGACGCCCAGGGCAATCGGGTTTTCACCGACCAGCCCAAATCCGGCAACGCCAAGCGTGTACCGCTGACAATGAGCAATCGAATAGCGGCCAACCCCAACAGTGCAGCGCCGTTGCTTGCCCAGAGCAGTCCCGAAGTACAAGCGCTGCTCCACTATGAGGTGCTGCGCATCCTGATCCCGGAACCCGATGCAACCATCCGCAGCAATACCGGCGAAGTCATCGTCAGCGCCACCAACGAACCCGCCCTGCAACCCGGTCACAGCTACCGGTTGCTGCTCGACGGCCAGCCCACCGCCGAACCCGGCCTGAGCCCGGTGTTCCCATTGAGCAACATCGATCGCGGCAGCCATACCCTGTCGGTGGAAATCCTCGACGAACAGGGGCGCATCGTCGAACGCACCGCCAACCAACCTTTCCACATGCAGCGCACGTCTCTCGCCCAGAAGCGCAAGATCAAACCCTGCACTCTCGAAGACTACGGCCAGCGGCCGGAATGCCAGCTCAACAACAAACCCGCCGAAGAAAAAAATCCATTCTTGCGACTGTTCTAACTTCGTTCAGGTTTGCGCACTATATTGGTGCAATTGCTTGCACCGTACTCACATCCCAACCCATTTTGGTTCGAAAGTACCCGCCAAAGCTGGCAAAGCGCCACGCAAACGAGCGTCAAACGCCCGTTTCAGGCGCTGAACGCTTCTTTTCGGAGCCTTGGTTTGGTTTTTGCATTTTGCCCGTACCAGCGCTTTTTTCTTGCGCATGCTCTGCCCTAAAAGAGGTCCCGATGACCATTAGCGACGCACTCCACCGTTTGCTACTCGACAACCTCACCACTGCCACCATCCTGCTCGACGCCGAACTGCGCCTCGAGTACATGAACCCGGCGGCGGAGATGCTGCTGGCCATCAGCGGTCAACGCAGCCATGGGCAGTTCATCAGTGAGTTGTTTACCGAATCGACCGAGGCGCTGAACTCGTTGCGCCAGGCCGTCGAACAAGCTCACCCGTTCACCAAGCGCGAAGCCATGCTCACCGCCCTCACCGGCCAGACCCTGACCGTCGACTACGCGGTAACACCGATTCTGAGCAACGGCGACACGATGCTGCTGCTCGAAGTCCACCCTCGTGACCGCCTGCTGCGGATCACCAAGGAAGAAGCACAGCTATCGAAACAGGAAACCAGCAAGATGCTGGTGCGCGGCCTTGCCCATGAAATCAAGAACCCCTTGGGCGGGATTCGCGGCGCGGCACAATTGCTCGCCCGGGAGCTGCCGGAAGAAAGCCTGCGCGACTACACCAACGTCATCATCGAAGAAGCCGACCGCCTGCGTAACCTGGTGGACCGCATGCTCGGCTCCAACAAGCTTCCATCGCTGGCCATGTGCAACGTCCATGAAGTACTTGAGCGTGTCTGCCATCTGGTGGAGGCCGAAAGCCAGGGCTGCATCACCTTGGTGCGCGATTACGATCCAAGCATCCCCGACGTCCTGATCGACCGCGAGCAAATGATTCAGGCCGTGCTGAACATCGTGCGCAATGCCATGCAGGCCATCAGCAGCCAGAACGAACTGCGCCTGGGTCGCATCAGCCTGCGCACACGCGCCATGCGCCAGTTCACCATCGGCCATGTACGTCATCGCCTGGTGACCAAGATCGAGATCATCGACAACGGCCCGGGCATTCCTGCGGAACTGCAGGAAACCATCTTTTTTCCCATGGTCAGCGGTCGTCCGGACGGTACCGGGCTGGGCCTGGCCATTACCCAGAACATCATCAGCCAGCACCAAGGCCTGATCGAATGTGACAGCCACCCCGGCCACACCACTTTCTCGATCTTTCTGCCACTGGAACAAGGAGCCACATCGACATGAGCCGTAGTGAAACCGTGTGGATCGTCGATGACGACCGTTCTATCCGTTGGGTCCTGGAAAAAGCCCTGCAGCAGGAAGGCATGACCACGCAAAGCTTCGACAGCGCCGATGGTGTGATGAGCCGCCTGGCGCGCCAGCAGCCGGACGTGATCATTTCCGACATCCGCATGCCCGGCGCCAGCGGCCTGGACCTTCTGGCGCGGATTCGCGAGCAGCATCCACGGCTGCCAGTGATCATCATGACCGCTCACTCCGATCTGGACAGCGCTGTCGCGTCCTATCAGGGCGGCGCCTTCGAGTACCTGCCCAAGCCGTTCGACGTCGACGAAGCTGTTTCCCTGGTCAAACGCGCCAACCAGCACGCCCAGGAACAACAAGGCCTGGAAGTCGCCCCGACCCTGACCCGCACCCCGGAAATCATCGGCGAAGCGCCGGCGATGCAGGAAGTATTTCGCGCCATCGGGCGCTTGAGCCACTCCAACATCACCGTACTGATCAACGGCGAATCGGGTACCGGTAAAGAGCTGGTGGCCCACGCCCTGCACCGTCACAGCCCGCGGGCAGCGTCGCCGTTCATCGCGCTGAACATGGCGGCGATCCCCAAAGACCTCATGGAATCCGAACTGTTCGGCCACGAGAAAGGCGCGTTCACCGGCGCGGCCAACCTGCGGCGCGGGCGCTTCGAACAGGCTGACGGCGGCACGCTGTTCCTCGATGAAATCGGCGACATGCCGGCTGACACCCAGACCCGCTTGCTTCGCGTACTGGCTGATGGCGAGTTTTACCGCGTCGGCGGTCATGTGCCGGTGAAGGTCGATGTGCGCATCATCGCTGCGACTCACCAGAATCTGGAAACCCTGGTGCATGCCGGAAAATTCCGTGAGGACTTGTTCCATCGCCTCAACGTGATCCGCATCCACATCCCGCGCCTGTCGGACCGTCGCGAAGACATCCCGACCCTGGCCAAGCACTTCCTCAGCCGCGCAGCCCAGGAGCTGGCCGTCGAGCCAAAGCTGCTGAAAAGCGAAACCGAGGAATACCTGAAGAACCTGCCGTGGCCCGGCAACGTGCGGCAGCTGGAGAACACCTGCCGCTGGATCACGGTGATGGCTTCCGGTCGCGAAGTGCACATCGGCGACCTGCCACCGGAGCTGCTGAGCCTGCCACAGGATTCGGCGCCCGTGACCAACTGGGAGCAGGCCCTGCGCCAGTGGGCTGACCAGGCGCTGGCCCGTGGTCAGTCGAGCCTGCTCGACAGCGCCGTGCCGGCCTTCGAGCGGATCATGATCGAGACCGCCCTCAAGCACACCGCCGGCCGCCGCCGCGATGCCGCCGTGTTGCTGGGCTGGGGGCGCAACACCCTGACCCGCAAGATCAAGGAATTGGGGATGAAGGTGGATGGCGGGGATGATGATGAGGGGGATGAGGGCTAAGTCTGGCTTTCGAGTTTAGTCGCAAGCGAAAAGATCGTCCGAACGCGGCCCGAACCTTCGGCAGCTCCTACAGGCGTACGCAAGACCCTGTAGGAGCTGCCGAAGGCTGCGATCTTTTTTTGCCCGATAACCACGTCCCATGCACCGCCGCAATGCACTGTGAACCGCAATCGCGCACAAAGTCAGCTTCGAATCCCCGCCTGCTTTCGCAATCGAGCCCCTTTCGAAAAAATACGAAGGGCCCGAATTCCGGGGCTTTCAGCCCACCAAAGCAATTTTTTGTTCCGAAGTGTTAAAACCTGGCACGCCCCCTGCAACAACCCTTTCAAGTGAATCAGTTCACCTACCCGGTTTCGGGGACCTTGGTACAGGCAGGCCGGGGATTCCCCTCTTTACACCGGGCTCACACCGCATCCGCGACGAGCCCAGCCGTTTTGGGGCCCTTGATACAGGCAGGTCAGGGGTTCCTTCTTTACACCAGGCTCAAACCGCACTCGCGACGAGCCTCCCGTTTCGGGAACCTTGGTACAGGCAGGCCGGGGATTCCCTCTTTTATTGCTCCCGGAGATGGATCTCCAGCCGCCAGCGGTCATCGACCTCGCTACCGGCCCACTCGCCCTGCAGGGGCCGGGCCGCCACCAGTGTCAGCAACACCCCCCCATCGCTCAAACGTACCCGCCAGTTCACGTCCTTGCCGCCGAGCTTGAGCTGGCCTTTCTGCGCCTTGCCCTCGGCGCCAAACAGCAGCGCGACACTGCCCTCAACCATCTCGCCGTGGGTCTTGGGTTCGTTGTTGAACCACACCACCAGCCCATCGCTCGTCACCTCAACCTGCTGCAACTGGCTGGGGTCTGGCGTGGTCAGCCGACCGATCATCATCCCGACCATCACCCCGACAATCGCCAGCGAGCCCATCACCCGCAGGAATAGTTTCGAACGCACGCCTTCTGGCGGCGTAGAATGCGCGTCATCTTTACCTTCGGAGCCGTGCATGTTTCACGTCATCCTTTTCCAACCAGAAATTCCGCCGAATACCGGCAACGTTATCAGGCTGTGCGCCAACAGTGGCTGCCACCTGCATTTGATCGAACCGCTGGGCTTCGAGATGGACGACAAGCGCCTGCGCCGGGCCGGCCTCGATTACCACGAGTATGCCACCCTGCAACGCCATGCCGACCTTGCCAGCTGCCTGGAAAGCCTCGGCCATCCACGACTGTTCGCTTTCACCACCAAGGGTTCGCGGCCGTTCCACGACGCCAGCTTCGCCCCGGGCGATGCGTTCCTGTTCGGTCCGGAAAGCCGGGGCTTGCCCGCCGAGGTGCTGGACGCCCTGCCCGGCGAGCAACGCCTGCGCCTGCCGATGCGCGAGGGCTGCCGCAGCCTGAACCTGTCCAATACCGTGGCGGTGGCCGTGTACGAAGCCTGGCGTCAGAACGACTTCAAATAACACCATGACCCAATGTAGGACCGAGCCTTCGGCAGCTCCTACAGGGGGATTTCGGATCGCCGTGCAACGGTTTCGTTTACCCCATGAAAAAAGCGCCGTCAAAGGCGCTTTTTTCATGGGCCAAACGAAGCTTCTTTATTGAACGGTCGGAGTCTCGCCAGCAGCCTGCATGCGTTGCAGCTCTTGCGCGTACAGCGCATCGAAGTTCACCGGAGCCAGCATCAGTGCCGGGAACGAACCGCGGGTCACCAGGCTGTCCAGGGTTTCACGAGCGTACGGGAACAGGATGTTCGGGCAGAACGCACCCAGGGTGTGGCTCATCGAAGCGTCATCCAGGTTCTTGATCAGGAAGATCCCGGCCTGTTGCACTTCAGCGATGAACGCCACTTCGTCACCGTTTTTCACGGTAACCGACAGGGTCAGCACGACTTCGTGGAAGTCGGCTTCCAGCGTCTTCTGACGGGTGTTCAGATCCAGACCGACGCTCGGCTCCCACTGCTGGCGGAAGATCGCCGGGCTTTTCGGAGCTTCGAAGGACAGGTCACGCACATAAATGCGCTGCAAGGAGAATTGCGGTGCAGTTTCTTCTTCGGTCGCAGCAGTGTTCTGTTGGTCAGTCATCGCAGATCCTTCTTGATCCAGGGTTCTTTTAGGTTTGCTTGTTTGGGGTATTACCGTCAGGCCCTGAGCAGCGCATCGAGCTTGCCGGCACGCTCCAGGGCGAACAAATCATCACAACCGCCCACGTGGGTGCTGCCGATCCAGATTTGCGGCACGGACGTACGCCCGGCCTTCTGGGCCATCGCAGCGCGCACCTGCGGCTTGCCATCGACCTTGATCTCTTCGAAGGCCACACCTTTGTTCTCGAGCAGGTACTTGGCTCGCGAGCAGTAAGGGCAGTAATCGCTGGAATAGACGACGACGCTACTCATATCACTTCACCAGCGGCAGATTGTCGGCTTTCCAGCTGGAGATACCGCCGGACAGCTTGGCGGCGGTGAAGCCGGATTTCATCAGTTCGCGGGCGTGGGTGCCGGCGGTCTGGCCCATGGCGTCGACCAGGATGATGGTCTTGGCCTTGTGCTTTTCCAGTTCGCCAACGCGGGCGGCCAGTTTGTCCTGGGGAATGTTCACCGCACCGACAATGTGACCGGCGGCGAAATCCTTGCTCGGACGAATATCGACCACAACGCCGGCGTCCTTGTTGACCAGGCCGGTCAGTTCGCCGGTGCTCAGGCTACGGCCGCCGCCCTGCATTTGATAGGCAATCAGCAACGCCAGCAATACGACAAAGATACCGACGAGAATGTAGTGGTTAGTGGCGAATTCAATCAGGTGAGCAACCATCGAAGGAGGTTCCAGGGCGTTAAAATGTCGGCCAGTATACACAGCCACTATGGTGGGCCAAACCCCGTCCGGCGGTGACGTGGCCGGAACTTCGCTTTAAACTGCCACTCCCTTTTCCATTACCCCTTTTACCTCAGCCACGAGTGGATTCCATGACTACCACGCCTAAACCTTTGGTCCTGATCATTCTCGACGGCTTCGGTCACAGTGAGAGCCCTGAATCCAACGCCATCTTCGCCGCGAAGAAGCCCGTACTGGACCGCCTGTGGGCCACCGTGCCGAACGGCCTGATCTCGGGCAGCGGCATGGACGTCGGCCTGCCGGATGGCCAGATGGGCAACTCCGAAGTCGGCCACATGAACCTCGGCGCCGGTCGCGTGGTGTATCAGGACTTCACGCGCGTCACCAAATCGATCCGCGACGGCGAGTTCTTCGAGAATCCGACCATCTGCGCGGCCGTGGACAAAGCCGTCGCCGCCGGCAAAGCCGTGCACTTCATGGGCCTGCTGTCCGATGGCGGCGTGCATAGCCACCAGGATCACCTGATCGCCATGGCCGAACTGGCCTTCAAGCGCGGTGCGCAAAACATCTACCTGCACGCCTTCCTCGACGGCCGAGATACTCCGCCAAAAAGCGCGCAGTCGTCGATCGAACTGCTCGACGCGACTTTCCAGGCCCTGGGCAAAGGCCGGATCGCCAGCCTGATTGGCCGCTACTACGCCATGGACCGCGACAACCGTTGGGACCGCGTGTCCCAGGCCTACAACCTGATTGTCGATGGCCAGGGCGAATTCAACGCCGCCACCGCTCAGGAAGGCCTGCAAGCAGCCTACGAGCGTGGCGAGAGCGACGAATTCGTCAAAGCCACCTCCATCGGCGAGCCGGTGAAAGTCGAAGACGGCGATGCCGTGGTGTTCATGAACTTCCGCGCCGACCGCGCCCGCGAACTGACCCGCGTGTTCGTCGAAGACAACTTCTGTGAGTTCGAGCGTGCCCGCCAGCCGAAACTGGCCGGTTTCGTCATGCTGACCCAATACGCCGCCAGTATTCCTGCGCCGTCGGCTTTTGCTGCCGGCAGCCTGGAAAACGTGCTGGGCGACTACCTGGCGAAAAACGGCAAGACCCAGCTGCGCATCGCCGAAACCGAAAAATATGCCCACGTGACCTTCTTTTTCTCCGGCGGCCGCGAAGAACCGTTCCCGGGCGAAGAACGCATCCTGATTCCGTCGCCGAAAGTCGCCACCTATGACTTGCAACCGGAAATGAGCGCACCGGAAGTCACCGACCGCATCGTCGACGCCATCGAAAACCAGCGTTACGACGTGATCGTGGTCAACTACGCCAACGGCGACATGGTCGGCCACAGCGGCGTGTTCGAAGCTGCGGTCAAAGCCGTTGAATGCCTGGACCTGTGCGTGGGTCGCATCGTCGACGCCCTTGAAAAGGTCGGTGGCGAAGCGCTGATCACGGCTGACCACGGTAACGTCGAGCAAATGTCCGATGAGACCACTGGCCAGGCGCACACTGCGCACACCACCGAGCCGGTGCCATTCATCTATGTCGGCAAGCGCGACCTGAAGGTCCGCGAAGGCGGTGTGCTGGCGGACGTGGCGCCGACCATGCTGAAGTTGCTGGGCCTTGAGCAACCGGTGGAAATGACCGGGACTTCGATTCTGGTGTAATCCGACCGCTCAAACACCCCAATACCCTGTGGGAGCGAGCCTGCTCGCGATAGCAATCTGACAGCCAACCAACCCGTTGAATGTCAGGACGCCATCGCGAGCAGGCTCGCTCCCACAGTGGTTTTGGGGTGTTTTCAGAGGTAACTTCGATCCAGTCATCACACAGTCAGAAATGGGCATTTTTTTTGCCGCCCATGGCGGGCATACTAGGCCGTCCCTTTCCCTGGTGCCGCCCGCCCCTATGCTTCGCGTCCTGATAGCCCTAGCTCTGACTTGCCTGCTCCAACCGGCCTTTGCTGACGAGCGCGCAGACACCCAACAACAGTTGGACGCCACGCGTCAGGACATTGCCGAGTTGAAGAAACTGCTGGGCAAGCTGCAGGAAGAGAAGTCCGGTGTGCAGAAAGAGCTCAAGGGCACCGAAACCGAAATGGGCAAGCTCGAGAAGCAGGTCGAAGCCCTGCAAAAAGAGCTGAAGAAAAGCGAAGCCGAGCTACAGCGCCTCGATGCAGAGAAAAAAAAACTCCAGAGCGCGCGCATTGAACAGCAACGACTGATCGCCATTCAGGCCCGGGCCGCCTATCAGAACGGTCGCCAGGAATACCTCAAGCTGCTGCTCAACCAGCAGAATCCGGAAAGATTCGCCCGCACCCTTACCTATTACGACTACCTGAGCCAGGCTCGCCTGGAGCAGCTGAAGAATTTCAACGAAACCCTGCGCCAACTGTCCAATGTCGAGAAAGATATCACCATGCAGCAGGCGCAATTGCTGGTGCAGCAAAGTAGCCTCGACACCCGGCGTGGCGAACTCGAGAAAGTTCGCCAGGAGCGCCAGCAAGTCCTGGCCAAACTCAATGACGACGTAAAGGCTCGCGATCAGAAACTGGCGGCTCGCGAGCAGGATCAGGCAGACCTGTCTAAAGTCCTTAAAACCATTGAAGAAACTCTTGCCCGCCAGGCCCGTGAGGCAGAAGAAGCGCGGCAAAAAGCGCTGATTGCCCAGCAGGAAGCCGAAAAAAAGCGTTTACGTGAGGCCCAGGCGCAGGCGGATGCCAGCGACGACGCCCCACGCAAACCGGTCAGATCGACACCAGGCGCACTGGTTTCCAGTTCCGGCGAGACCTTTGGCGGCCCGTTTGCATCAACCCGCGGCAAACTTCCCTGGCCTGTCGATGGTCGACTGCTGGCGCGTTTCGGTGAAAGCCGTGGCGACGATGCCCGGACCAAGTGGGACGGCGTGATGATCGGCGCGTCTGCCGGCAGCGCGGTACATGCCGTGCACGGTGGTCGCGTGGTGTTCGCCGACTGGTTGCGTGGCGCCGGGTTGCTGGTGATTCTCGACCACGGCAATGGTTATTTGAGTCTGTACGGTCACAACCAGACGCTGCTCAAGTCTGCGGGTGACGTTGTAAAAGCCGGTGAGCCTATTTCCACTGTCGGTAACAGTGGCGGGCAGGACACACCAGCGCTGTATTTCGCAATTCGTCAGCTGGGTCACCCGAGTGACCCAGCGCAATGGTGCCACGCGCAAGGATAGGCGTTGAGTTACCGTAGGTCGTGGTGACGTTTAATAGCGGTTCGCGCCGCTCCCCGGAAGGCGCAAGACTAGGCATGAGGAGTGAGGTTTGGTTGCTTCAAATGAACGACGAATAACGACGTATTGCGCCTTCCGGGGAACGGCCCTCCGGGTTGGAGCTGTGAGCGCGCGCTGCTGCGTTGTGAGACTTGGCAAGGAAACAACCCTTACCTGCGTCTCACGCCTTGCATCGCACGCTCACAGCTCCAACGCGATCCGCTATTAAACGTCACCACGACCTATTAGGAGTTCGTTCGACATGCTGCATTTGTCCCGCCTTACCTCGCTGGCCCTGACGATCGCCCTGGTGATCGGCGCGCCTCTGGCGTTTGCCGCTCAACCAGCCCCGGCGGTTGCGCCTGCGGGCACTGCTGCGACCACCAAGGCGCCACTGCCGCTGGATGAATTGCGCACCTTTGCCGAGGTGATGGACCGGATCAAAGCCGCTTATGTCGAACCGGTGGACGACAAGACCCTGCTGGAAAACGCCATCAAGGGCATGCTCAGCAATCTCGATCCGCATTCGGCCTACCTCGGCCCTGAAGATTTCGCCGAGTTGCAGGAAAGCACCAGCGGGGAATTCGGTGGCCTGGGTATCGAAGTCGGCGCCGAAGACGGCTTCATCAAGGTGGTTTCGCCCATCGATGACACCCCGGCCTCCAAGGCCGGCATCCAGGCCGGTGACTTCATCGTCAAGATCAACGGTCAGCCAACCCGTGGCCAGAGCATGACCGAAGCCGTGGACAAGATGCGCGGCAAGATCGGCCAGAAAATCACCCTGACCCTGGTACGCGACGGCGGCACACCGTTCGACGTGACCCTGACCCGCGCCGTCATTCAGGTGAAGAGCGTGAAGAGCCAGTTGCTGGAATCGGGCTACGGCTATATCCGCATCACCCAGTTCCAGGTCAAGACCGGCGAAGAGGTTTCCAAGGCCCTGGCCAAGCTGCGCAAGGACAACGGCAAGAAACTCAAGGGCATCATTCTCGACCTGCGCAACAACCCGGGCGGGGTGTTGCAGGCGGCGGTCGAAGTGGTCGACCACTTCATCACCAAGGGCCTGATCGTTTACACCAAGGGCCGTATTGCCAACTCCGAGCTGCGCTTCTCTGCCACCGGCAAGGACGAAAGCGAAGCCGTGCCAATGGTCGTGCTGATCAACGGCGGCAGCGCTTCGGCTTCGGAAATTGTCGCCGGCGCCCTGCAGGACCAGAAACGCGCCGTGCTGATGGGCACCACCAGTTTCGGCAAGGGCTCGGTACAGACGGTTCTGCCGCTCAACAACGAGCGCGCATTGAAGATCACCACGGCGTTGTATTACACACCGAACGGCCGCTCCATCCAGGCCCAGGGCATCGTCCCGGACATCGAAGTGCGCAAGGCCAAGATCACCAGCGAGCAAGACGGCGACTACTTCAAGGAAGCCGACTTGCAGGGCCACCTGGGCAATGGCAACGGCGGCGCCGACAAACCGACCGGTTCCAGCGGCAAAGGCAAGCCGATGCCGCAGGACGACGACTATCAGTTGGCCCAGGCCCTGAGCCTGCTCAAAGGGCTGAGCATCACATCCGGCCGTTGAGATGCTTCTGCGGTTGCTGATCGGGCTGTTGTGTTGTCTGGCGGGTGTTGCTAACGCAGAACCCGCCGGATCGACACCCCACAAAGCCTACCTGAGTCTGATCATCGATGACCTGGGGCAGAACCTGCCCCGGGATCGCCGCGTGCTGGCCCTGCCCGGCCCGGTGACCACGGCAATCATGCCCGACACACCCCACGCCACCGAATTCGCCCGCGAAGCCCATCGCGCCGGCAAGATCGTCATTCTGCACATGCCTATGGATCCGGCCACCGGACCGTTCGCCTGGCATCCCGAGCTGCCCGTCGAGGAGCTGGAAAAACGCCTGAACGCCGCGTTCAAAATGGTCCCGTACACCAGCGGCATCAACAACCACATGGGCAGCCGCATGACCGCACAACCAGCGGCCATGGCGTGGTTGATGGCCGATTTGCAACGCCGGCATAAATTCTTCGTCGACAGCCGCACCAGCGCCCAGACCGTGGCCGCTGCCCAAGCGCAGAAGATCGGTCTGGCGAGTGTTTCGCGGGATGTGTTTCTGGACGATGAGCGCACTGAAGCAGTGATCTTCACTCAGCTACAGACGGCTATCAGCCTGGCACGCAAGCAAGGTTCGGCGGTGATGATCGGGCATCCGTATCCGCAGACCCTGGCGGTGCTGGAACGCGAATTACCCAAGCTCAAGGCTCAGGGGATCGAGTGGATTGATATCCGGCAGATGATCAGTGTGCGCGGCAATCGGGCGACGGCGGCGCATGGCAAGGATGGGGTGTACCGCTAAGTCTGTAACTGACCAAATCACTGTAGGAGCCGGCTTGCCGGCGAAGCGGTCTTGAATACTGCATTGCCTTTGCGGCCGCCATCGCTGGCAAGCCAGCTCCTACAGGGGGGTGTGCAGTTAGAGATACTGCGCCATGATCTCATCCACCCGACCTTCCTTGCGCATCTGGTCCAGCGCCGCCTGGAGCTTGGCCACCGTCTCGTCCGGCACATTCTTGTTCAGTGCCAGGTACAGTTCGGCACTGTTGAAACGCAGTACGGTTTTCAACCCGTTAACCCCTTCCTGGCGCGCCAGATAGCGTCCGGCCGGGTCACCGGTGGCCCACAGGTCAATCTGGCCGTTGACCAGTTTTTTCGCGTTGTCCTGATCACGCAGCACAACGATCGGGTTGAGGCCTTGCTTGGCCAGGGTCTCGGCAATGGCGTCGCCCTTGTAGGCGCCGATCTTGTACTTGCGCGCGTCATTCAAGGTTTCGAGGGTGATCTTGCTGTCAGCCTTGGCCAGCATGATCCAGTCGTCCGGGCCAATCGGACCGACCCATTTGAACAGCTTCTCGCGATCCGGTAACCGCGCCATGACGAATACGCCGTAACCGGGTTTTTCCAGGGTGAGTTTGTAGATTCGCTCCCAAGGGAAACGTAGCGTCAGGCTGTAGGTAATGTCGGCGCGCTTGAAGATCTCGCGGACGATATCGGTGGCGATGCCATTGATGTTCTCGTCCTGAGCGAAGTTCTTGCCGTTCTTCGCCATGTTGTATGGCGGGAAGTTTTCCGTCAGCAACACCAGGTCGGTATCGGAATGGTCTGCAGCATGTGCCCCGTTAATGAGCAACAGAGAAGCGCTGGCGAGAACGAGTAGAAAGCGTTTAAGCATGTCTGGCTACCGAAATCCATGGCGTACCCAAGAGTGCCTTGGGCCCGCCATGATGTCCACTAGCCTGTATGTTTAGCGCATCACTATTCCGCGATGGGCCATATAGGCCTTGGCTTCCTGCACGGTGTATTCGCCGAAGTGGAAAATACTTGCCGCCAGTACCGCACTGGCGTGGCCTTCGATAATGCCGTCGGCCAGGTGCTGCAGGTTGCCTACACCGCCGGAGGCAATCACCGGAATGCCCAGCGCATCGCTGATGGCGCGGGTGACGCCCAGGTCGAAGCCGTTTTTCATGCCGTCCTGGTCCATGCTGGTCAGAAGGATCTCACCGGCACCCAGGCCTTCCATTTTCTTCGCCCACTCAACGGCGTCGAGACCGGTTGGCTTGCGACCGCCATGGGTGAAGATTTCCCAGCGCGGAGTTTCGCCCGGAGCGGAAACCTTCTTCGCATCGATGGCTACCACTATGCATTGCGAACCGAAATGCTGTGCGGCTTCGCCAACGAATTCCGGGTTGAATACCGCGGCGGTGTTGATCGAAACCTTGTCTGCGCCAGCATTGAGCAGGTTGCGGATGTCCTGCACGGTACGCACGCCACCGCCCACGGTCAGTGGGATGAACACCTGGCTGGCCATGCGTTCGACGGTGTGCAGCGTGGTGTCGCGGCCGTCGACGCTGGCGGTGATGTCGAGAAAGGTAATCTCGTCGGCGCCCTGCTCGTCGTAGCGACGAGCAATTTCCACCGGGTCACCGGCGTCGCGGATGTTTTCGAACTTCACACCCTTGACCACCCGGCCGTTGTCCACGTCCAGGCAAGGGATGATGCGTTTGGCCAGGGCCATGGTCGTTTCCTCAGCCTTTGTACGAATCGCAGAAAGCTTGCGCTTCAGCGACATCGAGGGTGCCTTCGTAGATCGCACGGCCGGTAATGGCGCCGATGATGCCTGGCGCTTTGGCGTCGAGCAGGGTCTTGATGTCACCCAGGTTGTGGATGCCGCCCGAAGCGATCACCGGGATCTTTGTTGCGGCAGCCAGTGCGGCGGTAAACGGTACGTTGCAGCCCTGCATCATGCCGTCTTTGGCAATGTCGGTATAAACGATGGCGGACACGCCGTCGGCTTCGAACTGCTTGGCCAGGTCGATCACCTGGATGGTGCTGATTTCAGCCCAACCGTCGGTAGCAACGAAACCGTCCTTGGCGTCCAGGCCGACGATCACCTTGCCCGGGAACGCGCGGCAGGCTTCTGCAACGAAGGCCGGATCTTTCACGGCCTTGGTGCCGATGATCACGTAGCTCACGCCGGCTTTCACGTAGTGCTCGATGGTTTCCAGGGAACGGATACCGCCGCCAATCTGGATCGGCAGGTTCGGGTAGCGCCTGGCAATGGCCGTCACCACTTCGCCGTTGACCGGCTGGCCTTCGAACGCGCCGTTCAGGTCGACCAGATGCAGACGGCGGCAACCGCCCTCCACCCACTTGGCAGCCATGCTCACCGGGTCATCGGAGAACACCGTGGAATCTTCCATGCGGCCCTGGCGCAGACGAACACAGGCACCGTCTTTAAGATCGATAGCGGGAATAATCAGCATCTGGCAAACCTTCAAATTTGAATGTTCAGCTTGGCTCGGAAATCAGTTTTTCTCGAGCGCCCACAGGTCGCTTTCGATGCTTTCGAACCTCTCTTTGAGGTGCGCCTGCACATCGAAAATCGCCCTGTTGTAATAATGCGGAGCAATTTCACGGGTAAACAGCTCAAGAATCTCAGCCGCCTCGAACGAGCCGAGGTCGAGTTCGAAGCGGTCTTCCATGAAACGCTTGATTTTGCGATTGGCCTCGCTCTCCTGCTCGGGAGTGAGGGTTAGAATCGGCGGCTTTTTCTTGATTGCCATTTACCAGCGACCGTCCCACGCAGCGAAGTTCTGCAGCAACTGCAGGCCATGGGTATGGCTTTTCTCCGGGTGGAACTGCACGGCGAAACGCGAACCTTCGGCCAGCGCTGCGGCGAAATCGACACCGTAGTGACCGCCTCCCACCACCTGCCGCGCGTTGGCGGCAGCGATGTAGTAGCTATGCACGAAGTAGAACCGCGCCAGGTCCGGAATGTCGTGCCACAGCGGGTGACTGACCTTCTGCTTCACTTCGTTCCAGCCCATGTGCGGGACTTTCAGGTGTTCGCCGTCTTCATGCAGGTCTTTGCCGAAGAACTTCACCGCCCCCGGAAACAGGCCGATGCAGTCGACGCCGTCGTTCTCTTCGCTGGTGTCGAGCAAGGCTTGCATGCCCACGCAGATGCCGAGGAACGGACGGTCCTGGCTGACTTCACGTACCAGCGAATCGAAGCCGAGGCGACGGATCTCCGCCATGCAGTCGCGAATCGCGCCAACGCCGGGGAAAACCACCCGGTCGGCTTCGCGAATCACGTTCGCATCGCTGGTGATCAGCACCTTGCCGGCACCGACGTGCTCGAGGGCCTTGGCCACCGAGTGCAGGTTGCCCATGCCGTAATCGATAACCGCGACTGTCTGCATTACAGGACGCCCTTGGTCGATGGCATTTGCCCGGCCATGCGGTCATCGAGCTCGACGGCCATGCGCAGGGCGCGGCCGAAAGCCTTGAACACGGTTTCGATCTGGTGGTGGGTGTTGGTGCCACGCAGGTTGTCGATGTGCAGGCTGACCAAAGCATGGTTGACGAAGCCCTGGAAGAATTCCTGGAACAGGTCAACGTCGAAGCCACCGACGGTGGCGCGGGTGTACGGAACATGCATCTGCAGGCCTGGACGGCCGGAGAAGTCGATCACCACGCGCGACAGCGCTTCATCGAGCGGCACGTAGGCGTGGCCGTAGCGACGGATGCCTTTTTTGTCGCCGATGGCTTTGGCAAACGCCTGGCCGAGGGTGATACCGACGTCTTCCACCGTATGGTGGTCATCGATATGCAGGTCGCCCTTGCTGACAATATCCAGGTCGATCAGCCCGTGACGGGCGATCTGGTCCAGCATGTGCTCAAGAAAAGGAACACCGATATCGAATCGGGCCTTTCCGGTGCCATCGAGGTTGATCGAGGCTTTGATCTGGGTTTCCAGAGTGTCGCGCTCGACAGACGCCTTACGTTCGGCCATCACCAGCTCCGCAAAATCATTGGGCGAAAAAGGCAGCCATTATAGGCGTGCGGGCGCCAAACAGAAACACGCGAGGTGATATCCCTGACGGAGTGAACGCCGCGTCGTCAGGATGTACATGTCCGCACAAGCAAAAGATCGCAGCCTTCGGCAGCTCCTACGGTCGGTGTAGGAGCTGCCGAAGGCTGCGATCTTTTCGCATTGAAACAAAATGTGCCTGACACAACCCCTGTCAGGCACAGAAGCTCTTAATGGAACAGCACTGCCGTCTTCTGCAAGGTCACCCAAACACCCCACGCCAACGGAATGCCCACCACCAGCCACGCCGCAACCGCCAGCGGCTTGGTGCCCGGCGCGGCTTTCCACTCCAGCACGGTGCTGCTGTCGGCACCTTTGTCATGGCCCAGCGCCTGTTCGGCGGCCAGTTCGGCGTCGGTCATGAAGTACTTGTCCGCCACCGGACGCACCAGCAGGTTGCACAGGAAACCCAGCACCAGCAGGCCGGCGAGGATGTACAGGGTGATGTCGTAAGCGGCGGCGCGCTCGACGCCGATGCTCAGCTGATACTCACGCAGGTAGTTCACCAGCACCGGACCCAACACGCCCGCCGCCGCCCATGCGGTCAACAGGCGACCGTGGATCGCACCGACCATTTGCGTACCGAACAGGTCCGCCAGATACGCCGGAACCGTCGCGAAACCACCGCCATACATCGACAGGATGATGCAGAACGCGGCCACGAACAGCGCGACGTTGCCCAGGTGGCCGAGGTTCGGAATCAGTGCGTACAGGGCAAAACCCAGGGCAAAGAACACGAAGTAGGTGTTTTTGCGGCCCAGGTAATCCGAGAACGAAGCCCAGAAGAAACGCCCGCCGATGTTGAACAGACTCAGCAAACCGGTGAAACCGGCAGCAATGGCGGCAATCGAAGCCAGTTGTGAAGCATCGAGTTGACCGAATGCCAGGTCATTGCCCAGCAACTTGCCACCGAACACTTCCTGCAACAGCGGCGATGCCATGCCGAGGATGCCGATACCGGCCGATACGTTCAGGCACAGCACCAACCACACCAGACGGAACTGCGGCGTCTTCCAGGCCACATTCACGTGAACATGACGATGAGTGATCATTGCGTTCGAGGCTTTTTTCGCCGGGGCAGTCCAGCCTTCAGGCTTCCAGCCGGTTGGTGGGACGCGGTAGGACAATGCGCCACCGATCATGAACACGAAGTAGATCGCGGCCATCACCAGGAAGCTCTGCCACACGCCGACGCTGGTTGGCGAAGCGAAATGCCCCATCAACGCCGCTGCCAGTGGAGCACCGACCATTGCGCCGCCGCCGAAGCCCATGATCGCCATGCCGGTCGCCATGCCGCGCTTGTCCGGGAACCATTTGATCAGGGTCGACACCGGCGAAATGTAGCCCAGGCCCAGGCCGATACCGCCAATGACCCCGGAGCCGATCCACATCAGCCAGATCTGGTGGGTGTATACCCCCAGCGCCGAAATCAGCAGGCCGCCACACCAGCACAGTGCCGATACGACACCGGCCTTGCGCGGTCCGGCGTGTTCCAGCCAGCCACCCCAGATGGCGGCCGAGCATCCCAGGAAGATGAAGAACAGGGTGTAGATCCAGCCGAGCATCGAGATCGGCCAGTCACACTGGGACGAAAAGACTTGTGCGATAAAACTCATGTCGGGTGCGCAGGCCACTGGAGCGGTGATGCCCAGCGCCTTGGACAGCGGCAACCAGAACACCGAAAAGCCGTAGGCCATGCCGATGCAAAGGTGGATGGCCAACGCGGCCGGTGGCACCAGCCAACGGTTGAAACCGGGCTTGGCGATGATCCGTTCCTTGGACAGGAACGCAGGCTGGTCGGCGCTGAAGCCGTCCGCCGTGATGCTCGTGGTCATTGTGTATCCCCCAATTATCAGTAGGGTTCGCCAGCCACGGTTCACTCCCGGCCTTGATGCACGCAGGCATGACCGTTTTTTTTGGTGGAGCACCTTGTTGTGCGACAACAGGTCGCAGAAGGACGGACGAACGGGCAAAGGTTACCATCTGCAAGTGACAGAAAATCCAAACTGACATCACCTTTTGTACGTCATCTGATCTCCATCGTTTCATGACCTCACAGGAATCACCATGCCGATCATTGTCGAGCCGCTAAACCAAGCCACTGCCCAGGATCGGCAGGATCTGCAGAAGATCTACTGCGACGCCCCGGACTGGCTGTTCGCCCCTTTTTCAGGGGCCGCGCAGTTGATCGAAGACTGTTTGCGCGACGGCACACTGATCGCCGGACGCTTCAACGATCGCCTGCTGGGCGCGGCCCGCCTGCAAAGGCACCAAGACGCCTGGCACTTGTCCCAAATATGTGTGCGAAAAATTACCCGTCGCCGTGGTGTTGCCGAGCGACTGGTCGCCGAAGCCCAGAAAATGGCCGCGCAATCGGGCATGACCCTGCGCTTGCTCGCGCCTGCCGGGCATCTGGAGGCACAGGCACTGGCCGCCAAGCTGAAACTGCCGCTGGATGTATTGCCGGCGTGATCACTGACCGGTCGTCTGTTCGGGGGCGCTATACTCCTCGGCTAAATTTTGAATTCGACTAATTACAAGGACTCGCCCATGAAAGCGTTCGGCAAAATCCTGGGTCTGGTACTTCTGGGGCTGTTGCTGATCATTGTGGCGCTGGGCTTTGCCCTGACCCACCTCTTCGATCCCAACGACTACAAAGACGAGATTCGCCAGATTGCCCGCGACAAGGCCCACATCGAGCTGACGCTCAATGGCGATATCGGCTGGAGCCTGTTCCCGTGGCTGGGCCTGGAGCTGCACGACGCCAGTGTGGCGACCCTGATCAAGCCTGCCGAGCCGTTTGCCGACTTGCAGATGCTCGGACTGTCGGTGCGCGTACTGCCGCTGCTGCGCCGTGAAGTGCAGATGAGCGACGTGCGCGTCGAGGGCCTGAACCTGCGCCTGAACCGCGACAAGGACGGTCACGGCAATTGGCAAGACGTCGGCAAGCTGCCGGCACCGGCCAATACCGACGCGACCAGCACCCCGCCGGCCGCTGGCGAACCTGCGCCCGAAGCCAGCGTCGCGGCGGAAAAACCGCCGCAACCGATTCGCCTGGACATCGACAGCCTGACCGTGAACAACGCACGGGTTGAATACACCGACGAACGAACCGGCAAGAGCTTCAGCGCCGAAAGCATTCAGTTGAGCACCGGTGCGGTTCACGACTCCGTCAACATTCCGCTCAAGCTCACGGCTTTCCTGTCAGCCAACCAGCCGGCATTGCGTGTGCGTACCGAGCTCAATGGTGAGGTGCGCATCGCACGCGCACTGCAGCGCTATCAACTCGAAGACATGAAGTTGTCCGGTGAAGTGACCGGCGACCCATTGCAGGGCAAGACCATGACGTTCTCCGCCCAGGGCCAGCTGGTGCTGGACAAGGCCGCCAACGTTGCCGAATGGACTGGTATCAAGATCTCCGCCAACCAACTGCGGGCACTGGGTGAACTGAAGGTCAACGACCTCGACAAGACCCCACAAGTCAGCGGCGGCATCTCGATTGCCCAGTTCGACCTGGCGAAATTCGTCGACAGTATCGGCCAGAAGCTCCCGGCCATGGCCGAAGGCAGCCTGAGCAAAGTCGAGCTGGTCAGCCGATTGGCAGCGACACCGACCAGCCTGGCGCTCGACGACCTCAACCTGAAAGTCGACGACAGCACCTTCAGCGGCCGTATCGCCGTCGAAGACTTCGCCAAGCAATCGTTGCGCGCAGCACTCAAGGCCGACACCTTCAACGTCGACCGTTACCTGCCACCGAAATCCGCCGAGGCCAATAGCGCGACACAAGTGCGTCAAGCCGAAGTCGCCAGCACCGAAGCCAATGCCATGGCCGGCGCGGGCAGCACTCCATTGCCACCCGCGCCGACCAAGGACGCGTGGAGCAACGAACGCCTGTTGCCCGTGGAACGCTTGAGCAAGCTCGATGTGGACGCCGACCTGACCTTCGGCCAGTTGACCCTGCAAAAACTGCCGATCAATAACGCTGCGCTCAAGGCCACCGGCCAGGGCGGCCTGCTGACACTGGCCAACCTGCGCGGCGACCTGTACGAGGGCAACTTCGAAACCACCGGCACGCTCGATGTACGCCAGCCAGTGCCGGCGCTGAACCTGCAGACGAAAATCAGCCGGGTACCGGCAGAAAAAATCCTCGAAAGCCAGGGCAAGAACCCGCCGGTCAAAGGCCTGGTCACGCTCAACAGCAGCCTGACCGGCAGCGGCAACAGCCAGAAAGCGTTGATCGAAACCCTCAACGGCAACGCCAGTTTCGTCATCAACAATGGCGTGCTGCTCAACGCCAACCTTGAGCAACAGCTGTGCAAAGGCATTGCCACGCTCAACCGCAAATCCCTCAGCGGCGAGCCGCGGGGCAAGGACACACCGTTCCAGGAGCTCAAGGGCAACCTGACCTTGCGTAACGGCGTGGCCAGCAACCCCGACCTGAAAGTGCGCATCCCGGGCATGACCGTCAACGGTGACGGTGACATCGATCTGCGAGTGCTGGGCATGGACTACCGCGTCGGCATCATCGTCGAAGGCGATACCAGCGCCATGCCGGACCCGGCCTGTCAGGTCGGCGACAAGTTTGTCGGCATCGAGTGGCCACTGCGCTGCCGCGGCCCGCTGGAGCTGGGCGCCAAGGCTTGCCGTTTGGATAACGACCGCATGAGCCAGGTCGCGGCCAAACTGGCTGGCGACAGGATCAGCGAAAAAATCGACGAGAAATGGGGCGACAAGGTCAACCCGAAACTCAAAGACGCGCTCAAGGAGCTGTTCAAGCGATGAGAGCCGAGCAGTTTTCAACGGCGGTGCTGGACTGGTTCGACCGCCACGGCCGTCACGATTTTCCCTGGCAGCAGGACATCAACCCGTATCGGGTATGGGTCTCGGAAATCATGTTGCAGCAGACCCAGGTCAGCACCGTGCTGAACTACTTCGACCGTTTCATGGCCTCGTTGCCAACGGTCGAAGCCCTGGCGGCGGCACCGGAAGACGAAGTGCTGCACCTGTGGACGGGCCTGGGTTACTACACCCGCGCGCGCAATTTGCAGAAGACCGCGAAAATCGTCGTCGAGCAGTACGGCGGCGAATTTCCCCGGGACGTGGAAAAACTCACTGATCTGCCGGGGATCGGCCTGTCCACCGCTGGCGCCATTGCCAGCATCAGCATGGGCCTGCGCGCGCCGATCCTCGACGGCAACGTCAAACGGGTGCTGGCGCGATTTACCGCACAAGAGGGCTACCCCGGCGAGCCGAAGGTCGCCAAACAGCTCTGGGCCAACGCTGAGCGCTTTACACCGCAGACCCGCGTCAACGCCTACACCCAGGCGATGATGGACCTGGGCGCCACGCTCTGCACCCGCAGCAAACCGAGCTGCCTGCTGTGCCCGCTGGAAAAGGGCTGTGAGGCGCACATGCTCGGCCTGGAAACCCGCTACCCGATCCCCAAGCCGCGCAAAGCCATCCCGCAGAAACGCACATTGATGCCGATGCTCGCCAACGGCGAGGGCGCGATCCTGCTTTACCGTCGCCCGTCCACGGGCCTGTGGGGCGGTCTGTGGAGCCTGCCGGAACTCGACGGCCTCGACGACCTGCCGCATCTGGCATCGCAGCACTCGCTGGAACTGGGCACCCAACAGGCATTGCCGAGCCTGGTGCACACCTTCAGCCATTTTCAGTTATCCATCGAACCCTGGCTGGTTCAGGTCCAGGAGTCCGGCCATCACGTGGCCGAGGCTGACTGGCTCTGGTATAACCTCGCCACCCCGCCGCGCCTGGGCCTTGCCGCCCCGGTCAAAACCTTGCTCGAACGCGCGGCCGCCGTATTGAACGCAGGAGAGTCGTCATGACCCGCACCATCATGTGCCGCAAGTACAAAGAAGAATTGCCAGGCCTGGAACGCGCTCCGTTCCCGGGCGCCAAAGGCCAGGACATTTTTGACCACGTCTCGCAAAAGGCCTGGGCCGACTGGCAGAAACACCAGACCCTGCTGATCAACGAAAAACGCCTGAACATGATGAACGCCGAAGACCGCAAATATCTTCAGGGCGAGATGGACAAGTACTTCTCCGGCGAGGATTACGCCAAGGCCGAAGGCTACGTGCCGCCGTCGGAATAACCCCGAGTTATCGGGGGTCGGAACGTAAGCGACGGTAATAATTAAATTTTTTTTGAAAACTTGCTTGACGACCCCCTGAAAAACCCGTTTAATGCGCCCCGTTGCCCAGATAGCTCAGTCGGTAGAGCAGGGGATTGAAAATCCCCGTGTCGGCGGTTCGATTCCGTCTCTGGGCACCAAATACCGAAAACCCTGAATCGCAAGATTAAGGGTTTTTTTATGCCTGCGATTTGACGAAGCACTGCTCCAGTCACCATCGAAGCGACAATTCCCACCTCCTCTCGCCACGCCAGCAAGTGCCCGTAATGGCTGCCGGGGCTGAGTCCACAAAAAATTTCAGACATTGGAAATCGGCCCTTCCTGGCAGTCTCTTGGTTTGTCGGAGCGTTCCGTATGCTTTAACGGAATTGGATGACATACGCTGATCGTCGGTTTGCACAGAATGGGCATTTTTGGCCTGTCGAAATTTTCGTCTCCTATCGTTATTTCAGAAGACCCGTTGAGGCTGCAGGGCTGACGTTTGCCACACGCCCTGACTGTTGAGTGGCCAGTCACACGGATGACTTGCCAATAATTGTAAAAGAGGGATTGGGATGTCTTGGGATGTAATTAGCCTATTGGCGCTCGTGGCGTTCTGCGCCGGTTTTTTTGATGCCATTGCAGGTGGGGGCGGGCTGATAACATTGCCTGCACTTTTTCTGGCTGGGATGGACCCCATCAGTGCGATTGCCACGAACAAGTTCCAGGCCGCTTCGGCAACTGTTTCGGCAACTGTAACCTTTGCTCGCAAAGGAATGATCGAGTGGCGCGAAGGCCGTTTCCTGGTTATCTGCGGATTTATTGGCGGCGCCAGTGGTGCCTTGCTGGTCAGCTCTATTGATAAGCGCTATCTGGAAGTTTGCGTACCTATCATGCTGATCCTGGTAGCCATCTATTTTGCGCTCTCTCCAAAGCTGGCCAATGAAGATCGACGCAAGAGAATCGGCATTCTGCTTTTTTCGTTTAGCGTTGCGCCGATTCTTGGCTTCTACGACGGTATATTTGGCCCTGGTGTGGGCTCTTTCTTTATCGTCGGATTCGTACTGCTCTGCGGCTTGGGCATGATGCGGGCCATGAGCTTTACCAAACTTGCCAACGCCTCATGCAATCTCGGCTCTCTGTCGGTCTTTATCACCAAAGGTGTGATTATCTGGCCGGTAGCCATTGCCATGGCTTTGGCAGCCTTCGTCGGCGCTCAATTGGGTGCACGGGCCGCTGTCCGGGTCGGACCACGGTTGATCAAACCCATGTTGATCGTGGTCTGCTGCGCCTTGGCCATCAAGCTGCTGAGCGTAGAAACCAACCCTTTACGCGTTGCACTCATCCAAGCGTACGCGGGTGTTAATAACGAAAAACCCTGAGTCGCAGGACCCAGGGTTTAGAGCTCTCGTTAACTCGCATCATTCCAGTGGAAAACCAGGTTACGGGCTGCACCACTGCCAACATCGACAACGTCCTGCCGTGTTTCGCCGTTGCGCGTCGCAATGACCGTGTATTTACCGGCAGGCAGATTCACGTAAACCAGCGGACCGGCGTCATTGAGCGTCAGCACGGTCTGCCCCGGGGCTTTCTGAATAACTACCTTCACGTCAGGAATGTATTTATTTTCCGTCCCAACAGAGAACGTCATGTGCAGGTTATAGCCGGTGGTCTGCTGGATGGCCTTGGACTCATCCTCGCCGATACCACCGGACAGGTAGGCGATGCCGTTTTGCTCATGGCTTTGCACCTGCACCCCCGAGCTGTCGATGGGCTCAAGGCTGGCGGCAAGTGACATCGCTGGAAACATCAGTACGCCTACAGCGGTGAGGGGCAACAGGAGTGTATGGAGGTATTTCATGATGACGACTCCCGGGCTCTGCAGAACCCAATCTTTACATCCATTGGATTTCCAACCGGAGGGAGGGGTTCAGATTGATTTGGCCTGAGTACGAAACGTACTACGCCATTTGTTCCGCAGCCCTCACCTGCCCTCCGACACGTCCTGCCAGCGAACCCGGCATTTCCTGCCTGTGTTTCAGCAACTCCCGGCATCTTCGAAGGGTGCTCACTTGTCATTCTCTTTCGCTGTTCAACCTGCTGCGGAAGACTTCATGACGGCCCTCACACCCAACGACACTCACGACCCACATCTCGCATCACTGCTTGGCAGCCTTGGCAAATTGATCCATCAGGCACGTCAGAAGGCGCTTCGGGCGGTCGATACCGTTCAAGTGCAAACCTGTTGGCAGATCGGGCGACATATTGTCGAGTTCGAGCAGGAAGGGGCTCGGCGTGCGAGATATGGCAAAGAGTTACTGTCGACCTTGGCCAAAGTGCTAACTGCGGAATTCGGAAAGGGATTTGACGCTTCCAACCTTCGGTATATGCGTCTGTTCTATCAAGCCTTTCCAATTCGTGACGCACTGCGTCACGAATTGAGCTGGACCCACTACCGCCGCTTGCTTCGGGTCGACAACGACAGCGCGCGCCTCTGGTACATGAACGAATCAGTCACCCAAAACTGGTCAAGCCGAGCGCTGGAGCGCCAGATCAATACGCTGTACTACGAACGCCTGCTGGCGAGCCGCGATCGCGGCAGTCTCAAGCAGGAGGCCGCCACCCACATTCAGAACATGAAGGCCAGCCCTCGGGATTTCATCCGTGATCCGGTGGTACTGGAGTTTCTTGGTTTACCCAATGCCGGCAAGCTTCAGGAAAGCGAGATCGAACAAGCGCTGATCGAACAATTGCAGGGCTTCTTGCTGGAACCGGGAAAGGGCTTCGCATTCATTGCCCGCCAGCAACGCATCAGTACCGACAGCAAAGACTTCTACATCGATCTTGTGTTCTACAACTACTTGCTCAAGTGCTTCGTCATCTTCGATATCAAGCGCGGTGAACTGACCCATCAGGATCTGGGGCAGATGGACATGTACTTGAGCATGTACGACGACCTCAAACGTGGCGCGCAAGACAGTCCCACCGTCGGCATCATTCTCTGCGCGCAAAAGGATGAATCCGTGGTGCGTTACTCAGTGCTGGAAGGCAACGAGCAACTGCTCGCCAGCAAGTACAAGCTTGTCCTGCCGAGTGAAGAGGAACTGCGTAACGAACTGGATCGGCAATGGGCGGCACTTGAAGAACGACTGCTCGATCAACAACCGCGTTGAGGCGAACGGATTGTTCATCAACGGCATCAAGACTATCGTTGGCAGCTACCCGCAAAGGACTGATGCCGATGAATTTGCAGGACACGCCTCCACCGGCCCCCACTCAAATCGAGTTGCCGCTGCCGATTACCACGCCCGGCAAACCATTCAAGGAAACCGCCTCGGACGGTTTCATCCTCGGTGGCTTCACCTGGCGACACCCCTCTCGGGACGCCGCTCGTCCGGTCGTGATCATCAATGCCGCCACCTCGGTCCGTTGTCGCCACTACTCGCGTTTTGCCGACTACCTGTTCGCCCACGGCTTCGATGTCATCACCTATGACTACCGCGGCATCGGCGAGTCGCGGCCGGCATCGCTCAAGGGGCTTCAAGCCTCGTGGAGCGATTGGGGAGCGCTGGATTTCGAGGCGATGCTCGAGCGCGCACAGCGTGAGTTCCCAAGGCAGCCTATCGATGTGGTCGGCCACAGCTTTGGCGGCTGTGCAGCGGGGCTGGGGGCGTCCGGGCACCTGATCCGGCGCCTGGTGACGGTCGGTGCGCAATTCGCTTACTGGCGCGACTATGCACCTGCCCATCGCTGGCGCATGTTCGCCAAGTGGCATGTGCTGATGCCACTGGTAACGATGATCTACGGCTACTTTCCGGGCAAACGCCTCGGATGGATGGAAGACACACCCGCCGGCGTGGTCCGTGACTGGAGCTTCTCCACTGCCCGTTTCGAGAAACGCTCCAGCGCCCGCACAATCAGCAAAACCGCCGGGCAGCTGCCCTTTGCCGGTGTCACCGCGCAAACCCTGGCCATCAGCATAAGTGACGACCCTTACGGCACGATCCCGGCCATCGATCGCCTGCTCGGCTACTTCACCGGCAGCACAAACTCTCACCTGCGCATCCATCCCGAAGACATCGGCGAAGAAGAAGTCGGACATTTCGCCTTTTTTCGCAGCGCATACCAAGCCACACTATGGCCCATTGCATTGGCCTGGCTGCAAAACGGCGAACTGGCCCCCGATACCCCCGGGCGGCGAGTACCGCGCAGCTAAGTCAATTGCCCTTTCAACGAATACGGAACGACGCCCATGGCCTCCGCCAACAAGCAGCAAAAACGCGCCTCCCGCGCCAAGGCCAAGGCCAAGCAGAACCGCACCCAGCGGGCTGCCGCGCCGGTGGAACTGGACCCGAACGATGATCGCATCGACTTCGAATCGGTGGACCTGACCGACATGTTCAAGGAGATGATCGACGCACAAAAGATCAGCCAGCAGGCCATGTGCGCGGCCTTTCTGGAACATCCGCTTATCGCACTGGTACTGGAGCAGGAAGGTGAGGAAACAGCGACAGACTTCATCCTCGCTGCTCTGATCGAATATCGCCAATGGTCGACCGAAACCGACGAAGCCAGCGCCCTGGCGTGGATCGAATCACCGGCCTTCCAGGCTGACTACGTGGCGGCGTCCGACGCCATTGCCGCGCAAACCCAACAGAAACCGAACTGAGTTCCCATGGCCTCCCTGAACAAGCAACAGAAACGCGCCAAGCGTGCAAAAGCCAAAGCCAAGCAGATCAATATCCACGGCCGCAAACCCGCCGCGCTGGACGATGACCTTGGCCACCTCGCCGAACCGATCCCGGAATACACCCTGGCGATGTTCAGCAAAATGCGCGACGCGGAAACCGTCAACCGCAGCGAAATGCTCTCGGTGCTGCTGACGAACCTCGCCTTTATCATCATCGACCATCCAGAACTGCTGGACATGGAAAACGCCGATGACGAAGGCATGGCCGCCACCCACCTGGCCGCCGACATGCTGATCGACTACCGCATGTGGGCCGACGGCATGGACCGCGACGCCGCCCAGGCATGGCTGAGCGAGCCGCAGTTCATCGCCGATTTCAGCGCTGCACTGGATGTCTACCGCGAGTCGCTGGAAGTACCGGAAGAAAAAGCCGAGTAAGGGTTACGACTCAAACAAAAACGGCCGCTCGTCATCACTGACAGCGGCCTTTTTAGCTCTGAATCGAGTGCTTTCCTTCCGTCAGGCACCGCGTATATCCCATTGACATATCCAGCGCAAAACCTATCCTTTGGACACATCGCGCCAGCAAAAGCGCAGGAGGTCCAAATGGAACAGACAACCCTTTTCATGAGCAATCGAAGCCAGGCCGTTCGCCTGCCGAAAGCTGTAGCCATGCCAAGCGACGTGAAACGAGTCGACGTCGTCGCCGTAGGTCGAAGCCGAATCATCACTCCCGCCGGTGAAACCTGGGACAGTTGGTTCGATGGCGAAAGCATCACGGCAGACTTCATGACCGATCGCGAGCAACCCGCCGAGCAGGAGCGTGAGTCGTTCTGATGATCAAGTACATGCTCGATACCAACATCTGCATCTTCACCATCAAGAACAAACCACAGGTGGTACGGGAGGCGTTCAACCGTCATCACGGCCAACTGTGCATCAGTGCGGTCGCGCTGATGGAACTGATCTACGGCGCGGAAAAATCAGCAGCGCCCGAAAAAAACCTGGCGGTCATCGAGGGCTTCGCCGCCCGACTTGAAGTCCTGCCCTTCGACAACGAAGCAGCAGCGCACACCGGAATGATTCGATCCGAACTGGCAAAGGCCGGCACACCCATAGGCCCGTACGACCAGATGATTGCCGGGCACGCACGCTCACGCGGGTTAATCGTGGTCACCAACAACCTGCGGGAGTTCGAGCGCGTTCCAGGGTTACGCGTAGAAGACTGGGTTCATGTCGACTGAACACAGAACAATCGACAGAAACAAAAACGGCCGCTCGTCATCACTGACAGCGGCCGTTTTGCATTACGCGGTATGGATCAGTTCAGCACCACCGCGCCGCGTTTTTCCAGGTTGCGGCGGCGAGCCACCAGCAAGCCGGCCGCTACCACCAGAGCACTGAGCAAGCCGGTCGCGAGAATTTCCACACGATGGGCTTCCTGGAACAGCATGATGGTCAGGGCCGCGACGATGAACACGATCACCGCGTAGGTCAGGCCCGGGAACAGCCACATGCTGAAGACGATTTTCTCACCGCGAGCCACACGCTGTTTGCGCATGCGCAGTTGCGAGATCGCAATCACCAGGTACACCAGCAGAGCAATAGCGCCGGAGCTGGCCAGCAGGAATTCGAACACCGCCGCCGGGGCCACGTAGTTGGCGAAAGTTGCCAGGAACGCGGCACCAGTGGACAGCATCACCGCCCAGTAAGGCGTACCACTTTTGTTGGTGCGGGTGGACATGGCCGGCGCATCGCCGCGCTTGCCCAGGGAGAACAACATCCGCGACGAAGTGTAGAGCGCCGAGTTCAGGCAGCTGGTCACGGCGACCAACACCACAATGTCGACGATTATCTTGGCATTCGGGATGCCCATGCGTTCAAGCACAGTCTGGTAGGAACCGAGGCTGGCCAGTACCGGGTCGTTCCATGGCACCAGGGCCACGACGATGAAGATCGACACGAGGTAGAACAAGCCGATCCGCCAGATCACCGAGTTGGTGGCCTTGGAGATTTGCTTGCCAGGGTTCTTCGACTCCGCGGCCGCGATGGTCACGATCTCGGTGCCCATGAAGGAGAACATGGTGGTCAGGATGGCACCCAACACCGCGCCCATGCCGTTTGGCAGGAAGCCCTGGGTGTCGAACAGATGGGAAACGCCGCTGACCTGGCTGCCCGGCAGGAAGCCGAAGATCGCCATGAGGCCCAGAACAATGAAACCGATGATGGCCAACACTTTGATCAGGGCAAACCAGAACTCGAATTCACCGTAGTTTTTTACGCTGAAGAGGTTGGTCACGGTCAACAGCATCGTGATGACCAGGGCGAAGGCCCAGATGTCCACACCAGGGAACCAGGCATGCAGGATGGTCGCGGCGGCGTTGGCTTCCAGTGGAATCACCAGCACCCAGAACCACCAGTACAACCAGCCGATGGTGAAACCGGCCCAATGACCGATCGCGCGGTCGGCGTAAGTCGAAAACGAACCGGTGTCCGGCGAGGCAACGGCCATTTCGCCGAGCATGCGCATCACCAGCACCACCAACATGCCGGCGGCGGCGTAAGCCAACAGAACAGCCGGACCTGCAGCGGCGATGGCGTGACCCGAGCCAACGAACAAGCCGGCGCCGATAACCCCGGCAATCGACAGCATGGTCACGTGGCGCGGTTTGAGCCCCTGTTCGAGGCCATTAGAGCTTTGGGTACTGCTCATTAAAACTACCTTTGTAAGGAGAAGCGAATGCGTGCATCCCGTTCGGCGATCCTTCTCGTAAAAAGAAGCCAACAGGGCGTTCTGGATTCTGCACGCAATAATTGCGCCAAAATATTTCAAAACCCTCTAACCCGGCGATCTCGCCTCGACCGGACAGTCATCGCAACCCATTGAATTTAATGGCACTTCGCCAGAGCGTTACCCTGCCACCCACTTTGTGGGGCGAATCAGCGCACCGGAAACACACCTGAAAATGGCTCCGCGCACATTAAAAGTGCACAAGAGGTGCATTTGGCCGGATAGCGCTTCCAACACCCTGTCAAAGCTGGCAACATCGCGCCTTTTTTTGCGGCAGCCGCCGCGCTTTTTATCGACAGGCAAGGTTCAAACGGCTGTTCGGTTGTTGATGGGGCGACAGTCTGCTGCACCGATGCGACAACCTGCCACACGCCAGCCGTTTACCGTCCGTAGCGCTGTTGGCTGCCATTGAAACGCTATGCTAGGTTGGCCGCCTCGCCAGGAAGGCCGCCAACAGCAGGAGCGCAACATATATGAGGAACGCACATGGCTGAGGCCACGCCCGCGCTTGAAATCCGCAACTTGCACAAACGCTACGGTTCGCTGGAGGTGCTCAAAGGCATCTCGCTGACCGCCCGCGACGGCGATGTGATCTCGATCCTGGGTTCCTCCGGCTCTGGCAAGTCCACGTTCCTGCGGTGCATCAACCTGCTGGAAAACCCGCACCAGGGCCAGATCCTGGTCGCCGGCGAAGAACTCAAGCTCAAGGCCGCGAAGAACGGCGAACTGGTGGCCGCCGACGGCAAGCAGATCAACCGCCTGCGCAGCGAAATCGGTTTTGTGTTTCAAAACTTTAACCTGTGGCCGCACATGAGCGTGCTCGACAACATCATCGAAGCCCCGCGCCGCGTGCTCGGCCAGAGCAAGGCCGAAGCCATCGAAGTGGCCGAAGCCCTGCTGGCCAAGGTTGGCATCGCCGACAAGCGCCATGCCTATCCCGCGCAACTGTCCGGTGGCCAGCAACAACGGGCGGCCATCGCCCGCACCCTGGCCATGCAGCCCAAGGTCATCCTGTTCGACGAACCCACCTCGGCGCTTGACCCGGAAATGGTCCAGGAAGTACTTAATGTCATCCGCGCGCTGGCCGAAGAAGGCCGCACCATGCTGCTCGTGACCCACGAAATGGGCTTCGCACGTCAGGTCTCCAGTGAAGTGGTGTTCCTCCACCAGGGCCTGGTAGAAGAGCAAGGATCGCCACAGCAGGTGTTTGAAAACCCGCTTTCGGCGCGCTGCAAACAATTCATGTCCAGCAACCGCTAACGGAGCTACCCACATGCAGAACTACAAAAAGGTCTTCCTGGCTGCCGCCGTCACCCTGGCGTTCAGCGCCGGTGCCATGGCCGAATCCCTGAAGATGGGCATCGAAGCGGCTTACCCGCCGTTCAACAATAAAGATGCCAGTGGCAATGTCGTCGGCTTCGACAAAGAGATCGGCGACGCCCTGTGCGCCAAGATGAAAGTCGAATGCACCGTCGTGACCTCCGACTGGGACGGCATCATCCCGGCCCTGAACGCCAAGAAGTTCGACTTCCTGATCTCCTCGATGTCGATCACCAACGAGCGCAAGCAAGCGGTGGACTTCACCGACCCGTACTACTCCAACAAGCTGCAGTTCATCGCCAAGAAAGACATCGACTTCAAAACTGACAAGGACTCCTTGAAAGGCAAGGTGATCGGCGCCCAGCGTTCGACCCTGGCAGGCACCTTCATGGAAGACAACATGCCGGGCGTTGAAGTCAAACTCTACGACACCCAGGAAAACGCCTATCTCGACCTGACTTCCGGCCGCCTGGACGGCATCCTGGCCGACAAGTACGTCAACTACGAATGGCTGAAAAGCGACGCTGGCCGTAGCTATGAGTTCAAGGGCGATCCAGTGGAAGAAAGCGACAAGATCGGTATTGCCGTGCGCAAGAAGGACCCGATCCGCGAGAAGCTGAACACCGCGCTGAAAGAAATCGTCGCTGACGGCACCTACAAGAAGATCAACGACAAGTACTTCCCGTTCAGCATCTATTGATACTGACCTGCCTGACCGGCGCCTGATGGCGCCGGTTCTCGGCCTGCCTGCCGCGACTTGAAAAGAAATCCATGATTATCGACCTCTACGGATTCGGCCCGGCGCTCGCCGCTGGCGCGCTGATGACTGTGAAACTGGCACTCTCGGCCCTGTGCCTGGGGCTAGTGCTCGGTCTGCTCGGCGCCTTGGCCAAGACTTCCCCGTACAAGCCGCTGCAATGGCTTGGCGGCACTTATTCGACTCTGGTTCGCGGCATCCCTGAATTGCTCTGGGTGCTGTTGATCTACTTCGGCACGGTCAACCTGATGCGTGCCCTGGGCGAGTTCTTCGGCAACCCCGACCTCGAACTCAACGCTTTCGCCGCCGGCGTGATTGCACTGGGCCTGTGCTTCGGCGCCTACGCCACGGAAGTGTTTCGCGGCGCGATCCTCGCCATCCCCAAAGGCCATCGTGAAGCCGGCGTGGCCCTGGGCCTGTCGAAGTGGCGCATCTTCACCAAGTTGATCATGCCGCAGATGTGGCGCATCGCCCTGCCCGGCCTGGGCAACCTGTTCATGATCCTGATGAAAGACACCGCGCTGGTGTCGGTGATCGGCCTGGAAGAAATCATGCGTCATGCGCAAATCGGCGTGACCGTCTCCAAACAGCCGTTCACCTTCTTTATGGTGGCCGCGTTCATGTACCTGGGCCTGACGGTGCTGGCGATGACCGGCATGCACTTCCTGGAAAAACGCGCCGCTCGCGGCTTCGCGAGGAGCACCCAATGAACTGGGAAGTCATCATCAAGTGGCTGCCGAGACTGGCCCAGGGCGCGACCCTGACCCTGGAACTGGTGGCCATCGCCGTGATCGCCGGTTTGCTACTGGCCATTCCACTGGGCATCGCCCGTTCGTCGCGCCTGTGGTGGGTGCGGGCATTTCCCTACGGCTACATCTTCTTTTTCCGTGGTACGCCGTTGCTGGTTCAGCTGTTCCTGGTCTACTACGGCCTGGCGCAGTTCGACGCGATTCGAAACAGCTCGATGTGGCCGTACCTGCGCGATCCGTTCTGGTGCGCCACGACGACCATGACCCTGCACACAGCGGCCTACATCGCCGAGATCCTGCGCGGCGCCATCCAGGCGATTCCACCGGGCGAGATCGAAGCTGCACGGGCACTGGGCATGTCCAAACCCAAAGCGCTGCTCTATATCATCCTGCCGCGCGCCGCGCGCATCGGCTTGCCGGCCTACAGCAACGAAGTGATCCTGATGCTCAAGGCCAGCGCCCTGGCCAGCACCGTGACCTTGCTGGAACTGACTGGCATGGCCCGCACCATCATTGCCCGGACCTACCTGCCGGTGGAGATCTTCTTCGCCGCGGGCATGTTCTACCTGGTGATGGCGTATGTGCTGGTACGCGGCTTCAAGCTGCTGGAGCGTTGGTTGCGCGTCGATGCCTGCCAAGGGCGCTGATACCGGCGTGTTGACGGGCGAGGCCCTGCTCGCCCGTTTCACCGCGCTGGATGCTTTTCTGACAGAGCATCAGGCACTGTGGAAACCTCGGCCGTTCACTCATCGGCAACTTCCCTGGGAAGCGTCCTACCCGGAGTTAGCCGCATGGCTACGCGAGCGAACGCTGGAAGACGCGGAAAACGCTCACAACCAACCTGCCCTCCTGAATGCACCGGAACCCTTTGCTTGCTTGGCAACGATGTCCGTTGCCTTGAGTGCCGTGGATGAATTGCCCGCACGCGCGCTTGAAGCGGCCGGCCATCGGTTGAACGTCGATGTGCCGGGGCGCAAATGGCAACAGATCGAAGCCTTCGCCAGTCGATTACAGTTTTCCGAGGCACCGCAGCATTGGCTGGACTGGTGCTCGGGCAAGGGACATCTGGGGCGCCGCCTGCTGCAAGCGGGGCAACAACTGACATGCCTGGAATACGACCCGGCACTGGTCACCAGCGGCCAGGCACTCAGCCAACGTCATCACCTGCACGCACTGCATATCGAACAGGATGTGCTCGCGGCAGATGCAGCTGCTTTACTGAGTGCGTATCACACGCCCGTCGCGCTTCATGCCTGCGGTGATTTGCATGTGCGACTGATTCAACTCGCCAGCGCAACAGGCTGCAAACAAATCGCCATTGCGCCGTGCTGCTACAACCGGATCGGTCTTGCCCAATACTCGCCGATTTCCTCAGCCGCCAAAGGCTCCGGCTTACAGCTTTCCCTCGACGACCTCGCATTGCCCATGAGCGAAACCGTTACCGCCGGTGCCCGCGTGCGACGTCAACGCGACACCTCCATGGCCCGGCGTCTGGGCTTCGACTTGCTGCAACGGCAACTGCGCAGCATGGACGAGTACCTGCCAACCCCTTCCCTGCCCAGCGCCTGGCTGGACAAACCCTTCGCCGATTACTGCCATCACCTGGCCGCACTCAAAGAGTTATCCACAATCGTCCCGCAAGATTGGCCAGCCCTCGAAGCCGCCGGTTGGCAGCGCCTGGCCGAAGTGCGCAACCTTGAACTACTACGCGGACTTTTCCGACGTCCACTGGAACTTTGGCTGGTCCTTGACCGGGCACTTTTCCTCGCCGAACAGGGCTACAGCGTCCGCATCGGCACCTTCTGCGAAACCCCGCTCACGCCGCGTAATTTCCTGCTCCTGGCCGAACGCGCTTAAACACATTCGACCTGTGGATAACTCTGTTGATGGAATTATCGTGGATCCAATATTCATGCCAGTTTCAGGGCTAAAACCATATTGTTCATTTTTTCTACACTCGGATAAAAAATCGAAAAAACAGGCATTTGCGGACAAATGAGAACGGATCCACAAATTCGACTTAAACCCAGTGCGCTGCCGATGGCATTGTGCATAAGCATTTAATCAAAACGACATAAATGCCTAATCCCGGATCGCAGACAGGGGAAATTGCACCGCTGCACTTCTCTTGATATACACAAACGCCAGGGCGCCAGCATGCGCGGCCACGAACAAGAACATTCTTCCGACAGGATGCGCCAGTGACTTTCATTTCTTACGCACAGAATTTCGAAGACATACGCCTGTGGCGCGCCCTCAAAACCGTCGAGAACGGCTTCTACATCGACGTCGGGGCAAACCATCCCACCCATGATTCGGTCACCAAGGCGTTCTACGACAACGGCTGGACCGGCATCAACGTCGAACCGATGCCCAACTACTACGAAGCCCTGTGCCAGCAACGTCCCAAAGACACCAACCTGCAATGCGCGGCCGGGGAAAGTGCTGACGACCTGACCTTCTACGGCATCGCCGGCACCGGCCTCTCGACCCTCGACCCGGCCATGGCCAAAATGCACAAAGACGCCGGCATGGACGTGCGCAGCCAAACGATCAAATCCCGCACCCTGACCTCCATCTGCGAAGAACACGCCCGGGGACGCGCCATTCACTTCCTCAAAATCGATGTCGAAGGCCACGAAGAAACCGTCCTGCGTGGCATGGACTTCACCCAATGGCGACCATGGGTGATCCTCATCGAAACCCCTTGGGCCCGCGACCAGACCTGGGAAAACCTCGTCATTGACGCCGGCTACCAATCCATCCTGTTCGACGGCATCAACACCTACTACCTCGCCGAAGAACACCTGAACCTCAAACCCGCCTTCGACATCCCGCCGTGCAACCTGGACGAATTCCAGTTCTGCAAAGGCCACAACTTCAGCCACCCCATCGGCGACACCGAACACCAGCTCGCCGCTGCCCTGCAACGCGCCGAACAGGCCGAAGCACAGCTGCGCGCAATGCAAAACAGTCGAACCTGGCAAGCCATTCAGAAACTCAAGAAAACCCTGCTGCGCGCCTGACCTGAAGCCCGAACAAAAATAGTCAGAATTCAGGGGTTTACAGAAGCCAACCAATCGCTATAATCGTCGCCCTGACACGCCGGTATAGCTCAGATGGTAGAGCAACTGACTTGTAATCAGTAGGTCCCGGGTTCGATTCCTGGTGCCGGCACCATACAAGGTTCCAGAGAAGGCTTTCAAAATCTCTGGAACCCCCGAAAAACCCGCCTCTTGGCGGGTTTTTTCGTTTTAGCGTTCCATCGGTTTCCGTCAGAAACTGGTGGATTCCAACCGTTTTAAGGGTAGAGTTTGGGATACAGGTCACTTCGATAAAAGGGAGTACCCTTATGTCGCGCACCACAGCTCCGCTCTCCGACGCAGCTTGCCGCTTGGCAAAACCTACAGACCGCGCCTACAAGCTTTTCGACGGCGATGGCCTCTACCTCCTAGTCCAACCCAATGGCCGCAAAGGCTGGCGGCTCCGTTACGTCAAACCTGACGGACGCGAAGGACTGACCTCGTTCGGCAACTACCCCGTCATTGGCCTCGCCGATGCGCGCCGCAAGCGCTTGGAAGTTAAGCGAATGCTGGCGGATGGCGTTGATCCTATAGAGACCAAGCACCAAGCCAAGGCGGAAGCCGTAATCAAAGGCAGAACCTTTGAAAGCGTTGCGCTGGACTGGCACACGGAAATGTCGGCCAAGTGGGCACCAGGCCACTCCAAGACAGTGATGAGCCGCCTCAAAACCCACGTGTTCCCGCTGATCGGCGCCCGCGCCATTGTCGACCTCGACACCCATGACCTCATGCAGCCCTTGGAAGCGATCAAGAAGCGCGGAACGATAGACGTCGCTTTAAGGGTACAAAACTACCTGCAGAGCATCATGCGCGAGGCAAAACGCCTCCGGCTTATCACCGTAAACCCTGCCTACGATCTCGAAGGCTCGATCAAAGCCCCGCGGGTGGTACATCGCCCCGCTCTACCCTTATCGCGACTGCCGGAACTGCAGGAGCGGATCGACACCTATAAAGGCCGGGCACTTACCCGTCTGACGGTGATGCTGTCGCTGCATGTGTTTGTACGATCCAGCGAGCTGCGTTTCGCACGCTGGAGCGAGTTCGACCTCAAGCGCGGCACCTGGGAGATACCGGACACTCGACCCGCGTTGGAGGGAGTACCCTTTTCCACAAGGGGTACGAAGATGGCAGGGGATATCCATTTAGTACCCTTATCGCCGCAAGCAGTGGCGCTACTCGAAAAAATCCATGCACTCACAGGCAAATTCGCATTGGTCTTCGCAGGGGATGCCAAACCTTGGAAGCCCATGTCCGAAAATACCGTGAACAACGCGCTTCGGACGATGGGATACGACACCAAAACCGATATCTGCGGGCATGGATTTCGTTCGATGGCCTGCAGCGCACTGATCGAGTCAGGATTGTGGTCGGAGACAGCCATTGAACGGCAGATGAGCCACAAGGAGCGCAACAACGTCCGCGCCGCTTACATCCATAAGGCAGAGTTCATCGAGGAGCGCAGGCTGATCATGAACTGGTGGAGTCGGTATCTGGAGGCCAACCGGCAGGAGCATGTCACTCCACACGAATTCGCCAACCAGATTGGAGATAACGTTACTCGGATAAAGGCGAAGCCTGGCATTGGCGCAGAGAGGAGGAGTTGATATGGATATCTCAACCGCACAAAGCATCAAGCTCGCCATTGTGTCGGCAACCGGACTGTCAAAAGACGCGCTGCATATTTATTTGGGCATGGCGATCTATTTAACGTTGATCGTCGGCACCCGACGATTCAGGCCATACCTTGGCTGGCTGGTTGTTTTCATCATTGCGTGTGCTGGCGAGTGGGTAGATCGGCGAGACGATATTGGAAGCTTCGGATACTGGCGCTGGCAGGCAAGCGCTCACGACGTTCTCAACACGTTGTTTTGGCCGACGGTGCTAACACTGCTTTGGCTTTTAAAGTGCCGCAGTAAAGTAAGCGTACATCCGTAAGACTCTCGCAATCTGCTCTGCCACGCGGGTCCATCCAAACAGGGCTGCAAAGCCGCCCTGCTTGGATGGACCTCACTTAAAAATCTAAAGCCCACACAACTGTCTGTGGAAAACCACTGATTTCCACCGGTGGATAATTTCATCCACAGCCGCAGAACTCCCGAAAATTGGAGTCTTGACCCGAATTATCCACAGGCGTAGAAAAGATCGGGCAAAGCGCTGTCGTCGACAGCAACCCAGGTAGCCAGAACCTTTAAGGCTACGCCACACCGTGGTGGTTCTCCCAAAGTGCGATTAGCGTCCGGCGGCTCGCACGGTCACAGCGATGTGATGGATGCCTACTTTTATCAGTGTGCCCACTGCGGCAACTCATACTCTTTCATAGCTGCCCTGCAGCAACCTATTCGCTTGGCCATTTTCTTGCGCCAACCTGCGCCCGTCTCTTTCTTCCGGAAAGAGACGGGCGCTCCTACCGCTGCTGCAGCCCAACTCGTACAAGGCATTGCGGCATTTCCCCTCGTGACAATCGGCGTGACAAACACCGAAGTCACCAGCAACAGCGATGCAGGTGATGGTGCTGCAGCCCAGGGAATGGACTGCACCTGACTGACAGTCAGGCATGCCCCGGTCATCGCTTCACTGCCTTCACCCGACTCAGGATCTCGCGGCGCCGGCCTCGTCAGCCAGCGCAGCCTCCACCCGCCCACCGATAACGGTGTTCAGGAGGCCAGATCATGAGATGCCCAAGCTCCCGGTCGTAAAGAGCCGCCAGTCCCGCGTTAGTGGACAACCCTCACAGGTCGCAGGGGCCTTGATCCCTGATAACACTCAACATTCTTGGCGGGATGACGTGGGGAAGGTTTCAAAGATTTTGGCTTCGAGAGGAGTTTGATCATGGCATTGGTAGGCAGACGGGATGGGCGAAATTTTGGATATGGCCGGCAGTTGAGCTATGCCGGGACACAAGCATTGCGTGATCTTTTTGGCGGCGGCCATTACGGCACGGTCAAAGCGCACAGTGATCGCTGGCAGGCGTTTGTACGCTGGTGTCGCTCGGAGGATGGTCCTGGGTTTAACGATGCGCGAAAAATTGATCGGCAGACCTTGCTGAACTACGCGATACATCTGCGTCACCGAGTTGAACAAGGCGAGCTCGCCATCGCCACCGCGCAAAACCGACTGTCCAGCGTGAACCGAACGATGGCGGCACTTCGCGGTGATCGGTATGTGAAAGTGCCGAGCCCGAGCAAGGCGCTGGGAATGCAGCGCACTACGGTCCGTACAACAGCCCCGCAAGGCCAAGAACGCGAACAAGTAATGCGGATCTTCAACGCGCTTTGCGAGCAGCATCCACGCGCCGCAGCGATTGTGCACCTGGCACGAGCCACTGGGATGCGCTTGCGCGAGGCCATTTTGGCCGACCTTCCGCGCTTAAAACGTGAAGCCGAACAATACGGCAAGATCAACATCCAGGACGGCACCAAAGGTGGCCGCTGCGGTGCAACAGCACCTCGCTGGATCATGATGGACGAGCATATCCGAGATGCGATCAGGTTCGCAGACTTGGTTTCACCCAATGATAGCCGCAACCTGCTTGCGCCAACCGAAAGCTATCTCGACTTCCAACAGCAAGTCGTCCGCCCCGCAAGAGACATCCTCCATCAGCAATGCCTCAAAGGCTTCCACGAGTTACGGGCAGCCTATGCGTGCGATCGCTATAAACAAATCACACATCACCGGGCACCGATCTCCGGAGGCAGGTGCTACCAGTTCAACCGACAGGTCGATCAAGAGGCTCGAGCACAAATCAGCTACGAACTTGGACACGGACGCATCGACGTGGTATCGGCTTACATCGGTGGCCAAGTATGAGCAAATCATTCAACATCGAAATTTTCCTAACCGGGGTGCTTACCGGATCGAATGCGACTCGCCAGCGCCATGTACGTCAGGCAAAGCTTATCCATGAAGCAATCTCGAAGCGCTGGCATCTTGACAACCCATGGAACTGGAAGCGAAAACATTTGTTGTGGTTTATTGAGCACCACAAAAAAAACAAAGCGGAGGTAACACGATATAGGTATAAGTTAACAATAAACCTGATAGCGAAACGACTTGGAAAAAACTGGTGCTTTTTAACAGAACTATCTCCACCTACGGTCAATGCAGAGCTCCACATTAGAAATATTCAACACGTGAATCGTTAGCACAAACCAAACAACGAGAACCAATTAGAGATAAGCAGAGCGGACTCCAGGCACAACCAGTACTCACCTACAAAACTATCGCAAACCTCGAAAAAGGAAGAGCTTGGTGAACCCAATAAAATTCACAAAAATCAGAATCGATAACATTGAGATATTATTTAAAGAAGGTGCGAACTACATAATAGGAAATAGCAACACAGGAAAAACCACGATATTCAACTGCATGAGATATGTCCTTGGCTTAACCAAAGAGCTGAAACACAAAAACATCAATCAAGTTGAGATCTCAATAAGCGTCAAAAATCAAGCCATGACCTTCTCCCGGGAGAATGATAGCCCGGCATTAACCATCTCAACTAATGATAAAGTTGAACGATACAGGGCACTTTCCACAGAGCTAAATAATTTTTTCAATGCGATCTTAGAGCCAAACTTTCTATACGAAAGCGCCTTAGAGTCATCGTTGAAAATATTAGACTTTTGCTTCCTGCCCGAGGCTTTCCAGATTAACAGAAAAGCCAACTGGGATGCCGTCCGCTTAATTTGTGGATTTAATATTTCAATGCTCGCAAGTGTAGAAAAAGACATCACCACACTTGGCAGTGAAGTTCTAAAAAACAGACAGATAGAAAATGCAGTAAATGCATTTACAAAAAAACTAATTGAAGACAGCAAAAACCAAAACACAAGCGACCTTGAATTAATAATTGGAAATACAAAACAAAACTTCTTCGAAGAGCACAGAAGCAAAGAAGACCTCTTATTCAACGTCACCATGAAACTCGAAGAATTTAAAACAAAATCAAACAGCCAACTAACTAAAAAACTTTCTGAATTTGAGCACTCCTACTTAAATCTTATGAGTTTGGCGGATATCAACGATCAAGATTTCTCAACAATAGAACAATTAATCATAGAAAGAAAAAGTTCGCATGGAATGGAACGCATATCAAAATTAATACTCAGTCTAGCCATTGCACACGTATCAGGCGACAACCAGAAAACCTATAACCATCCGATGTTTCTAATTAATGACCACACCAGCTCGGGGATTTTTCCAAGCCTTAACCATACAATACGACCTACGATTGCCGAGGCAATATCACGAACTCCAGAACTACAATATATAGAATTCACATACAATGAAAATATCTCCCTGTCAGACGTAGTTATTGATCTAAACAAGGAGGGCTTTTAAATGCCTTCAATCACATCCAGGATGTCACTAGGAGAAAAGTTCACGTTAGTTATCTCGGTACTAAGTTTCATCGTCGGTTTTTTTGGACTTGCTTTAAGCGAAAGCGTATCAAATCTTTATAGTGATGCTAAAATTTTCGCAACCAAAGATTCCAGCAACTTAAACTCACTAACCGGTCAAGAAGGCTACATAGGAGTCATCACCATTTCCAACCGCGGCATTAGCGCCTCGGAAAAAATGAAACTGGTAATTTCATTTGACTCTACCCCTCCTAAATATGAGGTCACGAGCGATGAAGAAATCAGTAAGTCAGAAACGAACGGAAACGATATAAAAATCTTCTTAGATAGGCTATCGAAGGACGCAAAAATAAAATTTACGATGTACTCCAAACTTCCTATCTCTTACAGAATCCAGTATATCGATAACAAAGGGAAGGGCCCCATCGAACTGGAAGATCACTCCAAACAAGACAATATAAAAGAAATAATACTTCTTCTAGTAACAATAATTTCGATATTGGTCATATTTTACATATTTAGACGTCACGCAGAAACTTTAGTAACCGAAAAAATAAATTCGCACTACATCGAATTACAAAGCAAAATTAGCGAGTTGCGCGATGAAATTGGAAATATCGAAATATTGATTAGCGAACCTTCAAATAGTAGCGCACCAATTACTGAAGAGACATCAAAGGGCTTTACTCAACGACTGGCTGATTTTATGTTAAAAACCTAACACCAAAACACATTATAAAAATACTCGGCTGGCAACTAATTTTACCAGTAGTCAGCCGAGATCATTACGATAAAAAACAAGAACTGTACAACTTATGTCTGAGGCAGCATAGGAAATAGCCCATAACGACCGCCACCTGAACTACCATAGAAAACTTCTACTTTAGCAATATCCTCTATACCATATGGAGGATCAATATTTTCCAAAATTATAAATTGGCCCAAATCGCTTATTCTAGAAAGATGCTCGAAGAAATTTGCCTTTACAGATGTCTTAGCCAGTTTAATCTCGTCATCACTTAACTCTCCACGACTTGGGTTCTTCAGAGGATCCCGATAGGTTAACAACGGCGAATCCAGAATCACAAATCCTGGGTGTGGAAGATTATGCTCCCTGCAATACAGTAAAAGCGCAACCTTGAAAGCGGCATGCGTGATTGCACGAACCCCCTTTCCGTTATCCACTCGCAATTTGCCATCAATTATTATTTCGTATTTATCTTTATCGAAGCTAACCAAGTGCTCGCCAGGAAAACCCCACTCTTTCAACACTAGGGAGATAACCTTACAAAACTCATGAACGACATCACCAGGAACCGAAAGATTGGGACGATCCGCTTTAGTAGGCGCTTTAAGTGCTTCAAACTCCTTTATTTTTAGAAGGTAACTACTCTTCTGATCTAACAATGAAACCCCTCTCATAACTTGGTCTTTTTTAGTGAGGATTTCATTAAGTGACAATTGATGCTCGCCCATCTCAGGTAATTGGACGGCTAGAATTCTCTCTATTTCTATAATTCGTTCTTCAACTGTAGGGATACCTTCTTCTATCCTATACAACTCAACACGAAGAGCCCCGATAGTCGACTCGAGTTCAGATTGCAATGTTTTTATTTTCTGAATTTCTATCAATGCCGATTGCTGTTCATTTTTCACTTGCTGCAATTGGGTCTTCATACTTTGCGCTTCGGGAGGAGCACCACAAACAGAACACTCTACTTCCTCTAGCGTCAACAGAAAACTGGCTTCTTCAATAGAAGTCAGCCTAGCTATATCTGAATCATAAATACTGTTCAGCTGATAAAATCTCTGCAGGTGCAGGCGGATATCCTCTGCCCGCTCTGAAGACTGAGATAATGTTTGCGACAGAGTTCTTTTTTCTGAAAGCAACTCTGTTGATAGTGACCTATACGATTGCATCTGAAGCTTGATTTTGTCTAAACTAGCATCAAGCCTGTCTTTCTGAGCATATAAGTCAGAAACATCTGGATAATCAGCATCTAGCCGCGACTCAATATCTTTCAGCAGACTTTGTATTACTTCAATTTTCGTCGACCTCGACGCATTGAATCGTGTCGAATCAAGGACAGGGATAATTGATTTATCATCAGCACCGGTTAATAATGCTCTAAAGACGCTACGCTCCTTCGGCCTTGTTACCGGTCCAAGATCAGTCTCCACAGGTGATCGCTCAGCTTGAATGCTCGTTTCGTCCACTAGGACATATGGCATAAGCTCTCGAAAACTCAAGTTCTCCTTTTCTCCAGATTGGTTTTTTGCCAGCTGTTTACCGGAAAGCTCCAGATACTCCAAAAGAAAACCAGGAAGGCTCTCCTTATTTCTACTTCTCTGAGTAGGTTGGAGAACTTTACAGGTTTCCGGAAGCTGCGAAAAATCATGCAGTCCGTCGAAAAACTTATAAGCACCACCTGATAACGAACGTAGTATTGTGTACTTTCCTACACCACGTAACTCTATTCCCATCAAGATTGTATCGTAATCACTTCTCTCCGGAAGATCAGGTAAGCTATCCCCTCCTCCAAGCATGAAATCTATTGCTTTTAACGCAAACGACTTTCCTGTGTTGGAAGCTCCGTAGACGAGATTCAGGCCTGCTCCAAAACTAAGCCTCACTGGCACAACTTGAACACCGACAAATTCCAGACTTTTGATTATTATTCCTTTATAGTCCATTGTCATCTAACTCCATGAAAAGGTCGCTCTGAAACTCAACTGCCCAATTACCTATCTTTGAATTTATTATATCTCTTAAGTCAACCTTAGATAAGTTCGCCACCGTATCAGCAAGCCATTGCGCCCTATCTTTAAGATTTTTTGAATATTCCGAGGACAGTAACTGCACCAGCGGATAAGCACTCTCTGTAGCTTGGTAACATATCCCGCTAGTCGATGGAACGACTGCGATCAGTCCAAACTTCTGCATTAAATTCAAACCATTTTGAACGAGTTCCCGACGCACTAGGATTTCCCCGCTCCGTTGCGGAAGTTTAGGATGGATACTCGGAGGGCCGCCTACATCAGCACTATGGACAACCAAGTGATCAAACCAAACCAACTCATTTATATCATGAGCAGATGGGTAGGTTGCATTCAAAATAACTAATGATCTAACCCCTGTTTCAATCGGGCTATTAAATAGAGAACGTGCGCCGGAGTCATTCAACTTATCCATTTGAATTTCCCATCATTTACGAAGTGGTGGCAAATACCTTGCTTCACTGGCACTCTCGCGTATTTTGCAGTGGCCCCTGAAGTTTGGGTCGCAGCCGCCTGAGTCATCACAGATTGGATTTTTTCCATTCCACTCTTATGTGGTGACTCAAAAACATCTACGACACCGTGAAAAACGTCCTCTTCAAAACTATCAATAACAGTGGGGTCGGTATTATCTCGATAGTAACGCTTAAATGCGTCCGCATCGAAAAACCGTTCTCGCTGTAGCGTTAGGTTTTTTTGATACTGAGGATAAAGCTCTAAATCTTCATGATTATTGAAAACCACACATTCCTTCTCAGCGTATGCGCCGACAAGCTGCTTTATATACTCAGATTCAGACTCTAAAATAGCTATTGGCACAATTCCTTTAGGTGAACTCCCAGGATCAGCGCCAAAATATTTATAAAGAACTTTTTTTGCTGCCGGATCTGAAAGCATATCCTCTAGTGCTATACGCGTAACATTCGAGTAATTGAACCTCTCCAAAACATCCAGCAAATCATCCGTCAGCGGAATATCTCCATTCTCAATTATCTTATACCGACAGAATTTATCCCATTCATCAATCAGCTTGGACTTCAATTTGCTAGGATTAAATATCAATGTTTCTAAGTTTCTGTTCAAGCCTTTGGGGGCCACGAAGAAATACTTCGTTGGCGGGGTGAAGTCTCCCTGCCATGAGTAATATAAAATTTTTCCAAGTTCGCAAATTGCAGTATCCGTTGGAAGGCGCTTCCCATACTGCTTGCATTGATAGTTTTCCCAGGCTCCTTCATGCTTCTCAGGTGTCAAAAACCCTACAACATCCCTGCCAAGGTCCTTTGCTCCTGAAAACCGACATACTTCCACATAAGTTTCCAACTTATTTGAAACCCAGTCTCTTACAAAGAGCTCTAACTCTGTATCATCCAATGTGAGTACAGCACGAGTATAATTCTCCATTTCTCACACCCAACTTCCAGACTGTCGAATCCATATATACCCCCTCAACATTTCACCAGTCGAGGCCATGTATACAGCGCATTGTTCAAATTTTAGCCAACAAAGGCAAAATGATACTACGGCCGAAGTATTTGTTCCAACGCTCCTTACTCATTGGGAGGGTGAAAGAAATTTCTGACACTCGTAATTTTCGCCCCCACTCAGCGTCTGCCAGACTCTAATCAACCTTAAGGGTAGAATTAGGGATAATGTGTTATGCAAAATTTTTTATCTGTTTGATTTAATTAGACAAAATAAATAGTTCGACTCCTGGTGCCGCACCATACAAAACAAAGCCCCTGCAGAAATGCAGAGGCTTTGTTGTTTCCGAGCTTTAAAAAAGCGCTTTCAGTGTCCCGCGCTCTGACCACCGTCCACGTGCAGGATTTCGCCGGTAACGAACTTGGCGCCGTCCAGATACACCACTGCTTGTGCAATATCATCGATCTCGCCCATGTGCCCGACCGGGTGCAGATTGCCCAGTGCTGCGTGGGTATCTTCGCCGTGCATCGGGGTCTTGATGATGCCCGGGCTGACTGCGTTTACCCGAATCCCGCGCTTGGCGTATTCGATGGCCAGGGATTTGGTTGCCGCGTTGAGGCCGCCCTTGGTCAGCGATGCCAGCACCGATGGCACGCCGTCGATGGCGTGGTCCACCAGGCTGGTGGTGATGTTGACGACGTGGCCGCTGCCTTGCTTTTCCATCTCGGCGATGGCGAGTTGGGTGATGTAGAAGAAGCCATTGACGTTCACCGACAACACATTGGCGTAGTCCTCCGCGGTGTACGCGGTGAACGGCTTGGCGATGAAGATCCCGGCGTTGTTGACCAGGGTGTCGATGCGACCGAAACGGGAAATCGCTTCACGGATGACGCGTTGGGCGGTTTCCGGCTCGCCGATGTCACCGGCCACTGTGTGAATGTCCGGATCGGTGGACGGCTTGATCGAGCGCGATGTGGCGACGATACGGTAACCGAGTTCACGGAAGGCTTTGACCATACCGTCGCCGAGACCTTGGGACGCGCCGGTGATAACGATGACTTTTTTCGAACTGCTCATGATGAATACCTCTGACAATTAAAAGTGGGGTAGAAATCTGCAATCAGGCTTCAGCCTGGGTGTTCGCCATTTGTCGCAACATCTGTTCGTAGTACTCGACCGATTGCGAACCGGACACCAGGTGTCGACCGTTCAGCACCATGGCCGGGACCGAATTGATGCCGTGCTGCCGGTAGTACGCTTCAAGCTCTCGCACCTCATCGGCGAACGCGCCGGACGCCAGCACCTCTTGTGCACTTGCCCCATCCAGCCCCGCTTCAGTCGCCAGACGCACCAGCGCCTGGTGATCACTCGGGTTCTGGCCTTCGCTGAAATAACCCCGTAGCAGCACCTTCTTCAACTCGACTTGCCGGCCTTCCTGCAACGCCCACAGCAACAAACGGTGCGCATCGAAGGTGTTGTAGAAGTGCGTGCGCTTCTCCAGATCGAACTTGAAGCCGATGGCCTCGCCGCGTGCGATTTGCATGGCCTTACCGGCGGCGATGTCGTCGGCGGTTCTCCCGTACTTACGCATCAAGTGCTCGACCGCTTGCTCACCTTCGGCCGGCATATTCGGGTTCAGCTCGAACGGCTTGTAGGTCAGCTCGACCGAGACTTCCCCGGCCACGTTCTCGATCGCCTGCTCCAGCGCCGTCGCCCCCAATGCGCACCAGGGGCACACCACATCGGAAATGAAATCGATGGTGACGGAGGACGTCACGACTTCCCCTCCGCCTCGGCCAGTTGCTTGCGGTACTGGGTGGTGGTGATGCCGGCGTAACCCCAGTTATCGGTGTCGACTTCCTCGATCACGATGTGGGTCAGGTCAGGGCGTTTGTTGAGGACGCGTTCCAGTGTTTCAGTGATTTCGGCAATCACCTGAGCTTTCTGCTCAGTGGTAACGCCATCGCGGGTGATGCGTACGGTTACGAAAGGCATGAGGGAAACTCCAGTGACCTTCCCGTCGGGATGATGGGAGAGGCGTTGGAGGTGAATGTAGGGGGTTGGCGGGAGGGGATAAAGGTGGGGGCGGGAACTTCATTCGTTACGTGGTGTAATTAGTGCTGTAGAACGCCCGGCTCGCCCGAAGGCGTCCCGCACACAGCCGCCATGGCAATGCACTGCGAGGACATGAATGTCCGCGGTGCGAATGATGCGCCAACAAGGGATTGTGGTGGAGCTTCAGCCGCTGAGTTTCGGCAAGCGTTGCCGGGCGATGTCGAGCATGTCGTTACCATCCTGGGTCAACAGGTACAGGGCGCTGATAATCTTGGGGATGTCGCTCGCTTCGGCATGATTGAAACACGTGCAATAAAGGGTTTCGAGCAGGTCGCTGGCGGCGCGGATGCGCTGTCGGGCGGCGTCGAGGATCTCGACGGGGTCGGCCTCGGTATCGATGACCAGCACCGGGGTTTCGCTGTAGCTGGATTTAAGCGACTGATAGCGTTCAGTAGATGTCTTTAGCGAGGGCATTGATGTCTCAGTCCTGTAAGAGATCGGAGGTCACTCCGGCAGGCCGCCACAGTATTTTCAGCCGCGCTAAAACTATGCAGAGTGTGGCGAAGCAGAGCAAGACAGCCGCAATGGACAGGTTCTGTAGGGCGTTTACTGCCTGGGGAGGAATGCTCCTACGCGCCCCCCGGGTTTTATCGAAGAATGCTTCTACAGGAGATGATTCCTACAACGCTGCGCAGAAAGATATGTAGGGTGCTCGATGGGCCGGACTCAATCGACTGCCGGTGCGGGAGGACGTCGCGACGCCGCATCAAGGTCGAGCAATCCTCGGCCGTAGGCTTCACTGTTGGCGTAGAGACCGGTCCGGTTTGCGGTTTCAAGCAAGTGGTTGCGCACTTGCTGTGCACTCATTTCGGGGTACAGGCTCTGGACTGCTGCCAACGCGCCACTGACCAATGCGGCGGCGGGAGATGTACCGGCAGTCTGGACGTATTTGCCGTCCTTGCCAGTGGTCAGCAATCCCTGGTCTGCGCCTGAGTCCCCACCAGGAACGGCGATGCACCAGGCCGCTGCGACACCACAATAGTTAGATTTGCCATTGATGGCACTGCCATCGTTTTTCAATGCAACGACGGCGATCCAGCCCTTTTCCAACTCAGGGATGGCAAGGGGCAAACCCGGCTCTGCAAGAGGCTCTCGTTTGAGTTCATTACCGGTTGGAAACACAAATACCGCGCCTTGCTGAACCAGTTTTCGCGCGCTCGTCAGCGACTCGGGCATGATCTGTTTGTAACGTGCTTCGGTGATTTCCGTTGCTGGAATGGCATTGGCCCACGAGTTGTTGAAGATGCGCACACCGAGATCGAACCCGGCTTGCCAGGAGCGGGAAATTTCACTGTCGAAGAAGAAGGGTTCGTTGTCGTCACCGAAACGGTAGGGGATCAGTTGAGCGTTGAACGCAACGCCGTGCATACCCTGGTCGTCTTTGTTGGCGGCCAGAATGCCGGCCATTTGAGTGCCGTGGCCAACGCGATCATGGGTGCCGGGACGATTCTCGACATAGTCAAAACCGGGGTCGCGGACCCTGCCTTGAAATTCTGGCAGTTCGGCGTTCAGGCCTGAGTCAATCAACGCGACTGGTACGCCTTGGCCGGTGCCGCCACGTGCGTACAGGCGTGATGCCTGGATGACCGCCAACCCCTTTTGAGCGTGATACTCGGCTGTTTCGAATGTGCCCGGTTTGATTGCGGGCTTTTCGGGCGTGGTCAGACATCCACTGAGCAGCAGCGGCACTGGCAGCAACAGAGCAAATGGAAAAACAGTTCGTTGAAACATTGTCGGTCCTTCGGCAGGGGCCACGCACATCAGGCCTCCTGTTGTCATGAAGACTTCGCGCAGCGTTACGGGTGTGGGGGGTGAACCATACCTGTGGGGGGAGACGGGGCGTCAGGTGGCAAAGTGCTCTGTGTGTTTCAATCTGTGGCGTCACCAGGGTGCGTTGAGCGCTGTATCATCCCGTATCGTTTATGCCCCGACCTTTTCTCGATTCGCTGCGATCGCCGACTAGTCTTTTGGCTCTGCAGTGGTCAACGGAGTGACAGCTTATGCACAACACCCTGGAACAGGTTTTCGGTTATCCACAATTTCGACCCGGTCAGGAGGCGGCCGTCAGTGCCGTGCTGGCCGGGCGCTCGGCGGCGGCGATTTTCCCCACCGGCTCCGGCAAATCCCTGTGCTACCAATTGTCGGCGCTGTTGCTGCCGCACCTGACGCTAGTGGTCTCGCCGTTGCTGGCGTTGATGCAGGATCAACTGGCGTTCCTGCAACGCCACGGCATTTCGGCGGGCAGTATCGATTCGGCCCAGAGCCGCGACGACGCCAGCGACGTCATGGCTCGGGCTAAATCCGGCGAGCTGAAGATTTTGATGATCTCCGTGGAGCGCCTGAAAAACGAACGTTTTCGGCACTTTCTGCAGCAGGTGCCGATCTCGCTACTGGTGGTGGACGAGGCGCATTGCATTTCCGAATGGGGTCATAACTTTCGCCCGGACTACCTCAAGCTTCCCGACTATCAACGCCAGTTCAACATCTCGCAGGTGCTGCTGCTGACCGCAACGGCGACGCCTAAGGTGATCGTCGACATGCAGGCGAAATTCGCCATCGCCGCCGAGGATGTAGTGACCACCGGTTTCTATCGCTCGAACCTGAATTTGCTGGTGGAGCCTGTTCGCGGAGCGGACAAGCGCAGGCGCCTGGTCGAATGGATGAGCCAGCGTCCGGACCAGCCGGGCATCGTCTATGTCACCTTGCAAAAAACCGCCGAGCACATCGCCGAACACCTGAACCGCAATGGCATTCAGGCCGAGGCTTATCACGCCGGGTTGCCCCATGAGCAACGGGAAGCGATCCAGCGTCGCTTCATGGGCGGGCAGTCCAATTGCATCGTCGCCACCATCGCCTTTGGCATGGGCATCGACAAGAGTGACATCCGCAACGTGGTGCATTTCGACCTGCCAAAATCCATCGAAAACTACAGCCAGGAAATCGGCCGCGCCGGGCGTGACGGGCAGCCGTCGGACTGCCTGGTGTTGGCCAACCGCGACAGCCTCAACGTGCTGGAGAATTTCGTTTACGGCGACACGCCCGAGCTGGATGGCATCCGTTGCGTGCTTGACGAGATGCATGCCGCAGCACCCGAAGGCCAGTGGGAGTTTCTGCTGGGACCGTTGGCCGATCAGAGCAATATTCGCCAGTTGCCGCTCAAGACCTTGCTGGTGCAACTCGAGTTGCGCGGGTTGATCGCCCCGCGCTATGCGTACTACGCCGAGTACCGTTTCAAGTATTTGCTGGAGCCCGAGGCGCTATTGGCGCGTTTCGAAGGCGAGCGCAGGGATTTTGTCGCTGCGATCATCCAGACTTCCAGCCGCGCCCGGACCTGGGCCACGGTGAATTTCGAAGCGTTGTACGAGCAGCACCAGGCCGAGCGCAGTCGGGTGGTCAAGGCGCTGGATTACTTCCAGGAGAAGGGCTGGGTGGAGCTCGAAAGCAAGCAGATGACCGAGGTCTACAGCGTGCTGCAAAGCGGGTTCGACAACGTCGCGTTGAGCGAGGAGCTGCACGGCTATTTCACTCGGCATGAGCACACCGAAGTCGCGCGGATTCACGCGATGCTGGATCTGTTCGCTACCGACCGATGCCTGGGTTATCGCCTGGCCGAGTATTTCGGTGACCACAATGCACCGCAGCAATGTGGACACTGTTCGGTGTGTCATGGACAGGTGGCGCGGCTACCGGCACCACCGGAGTTGCCGGCGCTTGTGGATAAAAATTTCGAAACGCTGTGTGGCGATTTTATCCACAGGCACGAGCAGCACACGGGCAACGTGCCCTCGGCTGAACGCGTGACACGGTTTCTGTGCGGGATCAGTGTGCCGTTGTTCACCAAGCTCAAGGCAAGGACGATTTCGGGGTTTGCGGCGCTGGAAGATTATCCGTATGCCGGGGTGCGGGAGTGGGCCGAGCAACATCTGCCTGGTTGAAACACGGTCAGTGTAGGAGCGAGCCTGTTCGCGATGAGGCCGGCACATTCAACAGTGATGGCGACTGACACACCGCTATCGCGAGCAGGCTCGCTCCCACAGGGATCTGTGGTGTCTTCGGGGCTACATCCATCCGCTGAATGTTGCTCATCACAGGAATAAATTTCAAAAAAAACCAGTGGCTGACTATGGTGATGACTGTCTTCGGATCGCCAACAAGAGAACAAAACATGAGCCAGACACCGTTGAATATTCAGCGCGCCGCCGTCATCGGCGCGGGCACCATGGGCCGTGGCATTGTCATGTGCCTGGCCAACGCCGGAGTGGCCGTGCAGTGGCTCGACAATAACCCGCAGATGCTGGAGCAGGCGCTGGTCACCGTGGCGGACACCTATGCCCACAACGTGCGCCAGGGCCGCATTGACCAGAGCGAAGCCGATGCCCGTGTGGCGCGCGTTACGGCGGCAGAGGGTTATACGGCCATCCGCGATGTCGACCTGGTCATCGAAGCGGTGTACGAAAATCTTGAGCTCAAACAGAAAATCTTCCGCGAGCTCGATGGCCTGCTCAAACCTGAAGCGATTCTGGCGAGCAATACTTCGGCGCTGGACATCGACGCCATTGCTGCGATTACGGGTCGCCCGCAGCAGGTCCTGGGCCTGCACTTCTTCAGTCCGGCGCACATCATGAAGCTGCTGGAAATCGTCCGTGGCGCGCAGACTGCACCGGCAGTTCTCGACGCGGCACTGGCGCTCGGCCAGCGCATGGGCAAGGTCAGTGTGGTGGCGGGCAATTGCGACGGCTTCATTGGCAACCGCATGCTCAATACCTACGTGCTCGAAGCGCGAAAAATGCTGCTGGAAGGCGCTTATCCCTACCAGGTGGACGCAGCGCTGCAAGGGTTCGGTTTCGCCATGGGGCCGTTCCGCATGTTCGACGTGGTGGGTGTCGACCTGCAGTGGCGCGCCCGGCAACTGTCCGGTGTCGGGCAGGACGCTCCAGAGGTTCAGGTGGATAACCGACTGTGCGAAATGGAGCGCTTTGGCCAGAAGAGTGGCAATGGCTATTACCACTACGAGCCGGGCAGTCGCCAGGCCGAACACGATCCGCAGGTCGACGCACTGGTGCTTCAAGTCAGTGAGGCGTTGGGGTTCCAGCGCCGCGAGATCAGCCCGGAAGAAATTCTCGAGCGCTGCTTGCTGGCACTGGTCAATGAAGGCGCGAAGATCCTTCAGGAGGGCATTGCCAGGTCGGCTCACGACATCGATCTGGTCTACCTCAATGGTTACGGATTCCCGGCGGACAAGGGCGGGCCGATGGCCTGGGCGGATCAGCAGGGGCTGGCGGACATTCATCGGCGCTTGATGGACCTTGAGACGCGTCAGGGCGATCACTGGCAACCGGCGCGGGTGATTGGTGAGCTGGCGGCGGCTGGCAAGGGCTTTGCAGACAAGTGATTCATGTGGCGCCTGCTCGCGAATGATCGCGACGCGGTTTCACCTTAGACTGCAGAACCCACTCCAGGAACTGACACTGATGTCCAACCCGGCAATCCAACGCACCGACTACCCGCACTTCCAACCCATCACCACCCGCTGGCACGACAATGACGCCTACGGTCACGTCAACAACGTTACCTATTACAGCTTCTTCGATACGGCGGTGAACACTTACCTGATCGAAGTCGGCGGCCTGGATATCCATGGCGGTGAGGTGGTGGGGTTCGTGGTGAGCTCGGCCTGTGATTACTTTGCTTCCATTGCCTTCCCGGACCGCATCGAGATCGGTCTGCGGGTGGGCAAGCTGGGCAACAGTTCGGTGCAATACGAACTGGCCGTGTTCAAGCAAGGGGAAGATGAAGCCTGTGCGGCGGGGCGCTTCGTACATGTGTTTGTCGATCGGGTGTCAAATCAACCCGTAGCGATTCCTGCAGGGTTGCGCGGCGCGCTGGAGTGTCTGGTGGTTCAGTAAGGCAAAAAAAATCGCAGCCCTTGGGGCTGCGATTTTTGATGTACTCACCAGCGAGGCGCTCGAGGCCTTAGTCGCGGTAATACCTGTGGTGGTGCTTGCGATGGCCATAGGCATGGCCGCGGCCCGGATGGTCGTCACGGTAGTAGCGACGATCGTCATGGTCGCGATACGAACGATGACCGCCGTCTTCATCATCGTAATCTTTGCCCATGTGGTTACCCAGCGCGCCACCGGCACCGCCGCCTGCTGCGGCGCCGATCAGACTGCCGGTCGTGCCGCCCATGCTGCGGCCGACCACGTTACCGCCTGCCGCGCCTAACGCACCGCCAAGGGCTGCTTCGCCACGGCTGTGTTTGTTTGCGCCGACGGCGCTACCACCCGCGCCACCCAGGGCTGCGCCGATGGTGGAACCTGTACTGCCGCCTAACGACTGACCGACGACCGAGCCTAGAACCCCGCCCAATGCGCCGCCTACACCGGCTTCGGTGGTGCCGCCAGCAGACGCGATACCGCTGACCAGGCCAAGGGACAACAAGAGAATCGAGGAGAACTTCATGGAGGAACCTCAAGGGGATGACGGCGCGATCCTGAGGCTCTGGAATTGGCGTGACAATCGAAATCCGACGAATAACACGACCTGTATACAATATTGCAAGTTACTGTTTTTCGGGCGGAACTTTACGTTTTTTTGCCGGTCTTTTACTACTTCGCAAAGGCCGTTTTCGTGAGGAAACGGCCTTTTTTGTGGGCGCTTGAAATGTTTTTGAGTGGGTCATTAAAGTCAAAAAGATCGCAGCCTGCGGCAGCTCCTACAGAGATCGGTGTAGGAGCTGCCGCAGGCTGCGATCTTTTGATACTGCGCTACGCAGACCTGGCCATGATCAGTCCGGTCTCACTCGCCGCTTCCAACCGGATCGCCACAAACTTCGATGTTGGCGTATGGCTGCCATCGCCGATGCTTTCCAGCGGCACCAACGGGTTCACTTCCGGATAGTAGGCCGCCGCTTGCCCGGCCGGGATATCAAACGCCAGCAGCGTGAAGCCTTTCACCCGACGTTCAACACCATCGTCCCAAAGCGAAACGATGTCCGCCTTCTGCCCCGGCTTGAAGCCCAGGCGGATGATGTCGGCTTCGTTGACGAACAACACATCGCGCTGTCCCTTCACGCCGCGATAACGGTCGTTGAGACCATAGATCGTGGTGTTGTACTGATCGTGGGAACGCATCGATTGCATGATCAGATCCGGCAGCACCCCGGTGGCGCGGGTGCGTTCGTGCACCAGATCCTCGGGCAGGATGTTTGGCTTGAAATTGGCCCGGCCCGACGCAGTGTTCCACTTGCGCGCACCGGCACTGTTGCCCAGGTAGAAACCGCCCGGACTCCTGACCTTCTCGTTGAAGTCCTTGAAGCCTGGAATGGTCTCGGCAATCAGGTCACGGATGCGACGGTAATCGGCCACCAGCCAATTCCAGTCCACCGGGTGGCTGCCCAGGGTCGCGGCGGCGATGCCGGCCAGGATCGCCGGTTCCGAACGCATCTGGTTCGACAGCGGCTGCAGTTGACCATTGGAGGCGTGGACCATGCTGAACGAATCTTCGACAGTCACCGCTTGCGGGCCTTCGGTCTGGATATCGATGTCGGTGCGGCCCAGGCACGGCAGGATCAGCGCGTCCTTGCCGTGGGTCAAATGGCTGCGGTTGAGCTTGGTGCTGATCTGCACGGTCAGGTCGCAGTTCTGCAGGGCCTGGAACGTGCGTGGGCTGTCCGGCGTGGCTTGGGCGAAGTTGCCGCCCAGACCGATAAAGACTTTCGCCCGGCCGTCAGCCATCGCATGAATCGCCTCGACCACGTTGTGGCCGTTGTGGCGCGGCACCTTGAACTGGAAGCGACGCTCCAAGGCATCGAGGAACGCCACTGGCGGACACTCGTTGATGCCCATGGTGCGGTCGCCCTGCACGTTGCTGTGACCACGCACCGGACATAGACCGGCACCGGGCCGGCCGACGTTGCCGCGCAGCAGCATCAGGTTGGCGATTTCCTGGATGGTCGCCACCGAATGCCGGTGCTGGGTGATGCCCATGGCCCAGCACATGATGACGTTCTTGCCCTTGGCGTACATGCGCGCCGCTTGTTCGATCTCTATCAGCGTCAGGCCCGACTGCTCGACGATCTGCTCCCACGGCGTTTCGTCGATGGTCGCCAGGTACTCCAGCACATTGGCGCTGTGTTCATTGAGGAAGTCGTGGTCGAACACTGCCGGCGCGCCGGTTTTCTGTGCGTCGCGTTCCCACAGCAAGAGAAATTTCGCCATGCCGCGCATGATCGCCATGTCGCCGCCCAGGGCCGGACGGAAGAATGCGGTATTGGTTGGCTTGTCGCCGTTGGTGAGCATTTCGATCGCGTGCTGCGGGTGCTGGAAACGTTCCAGGCCACGCTCCTTGAGCGGGTTGATGCACACCACCTGAGCGCCGCGCTTCACCGCTTCGCGCAACGGCTCGAGCATCCGCGGGTGGTTGGTACCGGGGTTCTGGCCCCAGACGAAAATCGCGTCGGCGTGTTCGAAGTCGTCGAAGGTCACAGTGCCTTTGCCGACACCGACGCTTTGCGACATCGCGACACCGCTGGCCTCGTGACACATGTTCGAGCAATCAGGGAAGTTGTTGGTGCCATAGGCGCGCACGAACAGCTGATAGAGAAAAGCCGCTTCGTTGCTGGCCCGACCCGAGGTGTAGAACTCTGCCTGATCCGGGCTCGACAAGCCGTTCAGGTGTTTGGCGATCAGCGCGAACGCGTCGTCCCAGCTGATCGGCTTGTAGCGGTCGGTTTCGGCGTCGTAGCTCATCGGCTCGGTCAGGCGGCCCTGATATTCGAGCCAGTAGTCGCTTTGCTCCAGCAAGGACGTGACGCTGTGTTTGGCGAAGAATCTGGCGTCGACCCGGCGTTTGGTCGCTTCCCAGTTCACCGCCTTGGCGCCGTTCTCGCAGAACATCACCATGCCGCCTTCTTTAGAATCACCCCAGGCGCAACCAGGGCAGTCGAAGCCGCCGTTCTTGTTGGTCTTGAGCATCATGCGCAGGTTTTTCAGCGCGTTGTCGCTGCTCAGCCAGGCCTGTGCGACGCTGATCAGTGCGCCCCAACCACCGGCCGGGCCTTTGTAGGGCTTGTAGCGAGGGACAGGTGTCTGGTCGGCTTGACGGTGTTGACTCACGCTTGTTTCTCCAACGTTGGGCTGTAGACCCGCGGTGCATTCTTCTGTGGCAGATGGATGAGGTTGAGGTTGTGGCGACGGGCCCATTGCACGGCAAGGCCCGTGGGCGACGACAGGCTGACCAGGGTCTGGATGCCGGCGCGCAAGACTTTCTGGATCAATTCGAGGCTGCAGCGGCTGGTGACAATCGCCAGCCCGCCAGCGGTCGGGATCTTTTGACGGATCAATCCGCCGATCAGTTTGTCGAGGGCGTTGTGCCGACCGATGTCTTCGCGACCCAGCAGCAACTCGCCCTGATCATTCATGAACACCGCGGCATGTACCGCACCACTGTGCTGGCCAAGGGGCTGGAACGCGCCGATGCGCTGGCGCAGGCCGTCGAGCCATTCGGCAGGCGGCAAGGGTGCGCCAGGCAACACCTGAAGCTCGGGGAGTGCCTGCTCCACTGCTTCCACACCGCACAGCCCGCAACCGCTGGTGCCGGCCAGTTGCCGACGCTGCTGCTTGAGGTTCCAGAAGGCGCGGTTGGCGATGGTCACTTGCGCGTATTGCGCCGAGCCAGAGCCGGTCAGTTGCAGGTCATAAATATCAGTGGCGTCCTCGATGATGCCGCTGCCCAGGCTGAAACCGACAATGAAGTCTTCGAGGTCCGTGGGTGTCACCAGCATGACGGCCTGGCTGATGCCGTTGTAGGCAATCGCCAGCGCGACTTCCTCGGCCAGCGCGGTGCTGGTCGATTCCGTGTCTTCAAGGTTGCTGTAACTGTACGTCTGGCTGGCGGCGGGCGCGGGCGTTTCGAGGGCAGGCGCCGCGCAGGCTGGGCGCTTGGTATTCATGGCATCACCGACGGTTTGATCAGCTTTAAGACTAGGCGTGACAACTTGTCACGTCTAATCGTTAGTACTGATGTGCCGATAGATACTGTCGATCAAGCACTGGGCAACGATTGTCGATAAATCGCGAAACAGGCCTCCGCCAAGGCCGAGCGTGGCGCGCTGCGACGCATGATCAGCCCCAGCCGGCCCACGGTCTGGGCGTTTTCGATCGGTTGCAGGCGCAGATGATCGGTCAGCTCTTCCAGACCTCCGTCCAACGGCATCACGGCGCAGCACAAGCCGCCGTGCACAGTTTGTAAAAGTTGATGCACGGCATCCGTTTGCAACAGCGGCTGCGGGGTGAGGCCGCGGCTGTGGAAGTTGTGGTCGATGGATTGGCGAAAGTGCATGCCGCTGGAGAGCATGCCCAGTGGCAGTTCGATCAATGATTCCCAGCTCAGCGGCGCCTCGCCAAAGCTGAAAAAGCGTTGGTCGTAGAGCAGACCCATGCGGGTTTCGCTGAAGGCCAGGGAGTCGAAATGTTCGGTGTCCAGGCGCTCCAGGTAGGAAACACCGAGGTCCAGGCGATTGTTCGCCAGTTGTTCGAGTATTTGCTCCGAACTCAGCGCCGAAAGCTCGAAGCGCAGGTTCGGATGCTCCCCGTGCAGGCGTTGAAGCAGCGGCAGCGGATCGAAGCTCGACAGCGGCACCACGCCCAGACGCAAGGTGCCGACCAGATTGCCGCGACAGGCGGCCGCCTCGGCATACAAGCCGTCGTACGCCGCCAGCACCGTGCGCGCCCAGGCCAGCACTCGTTCGCCCGGTGCCGTAAAACCTTCGAAGCGCTGACCACGATTGACCAGCGGCAGGTCGAGTTCTTCTTCGAGGCTGCGCAGGCGCATCGATAGTGTCGGTTGAGTAATGTGGCAGCGCGCGGCGGCCTGGCCGAAATGGCGGGTTTCGTCGAGCGCGATGAGGAATTTCAGCTGCTTGATGTCCATCTTCGCTCCTGGGCGCGGGAAGAGGCCGATTCTATCGCAAGCGGGGTCATTGGTCGGGCTGGATTCGCAAGTGATGGTCGTGGTCTAGGCTTTGGCGTCTGGAACCCCAAACCCAAGGAGAGTGCACCATGAGTCTTTTGAGCTTTGTGAAGGAAGCAGGCGAAAAACTGCTGGATTTGCTGACGCCAGGCAACGCCAACGCCAGTGAGCAGTTGAAGGAACACATCAGCAAGGTCGGCCTGGGCAACCCGAATGTGCAGGCGACGGTCGATGGCGACAAGGTCACGGTGACCGGTGAAGTGGCGAGTCAGGAAGAGAAGGAAAAGATCCTGCTGGCAGTGGGCAATATCGCCGGGGTTGGCAGCGTGGATGATCAGATTACTGTGACCGGGCCTGTTGTTGCTGCCGCGGTGTTTGTCACGGTGGTGAAGGGCGACACCCTCAGCGCGATTTCCAAGCGCGTGTACGGCGATGCCAACAAGTACAACAAGATTTTCGAAGCCAATAAGCCGATGTTGTCGCACCCGGACAAGATCTATCCGGGACAGTCGTTGCGGATTCCCGAGTAATGCGAGGCCTGTAGGAGCTGCCGCAGGCAGCTCCTACGGTCAATCAAAGCCCCGCAATCAAATCCCGATAATCCCCGACCGCTGCAAACTCCGCCGTATCCTTCGGCCCCTTGCGGCTATCCGGTTCACGCACAGCCAGCAAATGCGCCACGCCAAAGTCCCGTGCACTGCGCAGGATCGGCAAGGTGTCGTCGATGAACAGGCTGCGCGCCGGATCGAAATCGATATCGGCTTGCAACGCATCCCAGAACTGCGGGTTTTCCTTGGGGAAGCCGTAGTCATGGGAGCTGATCAAGCGCTCGAAGTACGGCGCCAGCTCGATTTTTTCCAGCTTCAACGACAGCGCATCCCGATGGGCATTGGTGATCAGCACCACGCGCTTGCCGGCCCGTTTGATCGCCGCCAGAAAGGTGTCGGCATCCGGGCGCAGGGCGATCAGGTGCGCGGTTTCCAGTTTCAGGTCGCGCACCGACAGCTTCAGTTCGGCACTCCAGAAGTCCAGGCAGTACCACTGCAACTGGCCGGCATTGCGTTCGAATAACGGCTGCAATTCCATCTCGGCCATGGCCCGGCTGACCCCGTGCAGTTCGGCGTAACGCTGGGGCAGGTGCTCCATCCAGAAGTGGTTGTCGAAATGCAGGTCCAGCAGCGTGCCGTCCATGTCCAGCAGAACGGTATCGATGTCGGACCAGGGTAATGAAGGCATGGCAACGTCTCGGGCAGTAGAAAGATTTCTGGCGTAAACAATCGGGAAAGCCGCGTTATAGTAGCGCGTTCACGCCAAGGAGCTTTGCATGCGCCAGAAACCCACCATACTCGCCCGCGAAATTGTCGCCACCAGTCGATTGTTCTGCGTGGAAGAGCTGAAGTTGCGCTTTTCCAACGGCGTGGAGCGCACCTATGAACGCCTGGTCGGCAAGGGTGCCGGGTACGGCGCGGTGATGATCGTGGCGATGCTCGATGCCGAGCATGCGGTACTGGTCGAGGAGTATTGCGGCGGCACGGATGAATATGAAATGTCATTGCCCAAGGGTTTGATCGAGCCGGGCGAAGACGTGTTGGCAGCAGCCGAGCGCGAACTCAAGGAAGAGGCTGGTTTCGGCGCGCGGCAACTGGAGCACCTGACCGAGCTGTCGCTGTCCCCCGGTTACATGAGCCAGAAGATTCAGGTGGTGCTGGCCACCGACCTCTACGAAGAGCGTCTGGAAGGCGACGAGCCCGAGCCGATGCGGGTGGACAAGATCAATCTGCGTGAACTCTCGGCGCTGGCGCAAAACCCCCACTTTACTGAAGGCCGTGCCTTGGCGGCGCTGTACCTGGCCCGAGACCTGTTGACTCAACGCGGAGCGTTCCAGCCATGAACTTCCCGCATCCGTTGATGGCACCTGTCATCGAGCTGGCCTTGCAGGCCGGTGAGGCGATCCTGCCGTTCTGGCGCACGGGCACGGCCGTCACGGCGAAGGCTGATGATTCGCCGGTGACCGCTGCTGACCTGGCCGCACACCACCTGATTCTGGCCGGGCTGACGGCGCTCGATCCGAGCATCCCGGTGCTCTCCGAAGAGGACGCCAACATCCCCCAAAGCGTGCGGGCCGGATGGCAGCGCTGGTGGCTGGTTGATCCACTGGATGGCACCAAGGAGTTCATCAGCGGCAGCGAAGAGTTCACCGTCAACATCGCCCTGATCGAAAACGGTCGAGTGGTGTTCGGCGTGGTGTCGATGCCGACCAACGGTCGTTTCTATGTCGGTGGCGCCGGCCTCGGTGCCTGGCGCGGCGATAAAGGTGGCACGCCGGTGGCGATCAAGGTGCGTGATGCATTAGCGCCAGGCGAGTCGTTCACCGTGGTGGCCAGCCGTCGTCATTCGAGCCCGGAGCAGGAGCATTTGCTGGCGGGGTTGAGCGCGATCCTTGGCGAGCTGCAACTGGCCAATATCGGCAGTTCGCTGAAGTTTTGCCTGCTGGCCGAAGGGGCGGCGGATTGCTATCCACGTCTGGCACCGACTTCGCAGTGGGACACGGCGGCAGCGCAAGGCGTGCTGGAGGGCGCGGGTGGTGAGGTGCTGGAGTTGAGCGGTGAGCCGTTCAGCTATCCGGCGCGGGAGTCGCTGTTGAACGCATTCTTTCTGGCTTTGCCGGCGAAGGCGGCCTGGCGGGAGAAGCTGCTGGCGCTCGCTACCCTGTAGGAGCTGGCTTGTCGGGTCGCCGCATCGCAGCGAAGCGGTGTGTCAGGCACACCGCATTGCATCATTCGCCAGCAAGCCGGCTCCTACAGAGGTAGTGGCGCTTAACGGTGCAGCACGTACTGCCCGACAAACCTCACCGCATCCTCATCATGGCCTTCATTGACGACCCGCGTATGCAGCGTCAACCGCGCTCGGCTATATCGCTGGAACGTGGTCAGGAATTTCTTCCAGATCACCGGATCCGGTGCCTGGCAAATGGCGTTGGCATCGCCCGTCACTGGCAGCGGATAGCTGATCTGCCCTTCCTGAATCACGATGTGCCCGTCGGTAATGCCTTCTTCCTTGAGGCGCAGATGCAGCCAGCCCCAACCGGCCAGGACCGCGCCGCAATACAGGCTGCCGCCGAACATGGTGCTCTTGTGGTTGACGTTGGCTTCCAGTGGCAAGTGCAGGCGCAGTTGCTGGTCATGCCAGTCGAGCACTTTGAGGCCCATGTCCCGGGTGAGGGGAATGTCGTGATGGAGGACTGATTCCAGTTGTCGACTGTCGCGGCTCATTCAGGGGGCCTCTTGCTTGAAGTGGATGATTGGACGGTAGCTCAGTCGAGGTCGTCAGGGTGGGCCGAGGCACCACTGTCGGCGAAACTCAGACCGTGCTTGCGCAGTTTGTCATGCAGGGTCTTGCGCGGAATGCCGAGGGCTTCGGCGACGCTGCGCACGGAGCTGTGCGAGCGTGCCAGTTCGGCGGCAATGAGGGTTTTTTCGAAGTTCTCCACTTGCTCGCTCAAACCGCCGCTGACGGCTTCGACCCTGTTGCCAGCGCCGCCTTGCGGCGTGTTGTTGTCGAGGGCCAGTTCCAACCCGAGGGCAAAACGCTCGGCCGCATTTTGCAGCTCGCGCACGTTGCCGGGCCAGGTGTGGCGCAGCAGCAAGGCACGTTGTCCCGGTTGCAGTTCATGGGGTGGCAAGCCGTGGCGGGCACTGGCTTCATCGGCGAAATGCTGAAACAGCATCAGCGCATCTTCGCCCCGTTCGCGCAATGGTGGAATCCGCAATGGTGCGACATTCAGGCGGTAATACAAGTCGGCACGGAAACGTCCTTGATCCGCCGCCTGGCGCAGGTCTTCCTTGGTGGCGGCGATGATGCGGATGTCCAGCGGGATCAGTTGATTGCCGCCCAGGCGTTCGACTACCCGTTCTTGCAGCAAGCGCAGCAATTTGACCTGCACATCCAGGCTCATGCTTTCGATTTCATCGAGGAACAACGTGCCGCCATTGGCGAACTCGAACTTGCCGATGCGACGTTTCTGCGCACCAGTGAAGGCACCGGGCTCGTGGCCGAACAGCTCGCTTTCGACCACTGATTCGGCCAGGGCACCGGCGTTGATCGCCACGAACGGACCGTTGCGACGGCTTGATAAATCGTGCAGCGCCCGGGCCACGACTTCTTTGCCAGCGCCGGTTTCGCCGAGGATCAGTACATCGGCCTTGGTCGCCGCCAGGGCACCGATCTGCTCGCGCAGGCGCAGCATCGAAGGTGAGTGGCCAACCAGGCGGGCGCTCAGCTCATTGCGGTCGCTCAAGGCCAACCGCAGGCTGCGGTTGTCCAGCACCAGCCGACGCAGGGCTAACGCCCGGCGCACACTGTCGAGCAGGGCGTCGCTGGCGAAGGGCTTTTCCAGAAAGTCATAGGCCCCGGCGCGCATGGCCTGCACGGCCAGCGGCACATCGCCGTGGCCGGTGATCAGCAGCACCGGTAGCTCAGGGTCCTGGGCATGCAGTTCGGTCAGCAGTTCGAGACCGTCCATGCCGGGCATGCGGATATCACTGACCACCACACCCGGCCAGTCGCGCTCCAGTTGCGCGGCCAGGCCCTTGGCTTCGGCCAGCGGCAGGATTTTCAGGCCCGCCAGATCCAGCGTTTGGCTCAGGGCCTGGCGCAAGTGGGGATCGTCGTCGATCAACACGACCTGAATGCGGTTGTCGATGGTCATGCACTTCGGTCCTCGGACGGTTGCAGGCTCACGCCCGGTGCGCCTGCGCGCAGCTTCAGGGTAATCAGGGCGCCGCCCTCCTTGTGATTGGCGAACGACAGTTCACCGCCGAAGGCGCGCATCAGGGTTTCGCAAATCGCCAGCCCCAAACCGAGGCCCTGGGTTCGGGTCTTGGTGGTGTAGAACGGCTCGCTGGCGCGCCCAAGGGCTTCCATGCAAAAGCCGGGGCCGTTGTCGCGAATGTACAGGTTGACGCCATCGGCCGTGGATTGGGCACTTAGCCAGAGTTTACGTGGCGGGCCTTTTTCCGTCAGGGCATCCAGGGCGTTGGCCAGCAGATTGCCGAGTACCTGGCGCAGGCGGGTTTCCCCGGCCTCAACCCACAGGGTGGCGGCCGGCAAGTCACGGATCAGCTCGACTTCCATGCTGCGTCGACGCTTGGCCAACAAGGCCAGGGCATCGTCCAGCGCCGGTTGCAGGGCGACGCTTTCCGGGGCATGCCGGTCGCGCCGGGCAAAGGCGCGCAAGTGGGCGATGATCGAGGCCATGCGACCGGTCAATTCGCTGATCAGCTTGAGATTGCCGCGGGCATCGTCGGTGCGCTGGTGATCGAGCAGCACCTCGGCGTTTTCCGCGTAGCTGCGAATCGCTGCCAGCGGCTGATTGAGTTCGTGGCTGATGCTCGCCGACATGGTGCCCAGTGCCGACAATTTGCCGGCCTGTACCAGATCATCCTGGGCGCGTACCAGCTCCTGCTGGGCTTGTTCGCGCTCCAGCACTTCCTGTTTCAGGCGCCGGTTCAGGCCTTCGAGATCGCTGGTGCGCTCGGCGACCCGACCTTCCAGCTCGTGCCGGGCCTTGGCTTCGAAAGCGATGCGTTCGAGGTAATGGCGGCGGCGCTGCATCATCAGGCCGAGCAGCAACATCACCACCAGCAAGGTTGCACCACCGATGGCCACCACCGTGCGCACCGGACGGTCGATCAAGGTGCGCGGGGCGAGGATGCTGACGTCCCAGCCGGTTTCGGCGATCTGTTGGGTCTGGGTCAGCCAGGCATTGGGATTGAATTTCAGCGGTTTTGGCTCGCGGGTTGGATAGGGTTGAATCGCGGTGATGGCCTTGCTTTCTTCCTCGTTCAACGGGCGGGTCGAGCGGAATCGCCACTCCGGTCGCGAGGTGAGAATGACCACGCCATTGTGGTCGGTCAGCAGCAGTTGTTCCGGGGTTTTGCCCCAGAGGCTTTCGGTGTGGTCGAGGTCGACCTTGACCACCAGCACGCCGACGATTTTATCGCCATCACGCACGCCAGCGGCGAAGAAGTAACCGCGCTTGGCGGAGGTGGTGCCCAGGCCGAAAAAGCGCCCGAGCCGCCCGGCCATGGCTTCGCTGAAATACGGACGGAAGGAAAAATTGCGCCCGACGAAACTGTCGTGCTTGTCCCAGTTGGAGGCGGCCAGGGTCTTGCCATTGGCGTCCATCAGGTACATGACTTCGGCGCCGGTCTGGGTGGCAATATTTTTCAGCAGGTGGTTGGCGTTGCCTTGGGTGACGCCATCGTCCGGCGCACCGAGCACGGCGCGCAAGGCCGGCAGGTCGCCGAGGATCTGTGGCAACACTTCATAGCGATGCAGGGTACCCAGCAGGTTGGCGACGTAGAGATCGAGGGTCTGACGATTCTGACTGGCCAGCTCGCTACGGTAGTAACGCTCGGCGAGATGTTCCAGCGGCCACAGCAACGGCGCCAGGCACAGTGCCAGCAGGGCCAGGCTGCGCCAACGGGGTCTGGGAGGGAGAGTCGGTTTCATGAGCAGCATGCGCCTGTGGGTACAGGCGCATTATGCCTAGGCTTACCCGCCTTGGGTCAGGTGCATCTTGATAGGCGAGCTTCAGCCGGCCTTTCAGGCAAAGACGTCAGCGTCCTTGAAAAATACCCCGGCCTGATCTTTCGCCGACAACTGCGGCGTGCCTTGCAGTTGCCAGTCGATGGCCAGGTCCGGGTCGTCCCAGCGAATGCTGCGCTCGGCGGAGGGCGTGTAGTAATCGGTGGTTTTGTAAAGGAACTCGGCAAACTCGCTCAATACGACGAACCCGTGGGCGAAACCTTCCGGGACCCAGAGCTGACGATGGTTGTCGGAAGACAGTCGCACTGCGACCCATTTGCCGAAGTGCGGTGAGCTGCGACGGATGTCTACGGCGACGTCCAGCACTTCACCGACCGTGACGCGAACCAGTTTTCCCTGGGTATTTTCCAGTTGGTAATGCAGACCGCGCAGCACGCCCTTCTGCGAACGGGAGTGATTGTCTTGAACGAATTCAGTGTCCAGTCCGGTGGCCTCTTTGAAGGCCCGGGCGTTGAAACTCTCGTAGAAGAAACCACGTTCGTCGCCAAAGACCTTGGGTTCGAGGATCAGAACACCGGGCAGATCAGTGGTCACTACATTCATGGTGGCTCTCCAGCAGTGTGTGTTGAATGGCCGCCATTCTTGCGCAAAGCGCCGACCGAGGCGAGTACCAGAACAAAGCCCGCTCCCACAAATGCCCCATGCCGCTTCCGGGGGGTTGCGTATCGCCCGAACCAGTGGCGATATAGGCGCCTAATAAAATTTCAGGGGTCGTTGTATGCCGCTCGCCACGTTGATTCATCGCGCCAGTTTGCCCAGCCCGCAGGTGTCTGCGGATCAAGCGCGAGCGCTGCTGGAAGAACATTACGGGTTCAGCGGCAGGTTGCAGGCCCTTGGCAGCCAGCAAGACCTGAACTACCGCGTCGACAGCGAGCAGGGACGTTTCGTCCTGAAAATCTGCCGTGGCGACTATTCGGTAATTGAGCTTCAAGCACAGCACGCCGGGCTCGGGCACTTGGGGGAGCACCCCGATGTGCATGTGCCGCGTGTTATCCCGGCGAAAAACGGTGCAGAACTTCTGTCTCTGGACATGGGTGGCCAGGCGGTCCACGTTCGCCTGCTCGATTACATCGAAGGCCAGCCGCTGACGAGCCTCGGCCATTTCAACCCGACGGTGGTGTCCGGCTTCGGTCGCCTGTGCGGTGAAATGGACCTGGCCCTGGCGGATTTCGACCATCCGGGGCTGGTGCGAACCCTGCAATGGGACGCCCGCCATGCTCACGCCCTGATCGCGCATTTGCTGCCGGTGATCAAGGATGAGGCCCAGCGCAAACTGATCGTCGAAGCGTCCGGGCAAGCCGAGCGGCATTTGCAGCCACTGCAAGACAAGCTGCCGGTGCAGGCCATTCACATGGATATCACCGACGATAACGTGGTGTGGCAGCGCGATGCGCAGCGCCATTGGCAGCTGCAGGGCGTGATCGATTTCGGTGACCTGGTGCGCACCTGGCGCATTACCGATCTGTCGGTGACCTGCGCCGCGCTGCTGCATCATGGCGAGGGCGATCCGTTCTGCATTTTGCCGGCGGTACAGGCCTATCACGCGGTCAATCCGTTGCAACACGAAGAATTGCTGGCGCTGTGGCCGCTGATCGTCGCCCGCGCGGCGGTGTTGGTGCTCAGCGGCGAACAGCAGGTCAGCATCGATCCGGGCAATGCCTACAGCCGCGATAACCTGGTCCATGAATGGGAAATCTTCCGTGTGGCCACGTCGGTACCATTGGCGTTGATGGAAGCGGCGATCCTCACCGCCGTCGGCCAGAACCTGCCCACCATCGGCAGCGAAGGCTTCGCGCCGCTGTTGCCAAGCCTGGTGGGGCGTGAGTTCGCGCTGATCGACCTGGGTGTGCTCAGCCCGCATTTCGAGGCCGGGAACTGGGAGCAGGAGCGTGTCGATCAGCGCCTGCTGGATGAAGCCGCTACGGCGCATGGCCTGGCGGCCAGTCGCTACGGACAATACCGCTTGTCCCACACCCGCCCGGACAGCGCCGCTGAACCGGACACTTGCCCGTTGCACGTCGAGTTGCGTGTGCCTCAGGGCACGGCGGTCGAAGCGCCGTTTGCCGGGGTAGTGCATCACCCATCGGCGGGCGTGCTGCAACTGGACGGCCCGCAATTGAGTGTGCGGCTTTGGGGCGTCACGCCGTCGCTGCACAGCGGCGCAGCACTGGTCAAAGGCCAGGTACTGGGCTCGGTCAGCGGGCCATTGATCGTGCAGTTGTGCCGTGGCGCGTCGATCAATGCGCCGTTGTTCTGTACGCCTTCGCGCGCGGCAGCCTGGCAAGCGTTGTGTCCATCACCGGCAGCGTTGCTGGGGCTGGCGTGTGACGCCGAAGCTGAGCTCGACGGAGCGACGTTGCTGGCCCGGCGCGACGCCAGTTTCGCCCGTACGCAAAAACATTATTACGTCGACCCGCCGCGCATCGAGCGCGGCTGGCGCAACCATTTGATTGACATGCAGGGTCGTTCCTACCTCGACATGCTCAACAACGTTGCGGTATTGGGCCACGGTCACCCGCGCATGGCGGCGGTTGCCAGTCGCCAGTGGTCGTTGCTCAACACCAACTCGCGCTTCAACTACGCGGCCGTGGCCGAGTTCTCCGAACGTTTGCTGAAGCTGTCCCCTGACGGCATGGACCGCGTGTTCCTGGTCAACAGCGGTAGCGAGGCCAACGACCTGGCGATTCGACTGGCGTGGGCCTACAGCGGCGGCCGCGACATGCTCAGCGTGCTGGAGGCTTATCACGGCTGGACGGTGGGGGCCGACTCGGTGTCGACCTCGATCGCCGACAACCCCAAGGCCTTGAGCAGTCGCCCGGACTGGGTGCACCCGGTGACCGCGCCAAACACCTATCGCGGTGAATTCCGTGGCCCCGACAGCGCGCCGGATTATGTGCGTAGCGTCGAACACAACCTGGCGAAAATCGCCGAGCAGAATCGCCAATTGGCCGGTTTCATTTGCGAGCCGGTGTATGGCAATGCCGGCGGCATCTCGCTGCCACCGGACTATTTGAAACAAGTCTATGCCATGGTCCGGGCGCGGGGCGGCGTGTGCATCGCCGACGAAGTGCAGGTGGGCTACGGGCGCATGGGCGATTTCTTCTGGGGCTTTGAAGAACAGGGCGTGGTGCCGGATATCATCACCATGGCCAAGGGCATGGGCAACGGTCAGCCACTGGGCGCGGTCATCACCCGTCGGGAAATCGCCGAAGCGCTGGAGGCCGAGGGTTACTTCTTCTCCTCTGCTGGCGGCAGCCCGGTCAGTTGCCAGGTCGGCATGGCGGTGCTGGATGTAATGGAAGAGGAAAAACTCTGGGAAAACGCCCAGGTCGTCGGCGGGCACTTCAAGAAGCGCCTCGAAGCGTTGATCGATATTCATCCGTTAGTGGGCGCGGTGCACGGTTCCGGTTTCTACCTGGGCGTCGAGTTGATCCGCAATCGCGAAACCCTGGAGCCGGCCACCGAAGAAACCACCGCGCTGTGCGATCGCTTGCGTGAACTGGGGATCTTCATGCAGCCGACCGGCGATTACCTGAACATCCTCAAGATCAAGCCGCCGATGGTCACTTCGCGCCAGAGCGTGGATTTCTTCGTGGACATGCTGTCGAAGGTGCTCGAAGAAGGCCTGTAAACACATCCCCTGTAGGAGCGAGCCTGCTCGCGATAGCGGTCTTCCGGTCAAAAAAATGGTGACTGATATGGCCTAATCGCGAGCAGGCTCACTCCTACAGGGCACTGCTGTGGTAGTTCGATTGATATCGGCTTTTTATCGATTGTTTTTGTAACTATGGATGTAAGTTGCTTTAAAAGCCGATATTTATCGGATATAAAGTAGCGCAGTCCACGGCGTGTACCAATGCGCTTCCATTTCTGTCAGGCATCAATGCCACTCCGGAGTCCTGAGCCATGACCACGTTGAACAGCACCCCTCGCGCCGACGGCTTCTACATGCCAGCCGAATGGGCACCCCAAACCCAGACCTGGATGATCTGGCCCGAGCGCCCGGACAACTGGCGACTGGGCGGCAAACCGGCACAATCCGCGCATGTGGCAGTGGCCAAGGCCATCGCCCGTTTCGAACCGGTGACCGTGGCGGTTTCCGCCGGCCAGTACGAAAACGCCCGTGCCCGTCTGGACGTACCGAATATTCGTGTGGTGGAAATGTCCAGCGACGACGCCTGGGTCCGAGACTCCGGTCCGACCTTCGTCATCAATAACAGTGGCGAAGTCCGTGGCGTGAACTGGGACTTCAACGCCTGGGGCGGCTTCGACGGCGGCCTGTATTCGCCGTGGAACCGCGACTCGCAGGTCGGCGGCAAGATCCTCGAGATCGAGCGCAGCCCGCGTTACCGCACCGAAGGCTTCGTGCTGGAAGGCGGCTCGATTCACGTCGACGGTGAAGGCACGCTGATCACCACCGAAGAATGCCTGCTCAACCGCAATCGCAACCCGCACATGAATCGCGCGGAAATCGAAGCGGTCCTGAGTGCGAACCTGGCTGTGGATAAAATCATCTGGCTACCGGATGGCTTGTTCAACGACGAAACCGACGGCCATGTGGATAACTTCTGCTGCTACGTGCGTCCGGGTGAAGTGCTGTTGGCCTGGACCGATGATCCACAGGACCCTAACTACCCGCGCTGCCAGGCGGCGATGAAAGTGCTGCAAAGCAGCACCGACGCCAAGGGTCGCCCGTTCACGGTGCACAAAATGCCGATCCCGGGTCCGCTGTTTGCGACTGAAGAAGAGTGCGCCGGTGTCGATCCAGTGGACGGTACTCAGGAGCGTAACCCGACGGTTCGTCTGGCCGGTTCCTACGTGAACTTCCTGATCGTCAACGGCGGCATCATCGCGCCGAGCTTTGACGACCCGCAGGATGGCCCGGCAAAGGAAATCTTGCAGAACCTGTTCCCACAGCATGAAGTGGTGATGGTGCCTGGTCGCGAACTGTTACTGGGGGGCGGGAATATTCACTGCCTTACCCAGCAACAACCCGCACCGCACAAGGAGTGAGTGAGGTCGTAACAGCTTGAGTTGATTGCGAATTCCCTCAGGCTGTCGATTAGCCACCAGCGTTGCACGGAGCACGCGGCCCTACAGGCCTGCGGGCTTTTTTGTATCCGCTTGGCCACACTTCAGAAACCTTGGCACAGCTCTTGTATCCCTGCTGTTGTACTCGGGGTGGGGAGGACTTCGATGTTCTGTCATAAACCTTGGATAAGTTAGCCGCTCACAAACCGGGAGAGAGCGCTGAAATGAACGCCGAAGTGAATGTTATGGGCGAAAAGGCGTTGCATCCCCTGGCAGTAAACAGCGAATCGCTCCAGATTCTGGCGCACTGGTTCAAGTCCAATGGAATGCGTCAGATCAGTGAAGCTGATCCGCGCCGGACGATGATCGAGCGTTACCCTGCTGGTTTATTCAGCGAGGCGGAACTGGATGCGTTGTGGGATGTAATGGAAGGATAAGAAGAACAACAACGGATTGAACAAGAAAAAGCGCTGCCGGGATGGCAGCGCTTTTTTTTGTGCGTGTTTTGCATGAACGACTGTAGGAGCTGGCTTGCCAGCGAAGGCCATCTGTCATTCACCATCAATGTTGAATGTGCAAACCTCTTCGCTGGCAAGCCAGCTCCTACAAGTTTTGCGGTGTTCAGGTCACGGTCCCCCAGGCTACGCGGCGCCCAGCTCGTTCCTGCGGGAGCATTCGACCGATTCCTGAAACAGACTGAAAGCCGTTCCGGTGTTTTTCAGTCATGAACTCAGGACTAATCTGCCGGCATCGATTTTTGCCGGAGCCTTGCCATGATCCTCCACTACATCTACGACCCGTTGTGCGGTTGGTGCTACGGCGCCAAACCGCTGGTGCAGGCCGCCCAGGCTGTGCTGCCCGTGATTGCCCACGGCGGCGGCATGATGACGGGGGCCAATCGGCAAAAGGTTTCGCCACAACTGCGCAGTTACGTCATACCCCATGACCGGCGTATCGCCGAATACAGCGGGCAGCCGTTCGGTGAAGCCTATTTCGAAGGTTTGCTGCGTGATCACAGCGCTGTGTTCGACTCGGCTCCACCCATCGCTGCGGTGCTGGCGGCCGAGCAAATGGGAGGTCGCGGGCTGGAGTTGTTGGGGCGTTTGCAAAGTGCTCACTACGTGGAGGGGCGTCGCATCGCCGATGAGTCGGTACTGTTTGAACTTGCCCACGGCATGGGGCTGGACCGCGAAGCCTTCGAAAAAACCTTCAGGGCGGCTGACACCGAAGGCCATATCAGGAACAGCCGGGCTCTTTTGGCCAAGGTCGGCGGGCAGGGCTTTCCGACCCTGGCGCTTGAGCACAATGACCAATTCACCCTGATCGATATCGGGCCATGGCTGGGCAAACCCCAGGCATTTGCGCAGTGGTTGAGTCAGTCGCTACCCGATCAGGGATCATCCATTTCCATAGCAGCCTGTGGCCTCGATGGCTGCAGTGATTGAATATTCCTGCCGCATAAAGGCATTTCTTAGACGGTTTTCACCTGTTTTTAGAAGATTCATGAAATTGACACATCGTTGAGGGCGCAGCTACGATTCGGCCCAACGCCTGTGGCCGACCGCCACGATCAAAAATTATAAAAAGGCCCGCCGCGAGAAATCGTGGGCGGGCCTTTTTGTTTTCGTCATGAAAAAAGAGCGCGATAGCGCCGTTTCGGGAGTTCGACACAGCGCGTATCAACCGGAAATAAGGAAAAGAACACGATGTTGAACAAGCGAATCAGCCTGATCGCTCTGGGGATGTTGAGTGCGACACAGGCCATGGCGAACGACCAGGCCGAATCCAAGGGTTTTGTTGAAGACAGCAGCCTCAAAGTGCTGCTGCGCAACGCCTACATGAACCGTGACTTCAAAGACGGCAACCCGGATAAATCCGAGTGGGGCCAGGCGGCTATCGGCACGTTCTCGTCCGGCTTCACCCAAGGCACCGTGGGTGTGGGTGTGGACGCTTTCGGGCTGTACGCACTGAACCTGGAACGCAGCGAAGACCGTAGCGGCGCGCAAGGCATCGACTTCTTCAAAAAGGGCGACAGCGGCCAGCCGGCTAACGACCTGTCCAAGGGCGGCGCAGCGATCAAGTTCCGCCTGTCCAGCACCACCCTGACCTACGGCGACCAGATGCCGGCCCTGCCGGTGCTGAACTACGACAACTCACGCCTGCTGCCGGAAAGCTACTCCGGCACCTTGATCACCTCCAAAGAGATCAAAAGCCTGCAACTGGACGCCGGTCGCTTCACCGCCGAATCGCGCAAAAGCGCTGAAGGCCGTGACAGCGGTGGCTTGAAGTCGATCAACGTATTGGGCGGTAGCTACCAGTTCACCGAGCAATTCAAGGCCGCGCTGTACGCTTCCGACGTCGAAGACGTGCTGAAGAAACAATACGTGAGCGCCAACTACGTGTTCCCGATCGACAAGGATCAGTCCCTGACCCTGGACTTCAACGGCTACCGCACCAAGCTGGAAGATTCCTACGTTCGCGAAAACGCTATCACCGGCGACGACAACAAGATCTGGAGCCTGGCGGCCACCTTCATCACCGGCCCGCACTCGTTCACCCTCGCGCATCAGCGCAGCACCGGCGACAGCAACCTGGGCTACGCCTACGGCGGCTACCAGAAAGACCAGGGTCGCGTCGGCGACGGTGGCAACACCATCTACCTGGCGAACTCCTACTGGTCCGACTTCAATGCCGAAGACGAACGCAGCTGGCAGGTGGGCTACGGCCTGGACTTCAGCACCTTCGGTGCACCGGGCCTGAGCTACAACGTGGCCTACGTGCGCGGCGACAACATCACCACTTCCACCAGCGAAGGCGGCACCGAGCGCGAGATCTTCAACCAGATCAAATACGTCGTCCAAAGCGGCCCGGCCAAAGACCTCAGCGTGAAACTGCGCAGCTCGGTCCTGCGCGTGTCGCAGAAATCGAGCGAGTACAACGTCAGCGGCAACGAAGTGCGTGTGTTCGTGGATTACCCGATCAATATCTTTTGATGATCGGTTGTGGTGTCGAGGCCTGATGCAAGGCTGAGAATGAAGAAGCCCCGACTGGTTCGGGGGCTTAATGTGATGCTCAGCCTAACCGAGAAGCCCTGCAGGTTTGCGCTTGCAGGGCTTTTCTCGTTTTCGGTCGTGCGGATGCAGAAAACATCATCGACAGCTTCAAAGAAGTTGTCAGCCAATGGCCAACACTAGCGGGGGCTTTGGGGCTATCGAAACGTGAGCAGGATAATATGGCGCCTGCATTTCGATTAGCGGAGCCTACGCAATGAACCTCGCCCCCAACCTCCCCGACGACCACTTGATGCAGCAACTCATGCAACTGCTGCATGAAGAACTCGGCTTCCCCGAGCGCAAAACCATCAGCCTCGCCACCTCGATCAACTTCGACCTGGGCTGCAACGGTGCAGACGCCCGGCATTTGATCGAAACCCTGGAAGACCACTTCGCCATCGATTTCGTAGATTTCGACAGCTATCGCTATTTCCAGCCCGACGGCTTTGACGTGAATCTAAAGCGAAAATCCAAGGGTCGCGGCGAGAAGGTGCCTTTGACCATCGGCATGCTCTACCGGGCCATCAAGGCCCAACGCTGGGACACGGATGAGCTCGAGGGCCTGTAACGGCCCGACGCATTCTGACTTGCCCGCGAAAAACTGAATTTTGCGCACAAAAAAAAAGCCGCCCCGAGGGGCGGCTTCTTCGTTAGCTCAATCCAACACTTACAACTTAGGACCAGCAGCCTTGATCGCGTCGCTCACTTCGAACTTCTTGAAGTTCTCGATGAACAGGCCGGCCAATGCTTTGGCGGCTTCGTCGTAGGCGGCTTTGTCGGCCCAGGTGTTGCGTGGGTTCAGCAGGCCAGTCTCAACGCCCGGTACGGCCACTGGCACGTCGAGGTTGATGGTGTCCAGGTGCTCGGTCTCGGTACCGATCAGCGCGCCGCTCTGGATCGCTGCGATCACGGCGCGGGTGGTCGGGATGTTGAAGCGCTTGCCGACGCCGTAGCCACCGCCGGTCCAGCCGGTGTTGACCAGGTAGACCTTGGAGCCGAAGCCGCGGATGCGCTTGATCAGCAGCTCAGCGTATTCACCGGCCGGACGCGGGAAGAACGGTGCGCCGAAGCAGGTGGAGAAGGTCGACTTGATGCCGCTGCCCGAACCCATTTCGGTCGAACCGACCAGTGCGGTGTAACCGGACAGGAAGTGGTAAGCCGCTTGTTCTTCGTTGAGGATCGACACTGGCGGCAGCACGCCGGTCAGGTCGCAGGTCAGGAAGATCACAGCGTTCGGCTCGCCACCGAGGTTCTTCTCGGAACGCTTGGCAACGTGCTCCAGCGGGTAGGCGGCACGGCTGTTCTGGGTCAGGCTGACATCGGCGTAGTCGGCGTGCTTGGCGTCATCGATGACGACGTTTTCCAATACCGCGCCGTGCTTGATGGCTTTCCAGATAACCGGCTCGTTCTTCTCGGACAGGTCGATGCACTTGGCATAGCAACCGCCTTCGATGTTGAACACAACGCCTTCGCCCCAGCCGTGCTCGTCGTCACCGATCAGGTAACGGCTTTCGTCGGCGGACAGGGTGGTTTTACCAGTGCCGGACAGACCGAAGAACAGGGTCACGTCGCCCTCTTCGCCGATGTTGGCGGCGCAGTGCATTGGCAGTACGTCGGCAGCCGGCAGCAGGAAGTTCTGCACCGAGAACATGGCTTTCTTCATTTCACCGGCGTAACGCATGCCGGCGATCAGCACTTTCTTCTGTGCGAAGTTGAGGATCACACAGCCGTCGGAGTTGGTGCCGTCACGCTCTGGCACGCACTCGAAGTTGGCAACGTTGAGGACCTGCCACTCGTCACGACCCGCCGGGTTGTACTGAGCCGGGTTGATGAACAGGCAACGGCCGAACAGGTTCTGCCAGGCAGTCTGGGTGGTCATCTTCACGGCCAGATAGTGCTCGGAAGCCGCACCTACATGCACGTGGGAAACGAAATGCTCTTGCGCGTTATTGAATGCCTCAACGCGAGCCCACAGGGCGTCGAACTTGTCGGCCGGGAACTTGCGGTTGATCGGGCCCCAGGCGATGGCGGCCTGGGTGCTTGGCTCTTCAACGATGAAACGATCGACTGGCGAACGGCCGGTACGGTGACCGGTACGAACAACCAGTGCGCCGGTATCGGCAAGCTCGCCTTCACCGCGGTTGAGGGCTTCTTTAACCAGATCATCAACACTCAGATCGGTGTACACGGCATTGTTGGCTTGCGTCATGAGGTTCCCCGTCGGCCAGTGGCCGAGTGCTCCAAACGTTTTTGTAGTAGAAAGTCGTGCACTACTACCGCGAAAAAAGTGGGCCGGATTATGCCAGAAAAGCCCAAAAAGAGTAGGCCCCTCCTGTCGTAACGGCATTAATCCGGCGGCAGCCAGTGAATTTACCTGCGCTGAATCGTTTTAGTGACGGGTATCTGACGGCGTCTCGATACCCGCACCGGCGAACAATTGAGTCACGTCGGCGGCATCGAACAGGTAGCGCTGGTTGCAGAACTGGCAATCGATTTCGATGTTGCCACCGTGTTCGACCACCAATTGCTGCGCGTCTTCCATACCCAGACTGACCAGCGCATTGGCTGAACGTTCGCGGGAGCAGCTGCAGCGGAAGCGCAACTTCTGCACATCGAACAGACGCACCTGCTCTTCGTGGTAGAGACGATGGAGCACGGTTTCGTTGTCCAGGCCCAGCAGTTCATCGGCGGTCAGAGTGGTGGCCAATGCGGTGAGGTGCTGCCAGCTGGCAGCGCGTTCCTCTTCGTCTTTAAGGCGGTCGGCGGGCAGTTGCTGCAGCAACAGGCCACGGGCGCGGCGGCCATCGGCGCAGAGCTTGATACGCGTGCCAATCTGCTGCGACATGACGAAGTAGTTGGTAAAGCAGTCGGACAACGTTTCGCCATCCAGATCGACGACGCCCTGGTAGCGTTGGCCCTGTTTCGGGTCGACGGTCAATGTCAGCGAGCCATCCGGCATCAAGTCGGCCAGGGTAGCGTCGGGGGCAATGCGGTCCGCTTCGTAACGGGCCAGGCCACGAATATCGCGCTCGCTGGAGCACTCGATCATCAGCAGCGGGATCGGACCTTCGGAGCGGGCCTGCAGGATCAGCAAGCCATCGAACTTCAACGCGCCGACCAGCAACGCTGCAGCCGCCATCAGCTCGCCGAGCAGTTGCGCGACCGGCTGCGGGTAGGCGTGTTTGGCCAGGACTTCGGCGTAGCTGAGCTCCAAAGAGACCAGCTCGCCACGGGTGTCGCTGTCATCGAAGATGAAGCGTTGGGTGAAGTCGTTATCCGATAGGTCGGTCATAAGTCTGGGTATCTGAAGTGGTGACAAAAGTGATTACAGAATTCGAGGTTACGCCTTGGCCATAGCGTCTTGCTGTCTGGTTATGGCTTACAGGCCGGCGACTGCGTGCGCTTTACGACGAATGGCACTGCCAATGGCTCATGCAGGGTAGGCGAATTACCCCATATGGCTACGCGCAAGCACAATTACAAGTCTTTGCCTGTATGAGTGATCGACGGACCCGGTCAATCATTCGTTGCTGCTGCCACGAAACTTGAACAGATCCCGCCGCTGTTTCTTGCTCGGTTTGCCATCGGTGCTCACGCCCAGAGCGCCTGCTTTACGCTCGGCGGCGGCGTTTTCGCGCTTGGCGATGCTGGCTTCGGTTTCGGCGTACAGCATCTGCGCTTCCGGCGCGCCACGGCGAACGATCGACAGCGCCTGGACCACCACCGTGCGCTCGTCGAAACCGGTACGAATCACGAATTCATCGCCGATACGTGGCTCCTTGCCGGGCTTGCAGCGCTCACCCCGGCAATGCACCTTGCCGCTTTCAATCGCCGCTTTGGCCAAGGCCCGGGTTTTGTAAAAACGCGCAGCCCACAACCATTTATCGAGGCGGACTTTGTCGTCCTCTTCGTTTTTTTGTGCCATGGAATTTCCTCATTCTGAAATATTGGTGAACTGTACTACCGTTTCTGTCGTACCAAGAATTACTCCGTCCCGGACTACAATGCTGACATTCCATAACCTCCTTGCGGGGCAGGAAATCCGGGCCGTAGATATCTGTCGCCTTTTAATCATTATTCTGCGTGAATACCGCGAATTCGGTCGCCTGCGGCCACCGCGGCTTCTACCGGTTGAGCAATATTGAAGACATTTGACCATTTGACCGTTATCGGTCTGCGCGAGTGGGTGGCGCTCCCTGATTTGGGAGTCGCCGGCCTTCGGGCAAAAATCGATACCGGCGCCAGCACCTCAAGCCTCCACGCCACCGAAATCGAGCCGTTCGAGCGCGACGGCGAGCAGTGGGTGCGTTTCACGGCACACCTGGGCACGGTGGTGCAGTTGCGTCACCGTCGCTGCGAAGCACCGCTGGTGACAAGGAAAACCATTAAAAGCTCAAACGGTCACGCGCAGGTGCGATACGTGATCAGCACCACACTGGCCCTTGGTGATCGGGTCTGGCGGGTCGAGTTCACGCTCGCCTGCCGCAAGTCCATGCGCTATCGCCTGCTGCTCGGCTCAAAAGCCCTGATCCACGGCCAGTTGGTGGTCAATCCGGGCATCAAGTATGTACAAGACAAGCCGGTGTTCCCGGTATCTACCTCCTCCACAGGTGTTGCATGAAGATCGCTGTGCTGTCGCGGAACCCGCGTCTGTATTCCACCCGTCGTCTGGTCGAAGCCGGTACCGAGCGTGGCCATGAAATGGTGGTGGTCGACACCTTGCGCGCCTACATGAACATCGCCAGCCACAAGCCGCAGATCCACTACCGCGGCAAACCGCTGGAGGGTTTCGATGCGGTGATTCCACGGATCGGTGCGTCCGTGACCTTTTATGGCTGCGCAGTGCTGCGCCAGTTCGAAATGATGGGGGTATTTCCACTCAACGAATCGGTGGCCATTGCCCGTTCGCGGGACAAGCTGCGTTCGCTGCAATTGCTGTCTCGTCGCGGGATCGGTTTGCCGGTGACCGGCTTTGCCCACTCCCCCGATGACATTCCCGACCTGATCGAAATGGTCAACGGCGCGCCGTTGGTGATCAAGGTGCTGGAAGGTACCCAGGGCATCGGCGTGGTGCTGTGCGAAACCGCCACGGCCGCAGAATCGGTGATCGAGGCATTCATGGGCCTCAAGCAGAACATCATGGTTCAGGAGTACATCAAGGAGGCTGGCGGGGCGGATATTCGCTGCTTCGTCGTCGGTGACAAGGTGATTGCGGCGATGAAGCGCCAGGCCAAACCCGGCGAGTTTCGCTCCAACCTGCATCGCGGTGGCAGCGCGAGCCTGATCAAGATCACACCCGAAGAGCGCATGACAGCGTTGCGTGCGGCGAAGGTCATGGGGCTGGCGGTGGCGGGAGTGGATATCCTGCGCTCCAATCACGGGCCGCTGGTGATGGAAGTGAACTCGTCGCCGGGGCTTGAAGGGATCGAGACCACCACCGGGAAGAATGTGGCGGGGATCATCATTGAGCATCTGGAGAAGAATGGTGGGCCGAATATGACGCGGACCAAAGGTAAGGGTTGAGCCTGAAAAGATCGCAGCCTCGCTTCGCTCGACAGCTCCTACGGGGGATCGCATTTTTCTGTAGGAGCTGTCGAGCGAAGCGAGGCTGCGATCTTTTCAGCCGTTAAACCGCATCCCGCGGCAACATCAACCCCAACGGCAACCGCACCCGCGCTTCCAGCCCACCACCCGAGCGATTGCGTAGTTCGACATTCCCGCCATGCATCGAAGCGATCCGCTTCACGATTGCCAATCCCAACCCGGTGCCCTTGCCGCCGCGGGCACGATCGCCGCGGGTGAACGGGTTGAAAATCGCCTCCAGCTCTGACGGATCGATCCCCGCGCCACGGTCCATGACACTCAGGACCACATACGGCGCACTGGTATCCCCGGACACATATGCCGCCACTTCCACCCCGCTGCCGGCGTGATGCAGAGCATTACCGATCAGGTTGTTCAGCAGCCGCTTCATCGATACCCGACGCAGCGGGAACGGCTGGATCGGCTCCAGGCGCAAATGCACTTTCTCTTCGTTCTGGTTGTACGGCGCGGCGACTTCACGAACCAGATCGCTCAGGTCCACTTCTTCCACCGACTCATCACGTCCGTCACGAATGAACGCCAGGAACTGGTCAAGAATCGCGTCCATGTCTTCGATGTCACGGATCATGTCGTCCGTCAGGTCACTGTGGTCGCCCATCAGCTCCAGGGACAGCCGCAAGCGGGTCAACGGCGTACGCAAGTCGTGGGACACCCCGGCCAGCATCAACTCGCGTTCGCGACCGGCCTGCTCGACGTCTTCGGCCATCTGGTTGAAGGCGCGGTAAACCTCGGTCATCTCACTCGGCGTATCGCTGATCGGCAGGCGCACGCTGCGACCCTGGCCGAGTTGCCGTGCGGCATACACCAGACGCTTCAAAGGTTGATTGAGCTGGCTGACGAAGATCCACGCAGACGCCGTGGACAGCAGACCGATAGCAAGGAACCAGCCGAGCACATTCCAGATTTTCTGACCACGCAACGGGTGCGGATACAACGGCACTTTCAGCCAACCTTCACCCAGGCTCGGAGCACGAACCCACAGTGCCGGGGGAGAATGCATGCGTAGTCGCACTTCGGTGTCCGGCCCCAACTCGGTCTGCATCTGTCGCTGGTAAATCTCACTGTAGGGCCAATGTTGCTCGCCTTCCGGGACACCGGCGCCCACTACCCTGATCAGGGGTGCACTATCGGCAATCTTTGCGCGGTTCTCTTCATCAGCCGCCCAGTAGGCACGCAACACCAGGGCGACACCGTGGCTGTATTGGCGGTCCACCAGCACGTCTTCGTTCATCAGCAGATAAACCAGGGTCAGCGCCTTGGAGAAGAGAACGACGATGAGCACCAGCCAAAGGGTGCGAGAAAAGAAGCTCTGGGGAAACCAAACGGGGGTTTTCATGGATAGCCGTTAAACACTTGCAGGAGCGAGCGATGCTCGCATATTGCGGATCGCGAGTCTGCGGACAGGATCGATTGATCCGTTGTCCGCATGACCCGCTCCTACAAATCGCCAATCACTTGGTGGCGGTACCATCCGGAACAAACACATAACCCACGCCCCAGACAGTCTGGATGTAACGCGGTTTGGAGGGGTCGGGTTCGATCATCCGGCGCAGACGGGAAATCTGCACATCGATGGAACGCTCCAGGGCATCCCACTCGCGACCACGGGCCAGGTTCATCAATTTGTCGCGGGTCAGCGGTTGACGCGCATTCATCACCAGGGCCTTGAGCACAGCGAATTCACCGGTGGTGAGCATGTGCACTTCTTCGCCGCGCTTGAGCTCGCGGGTGGCCAGGGACAACTCGTAGTCACCGAAGGTCACGCTTTCGTCTTCGCTGCCCGGAGCGCCAGGCACCGGAGCCGACTGGCGACGCAATACCGCCTTGACGCGAGCCATCAGCTCATCAGGGTTGAACGGCTTGGCCAGGTAATCGTCGGCGCCCAGTTCCAGGCCCTTGATGCGGCTCAGCTCGTCGCCCTTGGCGGTGAGCATGATGATCGGAATCTGGTTGTTCGCGTTGCGCAGACGGCGGCAGGCGGTCAGGCCGTCTTCGCCGGGCAACATCAGGTCGAGGACGACCAGGTTGAACACTTCGCGCGCCAGCAGGCGATCCATTTGCTCGGTATTCGGTACGGCGCGGGCGCGGTAGCCCTTGCTGACGAAAAAACGTTCCAGCAGGCTGCTCAGCCCCGGATCGTCGTCAACGATAAGAATTTTTTCGCCTTCAGCAGTTTGTGCAGTGCTGCTCATTGGATGCTCCCTTTGATCTCGGCGCGCATTATGGCGTAGCTGCCGTTATACGCACCGTGTGCATTGTTAGCAGATTTTTCCTATACCGCCAGAAAACCGGCCATTGCACCGGCAACCCGCGATGCCCCCGAATGCCGTAACGCTGGTTATAATGCCCGGCCTTTTGTGTCAGGCAACATCAGACAGGTACTACAGACGGACTCCATTTATTTTCATGGCGTCGGCAGTAATTGTTCGATTTCACGGGTCAACGGGATACCTTTTGATCCAGGTAGCGGTGCAGGCCAGGCCGCTCAACCAGACTCGCCGAGGCCCTATCTCTGCGCCTGCGAGCCTGCTTTCACAATTTTTCAGGTGGTTTTATGGACAGCATCAACAGCCGCATCGCCGAGGAACTCGGTGTACGCCCACAACAGGTCGAAGCGGCCGTCGCGCTACTCGATGAAGGCTCTACCGTTCCCTTCATCGCCCGTTACCGGAAAGAAGTGACCGGCAGCCTCGACGATACGCAATTGCGTCATCTGGAAGAGCGCCTGCGCTACCTGCGAGAACTCGACGAACGGCGTATCAGCATCCTCGCCAGCATCCAGGAGCAGGGCAAGCTGACCCCGCAACTTGAACGCGACATCAAGCTCGCCGACACCAAGACCCGTCTCGAAGACTTGTACCTGCCGTACAAGCAGAAGCGCCGCACCAAGGGTCAGATCGCCCTGGAAGCCGGCCTCGGCGAACTGGCCGACGGCCTGTTCAACGACCCGGCCCTGAGCCCGGAAACCGAAGCCGCACGTTTCATCGACGCCGAAAAAGGCGTGGCCGATGTGAAGGCAGCCCTCGAAGGCGCCAAGTACATCCTGATGGAGCGCTTCGCCGAAGACGCCGGCCTGCTGGAAAAGCTGCGCAACTACCTCAAGCAGGAAGCCACCCTCAGTGCCCGCGTGATTGCCGGCAAGGAAGAGGAAGGCGCCAAGTTCCGCGACTACTTCGAACACGACGAACCGCTCAAAAGCATGCCGTCGCACCGCGCCCTGGCGATTTTCCGCGGCCGCAACGAAGGCATTCTCAGCTCCGCGCTGAAAGTCGGCGAGGAACTGCCGGGCACCATGCACCCGTGCGAAGGCATGATCGGCCAGCAATTCGGCATCCAGAACCAGAACCGCGCCGCCGACAAATGGCTGGGCGAAGTGGTGCGCTGGACCTGGAAGGTCAAGCTCTACACCCATCTGGAAACCGACCTGCTGGGCGAGCTGCGCGATGGCGCGGAAACCGAAGCGATCAACGTATTCGCCCACAACCTGCACGACCTGCTGCTGTCGGCCCCGGCCGGCCCGCGCGCCACTCTGGGCCTCGACCCGGGCCTGCGCACCGGTTGCAAGGTCGCCGTGGTCGACTCCACCGGCAAGCTGCTGGATCACGCCACGGTTTACCCGCACGTTCCGCACAACAAGTGGGACCAGACCCTCGCCGTGCTCGCCGCCCTGTGCGCCAAGCACTCGGTGGACTTGATCGCCATCGGCAACGGTACCGCCAGCCGCGAGACCGACAAGCTGGCCGCGGAACTGATCAAAAAATACCCGGCCATGAAAATGACCAAGGTCATGGTGTCCGAGGCCGGTGCATCGGTTTACTCGGCATCGGAGCTGGCTTCCAAGGAATTCCCGGACCTCGACGTGTCGATCCGTGGCGCCGTGTCGATTGCCCGTCGCCTGCAAGACCCGCTGGCTGAATTGGTGAAGATCGATCCGAAATCCATCGGCGTCGGCCAGTACCAGCACGACGTGTCGCAGCTGAAACTGGCCCGTGGCCTGGATGCGGTGGTCGAGGACTGCGTGAACGCCGTCGGCGTGGACGTGAACACCGCCTCCGTGGCGCTGCTGGCACGGATCTCCGGCCTCAACGCGACCCTGGCGCAGAACATCGTCAGCCACCGCGACGAGCACGGCGCGTTCAAAACCCGCGCTGCGCTGAAGAAAGTCGCCCGCCTGGGTGAAAAAACCTTCGAACAGGCCGCCGGCTTCCTGCGCGTCATGAACGGCGAAAACCCGCTGGACTCGTCGGCGGTTCACCCGGAAGCCTATCCGCTGGTTCAGCGCATCGCCGCCGAAACCGACCGTGACATCCGCTCGCTGATTGGCGATGCCACGTTCCTCAAGCGTCTCGATCCGAAGAAGTACACCGATGAAACCTTCGGTTTGCCGACGGTCACCGACATCCTCCAGGAACTGGAAAAACCCGGCCGCGATCCGCGTCCCGAGTTCAAGACCGCCGAGTTCCAGGAAGGCGTCGAAGACCTCAAGGACCTGCAACCGGGCATGATCCTCGAAGGCGTGGTGACCAACGTGACCAACTTCGGTGCCTTCGTCGATATCGGCGTTCATCAGGACGGTTTGGTGCACATCTCCGCACTTTCGGAGAAGTTCATCAAGGATCCACGGGAAGCGGTGAAGGCCGGTGACGTGGTGAAAGTGAAGGTCATGGAAGTCGACATCCCGCGCAAACGCGTGGGCCTGTCGATGCGCATGAGCGACACCCCGGGCGAGAAAATCGACGGCGCTCGCGGCGCGCGTCCGGGGTCGGCTCCACGCCAGTCCCAGAACACCGCACCGCGCAAGGAAACCACGGCGGCAGCACCGGGCAACAATGCCATGGCTTCGTTGTTCGCCAATGCCAAGCAGTTGAAGAAACGCTGATGGACATTCCCGCCGGGCTGACCGAAAGCGCGTTTTTCAAGCTGCTGGGCTGCCGCTTGCACAGTCTGGAAACCGGGGTGGCGCAAGTCGCCCTGGCGCTGGAACCCGAGCTGCGCAATCGCGGTGGCAAGCTGCACGGCGGGGCCTTGTTCAGCCTGGTGGACATTGCCATGGGGCTGGCCTGTTCCAGCACCCACGGTTTTGACCAGCAGAGCGCGACCATCGAGTGCAAAATCAACTACATCCGCGCCGTCGAAGGTGGCGAGGTGATGTGCACGGCGCGGGTGATCCATCCGGGCCGCCGCACGCTGGTGGTCGAAGCCGACGTGATGCAAGGCGACAAACTCGTCGCAAAAGCACAAGGCACGTTCGCTGTCCTGTAGATAGTCTTCCCCGATTTGAGTTAATTTCGGCGCAATGACCTGTAGGAGCGAGCTTGCTCGCGATGAACGTCAGGGCGCCGTTTTCAATCAGGCACCCCTCGTTATCGTTAACCTCCATCGCGAGCTAGCTCGCTCCTACAAAACCAGGCGAAAACGCCAGTTTTAACTTCACCCTTGTAGACCGTCTTGCCCACCCCCATATTGGGGCGACTGACGCGTGAAGGAATCCAACTTGAGCGAACTTCTCAACCGCCGCCTGGCTCTGCTCGGCGAGCGCGCTAACCTCTCTCTGCTCGAACAGTGCCTTCACGGCATCGAACGTGAATGCCTGCGCGTGACCGATGAAGGTCGCCTGGCGCAAACGCCGCACCCGGAAGAATTGGGTTCCGCGCTGACCAATGAACAGATCACCACCGACTATTCCGAGTCGCTGCTGGAGTTCATCACCCCGGCCCTGCCCGATCCTGCCGATACGCTGGCGAGCCTGGACAGCATTCACCGCTTTGCCTACAGCAAGCTCGGCAACGAGTATCTGTGGAGTCCATCGATGCCGTGCCCGTTGCCGGCCGAGGAAGACATCCCGATCGCCTATTACGGCACGTCCAATATCGGGCAGCTCAAGTACGTCTACCGCAAGGGTCTGGCCCTGCGTTACGGCAAGACCATGCAATGCATTGCCGGCATTCACTACAACTTCTCCTTGCCGGAAAAGCTCTGGCCGTTGCTCAGGCAGGCCGAGGGTTTTGTCGGCACTGACCGCGACTTTCAGTCGTCGTCCTACATCGCCCTGATCCGTAACTTCCGCCGCTACAGCTGGCTGCTGATGTACCTGTTCGGCGCCTCGCCAGCACTGGACGCCGGCTTCCTGCGCGGTCGTTCGCATCAGCTGGAGCAACTGGATCCGCAGACTTTGTACTTGCCTTACGCCACCAGCCTGCGCATGAGCGACCTGGGTTATCAGAGCAGCGCCCAGGCCGGCCTGACGCCGTGCTACAACGATCTGAACAGCTACACCGACAGCCTGCGCAAAGCGGTGGCCACGCCGTATGCACCCTATGTCGAAGTCGGCACCCACCAGGATGGCGAGTGGGTACAGCTCAACACCAACATCCTGCAGATCGAAAACGAGTACTACTCCAACATCCGCCCGAAACGCGTGACCTACACCGGTGAACGCCCTATCCAGGCACTGATGGCCCGAGGTATCCAGTACATTGAAGTGCGCTGCCTGGACATCAATCCGTTCCTGCCGATGGGCATCGACCTCACCGAGTCGCGTTTCCTCGATGCGTTCCTGCTGTACTGCGCGCTCAATGACAGCCCGCTGCTGACCAACACCAATTGCGGCAACGCGACCTCGAACTTCCTCAGCGTGGTCAAGGAAGGTCGTCGTCCAGGCCTGCAGCTGCAACGGGATGGCCAGCCGGTTGACCTCAAGGAATGGGCCGGCGAGTTGCTGGAGAAAATTGCTCCATTGGCCGCGATGCTCGACCAGAGCCATGGCGGCGATGCCCACAGCAAAGCGCTGGACGCCCAGATGGCCAAGGTTCGGGACCCGTCCCTGACGCCCTCGGCCCAGGTGCTGGCAGCGATGGCCGAGCACAAGGAGAGCTTTACCCAGTTCTCACTGCGCCAGAGCCAGGCCCATGCCGAGTTCTTCCGCAGCGAGCCATTGGCGGCTGAAGAACAGGCGCAGTTTGAAGAGCGGGCACGTTCGTCCCTGGCTCAGCAGGCTGAGCTGGAACAGAACGAAGTCGGTGATTTCGATGTGTTCGTCGGGGCGTACCAGGCGAGCATTCTGGCGATCAGTAACTAATCGGCGCCTGTAAAAAAGATCGCAGCCTTCGGCAGCTCCTACATTGGAATGCGTTTCCTGTAGGAGCTGCCGAAGGCTGCGATCTTTTTGTTTCCAGCCCATTCACAATGATTCACCGGGTGTTCCCCTCATAAGCTAATTCTAAAAAGTTATTTATTTTCTAATTCTTAGATCATTTAGTCTCTTTCTCACGCCGACTCTCGGTCGCCTGACAAGGAGCTTTCTGATGAAACTGACTTTCCCTCTACGCTTGCTGGCGGCCGCTTCCTTGGTTACCGCAAGTTTTTTTGCCCAGGCGGCCGACTTCACCGTCGCCTACCAGACCACCGTTGATCCGGCGAAAGTCGCCCAAGCCGACGGCGCTTACGAAAAAGCCACCAAGGCCGATATCAGCTGGCGCAAATTCGACAACGGTGCCGATATCATCGCTGCCATCGCCTCCGGCGACGTGCAGATCGGCTACCTCGGTTCCAGCCCTCTGACCGCCGCCATCACTCGCAAAGTCCCCGTAGAAACCTTCCTCATCGCCACCCAGATCGGCGCCGCTGAAGCCTTGGTCGCCCGCGACGGTTCCGGGATCAAGACCCCGCAAGACCTGATCGGCAAGAAAATCGCCGTGCCATTTGTGTCCACCGGTCACTACAGCCTGCTCGCTGCGCTCAAGCACTGGAACATCGACCCATCGAAAGTCACCGTCCTCAACCTGGCTCCACCCGCGATCATTGCCGCCTGGAAACGCGGTGACATCGACGCCACTTACGTCTGGGATCCGGCCCTCGGTGTCGCCAAGGAAAACGGCAAGGTGTTGATCACCTCCGGCGAACTGGCCAAGTTCGGTGCACCGACCTTCGACGCCTGGATCGTGCGCAAGGATTTCGCCGAGAAGCATCCGGAAATCGTCACCGCGTTCGCCAAAGTGACCCTGGACGCCTATGCCGATTACCGCAAAGACCCGCAAGCCTGGCTCGCCAACCAGGGCAACGTTGACAAACTGGTGAAGCTCTCCGGCGCCAAGGCCAGCGACATTCCGTTGCTGCTGCAAGGCAACGTCTACCCGCTGGCGGCTGACCAGGTGCTCACCCTCGGCGCGCCAACCACCAAAGCCATCACCGACACCGCGGCGTTCCTCAAGGAACAAGGCAAGGTCGAGGCGGTGCTGCCGGACTACGCACCGTACGTCAGCGCCAAGTTCATCACCAACTGATCGGGAGTCAATGCGATGGCCTTGCTACAGCTGGAGCGCATCAGCGCACAGTACCCCGGCAATCCGGAACCGGTGTTGGCGGATATCTCCCTGAGCCTGGGACCCCGGCAATTGCTGGTCGCCCTCGGCCCGTCCGGCAGTGGCAAGACTTCGCTGTTGAATCTGATTGCCGGTTTCGTCGAGCCCAGCGCCGGGCGCATCACCCTCGACGGCGTGCCCGTCAAAGGCCCGAGTGCCGAGCGTGGCGTGGTGTTCCAGGACGACGCGTTGCTGCCGTGGCAAGACGTACTGGCCAATGTCGGGTTCGGTCTTGAGCTGGCCGGTATCGCACGGGACAAACGCGAAGCCCGCGCCCGGGAAATGCTCGCCCTGGTCGACCTTTCCGGTTTTGAACAGCGCCGCATCTGGCAGCTTTCCGGTGGCCAGAAGCAGCGTGTCGGCCTGGCCCGCGCCCTCGCCGCCGACCCGCGTGTGTTGCTGATGGATGAGCCTTTCGGTGCCCTCGACGCCTTCACCCGCGAGCAGATGCAGGAACTGTTGCTGCAAGTCTGGCAACGTACCGCCAAACCGGTGTTCCTGATTACCCACGACATCGAAGAAGCCGTGTTCCTCGCCACCGACCTGATTCTGCTGGCACCAAACCCGGGGCAAATCGTCGAGCGCCTGAGCCTCGATTTCGGTCAGCGCTATGCCGCCGGTGAATCGGCCCGCTCGATCAAATCCGACCCACGCTTTATCGAAACCCGCGAACACGTACTCGCCAAAGTGTTCTCCCAACGCAGTGCCGCCCAGTGGCAGGAGCGCGCATGAGCAGTTACCAAACTCCCGTCGCAGCGATCAAGCCAGGCACTCCCGTGACTCCGGTGCCACGCAGCTTGAGCACGCGCTGGATCAGTGTGCTGACACTGTTCGTTCTCGTTGCTATTTGGTGGGCCGTGACGGCGACCAGCTTGATCGAACCGCTGTTCCTGCCGCCACCTTCCGCCGTGCTGCAAAAAGGCTGGCTGCTGGCGACTTCGGGCTACATGGATTCAACCCTGTGGCAGCACCTCGGCGCGAGTCTGGGCCGCATCGGCCTGGGCCTCGGCTTTGCGATTCTCACCGCCGTGCCGGTGGGCATCGCCATCGGCGCCAACCGTATCGCCCGTGGTGTGCTCGACCCGCTGATCGAGTTCTACCGGCCGATTCCGCCGCTGGCTTATCTGCCACTGATCGTGATCTGGTGCGGCATCGGCGAATTGTCGAAAGTGCTGCTGATCTACCTGGCGATCTTCGCCCCGATTGCCATCGCCACCGCCACCGGTGTGCGTACGGTCGACCCGGCCAAATTGCGTGCCGCGCAGTCGCTCGGTGCAACGCGCGTGCAGTTGATTCGCCACGTCATTTTGCCGAGTGCCTTGCCGGATATCCTGACCGGTGTGCGCATTGGCCTCGGTGTGGGTTGGTCGACCCTGGTCGCCGCCGAATTGATTGCCGCCACCAGCGGTCTTGGCTTCATGGTGCAATCGGCTGCGCAGTTTTTGGTCACCGATGTGGTGGTACTGGGGATTCTGGTGATCGCGCTGATCGCCTTCGCGATGGAGTTGGGCCTGCGCACATTGCAACGAAAGCTGGTGCCGTGGCACGGCCAGGCTCACTGAATACCGACAACCCTGTAGGAGCGAGCCTGCTCGCGATTGCTGATTATCAGGTAACAATGCTTTGACTGATGCACCGCTATCGCGAGCAGGCTCGCTCCTACAGTTGGCACCTCCAGATTGAAGAGAACCACCATGAGCCACCTGACCATCGTCCCCTTAAGCTCCGCCCTCGGTGCGCAAATCAGCGGCGTCGACATCAGCCAGCCACTGAACCTGGAGCAGCGCGATGCCATCGAACAGGCCCTGCTCAAGCATCAGGTCCTGTTCTTTCGCGAGCAGCCGATCACGCCACAGCAACAGGCGCGATTCGCCGCGAATTTCGGCGACCTGCACATTCATCCGATCTACCCCAATGTGCCAGAACAACCAGAGGTACTGATCCTCGACACCGCCGTCACCGACGTACGCGATAACGCGATCTGGCACACCGACGTGACCTTCCTGCCGACCCCGGCCATGGGCGCGGTGCTCAGCGCCAAGTTGCTGCCGGCGTTTGGCGGCGACACGTTGTGGGCCAGCGGGATTGCGGCGTATGAAGCCCTGTCGGCGCCGATGAAAACCTTGCTCGAAGGGCTGACTGCCACCCACGATTTCACTCGTTCATTCCCGCTGGAGCGCTATGGCAACACGCCCGAGGCGCTGGTCCAGTGGGAAGAGGCACGACGCAAGAATCCGCCGTTGTCGCACCCGGTGATCCGCACGCACCCGGTGAGTGGGCGCCGCTCGCTGTTCGTCAACGAAGGTTTCACTTCGAAGATCAACGAACTGTCGGAAACCGAGAGCGAGGCGATTCTGAAGTTCCTGTTCGCCCATTCAACGCGGCCGGAGTTCACCATTCGCTGGCGCTGGCAGCAGGACGACATTGCGTTCTGGGACAACCGCGTGACCCAGCATTATGCGGTGGATGATTACCGGCCGGCGCGGCGGGTGATGCAGCGGGCGACGGTGTTGGGGGATGTGCCATTTTAAGATCAAAAGATCGCAGCCTTCGGCAGCTCCTACATTGACTGCGTTCGCCGCAAATATTACGGTCGAACATTGATCCTGTAGGAGCTGCCGAAGGCTGCGATCTTTTGCTTTTCAGGGTTACTCCGCCGTAGAAGGCTTCTCCCAAAGATTGACCCCGCCCTCCCGGGCAAACCGGTCAATCTCCGCCAGTTCCTCTGCACTGAAGCTCAGGTTCTTCAACGCCCCGACGTTCTCGACGATCTGCTCCGGCCGGCTCGCACCAATCAATGCCGACGTGACCCGTGGATCGCGCAGGGTCCAGGCCAGTGCCAGTTGCGCCAGGCTCTGTCCACGACGCCTGGCGATTTCGTTGAGTGCCCGCACTTGGGCGATGTTGGCCTCGGACAAATGCGATGCCTGCAACGAACCACCGCCCGGACGGTTGACCCGCGCATCCGCCGGCACGCCGTTGAGGTATTTGTCGGTCAGCAGACCCTGGGCCAACGGGGTGAAGGCAATCACGCCGGTGCCGAGTTCGTCGGTGGTATCCAGCAGGTCTTTTTCCACCCAGCGATTGAGCAGGTTGTAGGCCGGCTGGTGAATCAGCAGCGGCACTTTCCACTCTTTGAGCAGCGTCGCCATTTCGCGGGTTTTCACCCCGGAATAGGACGAGATGCCGATGTACAGTGCCTTGCCCTGTTGCACCGCTGTCGCGAGTGCGCTGGCGGTTTCTTCAAGCGGCGTATCCGGATCAAAACGGTGGGAGTAGAAGATGTCGACGTAGTCCACGCCCAGGCGTTGCAGGCTCTGGTCGAGGCTGGCCAGCACGTACTTGCGTGAACCGCCGCCCTGACCGTAAGGGCCGGGCCACATGTCCCAACCGGCCTTGCTGGAAATGATCAGCTCGTCGCGGTACTGCTTGAAGTCTTCGCGCAGTAAACGGCCGAAGTTGATCTCCGCGCTGCCGTACGGAGGGCCGTAGTTGTTGGCCAGGTCGAAGTGGTTGATGCCCAGGTCGAATGCCGTGCGCAATAACGCGCGCTGGGTATCGATCGGCGTGCTGTCGCCGAAGTTGTGCCACAGGCCCAACGACAGCGCCGGCAGCACCAGACCGCTGCGGCCTACGCGGCGGTAAGGGATGGAGTCGTAGCGGTTTTCGGCAGCGGTGTAAGTCATCGAATCCTCTCTTGTCGGTCTTGAATCTGGTCTCGACTGCTTTGCCAGTCGCCCAGCATACGCCCGGACAAACGCCAGAAAACCTGAGACTCGATGAATTGCTGAAACGTTTCAGATTTTATTTAATCGGCCCCGACGTTTCGACCAAATCCGCCCCTTTACGCTGACAGTTCGCGCAAGGCGGCAGCAGCCAAAAATCCTGATCTGGAACTGTATCGCTGATCCCGCCTGACCGTTTGGTCGATTCGCTCAAGCAATTGCTCAGGCAGCGTGGCATTGAAGCGCACCGACTTGCCGAAATAGGGCGTGATATCGAATTCGACTACTGCCCACACACCGCCGGCGTAATCGGGGTTATCGAGATGAGCATCGATCTCACGGACCTGCGGCAATGCATCGCCATCGGCGACCAGCCCCTCGTAATGCAGGGACAACGCCTCTTTCACGCTTTCGAGTGCCTGCGCCACAGTGCTACCAGCCGAGAAACATCCCGGCACATCCGGGACGATTACGCCGTACTCTGAGTCGGCATCCTTGTGCAGAACGACCGGAAATTGCATGTGGATAAATCCTTCCTGTGATGTGTCCTCATTGGGACTTTCGTATCCGATGACGGGCTTCATTTCAGACCCGCCTGTTTCAATATGCTGTTGATCGTTCCTTTAGGAAGATCCGAGTCGGGGTGTTTGATCGTCACTCTTCCCGCCTTGCACAAATGCTTGTACTGATGATGGCTACCTTTTACAGCCACCAGATACCAACCATCGTCTTCGATCATCCTGATCATTTCCCGGCTGCGCATGTCCTTCGCCTTTTTTCGACAGCAATGGCTGCGTACTTTAAGCGGCGAAGCGCGATAACAATACACACCATACACACTCAGAAAAATATTAGACGATCATGGCGAGACTGACTTCCTCTCTCAGACTGACGGCGCACTTGCGCAATCAGGCTCGGCAGGAACAAAGTCGCCGAAGCAACGAAGAAGCGATAACTATCGCAAGGATGGAGCAAGCCATGCACACCACGATCATCATCACCTTCGGCCTGGTCCTGCTCGCGATGATGCTGTTCATCGGCGAGAAACTCGGCTTCAGCCGTCAGACACTCACCTACAGTTTCGTGATCCTGTGGCTGGCGTTGACAGTGATCAACGGCGCCATCGGCGTGGTGACCGCCGGACAGGCGTTGAGTACGGAACTGGGGATCGGTACGATGGTGTTCAGCATTCCGGTGGCGGCGCTGGTGTTGTTCATGGTGCTGAGCGCCGAGACCTGAAAAGCCCCGGCGCCCTGCCCGCGATCAACGCACCAGATGCAGGAACTGCATGTGCCGTTCGTACTGATCGAGCATGTCGTTGATGATCTGCTCCTTGGTGTAGCCCACCAGGTCGTAGTCCTGACTTCCCTCGCTCAAATGCACTTCGGCCCGGTAGTAACGGCGATTGTTGAGTTGCTTGGAACCCATGCCGCCACGGGCAAACGATGGCGTGAAGTAACCGCGCATTTGCACCTGATAAACGAACGGATGTTGATCGCCGTGGCCGATCTCCAGGCTGACGCTGTCAGTCGCCGGATCGGGATGCGTCACCACATGCAAGCCCTTCTCCCGGAACACGGCAGACACTTCTTCAATCGCCGGGCGCACCGTTGTGTCGAGGAAGCGATAGACCTCATCCCGCGACGGGAAATGCACCGCCTGACTCAGGCGCTGGCGCCAACCACCCCGCCGTGAACCGGACACCGGTGCCAATGAATGCATCTGCGCAATCTGCTTCTGCGATTCCAGATAAAACGCCTTGTGCAGCCCCCACATCATCAACAGCAGAATCAACGAGAACGGCAGCGAGGTCAGGACCACCGCCGACTTCAACGCATCGATGCTGCCGGAAAACAGCAAAGCACTGGTCACCAGTGCGGTCATCGCCCCCCAGAACACCCGCAGCCATTTCGGCCCGTCTTCATCCGGGTTGCCGCCCTTGGCGGACAGCGTCGAGAGCACCACGGTGCCGGAGTCGGCGGAGGTGACGAAGAACACGAAGCTGATGAACACCGTGACCGCGATGACGGTTTTGCTCCACGGGTAGGTTTCCAGCAGCAGATAGAGCGTCATCGACGGATTGTCGATGGCCGACATGCCGAGCGCGCTCATGCCGTGGTTGAGCACTTGATCGATGGCGCTGTTGCCGAAGATCGACATCCACGCCAGGGTGAAGCCGAGCGGAATCAACAGCACGCCGAAGACAAATTCACGGATGGTCCGGCCACGGGAAATCCGTGCGATGAACAGGCCCACGAACGGCGACCATGCGATCCACCAGGCCCAGTAGAACACCGTCCAGCCGCCCAGCCAGTCGCTGGGTTTGCCGTAGGCGTACAGATCAAAACTCTTCATCGGCAAGGCGCCGAGATAGTCGCCGACGTTCTGGATCAGCGTGTTGAGCAAGTGCTGCGTGGGGCCGGCGAACAACACAAACAGCAACAGCGCACAGGCCAGCAGCATGTTGATGTCGGACATCACCCGCACACCCTTGTCGACGCCGGATACGGCAACAATGATCGCAGCGCCCATCATCAAGGTGATCAGGCCGACCTGAACCCATTGGGTGTGGGCGATGCCGAACAGGTAGTCCAGGCCCGAGTTGAGGTGCAACACGCCGAAGCCCATGTCTGCGCCGAGGCCGAACACCGTGGCGATGATGCCGAAGCCATCCACCGCATAACCGATGGGGCCATTGATGCGCTTGCCGATCAGCGGATACAGCGCCGAGCGCAGGGCCAGTGGCAGGTTATGCCGGTAGGCAAAGTAGGCCAGCGCCATGCCGACAAAGGCGAACACGCCCCAGCCATGCAGGCCCCAGTGCAGAAACAGAATCTGCATCGCCTGGCGCGCCGCCTCCGCCGTACCGGCCTCGCCTTGGGGCGGTTGCAGCATGTGGGTCAGCGGCTCGGACACACAGAAGAAAAATAGAGTGATGCTGATCCCGGCGGCGAACAGCATGCCGGCCCAGGACAAATAACTGAATTCGGGTTCGTCGTGGTCGGCACCGAGCTTGATCTTGCCGTAGCCGGACAAGGCGGTGACCACCACGAAGACCAGATACAGGGTCATCGCCAGCAGGTAATACCAGCCGACCGTGTTGGCCGCCCAGTTTTGCGCCGCCAGCAACCAGGCACCGGCCTGCTCGGGCATGGCGATGACAACGACACCAAACAACAGAATGAAACTCGCCGAGAACCAGAACACCGGCGGATTCATGCGGATCAGGCCGCTTGGAGGGATGGACGATGCACTCACGTTCGGTGCACCTCGGAGGGGAAAATCGTGGCTGTAGAAATCGGACTCAGCAAAGGCAAGCCTCCTGTTGTGAGCGGGCAGCGAACCGCCGGTTTAACTTGAATGAGCGTTCAAGTTAAACATGGATAGGGGGCTAAGGACTAATCGCAGGGCTCGGCGGTAGCTTTCCTACACGAGCTTAAGGAAGGGGATGACGCGGGGATTGGGGGGATTCTGTAGGAGCTGCCGCAGGCTGCGATCTTTTGACTTTTGCAGTGCACTTGAAAAGATCGCAGCCTCGTTTCACTCGACAGCTCCTACAGCCAGCGAAAACTATCTCTCACCAAAAAGCCGGGGCATTACTTCTGCGCCCCATCATCCAACTGCAGATTCGCCTGGGTCAGGTTGCTGCCCGCCGGCACGCTACGGGTTAGCCAGACATTGCCGCCGATGGTCGAACCCTGACCGATGGTGATCCGGCCAAGAATCGTCGCCCCGGCATAAATCACCACGTCATTCTCGACAATCGGATGCCGTGGCTGGCCCTTCTGCAACTGACCGTCTTCGTCCGCCGGGAAGCGCTTGGCGCCCAAAGTCACCGCCTGATAAATCCGCACGCGCTCGCCGATGATCGCGGTTTCGCCGATCACCACGCCGGTACCGTGGTCGATAAAGAAACTGCGGCCGATCTGCGCGCCGGGGTGAATGTCGATGCCGGTGGCCGAGTGGGCGATTTCCGCGCTGATCCGCGCCAGCAACGGCAGCCCGGCACGGTACAAATGGTGGGCCAGCCGGTGGTGAATCACCGCCAGAATCCCCGGGTAGCACAACAGCACTTCATCGACACTGCGGGCCGCCGGGTCACCGTGATAGGCCGCGAGCACGTCGGTGTCCAACAGGCTGCGCAACCCAGGCAAAGCGAGGGCGAAGTCCTGAATGATCTGGATGGTTTTGGCTTCGACCTCGGTATCGGCCTGGGCGCTGTGGCGCGCGGCGTAGCGCAATTCGAGTCGCGCCTGGGCCAACAGCGCATTCAGCGCCACATCCAGCGTATGACCGACGTAGAAGTCTTCACTCTCCTCACGCAAGTCCACCGGCCCCAGGCGCATCGGGAACAGCGCGCCGCACAGGGCTTCGAGAATCTCTGCCATGGCCGCCCGGGAGGGCAGTTCGCGACCGCCCTGCTCGCCGCTGGCCCGGCCGTTTTGTGCACGCCACTGCTCACGTGCCGTGCGCAGCTGACTGACGATGGTCTGCAATTGCCAATGGCTGGAACGCTCACTCACGGTAAAAACTCCTCACGGGCGACCGGACTGTCTGGCCGCACTGACGGCGATTACTTTACGGCAAGGGTCACGAGGCAAATTAAGAACCAATAGTGCTGTGCTCAGTTCGATTGGCTATAAGCGATTGACGGTTGCCCAGGCTTTGGGGCCTGCCTATAGTCCTGAGATCTTCCACGGCCAGTACGGACCCATGATCAAACAACAACTCGCCCGCTTTAACCGCCTCGACCTGCTCGGTCAGCCCACCGCCCTGGAAAAACTCGAACGCCTGTCGACCTGGTTGGGCCGCGACGTGTACGTCAAGCGCGATGACCTGACGCCGCTGGCGATGGGCGGCAACAAGCTGCGCAAACTCGAGTATCTGGCCGCCGATGCCTTGGCCCAGGGTGCCGACACCTTGATCACCGCCGGCGCGTTGCAATCGAACCATGTACGCCAGACGGCCGCCATTGCCGCCAAGTTGGGTCTGGGCTGCGTAGCCCTTCTGGAAAACCCTCTCGGCACTAACGACAGCAATTACACCGGCAACGGCAACCGCCTGCTGCTTGACCTGTTCGATGCCAAGGTCGAATTGGTGGAAAACCTCGACAACGCCGACGAACAACTGCAAGCCCTGGCTGACAGACTGCGCAGCAACGGCAAGAAGCCCTATCTGGTGCCGATCGGTGGTTCAAATGCGCTGGGCGCCCTGGGCTACGTGCGCGCCGGGCTGGAACTGGCCGAACAGATCAAGGACACCGGCCTGCAGTTCGCCGCCGTGGTCCTGGCCTCGGGCAGCGCCGGCACTCACAGCGGACTGGCGCTGGCCTTGAGTGAAGCACTGCCGGATCTGCCAGTGATCGGCGTGACGGTTTCGCGCAGCGATGAAGATCAGCGGCCAAAGGTTCAAGGCCTGGCCGAACGCACCGCCGAGCTGCTGGGCGTGAACCTGCCGGACGCTTTCAAAGTCGAGTTGTGGGACGAGTATTTCGCCCCGCGTTATGGCGAACCGAACGCCGGGACACTGGCGGCGGTGAAGCTGCTGGCAGGTCAGGAAGGCTTGCTGCTGGACCCGGTCTACACTGGCAAGGCCATGGCGGGGTTGCTGGATGGGATCGGGCGTCAGCGTTTCGACGAAGGCCCGATTATCTTCCTGCACACCGGTGGGGCGCCGGCGTTGTTTGCCTATAAGGATTTTCTGTAAGCGATTCAGAAGATCAAAAGATCGCAGCCTGCGGCAGCTCCTACATGGATCGGCATGCACCTGTAGGAGCTGCCGCAGGCTGCGATCTTTTCCTATGGCACCGAATATTCAATTAACGAATAACAAATAGAATATTTATTATTTTATTATCTAACTGTGTCGTCTTATAGTCACGCCGCAGGCGAATTTGCAAGGAGACGCATAAGCTGCATTAAGGCAGGATATTGCAGTCGTCCGAATCCCGAATTTGCCAACTTTCCTTAAGCGTCTTCCATAAGAAAACACAGGGGCTTGTCATGAATTTTTCCGCACTACGTCGCAATCTGCTGGTGGGATCGCTGGGCCTGGCACTGAGCGCCGGCCTGATTGGCCAGGCGGTTGCCGGTGAGCAACTGCAAAAAATCAAAGACGCCGGCGTGATCAACGTTGGCCTGGAAGGCACCTACCCACCGTTCAGTTTCGTCGACGCCGACGGCAAACTGACCGGCTTCGAAGTCGAGTTCTCCGAAGCCCTGGCCAAAGAGCTGGGTGTCAAAGTCAAACTGCAACCGACCAAATGGGACGGCATCCTCGCCGCCCTGGAATCCAAGCGCCTGGACGCAGTGATCAACCAGGTAACCATCTCCGAAGAGCGCAAGAAGAAGTATGACTTCTCCGAGCCCTACACCGTTTCCGGTATTCAGGCGCTGGTGCTGACGAAGAAGGCCGCCGAGCTGAACATCAAGTCCGCCGCCGACCTGTCTGGCAAGAAAGTCGGCGTAGGCCTGGGCACCAACTACGAAGAGTGGGTGAAAGCCAATGTGCCGACCGCTGACATCCGCACCTACGAAGATGATCCGACCAAGTTCCAGGACCTGCGTGTCGGCCGTATCGACGCCATTCTGATCGACCGCCTCGCCGCGCTGGAATACGCCAAAAAGGCCAAGGACACCACCGCCGCCGGTGATGCGTTCTCCCGTCAGGAAGCCGGCATTGCCCTGCGCAAAGGCGAGCCTGAACTGCTGGCCGCGGTGAACAAGGCCATCGATAAGCTGCGCGCCGATGGCACCCTGAAAAAGCTCTCGGAAAAATACTTCAACGCAGACGTCACTCAATAATGGGAGAAGCTTTCCAACTCGCACTGGACTCCGCGCCCTTTCTGCTCAAGGGCGCGTACTACACGGTGATCCTCAGCCTCGGCGGGATGTTCTTCGGCCTGGTGATGGGCTTCGGCCTGGCGCTGATGCGCCTGTCGCGCTTCAAGCTGGTGAGCTGGATCGCCCGCATCTACGTGTCGTTCTTTCGCGGCACGCCGTTGCTGGTGCAACTGTTCGTGATCTATTACGGCTTGCCGCAATTGGGTCTGGAACTGGATCCGCTGCCGGCGGCCCTGATCGGCTTCTCGCTGAACATGGCCGCCTACGCCTGTGAAATCCTGCGTGCCGCGATCAGTTCCATCGAGCGTGGCCAGTGGGAAGCGGCTGCCAGTATCGGCATGACCCGCGCGCAGACCCTGCGCCGGGCCATCCTGCCGCAGGCGATGCGCACCGCATTGCCGCCGCTGGGCAACAGCTTCATTTCGCTGGTCAAGGACACCGCGCTGGCCGCCACCATCCAGGTGCCGGAACTGTTCCGCCAGGCACAGCTGATCACCGCCCGCACCTTCGAAATCTTCACCATGTATCTTGCCGCGGCACTGATCTACTGGGTCCTGGCCACGGTGCTTTCGCACCTGCAGAACCAGTTGGAAGCGCGGGTCAATCGGCACGACCAGGAGTCCTGACCCAATGATTGTCGTGGAAAAACTGACAAAGCAGTTCAAGGGTCAAGTCGTGCTCAACGGCATCGATCTTGAGGTCAAGGAAGGCGAGGTGGTCGCGATCATCGGCCCTAGCGGTTCGGGCAAGACCACCTTCCTGCGCTGCCTGAACTTTCTGGAAGAACCCACCAGCGGCCGGATCAAGGTCGGCGATATCGAGGTCGATACCAGCCGTCCCCTGAACCAGCAGCAGAGCCTGGTGCGGCGTTTGCGCCAGCATGTGGGCTTCGTTTTCCAGAACTTCAACCTGTTCCCCCATCGCACCGCTCTGGAAAACGTTATCGAAGGCCCGATCATCGTCAAGAAGATCCCGCACGCCGATGCCGTTGCCCTGGGTAAAAAGCTGTTGGCCAAGGTTGGCCTGGCGGGCAAGGAAGACGCTTACCCGCGTCGCCTCTCCGGTGGCCAGCAACAGCGCGTGGCGATTGCCCGGGCGCTGGCGATGGAACCGGAAGTGATCCTGTTCGATGAACCGACCTCGGCCCTCGACCCGGAGCTGGTGGGTGAGGTATTGGCGACCATCCGCGGCCTGGCCGAAGAGAAGCGCACCATGGTGATCGTCACCCACGAAATGGGCTTTGCCCGGGACGTGGCCAACCGTGTGGTGTTTTTCGACAAGGGCGTGATCGTCGAGCAAGGCGAAGCGAAGGCGTTGTTTGCCAACCCGAAAGAAGAACGAACCAAGCAATTCCTGAGTAAGTTCCTGAATAACGCCCACAACTAACAACCCTGCGCAACAACGGTAAACTTCCATGGATGGAAGTGACCCCTCCTCGAAATACGCCTCATTAATACCAAACTAAACTCATCTATTTAACATGCAAATCCTGTACGCGCGCACGCTACAAATACAATCATCACAACAATTAAACAGTGCCAATTCGATCAGATCCTCTATCGCAAGACCGAGCCGATGATTTGCACCAATTCACCCATACTCCTCCTCTTTCAGCAGACAAATTCGACGCAAAGACATGGTTTACTTACTTGGGATCGTAGGAGTTTTCTGAATAACCGCACACATCACTCATCACTCATCACTAACAAATCTTATTGACACCTGATCTTCCTGACTCTTATCTAGTCTCCAGCCAGCGACACACATCACGCTTTAATCATTATTTAAGCCCAAAGTAATTAATCGTTTTTTTGCGAGATTATTAGTTTTTGATATTCCAGAAACGGACTTCGTTGCAAGACTTCAAGGAGACTTCATGAACAGCACCTCGAACAAATCCGGGCTTGTGGCCCCGACCCTGGCGCAATCCAACAAGACCGGCATCAACGTCACTTGCGCGGCGCACCTGCTGATCGAGGTCGCGCCCTACCCCGCCATGGACGAAGGCGACCTGATCGAACTGTTCTGGGACAACTGCTACGTGGCCTCCCGCGTGCTGACGACCTGCAATGTCGGCCAACCGGTGCAACTGCGGGTGCCTGAAAGTTTTGTCGCCAACGGTACTTCGCGCATTCACTACCGGGTCATGCAGGTTGGCCGGGGCCCGACGATATCGGCCAGCCGAAACGTGCAGATCAAACTCGACTGTCCAGGCGGCCAACCCTCCGCGCTGTGCGGCGATGAAAACCAGTGCCTGGCACCGGTGGGCATTCCCGAGGCGATTCGTCGTCAGGGGGTCAATCCGAGCCAGGTCAAACGCGGTGTTCCCTTGACCATCGAGCCGTACCTGAACATGGCCGTCGACGACGAAATCACCCTGCGCTGGGGCGATGTGCGCATGGATCTGCCACGGCTCAAGTCCGCCGATGTGGGCCAGCCGATCCAGGTCTGGATACCGCCGGCCATCATCCTCGAAGCCGGCGAAGACCTGCGGCTGGAAGTGACGTACTGCATTCTCGACAGGGTGGGTAATAACTCCCGCTGGGCGCCGGCTCGCACGCTGAAGATCGGTTGTGCCAATTCTTATCTGAAAGTCCTCCCGAAAAAAGTGCTCAAGGCTGCCGAATCCCGCAAGCAATGAGTCCTGGCTTGAAATCAAAGGATCGCAGCCTGCGGCAGCTCCTACGCGCATCGTCGTCAACCCTGTAGGAGCTGCCGCAGGCTGCGATCTTTTGACCTTCTATGCATATTCCTAAAAGTTAGTTCATAAAATATTTATACGCGTTTAGGGTATATACACCGGACCACCGGACATCCTTGTTTTCATGCGCCGCCACAAGCAGCGCTTCCATAAGATGTGAGGTAGGTATGGTCCGGAACACAATCACCCCAGTGCAGATCGCCAGGGCATTGCGTGCAGCCAAGGAGCGGCACTGATGTCCAGTCTGGCAGATGCAATCGTCCAGAGTGACCTGGACATCGCCCCCCCGTTGTTGCCCGCACAAGTCTTGAGCAACGATGCTCAAGCCATCAAGGCGGCCCACGAACTGGCGCAAGTCGCCCGTCTGCAAGCGGCCAAACGTGACCGGCAGCGCAAGCTCCCGTGGTCTGAAATCGAACAGTTCACCCGCAGCGGCCTGGGCAGCATTTCCATCCCCCGCGAGTACGGAGGCCCGCAGGTTTCGTTCGTCACCCTGGCCGAGGTCTTCGCGATCATTTCCGCGGCAGACCCGGCGCTTGGGCAGATCCCGCAAAACCAGTTCGGCATTCTCAACCTGGTGCTCGGCAGCGCCACCGAAGCGCAGAAAAGGCAACTGTTCAAAAGCGTCCTCGATGGCTGGCGCATCGGCAATGCCGGGCCGGAACGCGGCAGCAAAAATACCCTGGAGCTGAAGGCGCGCATCACCGCTGACGGCGTCCTCAATGGCCAGAAGTTCTATTCCACGGGAGCACTGTTCGCCCATTGGGTCGCGGTCAAAGCGTTGAACGACGATGGCAAACAAGTGCTGGCATTCATCCGTCGCGGCACACCGGGCTTGCGCATCGTCGATGACTGGTCCGGTTTTGGTCAGCGCACCACCGCCAGCGGCACGATTTTGCTTAACAACGTGCAGGTCGATCCCGAACTGGTGGTGGATAACTGGCGGATCAACGACACGCCGAACATTCAGGGTGCCGTCTCGCAACTGATTCAAGCAGCCATCGACGCCGGTATCGCCCGAGGCGCCATCGACGACGCCATCGACTTCGTGAAAACCCGCGCCCGGCCGTGGATCGACGCCAAGGTCGAGCGAGCCAGCGATGACCTGTACGTGATCGCCGATATCGGCAAGTTGAAAATCGAACTGCACGCTGCCGAAGCGCTGCTGCGCAAAGCAGGGCAAGTACTCGATGACGTCAGCGCCGCACCATTCACCGCCGAGTCTGCCGCCCGCGCCTCGATTGTCGTGGCCGAAGCCAAAGTGCTGACCACCGAGATCTCGTTGCTGGCCAGCGAAAAGCTGCTCGAACTGGCCGGCAGCCGCGCGACCCTCGCCGAATTCAACCTCGACCGCCACTGGCGCAACGCCCGGGTGCACACCCTGCACGACCCGGTGCGCTGGAAGTATCACGCGGTTGGCGCCTATCGCCTCAATAGCACGCTGCCTAATCGCCATTCCTGGATCTGACGACCAGACATCTGGAGAAACACATGACAAGTTCTCAGCACGTCGCGGTCATTACCAGCGATGAACAAGCCCTGATAGTCGCCAGCGACCTGGCCGAAGATTTCAAACGCGACAGCGCCACACGCGACCGCGAGCGCCGTTTGCCACATCCGGAACTGGAGGTTTTTTCCCGCTCGGGTCTTTGGGGCATCAGCGTGCCAAAGGAATACGGCGGCGCCGGTGTATCCAACGTGACCCTGGCGAAAGTCATCGCTCTGATTGCCCGGGCCGATGGCTCCCTGGGGCAGATCCCGCAGAACCATTTCTATGCACTCGAAGTACTGCGGGTGAACGGCAGCCACGAGCAGAAGCAACGCCTGTACGCCGAAGTCTTGGCCGGCCAGCGCTTCGGCAATGCGTTGGCCGAACTCGGCACCAAAACCGCACACGATCGCGTCACCAGCCTGACTCGCGACGGCAGCGGCTATCGCATCAATGGTCGCAAGTTCTACGCCACGGGTGCGATTTACGCCCAGCGCATTCCCACCTCGGTGGTGGATGAAAACGGCGTGCAGCAACTGGCGTTCGTCCCGCGCAACAGCAAGGGCCTGACGGTGATCGACGACTGGAGCGGCTTCGGCCAGCGCACCACCGGCAGCGGTTCGGTGGTGTTCGAAGATGTCTTTGTTGCCGCCGAAGATGTGATCCCCTTTCAAAGCGCTTTCGAGCGCCCGACTCCGGTCGGTCCGCTGGCGCAGATACTTCATGCCGCCATCGACACCGGCATCGCCCGCGCCGCGTATGAAGATGCGCTGCACTTCGTGCGCACCAAAACCCGGCCGTGGATCGACGCCACCCACGAAAAAGCCACGGACGATCCACTGACCCTCAAGAGCTTCGGCCACCTGAGCATTCGCCTGCACGCTGCCGAGGCACTGCTGGAACGTGCCGGTGAATACCTCGACAAGGCCCAGGCCGACACCCATGCCGAGACCGTCGCGGCCGCGTCGATTGCCGTTGCCGAAGCCCGCGCCCTCAGCACAGAAATCTCCCTGGCCGCCGGCAGCACGCTGTTCGAACTGGCCGGCAGCCAGGCGACCCTGATTGAACACGGCCTCGACCGCCACTGGCGCAACGCCCGGGTGCATACCCTGCACGACCCGGTACGCTGGAAATATCACGCCGTCGGCAATTACTACCTCAACGATGAAAACCCGCCACTGCGGGGGACCATCTGATGGCCAAGAAGAAAATTCTGCTGAATGCCTTCAACATGAATTGCATCGGGCACATCAACCACGGTTTGTGGGCGCACCCGCGCGACACATCCACCCGCTACAACACGATCGAATACTGGACCGAACTGGCGCAGTTGCTGGAGCGCGGGTTGTTCGACGGCCTGTTCATCGCCGACATCGTCGGGGTCTACGACGTCTACCAGAACTCGGTGGACGTGCCGTTGAAAGAGTCGATCCAGTTGCCGGTCAACGATCCGCTGCTGCTGGTTTCAGCGATGGCGGCAGTGACGAAAAACCTCGGCTTCGGCCTGACCGCCAACCTCACCTACGAAGCGCCGTACCTGTTCGCCCGCCGCCTGTCGACCCTGGATCACCTGAGCCGTGGGCGGGTCGGCTGGAACATCGTCACCGGCTACCTCGACAGCGCCGCCAAGGCCATGGGCCTGAGCGAACAGGTCGAGCATGACCGCCGCTACGACCAGGCCGACGAGTACCTGGAGGTGCTCTACAAACTCCTGGAAGGCAGTTGGGAAAACGGCGCGGTACTCAACGATCCGCAGCAACGGATCTACGCGCAGCCGGACAAAGTGCACAAGGTCGAGCACAAGGGCGAGTTCTATCAGGTCGAGGGTTATCACCTCTGTGAGCCTTCGCCGCAGCGCACGCCGGTACTGTTCCAGGCCGGCAGCTCGGATCGCGGTTTGCTGTTCGCCGGGCGACATGCCGAGTGCGTGTTCATCAGTGGTCAGACCAAGGCATCGACCAAGGCCCAAGTGGACAAGGTGCGCGCCAGTGCCGTCGAAGCCGGGCGCAATCCCGAGGACATCAAGGTGTTCATGGGCCTGAACGTGATCGTTGGCGCCACCGAAGAGCTGGCCTGGGCCAAGCACGCCGAATACCTGAGCTACGCCAGTGCAGAGGCCGGCGTGGCGCACTTTTCGGCGTCCACCGGGATCGATTTTTCTCAATATGAAATCGACGAGCCGATCCAGTACGTGAAGAGCAACGCCATCCAGTCCGCCACCAAACACCTGCAAAACAACGACTGGACCCGGCGCAAATTGCTGGAGCAGCACGCTCTCGGCGGTCGTTACATCACGGTGGTTGGCTCGCCTGAGCAGGTAGCCGATGAACTGGAATCGTGGATCGCCGAGACGGGTCTGGATGGCTTCAACCTGACCCGCATTGTTACGCCGGAAAGCTATGTGGATTTCATTGATTTGGTGATTCCCGAGTTGCAACGGCGGGGCTCGTACAAGACCGCGTACGACAGCGGCACCTTGCGCGAAAAGCTGTTTCAGCGGGAGGCGCATTTGCCTGAGCAACATACCGGCTCGACCTATCGCCGCTAAAAAGCTTCGCTGGCAAGCCTGCTCCTACAGGGGATCGCAGGCCCTTGTAGGAGCAGGCTTGCCAGCGAAGAGGCCCGACCAAACACCACAAATTCTATGCACTGACTGGATTACTCATCATGAAAAAGCACTACCTCTCCCACCCAGTCAAAGCACTGGCCCTGGCCTTCGGTCTGTTCAGCTCGGTGACCTTCGCCGCCGACGCCCCCCTGAAAATTGGCACCACCGCCGCTTTCGCCATTCCCCTTGAAGCAGCTGTCGAAGAGGCCTCCAAACAAGGACTGAAAGTCGAACTGGTGGAGTTCACCGACTGGATCGCGCCGAACGTCAGCCTCGCCGCTGGCGACATCGACGTGAACTACTTCCAGCACATCCCGTTCCTGGAAAACGCCAAGGCTGCGTCAGGGTTCGACCTGGTGCCATTCGCGCCGGGGATCATCAACAACGTCGGCCTCTACTCGAAGAAATACAAAAGCTTCGACGAACTGCCGCAAGGCGCCAGCGTGGCCATCGCCAACGATCCGATCAACAGTGGGCGCGGCTTGCAGCTGCTGGCCAAGGCTGGCCTGATCACCCTCAAGCCCGGCGTCGGCTACAAGGCCACCGAAGAAGACATCATCGCCAACCCGAAGCACATCAAGATCCTCCAGGTCGAAGCCGTGCAACTGGTACGTGCCTATGACGATGCCGATCTGGTGCAGGGCTACCCGGCCTACATTCGCTTGTCGAAAACCTTCGATGCGGGCTCCGCGCTGCTGTTCGACGGCCTCGATCACAAGGAGTACGTGATTCAGTTCGTGATCCAGCCCAAGAGCAAAACCGACCCGCGCCTGATCAAGTTCGTCGACATCTACCAGCACTCACCCGCTGTGCGCGCCGCGTTGGATAAAGCCCACGGCAAGCTCTATCAAGCCGGCTGGGAAAGCTGAGCATGACCGCCGCCTTCCAACGGCGACTGGAGATTCCAGAGCCTCAACGTGCTGAACAAACCGAGCTGCATCCCGAGCTCAATCGTGCCCACGTCCGCTTCATCGGCCTGGGCAAAACCTACAACGGCCAGCAAGGGCCGGTGGCCGCCCTGCACGGTATCGACCTGGCGATCCAGCGCGGCGAAGTGTTCGGCATCATCGGCCGCAGCGGCGCCGGCAAGTCGTCGCTGATCCGCACCATCAACCGCCTGGAACAACCGAGCAGCGGTCGGGTGCTGATCGATCAGGTCGACATCGGCGAGTTCGAGGAAGACCGCCTGGTGGCGCTGCGTCGGCGCATCGGCATGATCTTCCAGCACTTCAATTTGATGTCGGCCAAGACCGTTTGGCAGAACGTCGAACTGCCGTTGAAAGTCGCTGGCGTGCCCAAGGAACAACGCGAGCAGAAAGTCCGTGAACTTCTGGAACTGGTGGGTTTGCAGGCCAAACACAAGGCTTACCCGGCGCAGTTGTCGGGCGGGCAGAAACAGCGCGTGGGCATTGCCCGGGCGCTGGTGCATGACCCGGAGATTCTGCTGTGTGATGAGGCCACCTCGGCGCTCGACCCGGAGACCACGCAGTCGATCCTCGGCCTGTTGCGCGAGATAAATCAGCGCCTGGGCCTGACCATTGTGCTGATCACCCACGAGATGGCAGTGATCCGTGAGATCTGTGATCGCGTGGTTGTCCTGGAACACGGGCGCATCGTCGAGCAAGGGCCGGTGTGGGAAGTGTTCGGCAATCCGCAGCACGAGGTCAGCAAGACATTGCTGGCGCCGTTGCAACACGCATTGCCGAAAGAGCTGCAAAACCGTCTGTTGGCGCAAGCGAAGTCCCACGATGCCGCTGTGGTCCTGCGTTTGCAGTTTACCGGCAGTCAACGTGACGAACCGGACCTGGCCGCGCTGTTCAGCGCCCTCGGTGGCCGCGTGCGGCTGTTGCAGGGTGGCGTGGAACGGATTCAGGGTCATGCGCTTGGGCAACTGCTGCTGGCGGTGACAGGCTCGACTCTCGGTGCCGAAGAGTTGCGTCAACGCGCCTCCCATTGGGCGCAACAGGTGGAGGTATTGGGCTATGTGGTTTGATCGCTTGCTGCAGGGTTTCATCGACACGTTCCTGATGGTCGGCGTCTCGTCGTTGATCGCGCTGTTGGCGGGCATTCCGCTGGCGGTCATTCTCGTCACCAGCTCCAGAGGCGGCATCTACGAAGCGCCAGCGTTGAACCGTGCTTTGGGCGCATTCGTGAATTTATTCCGCTCAGTCCCGTTTTTGATTCTGATGGTGGCGCTGATTCCGTTCACCCGATTGATCGTCGGTACCACCTATGGCGTATGGGCGGCCGTGGTGCCGCTGACCATCGCGGCTACACCGTTCTTTGCGCGCATTGCCGAAGTCAGCTTGCGCGAGGTCGACCATGGACTGATCGAAGCGGCGCAAGCCATGGGTTGCCGGCGCTGGCACATCGTCTGGCACGTGTTGTTGCCGGAAGCGCTGCCGGGGATTGTCGGCGGGTTCACGATTACGCTGGTGACCATGATCAACTCATCGGCCATGGCCGGGGCGATTGGTGCAGGCGGGTTGGGGGACATTGCCTACCGGTATGGGTATCAGCGGTTTGATAGCCAGATCATGCTGACGGTGATTGTGCTGCTGGTGGCGTTGGTGGCGGTGATTCAACTCGGTGGGGATCGGTTGGCGCGGGGGTTGAACAAGCGTTAAGAAGGCAGATTCGTTCGTTCGGCTGCTTGGGCGGAGGATCCTCTTTTTTTATAAGCTAACTGCGGACGTACCTTGACGTAAAAACTGGGGAAATCTGCCCCTTTATTAGTAGATCTCGTCACACTGATTGCGTCTAAGGCCAAAGCTTTTAGTATCTGTGCTGTATTTTTCCCATTCGGAGTCATAAAAAAAGCATTTTTTAGCTCTTCCGTGCCACTTTCAAACTTACTGGTCAGCTCAAGTGTCTGTTCATTTTTAACCTCATTCCGGACAATGATATTGGGATAATCAGAAATACCTAGTAAAGCCACCTGAACAAGCTGAACATCGCTCGCAAAAAAATCTTTGGTATTTGTACGTTTGTAGTTAGTCCGAAAAATCCAGGTGCCGGATGGAAGATATTCGTTGATAAATTCATCCACCAAAGCCGTTCCGCCTTCGTCTGGAATTACCATTCTGCCGGACTGAATCTTCGTATCGCTCAATGGTTGATGTCTGAACATTTTATTCATTTTCTCTATACGAGCAGAATTCAACTCAAAATAAGTGGCAATTCGATCCGACAAGGATTCCGCCACGGGCAGCGCATTTGCAACAGCTAACTCGCCAACTGAAAACTCATTTGAAATTTGTTCTTCTTCGGAGTTGACTGCTATTCGTTCATTTTGATGTACATCGTCAGGATGTACGGGGACGAGTCCAAACTTTTCTCGCAGGGTGATTGGCGAGTTCCTAAGTGCTCGATAGAAATTCAAACCGTCGATTGCAGCAAGCGGATCCGGGCTTATCCAGCGTTGCAACCACGGCGCGTAATACCGGTAGCCATAGTAATAAAGCCCGGTCGCATCCCGCTCTTTACCCGAATAGCGAATAGTCTTGTACTGCGCCACCAGCGTACTTTTCCCCGCCCAGCACGCCGTGCCGCCAAAGGGGTAATAGTGTTCCTGGGTCAGTACGCCCGCCTCGTCATCCAGTTCCAGGGTGCTGGAGCCGAGGTGATCGCTAAGGCTGTAGTGCAAGTGATCGTCATGAGCACCTTGGGGCCAGTGCAGCGCCCGCACGTTGCTGCGTCCGGCTTCGACGCTGATGACGTGGTGTTCTTCGCCATCGGCCTGGCGGTGGATTTCCAGACCGGGGAGGTAACGGACTTCGGTGCGCAGGGTGCGGCCGCTGCTTTGGGCGAATCCCATTTTGCGCAAGCGGCGGCCGGGGTGGTCGTAGCGGTAGCATTCGTAGTCGTCGGGCTCGGTTTCGCGTTTGACCAAGGTGACCTGATGCAATTGATTGCGGATGTCCCAGACCATGGCTTGCCCGCGTTGCAGTTCCAACTGGTTGCCGCAGGCATCGAAACCCGAGGCGACTTCAGACTCGCCTGGCAGCGAACCGTCGCCCCGTTGCCCGAGGCTGCGGTTGCTTCGTTCCGAGGTAAACATCGAAAACCCGGGCGCGCCGCTGTGGTGGCGGGTGATCAAGTTCCCGGCCCGGTCGTACTCGAAGCACTGGGCGTAATTGCGCCGTTGGTTGGGGTCCAGCGGCGTGGGCAGCAGTGTCGGCAGAGCTGGACCATGGCTCGGCTGGCTGACCTCCCAGCCTTGGGCTTCGACCAATTGATAGAGGCTGTCGTAGCGGTAGCGGTTGATCGGCTCAATGCGCTGGTTGTTGAAATGGCTGACGGGCTGGGACAGGTCGTGCAGTTCGACGATGTTGCCCACCGGGTCGTAGACGTAGTGCAGATCCTGCAAGGGGTTCTGGTTACCGACCGCCACCGTCAGCCGAATCAGCCGTCCGTCATCGGCGGCGTACTCGGCGCGGGTCAGCACGCCATTGCCGGTAGTTTCACGTTCGACCTGATCCAGCGCGTTGTAATGAATGTCGCTGACCAGCCGTTGCGCTCGCCTGCCCTCGCCGGCCATGTGCAGCCAGGCCTCACTCAACTTACCGGCCACGTCGTAGCCAAAGGTTCTAACGTTGCTCATGGCATCGGTTTGCCGCTGAAGCTCGCCGCCGGGGTTGAAGGTGTGGCGGGTGATGAACGATTGATCTTCCAGCCACGCCTCTCGGTCATTGATATCCAAGGGCCAATCAGGGGTTTCGAGGTCAGCGAGAAAGCGTTGCTCTTCAACCAGTGTTGAACTGACGAGCCCGTAGTCGGCAGCCCATTGAGTGCCTGCCGGGTGGTCATGGCGGATCATCTGTCCGCACTGGTTGTGCGCTGCGTACGCGGGTTCGGAACCGCCATAGGTCAAGCGCTCCACCACGCGAGGTCGTTCCCCCACGGCCTGTTCCGTGACGGTGACGGGCCGCTGTTGTTCGTCGAACTCGGTGTGACGCTGACTGCCTCGTGCATCCCAGAATGAACAGGGCGAACCCGCCTGATCCAGCACACTCAACTGCCACCCGGCATCGACGCTGTCCGTCAACAACGGTTGCCCGTTCAAGCCGTAGAGCGTGGTCAGGTTCGGCATCGGCGCCGTGCCCCACAAACGTGGGTCCCACGACTCGAACAACCGCCCCGCCGCGTCGAAGCGTTGCCGGGTGATGCGTGGATCAATCACCGGGCTGTCGGGATGGCGGCAATAGCCGACGCTGCGAACCGTCAGGGCGCGTGGATCGATGACCGACAGCGTCGGTGTCGCGGTGTGGTGATGAGCGTTCACGGCATTGACGGTCCTTCGCTTTGACTGAGGAAAGACTGGGCTTTTTTTGGCCGGACCGAAACTGTAAGAAGTAACAGGTCGATGTCCGTGAAATGGCCATCGTCGGAACGCCGCCCGGAGCAGGCTCGCTCGCCACAGGTGATCACAGACTTCCAGAGGGAAGTTTTCGTACAGGAAAATCAGCGGTTTTGCAGGTCTGTTCCCTTTCTTTTGCAGGACATTTCCTAGATCATTTCGCTCGCTTGCGCCTGCCGAATTCCGTGGCTAGTCTCGGTCCGTCACTGCTCATCAGTGATCGGGTTTAGTCGCCCGGATCTTACCAGGCGTACAGCGCCACCTCATGTCAGGTGTTTTTTATTACCTGAAAGTTATGGTGGCTGTGCGCAGGGCACCCTTGGGTGCGCCGGGTTTCCTGGTGACCGGTCGACTAACCTGCGTGCAGCCGCCACCCCTGTTCGTTTAGTCGCGATATCGGTTGGCTCCAATTAATTCCAGGAGTTTTACCAATGAAGAAATCCGTTCCCGATCCGCCTCCCGAAAATCCCGACAACGAAACCAGCACTGAAGACCCGCTCAGGGATCGATCAGCGCTCTATCGCGCCATCGATTTCTACCTCACCGGTAAACAACCCGCACCAACCGATGAAATGCGTTTCTACAACGTCAGCAAAGACGTGAGTTTTGAAGACACCCAACTCTATGTCGCCGACCTGCTGCGATGCGCGTCAGTCACGGCGTATCAGTGTGGCGATCAACTCAAGGGCGCCGACCGGGCGATGGTGTACTCGATCTGGCATTTGCTGGAGATTGCCAAGGCGATGGTGGATCACTCCATTGAGTGTTTGGGGATGAAAAAGGGCTGACACTCTCTTTGTCTTTTAGATAGCCATCGCGGGCAAGCCCGCTCCCACAGGTATCGTGGCGTTTGAACCACCGCGCAATCCTGTGGGAGCGGGCTTGCCCGCGATGGGCTGCAAAGCAGCCCCAGATCTGATGGCGTATATTCGGCAGATCCCAATGACCTGCGCAGCCGACCATGAAGCAAACACCCGACGACCTCGAACAGATCACCGCCACGACCCTGGGCCACTACAACTCGACGGCGGAAAGTTTCCGAGAAGGCACGCGCGATCACGATGTCAGCCAGAACATCGATGCCCTGTTGCGGCATATTCAGGGTGAGGCGCCTTTCGACATTCTCGATTTTGGCTGCGGGCCGGGTCGCGATTTGCAGACCTTCACCCGTATGGGCCACAAGGCGGTCGGCCTCGACGGTTCGGAAAAATTCGCGCAGATGGCCCGTGAGGACAGCGGTTGCGAGGTGTGGCAGCAGGACTTCCTGAAGCTTGATCTGCCGGCCGAGCGTTTCGACGGGATTTTTGCCAACGCGGTGCTGTTTCATGTTCCGCGTCAGGAATTACCGCGGGTGTTGAAACAGTTGTGGGGAGCGCTGAAACCGGGTGGGGTGTTGTTCAGTTCCAATCCACGTGGCGAGAATCAGGAAGGCTGGAACGGACCGCGTTATGGGTCGTACCACGACCTGGCGGCCTGGCAGCAATTGTTGATCGAGGCGGGGTTTGTGGAGCTGGAGCATTACTACCGGCCGGCAGGGCTGCCGCGGGAGCAGCAGCCTTGGTTGGCGAGTGTCTGGCGGCGCGCTGACTAAAGCGCAGATCAAAAGATCGCAGCCTTCGGCAGCTCCTACAGTAGGTGGGATGTAGGAGCTGCCGAAGGCTGCGATCTTTTGCTTTTGTTGCCAGAGCAGATGTCTTCGCGAGCAAGTCGGATCGCCGCACCGCCGCTCCCACAGGGTTCAGCGCAATCCCTGTGGGAGCGGGCTTGCCCGCGAATAGAGCGCGAAGCGCTCGCCCTTACTGCGCCTCTTTCTTCGGCTCGCGAATCTTGTACCAGGCCACATACAGCGCCGGCAAAAACAGCAGCGTCAACAAGGTGGCGATGACGATCCCGCCGATCATTGCGTAGGCCATCGGCCCCCAGAACACTTCCCGGGCAATCGGGATCATCCCCATGCTCGCCGCCGCCGCGGTCAGCAGGATCGGCCGACGTCGATGCTCGGTGGCCTGCACCACCGCATCCCACGGCGCGTAGCCCTTCTGCTCGTACTCTTCGATCTGGGTCACCAGGATCACCGAGTTACGGATGATGATACCGATCAACGCCAGAATCCCGAGGATCGCCACGAAGCCCATTGGCGTACCGGTAGGCACCAGCGCGATCACCACGCCGATCAGCCCCAGCGGCGCGACGCTGGCCACCAGGAACAGCTTCTGCACGCTGTGCAACTGGATCATCAGGAAGGTCGCCATCAAGAACAGCATCAGCGGCACAACCTTGGCAATCGGCCCCTGGGCCTTGCCGCTTTCCTCCACCGTACCACCGGTGGCGACCTTGTAACCCGCCGGCAGTTTGGCAGCGAAAGCGTCGATGGACGGCTTGAGGATTTTCACCAGGTCCGTCGGCTGGATCTCGTCGCGTATCGCCGCCTTGATGGTGATGGTCGGCAGGCGATCCCTACGCCATACCAACGGCTGCTCCAGTTCGTAGCGCACCGTGGCGAACGCCAGCAACGGAATCGACGTGCCGCTAGGCGTGACGATTTGCAGGTTCTGCAGGGTTTCCGGCGTACCGCGTTCGGAATCTACCGCGCGACCGACCACGTTGATCAGGTAGATGTCGTCGTCGACCTGGGTCACCGCCTGGCCACTGACGATGCCGTTCATCAGGTTGGCCACATCCTCGGAAGACAACCCCAACTGCCGCGCCTTGTCCTGGGCGATGTCGATGCGCAGGACTTTGCCCGGTTCGTTCCAGTCGTAGATGATCTCGCCAACGTGCGGGTTCTTGTCCAGCTCGGTGGCCAGATCGATGGCATGGCGGCGCACCTGATCGACGTCTTTGCCGCTGACCCGGTACTGGATCGGACGCCCTACCGGCGGGCCCATTTCCAGTGCCTGGACATAACTGCCGATGCCGACGAAGTCGTTGCGCAAGCGCTCGCGAAGCTTCTGCATCATGGCCTCACGGGTATGGCCTTTGCTGACGATCACCAACTGCGCGTAGAACGGGTTTTGCAGTTGTTGGTCCAGTGGCAGATAGAAACGGATCGCGCCCTGACCGACATAGGTGCTCCAGCGCACGATGTCCGGATCGTCCTTGAGCGTGGCCTCGAGTCGATCGACGGCCCGGCGGGTTTCGTCGAGCGAGGCGTTTTGCGGCAGGTTCAGGTCCACCAGGATTTCAGGACGATCCGAAGACGGGAAGAACTGGTTCTGCACGTAGCGCATGCTGAACAGCGCCAGCACAAAACACAGCACCGTAATGCCAATGGCCCACCAGCGATTGCGCATGCACCACAGCAGCCCGCCGTTGAACGCCTTGCCGATGCGCCCGGGTTCGCCTTCGTGGGGCTTCACGTTGGTGCTGAGGATGTGCACGCCGATCACCGGCGCAAACAGCACCGCCACCACCCACGACACCAGCATCGCACAGGCAATCACCGCAAACAGGGTGTAGGTGTATTCACCGGCGGAGCTGGCGTTCAAGCCGATCGGCACGAAGCCCGCCACCGTCACCAGCGTACCGGTAAGCATCGGGAACGCCGTGGAGGTGTAGGCGAAGGTCGCCGCCTGCTCCTTGGTCTCGCCCAACTCCAGACGGGTAACCATCATTTCCACGGTGATCATCGCATCGTCCACCAGCAGGCCGAGGGCGATGATCAGTGCACCAAGGGAAATCCGCTGCATGGTGATGCCGCTGTATTCCATGAACACGAACACCATCGCCAGCACCAACGGGATCGAGCACGCCACCACCAGCCCGGCGCGCACACCGAGGCTGACGAAGCTGACCAGCAGCACGATCACCACTGCTTCAAACAACGCGCTGGTAAAGCCGCCGACGGCTTCCTCCACCACCACGGCCTGGTCGGAGACGTTGTAAATGCCGACACCGACCGGCAGGTCGGCGGTCAACTCGTCGATACGGGTGTGCAAAGCCTTGCCGAATGCCTGGACGTTGCCACCCTTCTGCATGGCGATCGCCAGGCCAATGGCCTGTTTGCCGTTGTAGCGGAATTCCGGCGAGGCCGGATCGACGTAGCCACGGCTGATTTCGGCAATGTCGGCCAGACGATAGTAACGGTCGTTGAGCTTGAGGTTGACCTCGGCCAGGTCTTTCTCCGAAGCGAACTTCCCTGAAGTGCGCACCGATATCCGCTCCGGCCCGGCCTCGATGACACCCGCCGGGGTCACGGCGTTCTGGGTTTGCAGGCTCTGCACCACCTGACGCTCATCGATGCCCAGCGCTGCGAGTTTGCGCGTGGAGAAGTTCAGGTACAGCACTTCGTCCTGCTGGCCGACCATTTCGATCTTGCCCAACCCCGGCACACCGCGAATTTCCATGCGCGCCTGTTCCACGTAGTCGCGCAACTGACGCAGCGTCAGGCCGTCGGCGGTGAAGGCGTAGATCGAGCCGAAGACGTCACCGAACTCATCGTTGAATGACGGCCCCTGTATGCCTTGCGGGAACTGGTATTTGATGTCGTTGATCTTCTTGCGCACCTGGTACCAGATCTCCGGGATGTCCTTGGCACTGGTGGTGTCGCGCAGGTACACGTACACCGTCGATTCGCCGGGGCGCGTGTAGCTTTTCACGTAGTCGAGGGAGTCGAGCTCTTCGAGCTTTTTCTCGATCCGGTCAGTGATCTGTTTGAGGGTTTCCTCCTGGGTCGCCCCCGGCCATTTGCTCTGGATCACCATGGTTTTGATGGTGAACGAAGGGTCTTCTTCGCGCCCCAGGTTGAAGTACGAGAACACACCCATCAGCAACGCAACGAACATCAGATACCAGATGAACGACTGATGCTTGAGGGCCCATTCCGAGAGGTTGAAAGGCCCTTTCATTGACTGTCCTCGTCGATTTTCACTTGTTGCCCCGGTTTGAGGCTGTTCACACCGGCACTGACCACTCGCTCGCCGTTCTTCACGCCGTCGGCCAGCACCACAGTGCTTTCGGTGCGGCTGATCACGGTGACGTCACGGGGAGAGACGGTTTTACTCTGTGCATCGATCACCCAGATGCGTGGCTTGCCATCGACCTCCTGCAGCGCGGTGAGCGGCAACTCGATGCGCGGCTTGATCGCCGAGCTCAGGGTGACGCTGATGGCCGTACCCAAGCGGAAGCCCTGTGGCGTTTCGGCCAGGGTCAGGCGGGCACGACGGGTGCGTGTGGCGCTTTGGGCCTGAGGTTCGATTTCACGGATGATGGCGGTGGTATTGATGCTCGGATCGAGTTGCGCGGCGACCAGGAACACCACATCGCTGGGCAGTTGATCGACCAGGGTATCGGGCAGGTCGATCACCGCTTCCTTGATGTCCGGCTGCGCCAGGGTCACCACTTGCTGACCGGCCGTCACCACTTGCCCGGCCTCGGCGCTCCACGCGGTGACCACGGCTTTATGGTCGACACGCAACTCGGTGTAGCCCAGTTGGTCCTTGCTCTGGTTGACGGCTGCCCGGGCCTGATCGAGGGAGGCCTGGGTGGTTTTCAGGTCCGTGTTGGCCTCATCGAGTTGCGCTTGCGCGCCGACCCCGCGGTCAAACAAGGCTTGCTGACGCTGGGCAGTGGCCTTGGCGTTGATCAGTTGCGCCTGGATTTTCGCCAGATCGCCCTGGGCCGAGCGCAATTGGTTCTGCTGATCTGAAGGATCGAGGGTGGCGAGCAATGTGCCCTTCTCGACTTCGGTGCCGACATCGACGTTACGACTGGCGATTCGCCCGCCCACGCGGAACCCGGTATTGCTTTCATAGCGAGCCTGGATACTGCCGGCGAAGCGGCCCAGATCCTCTTCGCTCAAGGCCTGGACCTTGATCGATAGCACCGGCCGTACCGGCGCCGGCGGCGGTTCGCTCTTGGAACAGGCGCTCAGCACCAGCCCGATGGACAACGCCCATAAAGGCTTCATGGCTTTGCTCCCCACGTCAGGTCCTTGTAAGTGTTTTCGGCAATCTCGACTTCCATGTCCGGGTGCAACAGTTGCCCGCCCGCGATGATGACTTTGTCCCCGTCCTTCAACCCGCCACTGATGATGACCTTGCCCGTCAGGTAGCGGCTGACCGTCACCGAATGCAATTGCGCCTTGCCCTTGTCGTCGACAATCCAGACAGCAGGATTGCTGATGTTTTTGGTCAGCGCCGACCACGGCAACTCGATAACCGACTTGCCCGACCCCTTGCCCGTGGCACTCACCACCGAGCCCAATTGCATGCCGTCGGGCAGGCTGTCGAGACCGACCTTGACCTGCACGGTGCCGGATTGCGCCGACACCGACGGGGTGACTTCACGTACAGTGCCAGTGGTTTTGATTGCCGGGTTGTCGAGCAGACTCAGGACGATGGTTTGATCCTTCGGCTTCTCGGCCAGCAGCGATTCATAAACGTTGAACACCGCATCGCGGTCGCCGTCCCGGGCCAGTCTGAAGATCGGCATCGTCGCCTGCACCACCTGGCCGACTTCCGCCTGACGCTCGGTAATGATCCCCGGCGCATCGGCAATCAGCGCCGTATAGCTCAACTGATCCCTGGCATTGGCCAACTGCGCCTGGGCCGCGCTCAGGGCGCTCTGGCTGCTGTGCAAGGCGGCCTGAGCAGAGTCATATTCGCTCTGGCTGGTGTAGCCCTTGGGCAAGAGTTTTTGCTGACGTACGAACGCCAGCTCGCTCTGCTTCACCCGCGCCTGTTCGGCGACCACTTGTGCCTGGGCCGAGTCGACATTGGTCTGCAGATCCTTGGGATCGAGCCGGGCGAGCACTTGCTTGGCGGTCACACGATCACCGACGTCAACCGAGCGCTGGATGATCTTGCCACCGACGCGGAAAGACAGCTCCGTCTGTACCCGCGCCTGGATATCACCGGTGAGGGTGACCGAGGCCGCGTAATCCGCTGGCTTGACGACCTGCACGAACACCCGTGGCAGGTATTCCTGTACGGGCTTTTTCTCCTCGCAAGCCGTTAGCAGGGTGACGACACTCAAGGCCATGACTACTTTCAATCCGGGAACCGCCATGCAAACTCCTTGGCCTTTTTATGGACAACTCGACAGAGAGCTTAGAACAGGATTTCAACGGCGCACGCTCCCTTTATGAAGAAACAATTCATAACGTTTTCCCCCAAAAACACGTGTCATAGACGCCTGCACGTACCTGAAAATGAGCCCGCTCGATCTCGCCTCAGGAACCCATATGCTCAAGACCCTCGCGGTGGCCAATTACCGCTCGATCAACAAATTGGTGATCCCCTTGGGCCGGCTGAATCTGATCACCGGCCCTAATGGCAGCGGTAAATCCAACCTTTACCGTGCACTGCGCCTGCTGGCGGAAACCGCTCAGGGCGGCGTGGTCAATGCGCTGGCCCGCGAAGGTGGGCTGAATTCGACCTTCTGGGCGGGCCCGGAAACCATCACCCGGCGTATGCGCAATAGCGAAGTGCCCGTCGAGGCCACGGTGCGCCAGGGCGTCAAACGCCTGCGGCTGGGGTTTGCCGGGGAAGATTTTGGCTACTCGATCAGCCTGGGCCTGCCCGATTCCAATGGCCATTTCATGCTCCCCGGGCACAGTTCGCCCATACCGTCACGCTTCGGCCTCGACCCGCAGATCAAGCGCGAATGCCTCTGGGCTGGAGCGTTCTATCGTCCGGCCAGTCTGCTGGTCGATCGTGATGGCCCAATGATCCGCGCCCGCGCCGATCGCAAGTGGGATGTGCTGGCGCAGCACACGCCGATGTTCGACAGTCTGTTCGATCAGGTCGGCAGCTTGCGCAGTTCGCCGGAAGTGCTGGAGATGCGCGAGTTCATCCGCCGCTGGCGCTTTTACGATCACTTTCGCAGCGACACCGACGCCCCGGTGCGCCAGCCGCAACTGGGCACCCGCACGCCGGTGCTGCACCACGACGGACGCGACCTGGCGGCGGCCTTGCAAACGATCATCGAAATCGGCGATCCCGAGGCATTGCGAGCCGCGATCAGCGACGCGTTTCCTGGCGCCAGGCTGGCTATCGAACCGCTGCCGGGCGGGCGCTTCGCCATCGAGTTTCATCAGGAGGGGTTGTTGCGGCCGTTGTCTGCGGCGGAGTTGTCGGACGGGACGTTGCGCTATTTGCTGCTGGTCGCCGCACTGCTGACACCACGGCCGCCGACACTCATGGTGTTGAACGAGCCGGAAACCAGCCTGCATCCGGATCTGCTGCCGGCGCTGGCGCGCTTGATCATCCGCGCCTCCGGGCAGTGCCAGGTGTGGGTGGTGTCCCATGCCCGGCGATTGATTTCGGCATTGCAGCAAGACCCCGACTGCAACTGCATCGTGCTGGAGAAAGATCTTGGCCAGACCGCAATTGTCGGCCAGCGCATGCTGGATGAACCGGCATGGTATTGGCCGGATTGAACGACGCGTGATTTGCCGGGACGCCAGTCTGAGCAATCCATCGCCCCCAAAAAAACGCCGACGCTAAATCAGCCGTCGGCGTTTGAAACCTTAAAGGGGTTTGCTTCGCGAATCAGAACGCCGGCAGTACCGCGCCGCTGTACTTCTTCTCGATGAATGCTTTCACTTGCGGGCTGGTCAGGGCCTTGGCCAGTTTCTGGATGGCAACGCTGTCCTTGTTGTCCGGACGGGCCACCAGGAAGTTCACGTAAGGCGAATCGGCACCTTCGATTACCAGGGCGTCTTTAGCCGGGTTCAGACCCGCTTCCAGTGCGTAGTTGGTGTTGATCATGTCCAGGTCAACCTGATCCAGCACACGCGGCAACATCGCGGACTCAAGCTCCTTGAACTTGAAGTTGTGCGGGTTCTTGGCGATGTCTTTCGGGGTCGACACGGCGTTTTTCGGGTCTTTCAACTCGATCAGGCCAGCCTTCTGCAGCAGGATCAGGGCACGGCCGCTGTTGCTGCCTTCGTTCGGGATGGCAATGGTCGCGCCATCTTTGAGCTCAGCCAGGGTTTTGACTTTCTTCGAGTAGCCGCCGAAAGGTTCAACGTGCACGCCAATCACGGTTTCAAGGTGAGTGCCTTTGCCTTCGTTGAAGCTCTTCAGGTACGGCAGGGTCTGGAAGTAGTTGGCGTCCAGACGCTTCTGGTCGACCTGCACGTTCGGCTGAACGTAGTCGGTGAAGACTTTGATTTCCAGGTCCACGCCTTCTTTGGCGAGGGTTGGCTTGATCAGCTCGAGAATCTCGGCGTGTGGGACCGGGGTCGCGGCAACCACCAGTTTCTCGCCAGCCTGGGCCAGGCCCGCGGTCAGGGCAGCCGCCAGTGCGGTGAACAACAGAACCTTTTTCATGCAGTGTCCTTATCGAAAATCACAGTCGCTTGTGGCGACGGCTTGAAAACGAGAGTGCCAGTGAAGTGCTATCGCTGGTGTGAAGCGGACAATACCGAGATTTTTTATTCCCGGACAATAACTTTTATTCGCTTTGATATTCCATTTTGAAAGCATTCAAATCTCTGGTCATCATTGCTCAAGTGCCACGCAACGTAGCGATCCGCTCGCCAATCTCATGGGTGAATGACTCCAGAGCGTCCGCTGCATCGCTTCGAAACTTCTGAGCACTGAAATCCTCAGCCAGTGATGGCCAGTGATCTTGAAGAAATTCGTCGACTTTGGCGGCGTACTTTTGCGAATTCGCGACCATGAATGCTGATGTAGAAGCGATACTCACCCCACTGGTTACCGTTTTTGCCGTCAACACGTTGTTGAGCCGGCTCTGCAATTTGACTGTACTTCTCAATGCCTCATTTGCCGTGGAAACAGCACCGTATAGACGCTGCCCCACCGCCACGCGCGCGCCCCCTCGCTGTGCAGTCACCACGTCCGCCAGGGAGCCCACACTTTTCGTCAACGCAAAGCCAATGCCTTTACTGCCAATTTTTGCAACCGCGGTGGCCCCGAGCGACACCACTCCCAGCGCTATCGACGAGTAGGTCAATAGCTGGGCGCCAACGGTATCCGGGGCCAGCTCATCGACAACCGCCGAGGCAATTGAAACCGTCGCGGAAATGACCTCCAGTGTTAACAAGGCGAAGGCGTTAGCCGAGATCGGCACGAGTGGTGCGGTTGCGCCCACGGTAACGACTGTCAGGGCAATCGCGGCGGCGGCCAGGGCGGCGGTCACACCGATTTTCACCCACCCCAAGGTCGAGATATGCCCGGTGGGATCCTTGAGATTGACCGGATCTCCCAGACAATAGGCATAGGCATTGATGCCACCTTCCTCAAAGGGGCTCCAACTGTCGGGGCTGTGAAATCGCATCAATCGGGGGTTGTAGGCCCGATAACCCCTGCCGAGCAGATAGCACCCGGTTGACGGGTCCAGTCGCTCACCCTGAAACCCCAGCAGGGCGCCAAGTCCGCTCGATGCGGGGCGATCACCATAAGGAAGACAAGACAAAACAGATTCGTCTTGAGATCCAAGGCGCGCAAGGGCCGTGCCCTGACCATCAGTGACAAACAAGACAACGTCGTCACCTTGCTGCTCGGCCAAGGACTTGCCGTCGCCTGACAACAGACTGCGTCGGTGGTTACCGGCCACTTCGCTGCACAGTGCATGCTCGCTATAGAAAAGCCTGATCAGCTCTCCGGATTCGGCAGCCACCGCATGCAATTGATCTTCGCCGTCGAATTGATAATGCGCACGACCGCCAGCGCTGGCCACACTTTCGAGCCGACTCAGCGTGTCATATCTGAACGTGCGCCCTTGGTTATCGTTGAGCAGATTACCGTTGGCATCGTATTCGAAGCTCACTTGCCCGGGTTGATAGTGCGCGTGACTGTGAGTCAGTGAACTCAACTGGGTTTTATCAGGGCGATCGTAGGAAAACCTGCACAGGTTCACCTCCCCATCGAACCCCGTACGCACCGTCAACAGGTTATCGAGGTAGTCGTAGGTGAATTCCTGAAAATCAATGCGTTTTCCCCAGGCATCGATCGGTGCCTGCGTGCCCTCACAGTCATAGCGCTTCAGGCGCCCGCGCCTGTCGTAGGCGAAGGTTTCTGTACGTGATTGCGTACCGGACACCAACGATCGCTGTTGAAGTTTGTCATCGACCCCAAACACTTGAAGGATTTCCAGGCGAGATCCGTCGCCGAACTGCGAAATACGCTGGATCTCACGACCGAACTCATCGTGAATCAAGGTGGTCGTCAGCGAACGTTTCGAGGCGGTGTCCTCGACACTCAATGTCAGCAACTGGCCCCGGGCACCGTAGGTGTACTTCGCCAGAACCGGTCCCTGCTTAATTTCTACGGGCCGCGCCGCAGTGTCATAGACATAAGTAGTTTCTACATCGTTAACATCGGTAAAGCTGATGGGCAGCCCATTCAATGAACGGGTAGTGGCGGTGCCGAAGCGGCCTTCTCTGGAGATCCACTCCTGGGACTTCTCTTTGCCCGACCTGGCGTACTCAACCCGGCGCTGGATGGCAGGGCTGGAGGTTTCGACGAGTTGCCCGGTCAATGGATCAAATCGATATCTGGCTGATTGAGCGTGGCTGCCCATCCGCGCGGTCACGGCCCCGTTGAGCATGGGATCAAGAGTGAACCTGAAAATATCGCCCGCCGCCGTCACTTGCTGCACAGCTTGAGCGCCACCACCTTCATAGGTCCTTTTTTCGGTTCTGCCGCCGACGGTCGTACGGGTGACACGTAATAAACCGTCATAAGTCCGGGTGCCCAACACGTAGTCATCGGCACTGATTTCGATCGGATGATCACCCGTGCTCAGAGGGTCATACTTTTTTTTTATCGAAGTACCATCCGGCAGAACCGTCTCGATCAGACGACCGAAAAGGTCATAACGCAAGCGCGTTTCGAATCCTGCCTCGTTGGTTTGCGTCAGGCAACGCCCAAGTCCGTCATAGGAAAAAGTCGCGGTAATAGTGACCACATCTTCGGAATCGATGCGTTCTTCCCGATCTGGCTTACCGAACACGTTCAATACAGAACGGGTTTTTCCAGCGCCGTCGCACCAGCATGTTCGAGTCAATGAAACCGGGTCAAACACATCGTTCACCGCGACACCATCAGGACCTACCGTTCTGCATACGCGCCCCCAGCCGTCGTGGCTGTAGGTCGTGGTTGACGCAGTGGCCTTGTCATCGCACCAATCCTGGCTGACTTCGCTCACCAGTCGACCAAAATTGTCGTAGTGGGCCTCATAGCTCAAACGCATTGGCTTTTCGGGTGAATCGACATCCTGAACTTTGACTTTGGTCGTGCGCCCGACCCCGTCGAGCCAAATCTTGCTCAGCACACCCCGTATGTTAGTGATGCCGATGGTTGCGCCGTCCTCTGACTGGCTTTCGCCGTAGAATTCAGTGATGCGTGACGCGATATCCGTTCCATCGAATGCCGCTGTCTCGCGAACGACACGGTTCAGATTGTCGTACTTCTTCAACAACTCACTGCCGCCCCCATCCCGAAGCTTGACTTCCTGTCCGATAAATCGGTCATGCCAGACTTTGCGATCATGCCTTTCGCTACCCACGTACAATTGTTGACGGGTTTCTACCCAATCCCCATCAATTGAATATTTGAATTCGAGACGGCGGTTGCCGTTGTGCTCGGCTTGCGAGCGACTCTTGAGGCGTCCGTAAAACGTATCGCTGGCATCATCGATGTACTCGAATCGAGTATCCACGCATGGCTTTTCATTCTCCCCTTCAAACAGCTTTTCGCTTTGAGGCAACAAGAACCGGTGACCGTCTTCGCGCATGGAGGGCAAGTCAATGTAGGAAAAACGGACAATGACCGTCGGCGCCGGGGCAAAATCAGGTGAAGGCGTGACCGATCGCTCCTTCAATGCCGTGACGAAACCCAGTGGGTTGGGGGGGCAACCCTCGGCACCTTCTGCCGGATAATAGACGTATTCCTCCCGGGCTCCGCTCGGATTTATCTGCGTTAGCAGATTGCCGGATTCATCATAGGTCGTATGGGTGGTTTCGGTTCGGGGCGCGGCGTTCGTAGAAGTATCGAAATAACTGACGACAGATGTTTTCTGCAGTTGAAAATGGGCGGGCTGATCGGAGAAGTCCAGACTGTCAATATCGTGATAGATAATCGTTCTTTGCTGCACCTTCCCGTCGGAAGCGGACTTTTCCGAGATCATCAGGTGGAAGCGGTTGTAGGTTCTTTCGATGCGACTCAGTTCAACTGTCTTGTCGCCCACACCCGTAACCAGGCATTCGGTACAGGAGTAGGTATAAGGCCCTTTGTGCCCATGCAGATGGTCCCCATCCTGCGCCCAACGAAGTCCCGATTGATAGCCGAGGAAGTTTTTGTCGGAGTATTCATAGGCACGGGTGATCGTCGGCAACCCTGTACCCGGCACCAGAACACTGCGCAGCACAGCCGGCAAAGCATTGATTGGTGCCCCGAGCGGTAACCGATGCTTCTGAGGATCGTACTCAATACTCTCGACACTGCCACCCGGCGCGCGGACATCCGTCATGACCAGAAAACCATTGAGTAATTGGTAATCGAATGACCATGCAAGGTGCTCGGCGGGACCGTGATCAAGGGTTATCTGCCGGAGCCATCCATCGCGAACCCGCAAAACAAACTTCAAGCGTCTTTGCGGATGATCAGGCCATACGGTAATGCTGGCGGGTTGATCTTTCGTTTCATAACTCAGGGCCACGACACGGTGTTGCTGATCGTGAATTTCGTGCAGGACGCGGCGGCCCCGTACCAACATGTATTTCAGACTGATCGAGCGCCCTTCGTTGGAGTGAACCTGTTCGGGCATCCATTCGTCATACGTTTCATCCGGCCTGACCAACCTCTCGATCAGACCGTTTTTATGGCTGACAACCAGATTGTCGCCGTCGAGCGTGACCCGGGTGTCTTGAAGCTTTTTATCCTTGACGACGAGCCGCCCTCGGCTGATGTAGACACGATAAGAAACTCCGCTTGCAAGGGTCAGTTTACGGGTCTTCCGATTGTAGGAGCTCAAACCCAATGACCAACCGCGTCCCCAACCGAGATCTGTTGTGCGGAAACTATCGAATGAAATACTAAAGGATACCTGCGGACCGTTGATATTGTTAGCCACCCACCCCGCGAGATTAATGCTGGTACTATAAGAGCCGGTACGGACATCAACTCCAGACTGGATAAACTCAGAAAAATTGAATGCGTTGGACTCCACTTCTGGCACTGCTGTACTCATCATCATTCCTTGACTTTGCAGACACAGTAAAATTAAACAACTTCGATCATCGAAGGATTTCGGGTGTTCATTGCGACGTCGACTTCATGCCTGTTCCCATACATATCCCGAACAAACATCTTCACCAACAAATGATCATATCGAACCTGGGACGTTCCGCCATTTCTGGCAAAGTGCATCAAGAAAGTGACTTTGCCTTGCTCATCATGGTAGATCGCAAGTTGATCGGCTGTTTCCCACAATACCGCTGCGCCATGATCAGCCTTGAGCCCTTTAAAATAGCCAACGGCGTAATACCCGAGATAGTCGGGATGCTCACTGCGTGCCTGCAACACGCCGGTAATCGAGCAATTGACGAATTTTATATGGTGCTGATCCACTAACAGGTCCAGAACATATCGATCAACCTTGGCAACGTTCTCTGTCAGTTCACAGTTGCCGGATAGGTGTTTGACCCTGAACTGTTCTTTTCGATAGATCGGCGGTGGAACGGTCCTCAGGCTTATTTCACCGAATTCCGAGGTTTCTTCCGAATAGAACGCCTCCCCGTCCGAACGGGTAATGGCTGCAATCAGCTTGATGGGCTCGGGAGAGTTGCTGCTGACGTAGAACTCCTTGAGAAAGATGGCTTTCCCCCGCACAACCGGGCCATGCAGTTCACCCGTGTGAGGAAACGGCTCGTAGGGTAAGCGTCGTTCCAGCGTGCACTTCCACGCCCGTTCCTCGCCGTCTCGAATGTTGTCTATCGGCAGGGCTATGCCGGAATAGGCATCCAGCAGTTGAATGCTGTCGAACTCGCTTTGGGAAATTCCTACTACCTTTTCCCCATCGCCTACAGCTTGCACAACTACCATCAATTTCAACTGCTGATACCCATTGGCGTAAATTGTATCTCCGCCCGAAGTCGAGAAGACTTGAAATCGTTTGAGGTCTATCCACTCAGGAGAATCAGCCTCTTGAAAAGACAAGGGTGCCATCCCCGGATCAGCGGGCATATGACCCTCGACAAGAGGATTGATATCTTCCAACTCATCGTCGGCACCAGGGGCTATCGCAGCATTATTTTCAACAAGCCTCACAGAAAAATCCTTTTTCATATGATATTTAACAATGACGGATATCAATGTATCCAAGAGAAGTTAAAAGATATATCAAACGCCATCGGCCTGCAAAACGCAAAATTGTCACAACCACACTGCAAATATTACAAAATATAAAACAAGGATCAGCCCCCACAAAAAAACCAAGCAACAATCAATTGCCTGGTTTCGTTATAAATATAATCAATGAGTTTATATATTGATGCTTGTGAAATGTTTTTTCAGCGCCCGGACTTCAGCGACATCTCCTTGTTGAACAAGTTGATCTATCCATCCTTGTATAAGAACCGCAGATGGCCGGGCAACCGACAGATTCAAATGTTCCGGCAATATTTCGTCACCCGTACTGACCAGCAATGCAAAGTGAATGACGTTCTCCAGCTCCCTGGTATTGCCCGGCCAACTGTGCCGTTCCAACACTTGTTGCGCCTCCTCGCTGATCAGCGGTACCGGCAGGTCCAGGCGTTGGCTGTAGATGCCGAGGAAGTACTCCGCCAGCGAGAGGATATCCCCCACCCTCTCACGCAACGCCGGCAATTCGAGCGGGCCTTCGCTGAGGTAGTGATAGAGCCGTTCATGGAATTTTCCGGCGGCAACCGCCTGGGCCAGATCGATGCTGGTGGCCGCTACCAGCCGCACATCCACCGGGCTCGGCTGCTGGGCACCGACGCGGGTGACTTCGTGGTTTTCCAGTGCGGCAAGCAGCTTGATCTGGATCGGCAGCGGCAGGTCGCCGATTTCGTCCAGGTACAGCGTGCCGCCGTTAGCCGAACCGAACCACCCGGCACGACTGCTCGCCGAGCCGCTGTAACTGCCCGCCGCATAGCCGAACAACTCGGCGTCGGCGTAAGTCGGGCTGATGGCGCCGCAGTTGACCGAGACGAATAACCCGCCGCGATCACTGGCGCGATGGATATGCCGCGCCAGCAATTCCTTGCCGGTGCCGGTTTCGCCACGGATCAGCACTGACACTGAACGCGTGGCCAGTTGCTCCAGGTCTTCACGCAATTGCCGCGAACGCGGATCGACAAACACTAGCGCCTTGGCGCGGATGCTCAGGGGACTTTTTTCGGCATCGGGAAAGGTCAGCAGCGGCTGACCGAAGGTTTCAAAGCTCATGGCAGACTCCCGCCCAAAACCGCCGGGAGACGGGGGCGTTAAATAAAGAAAGTGTTCAAGCGCGACGCAGGGCGTGGTGTTCCATGCGGTTCTGCAAGCGATAGAGATAGGCAAAACCCTGCTCCCAGCGCTGGTGACCGGACTTGACGTTGATATGCCCCGCCCCCGCCAGAATCCCCGCCTCGGCCCCCCAATGACGCGCCAGTTCCAGGGCACGCGGTGCACTGACGGCGCTGTCGTTGTCGGAGCTGACAACCTGGCTCGGGAATGGCAGCAGGTCCGTCGGAATCGGCGCGAAGTTACGCAAGGCCGGCACGCAGGCCGGGCGTTCGACATCTGCCGGCGCGACGAGCAAGGCACCGCGTACTTGACGCAAAAACTGCACGGGGGCGCTCGCTGCCCAATGGGCGACGGTGATGCAACCCAGGCTGTGGGCGATCAGGATGACCGGCGTGCTGTCGGCGGCAATCGCCTCGGCCAGCGCCGCGACCCAGTCTTCGCGACGTGGCGTCAGCCAGTCGGCCTGCTCCACCCGCGCACTGTTCGGCAGGCTGTTCTGCCAGTGGCTTTGCCAATGATCTTCCGGCGATCCTTGCCAGCCCGGCACAATCAGGTAGCGAATTGATTCGTTGCGCATGGGGGAGCTCTCCTGCTGCGTGTCTGTTCTCGGTCGAGTATAGGGAGAGGATTTATATTCGTTAAGGAATAAGAAGCTATTTATTAAGACCAACATAGAATATACAACCATCTCTGTAGGAGCTGCCGCAGGCTGCGATCTTTTGATTTTAAAAAAACAAGATCAAAGGATCGCAGCCTGCGGCAGCTCCTACAGGGGTCAATTCTGTTTCGGGAATAAAAAAAGGGCCGCTCCCTGCCAAGGAGACGGCCCCGGAAAACGAAAATCCGTTAACGCGCAGTAATCACCGACAGTTTGGTAATCCCTGCCCGCTCAATCGACGCCATGGCCCGCGCCACCTCGCCGTAATTCACACCATTGTCGGCCTGCAACTGCACGCGCACCTCGGGGTCCTTGGCCTTCACCGACTTGAGGTTGAACTCCAGCAAGTCCGGTTGTATCTCGTCCTTGTTGATAAACAGTTTGCCGGCACCGTCGATGCTCACCACCAACGGATCTTTCTGCTCCACCGGCGCCACCGCTTCGGTCTTGGGCAGGTTGATCGGAATTGCGTTGGTCAGCAGCGGCGCGGTGACGATGAACACCACCAGCAACACCAGCATCACATCCACCAGTGGCGTCACGTTGATCTCGCTCAGCACCTCATCAGAGTCTTGCGTGGAGAAAGCCATATCAGGACGCCTCCTTCACTTTCTGCGCATTGTCCTGGGCTGCCACCTTGTGCGCCTTCGGGTGGATCAGCACACGGAACGAACTCTTCTGCGCCAGGCTGTAGAAGTCATGGGCGAAGTCATCCAGGTCCGCCGCCGTCAGTTTCAAACGGCGCAAAAAATAGTTGTACACCAGCACCGCCGGCACCGCGACGGCGATCCCCACACCGGTGGCGACCAGTGCCGCGCCAATCGGTCCGGCAACCGTTTCCAGGCTTGCCGAGCCCGCCGCACTGATGCCTCTCAACGCTTCCATGATTCCCCACACCGTGCCGAACAAACCAATGAACGGCGAGGTACTGCCAATGCTCGCGAGCACCGCCAACCCGGTTTCCAGCGACCGGCGCTCGCGCACGATCTGCTGACGCAAGGCCCGCTCCAGGCGATCCTGATGGTTGATCGCCTGACTCAAATCCGCCGCTTGCGGCGCCTCGCCCACCTGGATGGCCGCATAACCGGCCTGCGCGACACGGGCCGCGGCACCGGGCCGTGTTTCGCTCAGTTCGGCCGCCGAGTCGAGGCTCGACGCAGCCCAGAACTGTTGATGAAACTTTCGATCCTGTGCCTTGAGGCGACCGAACTGCACGCCCTTGAGCAATGCCAGACCCCAGGTCACGACGGAAAAAACCACCAGCAGCCAGATCACCGCGCTTTCGATGGATTCAAGTGGAGATGCCAGTAAAGTCATGGTGTATTCCTCGTATAAACGTTTCGCGCGAATTTGGTTTCGGTTTAATGAATCTTGAAATCGATGGGCACGCTGACCCAGCCGTCCCGGGCGACATCACCTTGCTTGGCCGGCACGAAACTCCAGCGTTTCACCGCGTTCAGCGCGGCCTCGTCGAGTGCATCACGACCGCTGCTTTTCTGGATCTGGATCTCGCCGGGCTTGCCGCTGGCCAGCACGTGCACGCGCAACAACACCGTGCCTTCCCAGCCGCGACGCTGGGCCAGCGACGGGTATTCCGGCACCGGGTTTTTCAAGTAGCCGGCCGTTGCGGAGGCCGGTGTCACAGGCGCGGGCGCCGGCAGTGCAGGTGATGCCGGGGCGGCGACGGGCGTTGCCGGTGTCACAGGCGCAGGTGGTTGCTCAACCGCCTTGGGCGCCGGTTTCGGTATCGGTATCGGTTTGGCCACCGGTTTAGGCTTGGGAACCGGCTTCGGTGGCGGTGGTTTCACGGCCAGTTCGTCTTCCACGGGCGGAGGCGGCTCAACCACTGGCGGCACGGGTTGTGGTGGCAGTGGTTCGACCACCGGTGGCGCCGGCCGCGAGAACTCGATGGTCATCGGCGGAATTTCCGGCGGCACGATCGGCAGCACTGGGGTCGGTTGCTGATTGACCCAATAAATCACCGCGCCATGTACCAGCAGCGCCAGCACGCCGAGCAGGATCGTTTCCCTTCGGCTCAAAATGCCCTTGGGCGAACGCTGCAAACGCAACTGGCCCAAGGGCACGCGGTGCGGTTGGCCGAGGTCGACCAACTCGCCACCAGGTGCCTGGCGCCACAACACTTCATGCGCACTGGCAGCGGTCTGGACATTGCCCATTGCTGACCCCCCCCCTTCTTAGAAGTCGTATCGACCGGTCACGCCCAGCGTTCGTGGCGTGCCGAGCAGGCCTTCATAACCGCCATTCGCAGCCGTCCACAGCGTCGTGTAGTAGGTTTTGTCGAAAGCGTTTTTCAGCCATAACGAAACGTCCCACTGCCCCTGGTTGAAGTCGCCGCGAAGGCCGGTGGACAGGTTGACCACTGCATAACTCGGGATCTGCCCGAAGTCGGAATCTTCCACCGTGCCCACCGCTTTGGAGCGGAACGCATAGCTGGCAGTGACGTACTCTTCGAAGCCGTTGCTCAGGTTCCACTTGTATTCGCCGTTAGCGTTGCCGATCCATTTCGAAGCGCCCACCACTTGATGCCCGCTGAGGTCGCAGGATGCCGGAGCGCCCGGCGCCAGGCTGACTTCCGGTGGGCAGGGTGCATCTTTGTACGAGAGGTAGCTCACGTCGTTGTACGAGCCATTGATGTTCAGCGTCAGGCCGCGCAACGCAAGCAGGGTGCTTTCGAATTCCACGCCACGGGAGCGCACCGAGCCGGCGTTGGTCAGGAACTGCACGCGGTTGACTTCGTCGAAGGCGTTGGTCTGATAGCCGTTGACCTGGGTCCAGAACACGTTGGCATTCAGTTGCAGGCGACGGTCCCACAGGGTGCTCTTGAAACCGAGTTCGGCGTTGTTGGCGCGCTCGGTGCCAATCAGCAGCGAATCGGCGCCGGCCACCGGCGCGGTGCCGACAGCCAGATTGACCCCGCCGGATTTTTCGCCGTGGGACAACGTGGCGTAGGTGAGCAGGTCGTCGGTGAGGCGGTAGCTGAGGTTCAACAGGCCCGAGGGACTGGAACTGTACTGGTTAAGATCACCGGAATCGAAGACCCCCGCACGAGCGCGTCGTGCCGCGGCCGCCGCACCGGTGACCGCGGCACCACCGGCCGGCGCATCACGGGTCACCCTGGCGTTTTTCTCTTCATAGGTGCCGCGCAACCCGGCGGTGAAATCCAGGCGCTCGGTCAGGTGCCAGGTGCCTTGGGCGAACAGCGCGAAGCTGTTGGTTTCGATATGACCGTTGCCGACACTGTCGATGTTGTTCAGCGCCCCGTTCGGCGTGCCGTTCCAGATGTCCGCTTGCGGGCCGTAAAAGGTGAAGGATTTGTTGTCCAGGTCGGAACCGAAGTAATAGGCGCCGAGCACGTAATCGAAGAATCCACCGGTAGGCGAGGCCAGGCGAAACTCTTGGGAATACTGCTTATCCTCCACCGAAACGCCAGCGTTGTGGAAGACGGATACGTTCAGGCCATCATCATTGCGTGGGGTGAAATTCCACCAGCGATAGGCGCTGATGGAGGTCAGGGTGAAGTCGCTCGGCAGCGTCCAGTTGGCCTCGACCGACGTGCCGCCCTGGTGCACGGTGACGTGCTGGTCGCTGTTCAGATTGACCTTGCGGTGCGTGCCGTCAACCAGTGTCGCACCCGCCGCATTGGCCCGACGCTGGTAAAGGTTGGTGCCATTGATGGTCGGCCCGGTGCTGAACAACACGCGGGTGCCGGCGCTGGAATCTTCTTCGTTGTAGTCGCCGATCCAGCGCAGGTTGAATGACTCGTTGGGTTTGAACAGCAACTGGCCACGGAAGCCATCGCGGGAGCCGCCGTTCAAATCGTGGCCGTCGAATTCGTTCTTGATATCACCGTCGCTGCGGGTGCGGTACGCAGAAAAGCGTCCGGCCAGTTCGTCATTGAGCGGGCCGGAAATCGTGCCCTTGGTCTGGAAGTATCCGTCCTCGCCGACCGAAGATTCGATGCTGCGCTCCGGGGTAAAAGTCGGCGCACGGGTGCTGATGTTGATCACGCCCGCCGTGGTGTTCTTGCCGAACAAAGTGCCTTGCGGACCGCGCAGCACTTCGAGCTGCTCGATGTCCATCAGGTCGAACACGGCCATGCCCGGCCGACCGAGATAAACATTGTCGATGTACAGCCCGACACTGCCCTCCAGGCCATCGCTGGCCGGGTTGTTGCCCAGGCCTCGAATCGACACGCTGGACTGACGCGCATGCATGTAGGCGACGTTGACGCTGGGCACCAGTTGCTGCAAATCCTGGATGCGATAGACCCGCTGGATTTCCAGGGTCTGGCCGCTGACCACGCTCATGGGCGTCGGCACATCCTGCGCGCTTTCTTCGCGGCGGCGGGTGGTTACGGTCACGGTTTCCAGTTGTGCATTGTCGGCCGTGGCGGTTTTTGCGGGGGTGGTTTCAGGGGTGGTGCTGTCGGCCGCATAGCCTTGGGTCCAACCGGCGCTTCCTGCCAGCAGCAGGGCCAGAGGCAGGCGTTTGAGCCGTTGGGGTGACGACGTTGGGGCGAGGTACAACGGACTCATAAGGCGGGGTTCCCGATCAAAAGAAATGCTTTATTGCTTGCCAGGCCGCCATCGCGAGCAGGCTCGCTCCCACAGGGGATCTCCAGTGTTCACACGGTCAGTGTGGGAGCGGGCTTGCCCGCGAAGGCGTCGGCTCAGACGCCGCCGATATCCGGCCCTTTCACGGTCTGACTGACCTGCCCATTCACACCCACCGGCACTTCTCCCTTGAGCGTCACCCGCCGCACGATCCGGTCTTGAGTCCCGTAGTCATCCACCGCGTAATGCTGAGTGGAGCGGTTGTCCCAGATCGCCACATCGCCAGCCTTCCAGCGCCAGCGCACGATGTTTTCCTGGCGGATCACATGGCTTTGCAGCAGTCCGAACAGATGCGCCGAATCGGCCTGGGAATAGCCCTTGATGCGTTTGACGAAATGCCCCAGCAACAGGCTCTTCTCACCGCTGATCGGGTGCACGCGGACCACCGGGTGTTCGGTTTCGTAGACGGTCGAAGTGAAGATCTTGCGATAGCGCTCCAGTTTCTCGGCCGAGACGTCTGGCCTGGTACCGGCGTAGTCGTATTCGTTGCTGTGCACGGCGACCAGTTTGTCGGCCAGCTCACGCAGCTCCACCGACAACCCGTCGTAGGCGGTGGCAGTGTTGGCCCACAGGGTGTCGCCGCCGAAAGCCGGGGCCACCACCGAGCGCAGGATCGAAGCTTTGGGGTAGGCCTCGACGAAGGTCACGTCAGTGTGCCAGGAGCTGGCTCGCTGGCCCTCGGCACCGTCCAGTTCCAACAGAAAACGCGTGCCCTCGCGCACCGGTACGGTCGGGTGTGCCACCGGCTCGCCGAGCAGGTGGGCGAACGCCTCCTGGCGCTGATCGTCGAGTTGGGTCTGCTCGCGGAAGAAGATCACTTTGTATTGCAGCAGCGCCTGTTGAATGGCTTCAACAGTGGCGGCATCCAGCTCGCCCGAAAGCTGTACGCCACGAATTTCGGCACCGATGCGACCAGCCACCGGGTGGATTTCAAGCGCGTGAACAGCGGGTTGTACTGCGAAAGCGGCATTGCTCATGGGTAGACCCTCATCAGACTGCTTGCGGTTGAACCGGCCGCGAAACACTGCTCTATCTATATTCAATTTAGATCTAATAGATATCTACATGCTTCGTTGACGGAATAAGAGGTTGCATTTAAAACCTCAGTCAACCCTCGTCGCAAATGCCTTCGAGCTATTTTTAGGATGCCGGAAAAGCATATGGATCTTCGCCAGTTGCGTTACTTCATCGCCCTCGACGAACACCGCAGTTTCGTGCGCGCGGCCGAGGCCATGGGCATCACCCAGCCCGCCTTCAGCCGCAGCATTCAGGGGCTGGAGCACGAGTTCGGCTGCGTCCTGGTGGACCGCGGCAACAAGGATTTGCGCCCCACCCCCGAAGGCCTGGTGGTGCTGCAACATGCCCGCAGCCTGGTGCAAGGCGCGGCCCTCTTGAATGCCGAAGTGACGCAGATGACCAAGCTCGATGCCGGTGAGCTGCGTTTCGGCTGCGGCCCGGCACCGGCGGTGAAACTGGTGCCGGATGCAGTGGCGCAATTCATCAACGCGCACCCGAAAGTGCGCACCTGTTTCGAGGTGGATAACTGGGAAAAACTCAGCCGCGCCCTGAGCCGTGAAGAGATCGAATTCTTCATCGCCGACATCCGCCATTTCGAGTCCGATCCGAACTTCCAGACCCAGGCTTTGACGCCCAAGCGCGGCGTGTTTTTCTGCCGCCCCGGGCATCCACTGCTGGCCAAGGAGAGCCTGTCGACCAACGACATGTTCGATTACCCGCTGGCGACCACGATGATCCCGCCAGGCATTCGCAAACTGCTGGCGAACCTCAGTGGCCGAGTGGATTTTTCGCCGAGCATCGAGACCGAACATTTCCCGGCGCTGGTGAAAGTGGTGCTGCAATCGAATGCGATTGGCGTCGGCACCGAGGAGGCGTTTATCGAGGACATTGCCCAAGGTTCGCTGGTGCTACTGCATTGGCGCAACTTGCCGCATAACATCGAGAGCATGAATGCGCGATGCGGGATCGTCAGCCGCACGGGGTTTCGGTTGTCACCGGCGGCGCGGGCGATGATCGAGACGTTGGTGGCGGTGGACAGGCAGCAGATGGCCGTTGCTGTTTGAAGATCAAGAGATCGCAGCCTTCGGCAGCTCCTACACTGATCGATGTAGGAGCTGCCGAAGGCTGCGATCTTTTGAGATTTAAAGCCTGGCCGCAGCCAACTCCGGCGCCACCCAGTCACTGACCTTGAACGACTTGCGAATCAGCTTCTGCTGCGAAGCCAGATCCACGGCATCCTGCAACTTGCCAAGGAACACCGGGTCAAGCGTCGACGGGAAAACCTCACTCAGTTTCTGATCCTTCAAATCCTGAGAAAGAATCACCGGTGGATAACTCGCCAGCCCCGACACCAACTGAATGTAGGCGTCCTTGTTGCTGTCCTGGGTCAGCCACTCAACGGCCTGCTGTTGGGCCTTGAGCAGTTTCGCCACCGCCTCCGGATGTGCATCGACAAACTTCCCGGTCCCTATCAGCACCGCCTGCACGCTGCCGGCACCGCCCAGATCCTTGGTATTGAGCGGCAACTCGGCCAGCCCCTTGGCCTGTAACGCCGTGAGCCCGGAACCGCCCCACGAGGCATCGATCTGCTTCGCCGCCAGCGCCGCGACCGCCGCGTTGAAGTCGAGGTTGATGACTTTCACGTCCTTCTCGCTCAACCCCTGGCTGGCCAGCGCCGCATCGAAGGACAACTGGCTGGCGGTGCCACGGAAGATGGCCACGCGTTTGCCCTTGAGGTCCTGCAGGGTCTTGATCCCCGAACCCGGTACCACGCCGAGGTAATGCTTCACCCCGCGCGCAGAGGCACTGAGCAGTCGCGTATCCAGACCATTGGACTTGCCGATGATGGCCGCCAGATCGCCGAGGTAGGCCAGGTCAACCTGACCGTTGGCGAATGCCTCGTTGATCACCGGGCCTGCGCCCTTGAAGAAGCTCCACTGAATCTTGATGCCTTGATCGGCGAAAGCCTTTTCGAAGATCTGCTGATCGCGCAGCACATCCACGACACCGCCGCCACTGTGCTGGGTACCGGCACTCAGGTCCGGCACGGCAATGCGGATTTCCTTGAGTTCGCTAGCGTTGGCCGTGAAGGCCAGCAGACCCGCCAGGGCCGGTGCGGCGAACAGGCTGATGACACGTTTGAAGGGAAGGTTCATGGGTGCGGCTCCTTGGGGCAACGGGCGTTGAGGAGCCGAAAGTAGGCCGAAGTGGAACCAACACTTAAATACTATAAATTCACATTTTTAGACCATTTAGATCTATATCAACACTTCCGGGCCTCTTGCCCGGGTATGCAGGAACGGCATCGAAAATATTCTTCGAATGCATTGGATGCGGGTCGGCGGTGATGCCTTAAATGACCCTTATTATTTCTTAATAGCTTATTTTTATACATTTATAGATCAATAACGAATAACTGTAGGAGCTGGCTTGCCAGCGAATTCAGACAACCCGGTCTATCAGATACACCGCCTTCGCTGGCAAGCCAGCTCCTACAAGAGACCGTGTGTTTTTGATGACGCGTCCATTCCGACAACGGAGGTCACCTCATGACCCGTGTTTCACTTCTCGATCTGCCACTGGCCGCACCTCAGCTTGAAGGTCGACGACTCTGGCCGACGCTGAGCCAGCGGCTCTTGCCCTGGCTTTTGCCCCTCAGCCTGTTTGCATTGTGGTGGCTCGCCAGCCGCCAGCACTGGATGAGCGAGCAGATCCTGCCGGCACCGAGCCTGGTCTGGAACAGCGCGCTGGAATTGTCCCAAGGCGAGTTGTGGAGTCATTTGTGGATCAGCCTGCAACGCTTGTTCTGGGGGCTGCTGGCCGGTATCAGCGCTGGTGCTGTTTTGGGTGCGGCACTGGGTTTCAGTCGTCGACTGGAGCGCCTGGTGTTTCCGACCTTCGCCGGGTTGGCGCAAGTTCCGACCTTGGCCTGGATTCCATTGTTCATGGTGTTTTTCGGCATTGGCGAAGTGCTGAAACTGGTGGTGCTGATCAAGGCCATCGTGGTGCCAGTGACCTTGCATACACTGGTCGGTGTGCGCGATGCACAACCAAAGCTGCGCGAGGCCGCCGCCGTGTTGCGCTTGCCCAGGCATCTGTTGATCCGACGCTTGGTGCTGCCTGCCGCACTGCCGGCATTCATGGCCGGTGTACGCCTCGCGCTGGCTGCCGGTTGGACCTCGCTGCTGGCTGTCGAACTGCTCGCGTCCAGCGAAGGCATCGGTTACCTGATGGTCTGGGCGCGACAGCTGTTCATGCTCGACATCGTCTTCGTGTGCATCGTGGTGATCGGCCTGATCGGCGTGGCGATGGATCGCGGCATCGGTCTGCTGGACAGGAAACTGGTGCACTGGCCGCACCCGGCCACCGCCGAAATCCGTCGCGGGCCGCATTATCAAGGCTGGCAACGTCTGCAACCGTGGCTGCTGCCATTGGTGCTTCTGGCGTTGTGGCAACTGACCTCGGATCAGCAGTGGATTGACGCGAGCATTCTGGTCAGCCCGCTGGCCGTCCTGCAGACAACCCGGGATGGTTTGTTCGACGGCACTTTGATTGGCAGCATGGCCCTGAGCCTGGGCCGAACCCTTGGCGGGTTACTGCTCGGTGGCGGGCTCGGGTTTGCCTTGGGATTACTGCTCGGGCTGTCGCACACCAGTGAACGCGTGCTCGGCCCAACCCTCGCCGCCCTCCGCCAGATCGCCATATTCGCCTGGGTGCCGCTGCTCACCGCGTGGTTCGGTCTGGGGGAACTGGCCAAGTGGGTGTTCGTTGCCCTCGCCGCCTTTTTCCCGCTGTTTATCGCCACCCAACGCAGCGTCGCGCACCTGTCGCCGCAACTGAACGAAGCCGCGCAGGTGTTGCGCCTGAATCTGCGCCAGCGCCTCGGTCGACTGGTGCTACCGGGCGCGGCGCCGGGAATTTTCGCCGGGCTCAGGCTGAGCCTGATCTACGCCTGGCTCGGCACCATCGGCGCCGAATATTTCATGCCGTCCAACGGCGGCATCGGCAGCCAGATGATCGGCGCCCAACAACTGCTGCGCATGGACCTGATCATGGCCGGCATGCTGCTGGTGGGCCTGACCGGTGCCCTGCTCAACCTCATTGGCCAACGCCTGGAAATCCGCGTCACTCGCTGGAGACACGCATGAACGCATCAATTGTCAGCTTCAATCACGTGGGCAAAACCTTCGATGTCGACGGATTCGAACTGGAGGCCATTCGAGAATTCAACCTGGAGATTGCCGAGGGCGAGTTCGTCGCCATCGTCGGTTCCAGCGGTTGCGGCAAATCCACTTTGCTACGGCTGCTGGTGGGCCTCGACACACAATTTCGCGGGCAGATCCGTGTGGACGGCAAAGCCGTCACCGGCATCGGCGGCGAGCGCGGCATCGTCTTTCAGGAACACCGCTTGTTCCCGTGGCTGAGCGTGGCCGACAACATCGGCCTGGGCCTGGTCAACGAGCCATTGAGCGCTGTGCAAAAGCAAAAGCGCATCAGCGATTTCATCGAATTGGTGGGCTTGAGCGACTTCGCTCGCGCCTATCCGCACCAGCTCTCCGGCGGCATGGCGCAGCGCGTGGCCATTGCTCGCGGCCTGGTGGCCAGCCCACGGATTCTGCTGCTGGATGAGCCCTTCGGCGCCCTCGATGCGCTGACCCGCCAACAGATGCAGGACGAACTGCTAGCGATCCGCGCGCGGGCAAAAATCACCACGGTGCTGGTCACCCACGACGTCGAGGAAGCGATCTTCCTCGCCGACCGCGTGGTGGTGATGGAGCCGCGTCCGGGGCGGATCAAGCAAGTGGTCGACGTTGCCCTGCCCCATCCGCGCCAGCGCAGCAGTTTCGACTTCCACCAGCTGCGCGAAGAACTGCTGCACGAACTCACCAGCGACGATCACTACCAGCCCCCCGTGCCGGTGCAGGTCCGCGATCTGCCGCTGTCCTTCATAGCCTACTGAAAAAGGAAATGCTTGATGCCGCAACGTCCCAACTTTCTAGTGATCCTGGCCGATGACCTGGGCTTTTCCGACCTCGGCGCCTTCGGTGGCGAAATCAACACGCCGAACCTCGATGCATTGGCCAACAATGGCTTGCGCCTGACCGATTTTCACACCGCACCAACCTGCTCGCCGACCCGTTCGATGCTGCTCACCGGCACCGATCACCACATCGCCGGCATCGGCACCATGGCCGAAGCGTTGACCCCGGATCTGATCGGTAAACCCGGTTACGAAGGGCACTTGAACGACCGCGTGGTCGCCCTGCCCGAACTGCTGCGCGAGGCCGGCTACCAGACCTTGATGAGCGGCAAATGGCACTTGGGCCTGACCGCAGAACTGGCGCCCCATGCCCGGGGTTTCGAGCGTTCGTTTTCGCTGTTGCCCGGCGCGGCCAACCACTACGGGTTCGAGCCGACCTACGATGAAACGACGCCACGGCTGCTGAAATCCACGCCGGCGCTGTACACCGAAGACGACACCTTCATTGATGAACTGCCCAAGGATTTCTACTCCTCCGACGCCTTTGGCGACAAGCTGCTGCAATACCTCAAGGAGCGCGACCAGACCCGGCCGTTCTTCGCCTATCTGCCGTTTTCCGCACCACACTGGCCATTGCAGGCGCCGGCCGAGGTGGTGGAGAAATACCATGGGCGCTATGACGCCGGCCCTGAAGTACTGCGCCTCGAGCGCCTGGAAAAACTCAAAAAACTGGGGCTGATCGAGGCCGATGTCGAGCCGCATCCGTTGATCCAGCTGACTGCACAATGGGATGCCCTGAGCGACGAGCAACGACAGATCTCCGCGCGGGCCATGGAGGTTTATGCGGCGATGGTCGAGCGCATGGACTGGAACATCGGGCGTGTCGTTGACTATCTGCGCCAGCAAGGGCAACTGGACAATACGTTCATCCTGTTCATGTCCGATAACGGCGCCGAAGGGGCATTGCTGGAGGCCTTCCCGAAATTCGGCCCGCAGTTGCTGACCTATCTCAACCAGCATTACGACAACAGCCTGGACAACATCGGCCGCGCCAACTCCTACGTCTGGTACGGGCCGAACTGGGCGCAAGTGGCGACCGCGCCATCGCGGCTGTTCAAGGCCTTCACCACCGAAGGCGGGATTCGCGTGCCGGCGCTGGTGCATTACCCGCAACTGCCGCTCAAGGGACAGATCAGCCACGGTTTCGGCACGGTGATGGACATCACGCCGACCATTCTCGACCTCGCCGGTGTGCGCCATCCGGGCAAGCAGTGGCATGGCAAACCCGTTGCGGAAGTTCGCGGCAAGTCGTGGCTGGGGTTTCTGTCGGGCGAGACGGCGCAAGTGCATGACGAGCAGACTGTCACCGGGTGGGAACTGTTCGGTCGGCGAGCGATTCGACAGGGGCAATGGAAGGCGGTGTACATTCCGGGACCGGTGGGGCCGGCGACCTGGCAGCTGTATGACCTGGGTAGTGATCCGGGGGAGATTCATGACCTGGCGTCGAGCCACCCGCACAAGCTTGGTGCCTTGATCGAACATTGGCAGCGGTATGTGGATGAGACTGGGGTGATCCTGAGTGAGTCGCCGTTTCAACCGGATTGATTCAGCCTGAACCACCGCCATCGCTGGCAAGCCAGCTCCTACAGGTTATGCGCGGCCTTTGTAGGAGCTGGCTTGCCAGCGAAGAGGCCATCAGGCGCGCGCACCCTCCACAGCCTGCCCCTGAACTTCTTCCCGGCGCTCAAACCGGTTAGCCCGCGCAAACGTTCCGAAATCATTGAACCGCACACCCATCTCGCGCATCACCTTGTGCCCCACCGGCACGGTCAACTGGCGGATGTAAAACGGCTCCTTCACCACAAAGTGATGGATCCCGTGGCTGCTGCCGAAGTTGAAGCAGAACGCCTGCAACGGCCACAACCACCACGCGTTCAGTACTTGCGTTTGCTGCATCACGTTGCCCGGCTCCACGTCTCCGTAGTAATGCATGTTCGAGCTGATGAAGTGCAGGCAGAACGTGCGCAACACGTTCGGGCCGATGATCACGACCGCCGCGATGTCGATCACCTGCATCACCGACAACGTGGTCGCGGACCACTCGATCGGTGCGCCCATCAGATGCGCAACGCCGTTCGCTGCGTGGAAGCCGAGAAACACGTACCACGCACCCCAATGCATCAGCGCCAGCGGTGCGTAGACCTTCAGCGTGCGGTAAATGATGCTGAACTTCATGGCCAAGGTCTTGGCCCGCAGCATGCGGATTAACGACGACATGATGTTGTCGCCAATCATCAGAAACCGTGCGAATCCCCATGGCTCGCCATTGGTGATGGCGCGTTCTTCCATGTCGGCTTCGGAGCCGGAGACCTTGTGGTGATTGAGGTGCAGGTGTCGGCGAATCCACGGATTGATGGTGCTCGGCCGCGCCAACCACACCAGGCCCATCATCAGGTTGTGCGGCACTTTCTGCTTGCGGAAGTACATGCTATGGATCAGGTCGTGTTCCAGCTCATGGGTCAACGAGGCGAAAAACGCATTGAGCAACAGGCACGCCCACCAGGCGATGTGCCCGGTTATGTAGAGCGCGGCCGAACCGACCATACCGGCCAGGGCGAAGGCCAGAATGCCCGCGCCCATGGCGTCCTGATGCCTGAGAATCGGATAGCGCTCGCGCAACTCGACGCCTTTGGCCAGTACCACTTCACGGATATGCGCTGATCGCTGTGATGCATTCAGTCGCTGGGGGCTTGCAGAAGTACCGCTCATGCTTCCATCCTCTGGTTATTGATGGTTGCATCCTGCCTTGCGGACATTCGCAATGCGGTAGCCAAGAACGCCAACCTGTTGACCGGAAGCGCCAATCAGCATGACTGAACCGACCTCCCTCGCCAGCTGGACCCGCGCCCTGCGCAAGCAACTCGATGCCCTGGGCATCGACAGCACCGCCCTGTGCCAGCAAGCGGGGCTCGACCCGCAACTGATGGACGACCCGAACGCGCGCTACCCGCTGTCGGGCACCACGCACCTGTGGAGTCTGGCGGTGCAGGCCAGCGGTGACCCGGCGATTGGTTTGCGGGTTTCGCGTTTCGTCAGCCCGACCACCTTCCATGCGCTGGGTTATGCGCTGGTCGCCAGCGGCAGCCTGCGGGAAGTGTTCGAGCGCATCGTGCGCTATCACCAGGTGGTCAGCGATGCCCTGGAACTGGAACTGACCCGCACCGAAGATCACTACTGTTTCCGCCTGAAAATCCCTGCCGGCAACCCGGCTCCGGCCTTCGAGGCCATCGATGCGTTCATGGCGATTTACGTGCGCACCTGCCGCAATCGCCTGGGCCGCGACTATGCACCGCTGGCGACCTACCTGCGCCGTCCGGAGCCGGCAGACGCGCATCAATGGCATAAAGTCTTTCGCTCGCCCGTGCACTTCGGCGCCGACGAGGATCGACTGGAATTCGCCCTCGTCGACTTCGACAGCCACCTGGATGACGCCAACCCGGAACTGGCCGAACACAATGAAACGGTGCTCAAGCGCACCCTGGCACAACTCCAGCCGCTGACGTGGGAACGCAAGGTCCGCGATGCAATTGAAGAACAACTGCCCGAAGGCGAACCCAGCGCCGAACACATCGCCAAGGCCCTGCACCTGAGCCTGCGCAGCCTGCAACGGCACCTGGCCGATGAAGGCTGCCGGTTCGATACGCTGCTCAACGAAAGCCGTGAGAACCTGGCGTTGCTGCACCTGCGCGATCCACAATGCTCGTTGAGCGAAATCAGTTATCTGCTCGGGTTTGCCGACACCAGCAGCTTCAGTCGTGCGTTCAAGCGCTGGACCGGGATGACACCGGGGCAGTTTCGGGATGGGTTGCGCTGATCTAGCCTTTGACCAGACTGCGTACCATACCCTCGTTCCACTGCTCCAGCATTGCCTCTCCAATCTCGGCAAAGGCACTGTTTGCCTTTATGTGTTGGCCCATCTCGCCCATCGCCATTTCCATCCCATGGATGACTTGTTGCAGCAATTCGTTGCAGCGCCCCTCGGTCAAATTGCAGGCGGAGCGACCAAATCGCATCAGCATTTTGTACTTGGGCCACGCCTTCGATCCGCCCAATAACAACGCCATGCTATCGGTCTTGATGTAGATCGAAGTGGTGATGATGTCGTAGGCAGGTGCCAGGCTGATTGGCGCATCGACACCACAATCTTCGTAGAGAACGCCAAAATTCTTGAGGTGCGCGTCGCCATTTTTCAGACCCGATGAAAGCGCGACGATTTTGAAAAACGACTCAAGTGCCTGATTGAGCAAAGGAGGAGAAACAAAGGCCTTGATCTGCTTGGCCGCACCTTCGTATGAACCATCGTATTTGGCTTTTGAAGGCCACGCATTGAGCACGCAGAAGTCCTCGAACCCCAAGTAACCTTTTTCATTCAGGTCGAAGCGTTCAACGATCAGAAATTTACCGTGTTCACTGAGCTGAAACTTCGGTACCTCAAGCCCCGAATGTAACGCCGCCCGCATGCAGAAGTATTCATTGGCAGCGAGTTCCGGGTATTGCTCTGGACGAAAGGCTTTGACCAGATGCGTCGCCCCCCGATGGGACAGCCGATCGATGGTTGACGCGCTGTCACGCACCAGTACCTTCGGCTGTACACCGGAAACGCCTGAATACTGGCCATAGGTCTGCAAGAGGTCCTCGAACAAACCTTGCGCACCATCATGTACAAGAAGGTCCGCCAGGCTGGTTTCAGGTGGCTGGTCGCCCGGATCCTGCGCCTTTGAAATGCCGACTCTTCCGAGCTGGTGCGGGCCGACGATGGCCAGCATCGAAAAATCGTCAAACCCTCGAACGGCCTTGCTGAAGCGTCGTGTCAATTCATCGCGCAGGGCTCCCTCAGGCAGATTCATTTCAAAAACCGGTGGGACACCTGGTTCCCACGCGTAACTCTCCAGACGCACCGGCATGGTCAACGAGACGGCGTTTTGTTCGGGCGCGTTTTCGGCGTAGGCAAACACGGTGTCGATGGGAGGCTGGCCACGACCGAGGATTCCGACCGCACTGTTGGAAACGCTGATAGCCAGTCGATCCTTTTCCTGCGGCTCATCCATGGAAATCCACCTTTTTCAGGGTGTCCAGCGTCGGCCGCTTCGATTGTCGCGGCACGGCGGTCAGCTCATAACCGAAGCCGTTGAGTATCGCCTCGACCTTGCGCAGACCAATTTCGGAAATGGTGTTGTTTTCGATGCCGGAGATTGTTGCACGGCTCATTCCGTACTTCTGTGCCACGTCTTGCTGAGAGAGTTTTCTCTCCTTGCGCAAGGTTCGGATCAGTTCGCCAAGGTTTTCCATATCATCACCATGCATTACATACAGTGCATATATTGTCAAATTAACAACTATGCATTGTATTTAGTGCAGATTTTGATCGAAGTCCAGCTACATTTGCTGACGCCCTAATCAGGCATCAAACCATCGCCAACACCCGCAACCGCGCGGCATCGATAATTTCGATTTCGCCGTAACTCAGCCCGATGATTCCCTGCCCCTGCAAATCCTTGAGGATCTGGTTGGTGGTCTGGCGCGACAGCGACAGCATCGATGCCAACTGCTCCTGGGGCAGTTGCAGGACGCGACGCGGGGGGGCGGTCTCGCCATAACCTTCGGCGATCATCAACAAGCGGTGCGCCAGCCGTGCCGGGGCCGGCAACAGGCTCAACTGTTCGAGGTTGATGAAGGTCATGCGCAATTTCTGGCTCATCAGCAACGCCAGTTGCCGCCAGTGCTGCGGATGCTCGTCGAGCAGTGCCAGCAACGTATTTTGGGGAATATTCAGCAGTGTGCACTGGCCGACGCCGTAGGCATCGTGGGTGCGTGGCTGGCCATCGAACAGGCAGATTTCGCCGAACCAGTGCGGCGGCTCCACCAGGCTCAACAAGGCTTCCTTGCCCTGCTCGCTCACGGCACCGACGCGCACCGCGCCTTCAAGTACCGCGTACAGGCCACAGGGCGGATCACCGCGCTTGAACAGCCGCTGGCCCGGCGACAGGCGCCGCAACCTGGCCGCCGACAGCAGACTATCCTGTAGGGAATCAGGCAAATGGCTGAACCACTGACCGCTCATCAGGCGTGGACGCCAGACCTGCATATCCATGAAAACTCCTAGAGATTGTCGCCTGGCTGACAGAGCGGGAAATGAACCCGGGGCATGATCAATCACCCCACAGGAGAACAACAATGAAAAGCCTCGTCGACCACCTCAGTCAATACGCTGCCTACCATCGTGACCCGCGCAACATCGCATCGCACTTTATCGGTATCCCGCTGATCGTGGTGGCCGTTGCGGTGTTGCTGTCGCGGCCGCAGTGGTCGCTGGGCGGCGTGTGGCTGTCACCGGCGGTGCTTGTCTCGCTGGCATCGGCGTGGTTTTACCTGCGCCTGGAGTTGCGCCTGGGCGTGTTGATGACCGTGTTGCTCGGGCTGAGTGTCTGGGCCGGTCATGCGCTGGCGCAGCAAAGCACATTCGTCTGGCTCGCCAGCGGCATCGGCATGTTTGTGGTGGGCTGGGCGATTCAGTTTGTCGGGCATCACTACGAAGGACGCAAACCGGCCTTTGTCGATGATGTGATGGGGCTGATTGTCGGGCCGTTGTTTGTGGTGGCGGAGCTGGCGTTCATGCTGGGGATGCGGCATGAGCTCAAAGAGCAGATCGAGGCGCGGGCGGGTGGTGTGCGGGTCAATCGCAAAAATGCAGCGGCTTAAACCGCTTTAAAAGATCGCAGCCTGCGGCAGCTCCTACAACGGCTTGACGTCGGTCACAACATTGTAGCCAACCGAAATCTCTGTAGGAGCTGCCGCAGGCTGCGATCTTTTGACCTTAGATGTTGGCAACCTTCTGCCAGACCTTCGGCTTGAAGAACAGCGTCTCGCCCTTCGCCAGACCGATCAGGCTGTCGTGATCCTTCACCACTTCGGCTTCGATCAGATCGCTCTGCCCTTCGACCTTCAGGGTCACCCGGGTCGTCGCCCCCAGTGGCCGAATGTCCCGCACTTCAGCCGCGTGATGGTCTTCCAGTTCATGGCGCGACAGCGACACCTCGTGCGGACGGAACAGCACGTGTTTATCCTCGCCCAGATGCAGACGGTTCGAATCACCGAGGAAGTGATAAACGAAATCGCTGGCCGGGTTTTCGTAGACGTCGCCCGGTGAGCCGATCTGCTCGATCACTCCCTTGTTCATCACCACGATGCGGTCGGCGACTTCCATCGCTTCTTCCTGGTCATGGGTCACGAACACCGAGGTCAGGTTGATATCTTCGTGCAGACGCGCCAACCAGCGGCGCAGTTCTTTACGGACCTTGGCATCGAGGGCGCCGAAGGGTTCGTCGAGCAGCAGCACTTTCGGCTCCACCGCCAGCGCTCGGGCCAACGCAATGCGCTGGCGCTGACCGCCGGAGAGTTGTTCCGGGTAGCGATCCGACAGCCAGTCCAGCTGCACCATGTTCAACAGTTCGTGAACTTTGGTGGCGATCTGGCTTTCGCTCGGGCGCTGGTTTTTCGGCTTCATGCGCAGGCCGAACGCGACGTTGTCGAACACCGTCATGTGACGGAACAGGGCGTAGTGCTGGAACACGAAACCGACGTTGCGATCCCGTACGTCGTGGCCGGAAACGTCTTCACCGTGGAACACGATGTTGCCCTGGTCCGGGGTTTCCAGGCCGGCGATGATCCGCAGCAGCGTGGTCTTGCCGCAACCGGACGGGCCGAGCAGTGCGACGAGTTCGCCGCTCTGGATGTCCAGGCTGATGTTGTCCAGCGCCTTGAAGGCATGGAAGTTCTTGCTGACGTTACGCACTTCGATCGACATGAATTATTCCTCCGCGGCGCTGGCGCGCAGGCGGTTAATACGGTTTTCGCTCCACTGCTTGAGCAGCAGGATGAAGAGCGCCAGGATCAGCAACAGGCTCGCCACGGCGAACGCGGCCACGTGGTTGTATTCGTTGTAGAGGATCTCGACGTGCAACGGCAGGGTGTTGGTCACCCCGCGAATGTGCCCGGAAACCACCGACACCGCACCGAACTCCCCCATGGCCCGCGCGGTACACAACACCACGCCGTAGATCAGGCCCCATTTGATGTTGGGCACAGTGACGTGCCAGAACATCTGCCAGCCGTTGGCTCCGAGCAGGCGCGCGGCCTCCTCTTCCTGGGTGCCTTGCTCCTGCATCAGCGGGATCAGCTCCCGCGCCACGAACGGCACGGTGACGAAAATCGTCGCCAGCACGATGCCCGGCAGGGCGAAAACGATCTGGATGTCGTGGTCCGAAAGCCAAGGGCCAAACAGGCCCTGGGCGCCGAACATCAGCACGTACACCAGACCGGCAATCACCGGCGACACCGAGAACGGCAGGTCGATCAGGGTCACCAGCATGCTCTTGCCGCGGAACGAGTACTTGCTCACGCACCAGGCGGCGCTGACGCCGAACACCAGGTTCAGCGGCACCGAAATCAGCACGGCGATGACCGTGAGTTTCAGTGCCGACAGCGCGTCCGGTTCAAAGATCGCTGTGAAAAACGCCCCGAGGCCGAGCTTCAGCCCTTGGGACACCACGATGAACAGCGGCAGCAGCAGGAACAGCGCAAAAATCAGCCAGCCAAGGCCAATCAGGATTCGCCGCGAAGTCGCACTGCCACGGCGGGCAGCGTTCGAGGAAGCGGCAGCAATAGACGATTGGGACATGGGTGCGCCTCCTTATGGGGTTTCGATGCGCCGCTGCAACAAGTTGATCAGCAGCAACAGGACGAAGGAAACCACCAGCATCAGTACACCAATGGAGGTAGCGCCGGTGTAATCGTATTGGTCGAGCTTGACCATGATCAGCAGCGGCAGAATCTCGGTTTTCATCGGCATGTTGCCGGCGATGAATATCACCGAACCATACTCGCCGACCCCGCGGGCAAAGGCCAAAGCGAAACCGGTAAGCCATGCCGGAAGCAGTGCCGGCAGCAGGATATGGCGGAAAACCTGCAAGGGTTTTGCACCCAGGCACGCCGCCGCTTCTTCCACTTCACGAGGAATATCCGCCAATACTGGCTGTACGGTACGTACCACGAATGGAAGTGTCACGAAAGTGAGGGCAAGGGTGATGCCCAGGGGGGTGTAGGCGATCTTGAAACCCAGATCCGCTGCAAACTGACCCACCAGGCCGGTAGGCGTGTACAACGCCGTCAGCGCAATACCGGCGACCGCCGTGGGCAACGCGAACGGCAAGTCGATCATTGCATCGATCACTTTTCGTCCAGGGAAGGTATAGCGCACTAATACCCAGGCCAGCAGCGTGCCGATGATGCCGTTGATGATCGCGGCACACAGGGCGGTGCCGAAGCTGAGCTTCAGCGCCGCCAGCACCCGTGGTGCCGAGATGATTGCCCAGAACTGATCCCAGGTGAGTTGAGCGGCATGCACGAACATCGCCGCCAGTGGTATGAGCACAATCAGGCTGAGGTACACCAAGGTGTAGCCCAGCGTCAGCCCGAAGCCGGGTATGACGGGGGAGATACGACGCGACATAAAAGTCCTTGGTTGAGAACGCACTGAGCCCCGGAGGTGAATCCGGGGCTCGTTGATGGCTATTTAATATTACTGCGCCTGATAGATCTGGTCGAACACGCCCCCGTCATTGAAGAATTTCGGCTGTGCGGCTTTCCAGCCGCCGAAGTCCTTGTCGATGCTCACCAGTTCCAGTTTCGGGAACTGCTGGGCGTACTTGGCCGCCACGTCCTTGTCACGTGGACGATAGAAGTTCTTCGCCGCGATTTCCTGGCCGGCCGGGCTGTACAGGTGCTTGAGGTAGGCTTCGGCGATCTGCTCGTTGCCCTTTTTCTCGGCGTTCTTGTCGACCACCGCCACCGGTGGCTCGGCGAGAATCGACAGCGAAGGCACGACGATGTCGAACTTGTCGGCGCCGCCCTCTTCTTTCAGGGCCAGAAAGGCTTCGTTTTCCCAGGCCAGCAATACGTCGCCCTGACCGTTGTTGACGAAGGTAATGGTCGAGCCGCGAGCGCCGGTGTCCAGCACTGGCACGTGCTTGAACAGGGTCTGTACGTATTCCTTGGCCTTGGCTTCGTCGCCGCCATTGGCTTTGAGGCCATAGGCCCAGGCCGCGAGGAAGTTCCAGCGTGCACCGCCGGAGGTTTTCGGGTTCGGCGTGATCACCGAGACGTCATTCTTGACCAGGTCGCCCCAGTCCTTGATGCCTTTGGGGTTGCCCTTGCGCACCAGGAACACGATGGTCGAGGTGTACGGCGTGCTGGCGTCCGGCAGGCGTTTTTGCCAGTCGGCTGGCAGGGTTTTGCCGAGTTTGGCGATTTCGTCGATGTCACCGGCCAGGGCCAGGGTCACGACGTCGGCACGCAGGCCATCGATCACCGCCCGACCTTGCTTGCCCGAACCGCCGTGGGATTGCTGGACCTTCACGGTGTCGCCGGCGTGATCTTTCTGCCAGAACTTGATGAACTCAGCGTTGTAGTCCTGGTACAGCTCGCGGGTCGGGTCGTACGACACGTTGAGCAACTCGTAATCCTTGGCTACCGCGGAACCGGCAAAAAGGGCGCTGGCCAGGGCGGCCAAAGCGAAGTGGCGAATCGACGACATGGTGAAAGCTCCTGGAATTCTTGGTTTGTTGGCTTTTTTATGGATTTCTGGAATCGCGTTGCCAGTTCAAAGATCGCAGCCTGCGGCAGCTCCTACAGGTGATCGCGTGCTTCTGTAGGAGCTGCCGCAGGCTGCGATCTTCTTCAGCCCGGCTTGTTGCCCGGCTGCTGCAAACGGAATTTTTCTTTGCGCTCGATCTGCACCACCTGGGCGTTGTGCACGGTGATTTCCACGGCGCCAAAGCGCAGGTCGCGCAGGGCACTCTGGATTTCACGCAGGATGGTGGCTTCGTCTTGACCGTCGACGCTACGCAGGGATGCGCTCATATTGCTGCTCCTTCAACTGAGAGGTTGCCTCGCAGTGTCGGCACTGCTTGCGGCGTGAGAGCAATACTAGAGAGGTATAGATATTCTTAAAAAGACTATTTGAGAATGTTTATATAACCAAAAGAGATTACTTGAAGGGACAAGGGCTTGAGGTGAACAGCCCTCTTTCAGGCACACCAAAAAACCCTGTGGGAGCGAGCCTGCTCGCGATGAGGGAGTGTCAGTCACCAGAGATGTCGACTGATATTCCGCTATCGCGAGCAGGCTCGCTCCCACAGGTTTTGTGTAAATCAGGTGATGACCGGGGCATGAGTCCAATCGAGCTGCGTCGCCGGCACCGGCCGCCCGAACCAGTAGCCCTGACCCAGATCGCAATCGTGCTCGAGCAGAAACGCCGCTTGCTCAGCCTGTTCGACCCCTTCGGCATGCACCCGCATGCCCATGCTCTGGGCCAGGGCAATGATCACCCGTGAAATCGCCGCATCGTCCTCATCCCACGGCAATCCGGCGACGAAGCCCTGGTCAATTTTCAGCTTCTGCACAGGCAGACGCTTGAGCCGCAGCAGCGATGAATAACCCGTGCCGAAGTCGTCGATGGCCAGGCGCACCCCCAACTCGCGCAGGCGATGCATTTGCTCCAGCGCGACTTCCGGGTCCTCCATCACCGCGCTTTCGGTCACTTCCAGCTCGAGAAACGCCGGCTCCAGCCCGGTTTCGCGCAGGACCTGCGCCACCTGCTGATACAACTCACGACGGGCGAACAGACGCGAAGAAACGTTGACCGCGACGAACGACAGCACCACCCCGCCCTGCTGCCACTGGCACATCTGCCGACATGCCTGCGCCATGACCCAGGCATCGATTTCAGCAATCAGACCGGTTCGTTCGGCGACCGGAATGAATTCCGCCGGCGACACCAGGCCCCGCTGCGGGTGCTGCCAACGCACCAGCGCCTCGACGCCAATCAGGCGACGGGTCTTGAGGTCGTGAACCGGTTGGTAATAAACCCGCAGCTCTTGCCGATCCAGGGCGCGGCGCAATTCGAAGGCGATCTCGACCCGTTGCTGGGCGTGGGCCGTCAGCTCTTCGGTGTACAGGGCATAATCATTGCGTCCCGTGCTCTTGGCCTTGAACAGTGCAGAGTCGGCATTACGCAGCAGTTGCTCGACGCTCAAGGCATCGCCGGGGAACAGGCTGATGCCGATGCTGGTGTTGGCGCGGTCGGTGAACAACAGGCGGTTCGGCAGGCCGGTCAGCGGATCGTGGTGCGCCAGGTGCATGCGGTCGGCATCGCGCTCACGCAATTTGTCGCCGCCCCCCAAGCACCGCAGCAGCCGCGCTCGGGCAATGAAGATCAAACCGGCGCTGAACAGCCCCCAGACATAACCGTTGATCAGTTGCCATCGCAGTCGCTCGGCAGAGCTATCGAAGAAACTGTTTAATAAATAGCCACTGACCTGCAGCCAAACCGCAGAAAGCAACAGATAGAGCAGCGCTGCGCGCAAGGCATCGCGATAGGTGGCAGACATCCGGCGATCCATGTCCCTACAAAAAGGTTGGAATGATGGTTTAAAGACACATCCAGCCACTCTTATCTGAAAGGGCGACTGGTTTTCTGCGTGGGCTTAGTGATAATGCAACGGCTGTTTTTTCTTTATCGAGGGCCCTACAGCCTATGTGGTACGAAGGTTTTCTTGGCTTGTCGCCCTGGTCGCTGGTGGCAGTCACCCTGCTGATGACCCATGTCACAATCATCGCCGTCACGGTCTATCTGCATCGTTACTCGGCCCATCGCTCCCTGGAGCTGAATGGGGGCCTCAAGCATTTCTTCCGTTTCTGGCTGTGGCTGACCACGGCGCAGAACACCCGCGAGTGGACCGCCATCCACCGCAAGCATCACGCCAAATGCGAAACCGTCGATGACCCGCACAGCCCGGTCATCAAGGGTTTGTCCACGGTGCTGCGCAAAGGCGCCGAGCTGTACCGCGCCGAAGCGGAAAACCCCGAGACCCTGCGCATCTACGGCAAGAACTGCCCCGAAGACTGGATCGAGCGCAACCTCTACAGCCGCTACCCGCTGCTGGGCATCGCGATCATGGGCGTTATCGACCTGCTGCTGTTCGGCACCATCGGCATCACCATCTGGGCCATCCAGATGATGTGGATCCCGGTGTGGGCCGCCGGCGTGGTCAATGGCCTGGGCCATGCCATCGGCTACCGCAACTTCGAATGCCGCGATGCGGCGACCAACCTGGTGCCTTGGGGCATCCTGATTGGCGGCGAAGAACTGCATAACAACCATCACACCTACCCTAACTCGGCAAAACTGTCGGTGAAGAAGTGGGAATTCGACCTGGGCTGGGCGTGGATTCAAGTCTTCAGTTTCCTGCGCCTGGCCAAGGTCCAGCGGGTTGCGCCGATTGCCCATCGCGTCGAAGGCAAGGGCAACCTGGACATGGACACCGCCATGGCGATCCTCAACAACCGCTTCCAGATCATGGCCCAGTACCGCAAATTGGTGATCGGCCCGCTGGTCAAGCAAGAGTTGGAAAAGGTCGATCACTCGGTACGTCACCAGTTCCACCGAGCCAAACGCCTGCTTTCGCGGGAGACCAGCCTGCTGGATGACAAACACCATGTACGCATCCAGAACATGCTCGAGCACAGCCAGGCGCTGAAGGTAATTTACGAGAAACGCCTGGCCCTGCAGCAGATCTGGGTCAAGACCAGCTCAAATGGTCACGACATGCTGGCGGCCATCAAGGACTGGGTACACGAAGCTGAAGCCAGCGGGATTCAGTCCCTGCGTGACTTCGCCGACCAGTTGAAAACCTACTCCCTGCGTCCTGCCGCTGTCTGATTGCAGCGCGCAGCCGCAAAACCTGTGGGAGCGAGCCTGCTCGCTCCCACATTGGTTTATCGCCTGACTGAAAAAATCGCGTCGCCAGTACCGCCCGGCGGGAGCCAGCTCACTCGCCACAAAAGGCGGGAACTTCATCTGAAAAGCCCTATCTCAAAGACACTTCGCCATCCCCGGCGGGCTTGATGTTGGCCGCGATCGCACGCGGCATGCCCTTTGAGATTTGTGTCGATGGACGAAAAAAACCTGCAAGACTCATCTCCGTCCCATTGGCCCGAGGCCGCGCAGACCCTGATGGCGCTCATGCACGCCCAAGGCGAAGTCGCACGCCTGAGCGAACGCGAACAGCTGTTCAACACCCTGCTGATGAGCGTCAACGCGGTGCTGTGGGCATTCGATTGGGAAACCCGCCGGGTGCTTTACGTCAGCCCGGCCTATGAGCGGATCTTTGGCCGTTCGGCCGATCTACTGCTGGCCGACTGCGATCAATGGCGCGACAGCATCTATCCCGACGACCTGGACTATGCCGAACGCAGCCTGGCCGAAGTGCTGGACAAAGGCGCCGTCGAAGACCGCGAGTATCGAATCATTGCCGCCGACGGACAGGTGCGCTGGCTCAGCGATAAATGCTACATCAACCGCCAGGCCGAGCCGGGGCAACCGGTGATCATCGTCGGCATTGCCGAAGACATCACCGACAAGAAGCGGATGGAAAGCGAGCTGCACCGCCTGGCCACCACCGACGCCCTGACCCAGAGCAGCAATCGCCGGCATTTCTTCGAATGCGCCCACCGCGAGTTCGCACACGCCCGGCAACGAGGCGAGCCGCTGTCGTTCCTGATGCTGGACATCGATGACTTCAAAATAATCAACGACACCTACGGTCACCAGGAAGGCGACAACGTGTTGCAACGCATCGCCGATAGCGGCCGCGCAGCGTTGCGCCGTGGCGACCTGTTCGGGCGCATTGGCGGTGAGGAATTCGCAGCGGTATTTCCCGGCTGTACGCCGCAGATGGCCCTGCAAGTGGCTGAACGCTTGCAACAGCAGATTCAGCGATTGCGTTTCACCCATGAAGGCCAGACGTTCGGCATCACCGTCAGCCAGGGCCTGACCAGCCTGACCGCCGCGGACGAAAACGTGGAAAACCTGTTTTCCCGCGCGGATGCCGCGATGTACCAGGCCAAGCGCGAGGGCAAGAACCGGATTGTCACTGCCTAAGGCCCTGTAGGAGCTGGCTTGCCAGCGAAGGCGGTGTATCTGACACACCTCGTTGCCTGGATTCGCTGGCAAGCCAGCTCCTACGGGTTTTTCGTCGGTCTTATTTTTTGCGCAGGCGCATCAACTCCGGCAAGCCAATCTTGAGCAACCGCGCCGTCCGGCTCTTCGCCAGTTCCTCGATGCCCTCATGCTCAGTCAGGCGCGCCATCTGCGCCGCCATGTTCATCACCAGCGCTTCGCGGGAATAAACCCCGCCACCGAGCTGGTAGGCCGCCGCAATCAGCTCCCGCAACTCCAGTGGCAGGCGCCAGCGCGTGCGCAGGGCCGAACCATAGGCCGCGCCAAATTCAACCAGCGCTTCGCCCACTTCCTCCAGCTCGTCCAGTTCACCACCGGCCTGCTTCCATTCCTGCAAACAGCGCAGCAACGCCAGATCGCCGAGACGGTGCAACATGCCGGCGCAATAGCAGCGCTCCTGATCCAGATCGAGCAAGCGCGCCAGGGTTCGCGCGTATTCGGCGGTATGCAGGGACAGATCCCAGTATCGCTCGGCATAGTCGGCCAGTTGCGGATCGCTGAGCCGGGCACTGCGCTTGAGCGCCAGCCCGAGAATCAGGTTCATGCTCTGCCCGGTGCCCAGGCGATGCAGCGCCTGGGCACCGGGTTTGCACAGCGGCGCCGTGGTGCTGGGCCGCGCTGCTGGCAGCGGCGATCAACACGGCCGTGACCTGCGGATCGGTGCGGACTTCGTCTTCCAGCACCGTCAGGTCGAGGCCATTGGGATTGAGGCTGCGTTTGACCGCCACTTGCACGTCGGTCATCAGCGGCGCGCCGTCGGCCAATTCCCGGCGACGCTCCAGAAACACCGACAGCGTCATGCCCGGTGCCAGCGACGGCACTTCGCACGAGACTTCTTCGCCAGCATTCAGCAGCAACCCCTGCAACCGATGGGTCAGGCTTTCCATATTCAGGGGCTTGGTCAAGTAAGCGGCCGGTGCCAGCGGCAAGACCTCGCGCACGCTGGCACTGTCGTTGCGGCTGCTCATCAGAATGAACGGCAGCGGCGGATTGCGTTTGCGCTGTCGTATATTGCGCAGGACATTCAGGCCATCGACACCGGGCAACTCCCAGTCGGCGATCACCAGGTCATAGGGGTTGGCAGCCAATAGCTCCAGCGCTTGCTGGCCATCGGCGCACAAATCCAGCCGCGCATCGCAGCGTACGTTCAACAACACTTCCTTGAGCAAATCCCGGGACCAGGGGTCGGCCTCGGCGATCAGGACTCTTGGAACGGCGGGTAAAATGACGGTTGTCATACAGCTCTCCCTGGCGATGCAGGAACCTTAGCCAATGCTGACCATTCGATACAGCGCTAATGGGTTTCCAGGGACATGAAAAAACCCGCCGAAGCGGGTTTTTTGTGGATCAGGTCACACTGGGTGATCAGAGCTCGGAGAAGCACTCTTCGATGATCGCCAGACCTTTGTCCAGTTGCTCGTCCGGCGAGGTCAGCGGTACCAGCACGCGCAGAACGTTGCCGTAGGTGCCGCACGACAGCAGAATCAGGCCCTTGTCGCGCGCCTTGGCCACCACCGATGCCACGGCAGCAGCGTTCGGCTTGTGGCTGTCGCCGTCGACGAACAGCTCGACCGCGATCATAGCGCCCAGGGCACGCACTTCGCCGATGACCGGGTACTTGGCCTGGATGGCCTTCAGGCCAGTCACCAGACGCTCGCCGACCGCTTTGCAGCGATCCAGCAGGTGCTCTTCTTCGAACACTTCCATCACGGCCAGGGCCGCGGCGCAAGCGATCGGGCTACCGGCGTAAGTGCCGCCCAGACCGCCCGGAGCGATGGCGTCCATGTATTCGGCCTTGCCGCACACACCGGCCAACGGGAAGCCGCCGGCGATGGATTTGGCGAAGGTGGTCAGGTCGGCAGCAACGCCCATCTGTTCCATGGCGAAGAAAGTGCCGGTACGGCCAGCGCCAGTCTGCACTTCGTCAGCGATCAACAGAATGCCGTGCTGGTCGCACAGGGCGCGCAGACGCTTCATGAACTCTTTAGGCGCGACGTAGAAACCACCTTCGCCCTGAACCGGCTCGATAATGATGGCAGCGATGTCACGCGGCTCGGCGTCGTTCTTGAAGATGCGTTCGATGCTGGCGATCGAATCGTCGATGCTTACACCGTGCAGTTCGTTCGGGTACAGCGCGCGGAAGATGCCGCCTGGCATCAGGCCCATGCCGGCCGAGTAAGGCACGACTTTACCGGTCAGGCCCAGAGTCATCATGGTGCGACCGTGGTAAGCGCCGGTGAACGCGATCACGCCGGCACGGCCAGTGGCGGCGCGGGCGATCTTGATGGAGTTTTCCACAGCTTCGGAACCGGTGGTCACCAGAAGGGTTTTCTTGGCGAAATCACCCGGCACCTTGGCGTTGATTTTCTCGCACACTTCTACGTACGGCTCGTAGGCCAGTACCTGGAAGCAGGTGTGGGTCAGCTTGTTCAGCTGCTCGGTCACGGCCGCGATGATTTTCGGATGCACGTGACCGGTGTTCAGCACAGCGATGCCGCCGGCGAAGTCGATGAACTCGCGACCTTCAACGTCGGTCACGGTGGCGTTCTTCGCGGACTCGGCGAAGATCGGGTGAATCTGGCCAACACCGCGCGGTACAGCGGCTTCGCGGCGTTTCATCAGGGAAGCGTTAGTCTTGCTCATAGTGTCCTCATTCACCGCTCATCGGGCGGTGTGGTTCAAGGAAAATGCGGCGGGGAGGCAACTACGGCAGCATGCGATGATCGACTGCCACAGCTTTCCCGGCCACAGAGAAAATTCCGTTTGAAGCGTCGCAAAGGGACAGCGCTCTCGTGCCCTTTGCGTTTGAAGCAATGCCTTGCCAGGCCGAGCTTAGATACCCAGGCAGAGGTATTTGATTTCCAGGTAATCTTCGATGCCGTACTTGGAGCCTTCACGGCCCAGGCCCGATGCCTTGATGCCGCCGAACGGCGCGACTTCGTTGGAGATCAACCCGGTGTTGACGCCGACCATGCCGTATTCCAGAGCTTCAGCCACACGGAACACACGGCCCAGGTCGCGGGCATAGAAGTACGAGGCCAGACCGAACTCGGTGTCGTTGGACATCGCGATCACATCGGCTTCGTCTTTGAAGCGGAACAGTGGAGCCAATGGACCGAAGGTTTCTTCCTTGGCCACGGCAGCGTTATTCGGCACGTTGGTCAGAATGGTCGGCTCGAAGAAGTTACCTTCCATCGACTTGCCGCCGGACAGCACGGTGGCGCCTTTGGAAACGGCGTCGGCAATGTGCTCTTGCACCTTGGCCACGGCTTTTTCGTCGATCAGCGGGCCAGTGGTGGTGCCTGCTTCCAGACCGTTACCGATCTTGAGCTTGGCCACAGCCACTTTCAGCTTCTCGGCGAACGCGTCGTAGACCGAATCCTGAATGTACAGGCGGTTGGCGCAGACGCAGGTCTGACCGTTGTTGCGATACTTGGAAATGATCGCGCCTTCGACGGCCTTATCCAGGTCCGCGTCGTCGAACACGATGAACGGAGCGTTGCCGCCCAGTTCCAGGGACACTTTCTTGATGTCCTTGGCGCATTCCGACATCAGTTGACGACCGATTTCAGTCGAACCGGTGAAGGACAGCTTGCGCACGATCGGGTTGCTGGTCAGCTCGCTGCCGATGTCGCCGGCGCTACCGGAAACAACGCTGAACACGCCAGCCGGGATGCCGGCACGCTGGGCCAGTTCGGCCAGGGCGAAGGCGGAAAACGGAGTTTGCGAAGCAGGCTTGAGCACCATGGTGCAACCGGCGGCCAGGGCCGGGCCGGCTTTACGGGTGATCATTGCAGCCGGGAAGTTCCACGGGGTGATGGCAGCGGTCACGCCGATTGGCTGCTTGATCACGATCAGGCGCTTGTCTGGCTGGTGGCCCGGAATCACGTCACCGTAGATGCGCTTGGCCTCTTCGGCGAACCACTCGATGAAGGAAGCGGCGTAAACGATTTCACCCTTGGCTTCGGCCAATGGCTTGCCTTGCTCCAGGGTCATCAGGCGAGCCAGGTCGTCCTGGTTCTCGATGATCAGCTCGAACCAGCGACGCAGCTTGGTCGCACGTTCTTTGGCGGTCAGTGCACGCCAGGCCGGCAGCGCTTTGTCAGCAGCTTCGATCGCACGGCGGGTTTCGGCAGCACCCATTTTCGGCACGGTGCCCAGAATTTCGCCCGTTGCCGGGTTGTTGACCTTGATCGTCTGACCATTGTCCGCATCAACCCACGCGCCATCGATGAAGGCTTGCTGGCGGAACAACTGGGTGTCTTTAAGCTGCATGTCGGCTTTCCTTAACAGCACCGCGCACGCGCGGAGCAAATTATGATTGTAGAAAGGCGCCTCGATAGGCTGCCGTCAGGGAAATCATTCACCGGGCTGAAGCACATAAATAGCGCACTGATTCAAATCGTGCGGTTCAGCACCCAGACAAGAGCGTTTGAAATCTCAAACGAATCCTAGGATCAAAGGGGGTAAAGGACAATAGCCTGTTCGAAAAAAAGAACGAAAACGACGCTTTTGCCTATTTTTTCTGATCAACGTAGCAAACGTCCGTTACGCTTGTAATAAACGCAGGCGAATCAGCAGCATGGACGCCCGCAGTGCATATGAGTATCATGGCGCCCGCATTGCACCAGTAGCTCAGCTGGATAGAGTACTGCCCTCCGAAGGCAGGGGTCGTGGGTTCGAATCCCGCCTGGTGCACCATACGCTGTAACGAGAAAGCCTCAGGTCTTATGGGTCTGGGGCTTTTTTGTGGGTGTTTGAAGGCTAAGCGCCTAATGATCAATGCTGTTTTTTTCAAACAGCCGGCCAATGTCTCTCGCGCTATGCAGCACACGTTCGACCTTGATCCCGTCGTCCACCAAACAGTAGAAAACCAGATATCGGCCATGGGGAAGCATTCGCAATCCCTTGGCGCAATCGTCTCTTGAAACACCCAAACTCGGTTGTTCGATCAATCGTGTGCACTGCATGCGTAGCTCGCCCACAAACGTCCGGGCTCGTTCAGGGTTGTCTCGAGCGATAAAACGAGCGACTTGCAGTAGATCGTCCCGTGCCAATGCAGAGAAAAGCAATTGCCTCATGGACGGTTTTGCTCTGCGGCTACCTCATCAATCAGCGCATCAAGCTCGGCAAACACGGTATCGGCAGCAATGGCCGGACGCGGATCGTTGCGGCTGGCAGCAATGGCTTCACGAAGTTCGGCAGCCTGCAGCCGATCCAGCAGCTGTTGATAGGCCGCGTGCGGTAAAAGATAGGCGGCAGGGCGATTGTGGTTGAGCACGGCAACAGGCTCGGAACCCGCTTGCTCGATGACAGTGCTCGGGCTGCGCTTGAGCTCGGTGATACTGACCGAACGGCTGGCAAGTAGCTGCTCCATGACGGCTCCAAAGGTACGAAAAAAAGTACCTTATAGTGCTCCATTCCCTGCATGAGGGTCAACGAATCTCCGACAGGTGCTGCCCTGGCCCACAAAAAAACCGCCGAAGCGGTTTTTTTCATTCTGTGGTCCAGTCAAACTCGTCGTACTCATCATCGTCCTCGTCGTCCTCGAAGAACTCCTCTTCAAGGTCGTCGTCTTCAACAATGTCCTCTTCCGGCTGGTTCAGCAGAAAATCCTTGCGACTCTCGGTAATTGCTCGCCGCAGTTCCTCACCCTTTTGCGGGCAGTTGAGCATTTGGGCGATGCGGTCGATTTTTTTTGCCACGGCATCCTCCAACGCATCGGCTATAGCCTGATAGTGCGCGCTTTCGGGGGTGGATGCCAAATCCCCGGAATGCCGCGCACTTCAGTTTTCTGCAAATCTGCTGAGGCGATCAGCCTTAGCGGTGATAGCGCCGCACCACGCTGCTGTTTCTCAGGACGTGGCCTTTGATTTTTTCCAACAGCTGCGCACGGGTCAGGCCGGCGGGCAAGGCGTCCGGGGCCAGGTCCAGGGCGTAGATCTGGATGATGTAGTGGTGCGCGCTGTCGCCAACGGGCGGGCAAGGGCCAATGTAGCCGGTGGTTGCCTTGCTGTTGGTACCGCTGACGCCCTCGAGGCCTGGTTTGGTCCCGGCACCGGCCGGGATCTGGTGGGTAGCGGCCTTGATGCCGTAATGCACCCAATTATCGACGCCCTGGCCTTTCTGGCCGTCCGGGTCGTGCATGACGATGGCGTAGCTTTGGGTGGCTGCCGGGCCGGCGTTCCAGTTCAATGCCGGGGAAATGTTATGTCCGCCACAGCCCGCGGAATCGCCGGCAGCGGCGGACGTGAACAGGCGGTCATCGGAGACACCGGGAATGTTCAGTGTGAAACGTTCCTGGGCCTGCGCCGGGAACTGCACGCAAAGGGCGACTGCCAAGGCCGCGAGCCAAGTGTTGATTGAGGTCAATCGGGTCATACCGGAGCACCTTGTGCGTGTTGGGCCGTCGTCGGCGTGCAAACTATAGCCGGACCGTTCACGCCGTGGCAGGGGGGAATTGGCTGAACCTCGCGATAAGCGCCAGACTCATAAGTGAAACGTCTGTCTGGAGAGCAATCATGACTCTGCATCGCGTTGCGCGTGTCGCCAATGTGCCCGAAGACCGGGGTCTGGAAGTGCAGGTCCAGGACAGCAAGATTCTGCTGTTGCGGGCCGGTGAACAACTGCGCGCTTATCAGGCCGAATGCCCGCATGCCGGCGCCCCGCTGGCCGACGGTGCGGTATGCAATGGGCGCCTGACCTGCCCGTGGCACAAGGCGCAGTTTCGGATCGAGGATGGCGGGCTGTGTGAACCACCAGCCCTGGACAGTCTCAAGCGCTATCCCCTCGAAGTCCGTGACGGCGACATCTGGGTCGGCGACCAGCCGTTGCCGGACGCCCACACGCCACCGGCCGACGATCCACGAACCTTCATCATTGTCGGCGCTGGCGCGGCAGGCACGGCGGCGGCAGCGTGTTTGCGCGAGAAAGGTTTCGGCGGCCGGTTACTGTTGATCGACCGCGAAGCCGAAGCTGGATACGACCGTACCGCGCTGAGCAAATACGTGATCGCCGGGGAGATGCCGCTGGACGAAGTCCCGCCGCTGCGCGACGAGGATTTTTACCGCGAGCAGCGGATCGAGCGCCTGCGAGGCGAAGTGGCAAGCCTGGATGCGCCAAACAGGACGCTGCGGCTGACTGACGGCCAAACACTGACATACGACGCCGCGCTGTTGGCCACCGGCGGCGTGCCCAACCCGCTGACGCTGCCGGGCGCCGACCTGCCGCAAGTGTTCGTCTTACGCTCCAAAGCCCATGCGCAACAGATTCTGGACAGCGCCAGCGCCGGCCAGCGAGTCGTGATCATCGGCGACAGTTTCATTGCCATGGAGTCCGCCTCGTCCCTGCGCCAGCTTGGCCTGAATGTGACAGTGCTGGCCCGCCACGAAGTGCCGTTTGCCAAGCAGTTCGGTGACACGGTCGGCAAGGCCATTCGCGCGCGGCATGAAGCCAATGGCGTCGTGTTTCACACCCAGGGCAATGCGGTACAGATCGAAGGAACGGACAAGGTCGAAGCCGTGCGCCTGGACAACGGCCAACGCCTGGCGGCCGATCTGGTGCTGGTCGGCATTGGCGTCACACCCGCCACTGCCGCCTTCACCGGGCTGCCGAAAGAGCAGGATCACTCGCTGCGTGTCGACGGCGCAATGCGCGTGGCCGACGGCCTCTGGGCGGCTGGCGATATCGCCACGTTCCCGCTGAACAACCAATACCTGCGCATCGAACACTGGCGACTGGCCCAGCAGCAAGCGCGGATCGCCGCGGCGAATATGCTGGGTGGTGACGAGCATTACCTCGACGTGCCATTTTTCTGGACCTGGCATTTCGGTAAAACCTACGACTACCTCGGTCACGCCGAGAACTGGGACGAAGTCGAGTTCAAGGGCGACCCTTGCGATCCGCCCTTCATTGGCCTGTTTGGAAAAAACGGCGTGGTGTCGGCGGCGGTCGCCTGCGAGATGGACCGGGCCATGGCGATGCTCGCCGAGCGGATGAAACAGCCGTTGCCATGGGAAGAGGCATGGCGACTGATCCGTGATGTTCCCTAGGGATGCCGGACAGCAAAACGCCCGGCGTCTGCACGATGCAAAGGCCGGGCGTTGCCGGGTACACGACCACCGTTATTCGGTGGCATTAGCCCCCGCGAACTTGCTCATCACAAAACCGGCAAACTCTTCGACGGTCATTTTCTGGCCGTTGAAGTCCACCTGATCGTTGGCGTAATGCAAGTTGGTGACGATGTTGTTGCCGTCCAGTTTTGCCAGTTGGCTGCCGACCGCCATGCTGCTGAACATGTCTGCGGTGGCCGTGGCCTGGTCGGCAATCAGCTTGGCATCGGTCTGACCGTCGATTTGCGATTGCACGGTAAGCACATCGACCAGCATGGGCTTGGACACTTGCAGTTTGAAGTCCAGCAGCGCAATCAGCTGCCTGACCAACTGATCGGTCGGCAGATCGATGGCTTGCGGCTTGGTCAGGTCGAGCACCATATTGGCGCGGCTCTCACCGTTGACGGTGTTGAACGACAGGTTTTCCAGGGCCACTTGCGGACCGGCCGCCAGCAGTTTTTCCAGGCTGGACTTGAGCAGTGCTTCTTCGGCTTCGGTCAGTTTCAGCTCCGGTGCCGGCAGCCCGGCCGCCGTCGCTTCCGCTGCCGCCCTTTCATACGGCTGCAGTTTGCTCTGATAAACCTGCATCAACGACAGGGTGGCCGGAATGTCGAGGTTCTTCAGGCTCATGGCCAGCGCACCGGAACCGATGGTCTTGCCGTTCAGGGACACTTCGCCAACCTTGTAATCGGCACGCCCGGAGGCGTTGCTGCCCGATTCTCCGGTCAGGTTTTTCATCTCGAATTTCTTGAAGTCCAGCACCGACTGCTTGGCGCCAAAGGTCGATTTGCCGCTGGCCAGTTCAAGGACGTTCTCGCCGGTGTAGAAACCGTAGGTACTTTTTGTCAGGTTGCTGGCCAGGGTCAGGCCGTTCAATTCAACCTGCACCGGTGCCTGGTCTTCGGACACGGTGGTCACTTTCAGGCTGTCCATGTAACCGTTGGCCTTGACCTTCTGCGCCTGGGCGCTGGCATCGACGTCCATGCTCAAGCCGGAGAACTTCATGCTCGACTTGTCATCCAGCGCCATTTCCAGCGGCTGCAACTCGAAGGTGCCATTGGTAGCGTTGTCATAGCCGATGTTGACCACGCCGGTCAGCGGGGATTTGTCCTTGGCGGCGGCAAACCACTTCTCGGTGGACGGGGTCTTTTCCAGTTCATAGTGACTGGTCGCCAAGACTGGCAACCACTTCAGCGACATCAGCCGCGAGAACGGCAACGGGCCGTGTTCGATATGATCGACAAACAGCAACTCGACCGGCGCTTCGCCGAACATTTCGCCTTCGCCCTTGAGGCGGTAGTGCGCGGTGCTGCTGAATACATGACGTTCCAGCGATACCAGCTCCAGCGACGCTGTGCCGTTGGAACCGACCATGGCCGCCTGCAATTCCTTGTTGGCATTGGCAATCGAGGTGTTCAACACACCTTCGAGCCTGGTGCCGGTGAACCAGGCTCCGCCTGCGCTGATGGCACCGATTGCGACAACGATTCCCAGTAGCACGCCTGCTGATTTATTCATGTATGACCCGTTCAATGTCCGTTGTTGAAAGTGAGGTCGTCTTCCCTGAACCCATGACGGATTGCAGCTCGACTGTGCTGAAAGTGGAATGCAGGTTAGCACCGGGCGCGACGAACGGCCCAATGATTAAAGGTGAAAGAGTGTCTTGGGGTAGTTCGCACGGTTCAAGATTTTCGGCGGTCATACTATTGCGTTCGCTGGCAAGCCAGCTCCTACAGGGATCACCTTGTACCGTAGGAGCTGGCTTGCCAGCGAAGGCGTCAGTCTTGCCACCACTAAATCAGGAATACTGGACCTCGATCTCATCAAGCTGATGATCGAAGCTTTTGAGCCGCGCAGTCCAGGTGTACACCAGCACTTCGAAGTCGCGGTTGATCACCGCCCCGCCCGTCACTTCCGCACGCGGGTCGCAGACATCCAGTTGATAACGTTCGCGGGCCATGGCCGTGGCGACATCGGCCAGCTCCCGAGCATTGCTGAGCCAGTGCCGACCGTCGTCAGCCACCTGCCGGTCCAGCGCCAGGCATTGTTTTTTAAGGCTCTCGAGGCTTTTTTCCAGTGGCGTGCCGGTCAATTCGCCCATGACTTCCTGAAACGTGCGCCCCGGTTGCCAGTAACTGCCCCAGAAATAACGGTCGAACACCGTTTCGACACGACGCAATGCCACCTTGGTGTCCCAGATCAGGACCAGGGTCTTGCCTTGTTCGAGTTGTCTTTTCTTGATGCGTTGATTCTGGACCGAGGCCCAGGCCACCACCGCAATGGACATCACGGCAATCAGCGCGACGGCACTGTCGAGGAACGCCAGAGCCTTGTCGATCTGGTGGGCCAGCATGATGCCGTAGAAATAGGTGGCCGACAGCAGCACTAATGCCACGATGGCGCACCAGAAGCCGAGAGCATAAGGGTTTTTCATTCTTGGTTTCCCCCTGACCTGCGCGTGCCTTGTGCGAAGAAAGGGCGCTTTGCACGGGCGCCCGTCCAACACTTCAAAGCATAGCAACGGCCTCAGGGTTTGCCGGAGTTCGACGCTTGCGTTCGTCCGCTTTCCCAACCGCCGCCCAAGGCGAGGAACAAATCGATCTGACTGGCGGCAACCTGGGTGTTGGCAGCAGCCAATTGCGCCGTGACGTCGATGTAGGTGCGGGTGGCTTGCAGGTCGGCCAGGAACGAGGCGCGTCCGGCCTGGAAGAAGCGGTGGGTCTGGTCGGCCGCCAGTTTCGCCGATTGCTCGGCGTCCGCCAAGGCATCGCGACGTTGCAATAACGCGGTGTATTGGGCGAGGCCGGTCTGGGTTTCACGAATGGCGTTGAGCACCACCCCATCGAAATGCGCCAGCGTCGCCTGGGTCACCGCCTCGGCCTCGCGGATGCGCGCCCGGGCGCCGTTGGTCGGCACCTTCCAGGTCAGCGACGGGCCGAAGCCCCAGCGGTTGGTAGACGGGTCGCCGAGATCGTCCAGGATACCGACGGTACCGATGGTCGCACCGATGCTGATGTTCGGGTACAGCTCGCCAGTGGCGACGCCGATACCGGCCGTCGCGGCCGCCAGCCGACGTTCGGCCTGCCGCACATCGGGACGACGCTTGAGCAATGCTGCGCCATCGCCGACCGGGATCAATTGCGCGATTTTCGGCAGCTCGTCGCAGGTGGCGGTGCCGGCCGGCAGTTGATCCACCGGTTTGGCCAGCAACATCGACAAGCGGTACAGCCCGGCCTGACGCGCGGCCTCATAACGCGGCATGTCGGCGCGCAGGGATTTGAATTGGGTTTGCGAGCGGGTGACCTGGGTTTCATCGCCACGTCCGGCATCGCGCAGGCGCTGGATCAGCGTGGTGCTCTGGGCTTGCAGATCGAGGGAATGCTGGGCGATTTCCCGCTCTTCATTGGCCGCACACACTTGTGTGTAGGCGCGAACTACATCGGCCACCACGGTGATGCGTGCAGTATCGGCGGCGGCCTGCGTCGCATCGGCATTGGCCTTGGCCGCTTCGATGCCACGTTGCAAAGTGCCGAACAAGTCGAACTGGTACGACGCGCTGATGCCGATATCACCGATGTTGGCCACTGGCACTTTTTCCGGCAGCAGGAACGCCTGGCCGGACTCCTGCAAGCGCTGGGCCCCCATCTGCACGCCGCCGCTCCAGCCGCCCGCCGCTTGCGCCTCATCGACCTGAGCGCGAGACCGCGACAGACTGGCCGCCGCCACGCGCAAATCGGTGTTGGAGGCCATGGCCTGCTGCACCAGCTGGTCGAGTCGCGGGTCCTTATACAGGCGCCACCAATCGGCCGGCACCGGTGCGGAAACCACCGTTTTGCCGTCGACCGCCAGATCGCCCTGGAAGTCTGGACGATGGACCGCCGCCTCTTCGGGCAAATGATAATCCGGCCCGACCATCTGACACGCCGACAGCAGCAAACCTAATCCGGCGACCGCCAAACCCGAGGCCTTGCTCATTGCGCCGGCTCCCGTTGTTGGTCGTCGATGATCGATACCGTGGCGGTGCGCCCGGCGATCATGCGGAAGTCTTCCGGCACGTCATCGAAGGCGATGCGCACCGGAATCCGCTGGGCCAGCCGCACCCAGCTGAATGCCGGGTTGACGTTGGGCAACAGGTTGTTGCCGCTGGTGCGGTCGCGGTCTTCGATACCGGCAACGATGCTCTCCACATGCCCGCGCAGGCGCGCATTGTCGCCAATCACCCGGATGTCGACGCTCTGACCGATATGGATGCCGTTCAGTTTGGTTTCTTCGAAATAACCATCGATGTGGAACGAGTTGCTGTCGACTACTGACAACACTGGTCGCCCGGCACTGACGAACTCCTGGGCCCGCGGCGCGCGGTCGTTGACGTAACCGTCCACCGGGCTGCGGATCACCGAGCGGTCGAGGTTGAGCTGCGCACTGTCCACCGCCACCTGGGCTTCCATCAACGCCACTTGGGCGCGGGCCACTTTCGATTGGCTTTCTTCCAGTTGCTCACCCGGCACCAGGTTGCCAAGACCCTTGTTCCGCTTGGCCTCGCGCTGGGCCTGGGCCAGGGTTTCTTCGCGGTCGGCGACTGCTGCTTTCGCCTGGCGCAGGGCCAGCTTGAAGCGGTCAGGATCGATGCTGAACAGCACCTGGCCGCGCTTGACCAACTGGTTGTCGCGCACCTCCACTTGCTGGATCAGCCCGGACACGTCCGGCGCTATTTGCACGATGTCGGCACGGATGTGCCCGTCGCGGGTCCAGGGCGCGAACATGTAATACATCACCATGCGCCAGACCACGACAACGGCGAAGCTCACGATCAGCAGGGTCAACACCACGCGACCCAGGGTTAGAAACGGTTTTTTCATGTCATCAGGTATCGACTGAGTGAGTCCACGGCGCCAAGCAGCAGGGCGTAGAGGGCCACGTTGAACAATGCCCGGTGCCAGACCAGACGGTAAAAGTGCAGGCGCGTCAGCACCCCGTGCACCAACAGGTACAACACATACGTAATGCCCATCAGCACCAGCAGCGTGGGCAGGAACACCCCGCTCATATCCAGGTCACCGATCATAAAGGTGCTCCATCAATGCCATGGGGAAGCGGTTCTTCGGGCTCGGCGGCACCAACGAATTCGACGCCGGGCAACAATGCCAGGCGCAGGCCGCTCAGGGCGTGCAGCAAATGCCGACGGGTTTCATCATCGCCGGCACCGCTGAGGGCACGACGCGTGCGGTCGAGGGTCATCAGCAACGGGCTCGGTGCCTGCAAGCGCTCACCGGCCTTGAGACAGGCCTTGAAGTACTCGCCAACCTCGGCCACCACCTGGCGCAGCAGCACCTGCGGCACACCGAGGACCCGCGGCGTATACGCGAGCAGGTCCAACAGATTCAGCGCCACCCGCACTTCCCGCAGCGCCACGCCGGAGTCCTGGCCGGTCATGGCCAGGCGCGGCAGATGCTGCATCAGCCGATCGAGCATCCGTATGCCCAGAAGCCGATGCTCGGACAACGTCGCCGGCTCGGAGAGGCTGACGATGTCACGCCAGCTGAAACGGGTCAGGCGCTTGGCTGCCAGTTCGGCACCGAACGGCCGGGCGATCAGGGTCCAGATGAATGCGAACAGCAAACCCATGGGGCCGGCCAGATTGGAGTTGGCGAAACTGAGGAAGTCCGCGTCGTAAGCGCCCTGAATGCTGATGAAGGACGAGGTGTTGACCAGGGTCAGCAGCATGCCCAGGTAAAACTGCGGCTTGACCGTCAGGGTGCCGACGCAAATGAAAGGCACGGCAAACGCCAGCACCAGCATCGGAAAGTCATGCAGGTTGGGCAGCACCAGAAACAGATAAAGGCTGGCGAACACCACCGACATCGCCGTCCAGAAAAAGAACCGGTAAATCTGCGGCGCCGGGTCGTCCATCGAGGCAAAGAAGCTGCACGCCACCGCCGCCAGGATCACGGCGCTGCCGCCATCGGTCCAGCCGAGCAGAATCCACAACACCGAAGCGACGATTATCGCGGTGACGGTGGAAGCAGCGGAATAGAACATCAGGCCGCGATCCAGAAAAGGGGATAGCCGTCCCAGCCGCCAGTGCCGATACATCGCGCGCCAGCTGTCCTGGCTTTCGCACTGAATGGCGTATTGCAGGCTGCGGCAGTCTTGCCACAAATCGATCCACTCGCCGAGACGGTAAATGGCGTTGGAGAACAGCAGTTGCTTGCGGTCATCCAGCGCTTCGGGAGCCGGTTGCAGGGCCTCAAGTTGATACTTAAGGGCTTGCCAGCGGACGAGATCGGCATCCTTGTGTTCGAGCCATTCGGTGGTGGCCGTCAGCAATGGCGCGAACTTGTCCACAAGCTCGGGGGTGCGCCGTTCCAGGGCGTAAAGCGCGTCGTCGAGGGCATCGATCACTGGCAACAGGTGAATCATCCGTCCGCGCAATTCCTTGGTATTGCGCACTGTCTGCGGACGCGAGCCTTCGTGGGGCAACTGACCGATCATCAACTCCAGGGAGTTGAACGTGGCGACCATCGATGCCCGCAACGCGCTGACCTCTTCAGGCTGCACGTTGCGGCTGAGGAAGCGCAGGCTGTAGGTCGAGGCATCGGCAAACCATTTGCTCACCGAATCATTGAACACCGGCGCCAGGCGCCGGGGCCAGAACATCGCACCGACCACCGCCGCCACAGCGATGCCGAGTAAGATTTCTTCGGTCCGCGCTTCGGCCACGTCCCACACCCCCAGCGGGTTATTCACCACCGGCAGGGCGATCAACGGCAAGGTGTAACCGGCGAGCATCAACGCGTAGTTGTTGGCCGTGCGCAAATGCAGGGACAGAAACAGCAGCGTCCCGGTCCACAGCGCAATCACCACCACCAGCACGTAGGGGCTCTGCACGAACATTGGCACAAACAGAACCGCCGCCGCAGCGCCGATAAAGGTGCCAACCGCCCGGTACAACGCCTTGGAACTGGTAGGGCCGAGAAACGGACTGGAAACGATGTACACCGTGGCCATCGCCCAGTACGGACGCGGCATTTGCATGAGCAGGGCGATGTACAGCGCGATCATCGATGCGGCGAAAGTGCGGACTCCGTAGAACCAGTCCCGCGCCGTGGGCATGCCAGAGAAAAATCCGTTCAAGAGTTGGCCACCGATGGCGGCGTGGCCGCTTCAAAAGCTCTCAGTACCCGCAGCGTAGCTTCCAGATCACTCGGGGCAATGCCTTCGAGTACTTCGTGGCGCAAGCGCACCAGTTCCACTTCGACCGCCTGCACCAGCTCCCGACCGGTTTCGGTCAGGCTCAGGCATTTGGCGCGGCGATCCTGTGCATCTTCGGTGCGGCAAACGTAGCCGCCATGACACAACTGATCGAGCAAGCGTACCAGCGACGGGCTCTCCATCCCTGCTGCCTGGGCCACCGTCACCTGGCGCACACCCTCGCCCAGACGCCCGATCATCAGCAGCGGAACGGCGCAGGCTTCGGAGATTCCATAGTTGGCCAGCGTGGTCTGGCAGATTTTGCGCCAATGCCTGGCGGCCACCACCATGGCGCTGCTGATGTTCATCTGGAGAACGTCGAGGTTATTCGGCACGAGGGAAAACACACACTGTTAGTTTGCTAACTATCAATATGGCATTGGAGAGGATTTTCCGTCAAGTTTTGAAACATATTGGCTTCCATCCGTCGCGAAGCCATAGGGGGTGAACCAGCCACCGTACTGAAGATGTATATACTTTGTCAGTATTACAACCGAGAAGGCAGCCATGTCGAAACCAGCCGTTTTTACAATGAAACTTGAGTCTGAATTGCGTGAACAGTTCATGGCAGAGGCAGAAGCCGCTCATCGCCCCGCCTCGCAAATCGTTCGGGAAATGATGCGTCAGTTTGTTCAAACGCAGCGGGAGGCTCGCGAGTACGAAGCATTCCTGCAGCGCAAGGTCGACACCGCACGCGCTTCGATGCGCGCCGGCGACGGGCTGACAAATGATGAAATCGAGGCAGAGTTCGCTGCCAGGCGCAGGCGGGCCGAACTACAGGAATGAAAATAATATGGACGAAAGAAGCAGCACAGGACCGTGCAGACATTTGGGATTACCTGCATGCCGTTAACCCAAAAGCAGCCATCGACATGGACTACCGGTTCAGCGATGCGCTATCCCGGCTTGCCCAATACCCGGAAAGCGGCCCTGCCGGGATCATTTCAGGCACTCGCGAGCTGATCCCACATCAGAGTTACCGCATTGTTTATGAACAGGGACTGGACGCCATCTGGATACTCGCCTTGGTCCATACCTCCCGACAGTGGCCGCCCGGACGATGACGATTCACACCCCCCGCCCCTTCCTCAACAGCACATCCAGCTGATCCACCACTTCGGCCCAGTCCGCGTCATCGAGTATCTCCTCACGCAGAAGCTCCGCCTGACTGGGGTTCCAGAAAAATGCATCCGCAAGGTGCAGCTCCGGTTTGAGCGGTGAATGGGTGGCGATGAATTTATCAATGCTTTCGGCATCGTCCGGCAGGCCAAGTTGCTTGAACAGGGATGGAAGGTTGTGGGTCGGGTTTTCCATGACGAACTCCTGATGACCAATTTAGGGACCGCTACGCGGTCATTCGCGGGCAAGCCCGCTCCCACAGGTTAATCGCAGTCCCTGTGGGAGCGGGCTTGCCCGCGAAGACGGCAGCATTGACGAAACAAAACTCAATGACTCAACTCCCGCACCTCGGCATGCGGCACCATTTTCAGAAACTCGGGCATGTCCATGCGCACCAGATTGACGTGGTTGCCGGCCTCCAGATAGATGTCTTTCTGCCGGGTCAGCATCGGATCGATCACCACCTCCAACCCATAGGACTCACCCAGCGCCGGTACGGCACCGCGTTCGCAATCATCGAACAGGTGCGCCAGGTTGCTTTCGCGGGAAACCTGCCACTCACCGCTGCTGCGGACTTTACTCAGGTCCAGGTGACGGCTGGCGGGCAGCACGGCCATCAGGTAATGCCCATGGTGATCGTCGAGGATCACCGATTTGGCCACCCGTTCGGCAGGAATACCTGCGACCCGTGCCGTTTCGAGGCTGCTGGCCGAGTGTGGGTGGCTGACGATGTCATACTCGCATTGAGCCTTTTCCAGGCTTCGCTGCACGGTTCTTGCCATACGCATGATGCACCTCGGTGTCCGCCATGACCGCCGGCGGACGATGGTTAAAGTTTTGCTTGCGTAGTAAAAGTCTAGGCCCGTCCGCGCGATCCGGCGGGAAATCCGCCCATCGGATGTCGACGGCAGTTGAGCAAAATTCATACCGGCCAAGGCTCAACTAAACTGTATGCAGAGCCACTCCACGACTCTCCCGGAGGGTCAAGTGAACACGCGTTGGTGTGCAGTTGCGTTGCTGTTGGCGTTGAGCGGATCGGCCTGCGCCGCCGACACGGTTGTGTTGCTGGTGCCCAACCCCATCGGGATCTGGCTGATCACCTTCGGCCTCGCGTTTCTGATCGCCGAGGCTGCCTTGCCCAATTACGGTGTGATCGGCCTGGGCGGCATCGTGATGTTCGTGATCGGCGCGGTGATCCTGACCAATACCGATGTGCCCGAGCCGCTAATGATCGGCCTGGGACTGGTCAGCGCGCTGTTGCTGATCTACCTGGTGTTTCACGCCCTGAAGACCCGACCGCGCCACACCGTCAGCGGTGATGCCGGGCTGGTCGGCAGCGAAACGCCGGTCACGTCAGTGCAGCTCGGCAACGCCTATGGCGGCTGGGTTCATCTGCAAGGAGAACGATGGCAAGTGCTCAGCGCGACGCCACTGCAACCCGGACAACGGGTACGGGTGGTGGGGCGCAAGGGTTTGCTGCTGCAAGTGGCCGCGGCTGACGCGGCGTCGGGCGGAGAATAGTCATGGGTTTGCAATTGGGTCTTGTCGCGCTACTGCTATTGCTCATCGCGCTGGCGGGGGCGACGTTTCGCATCCTGCGCGAGTACGAGCGCGGCGTAGTGTTCCAGCTCGGGCGCTTCTGGCAGGTCAAGGGACCCGGCCTGATCCTGCTGATTCCGGTGGTCCAGCAAATGGTCAGGGTCGATTTGCGCACCGTGGTGCTGGACGTTCCGCCGCAAGACGTGATCACCCGCGACAACGTGTCGGTCAAGGTCAACGCGGTGCTGTATTTCCGTGTGCTCGATCCGCAAAAGGCCATCATCCAGGTCGAAGACTTTCTAATGGCCACCAGCCAATTGGCGCAAACCACGTTGCGGGCGGTGCTGGGTAAACACGAACTGGACGAACTGCTGGCCGAACGCGAACGGTTGAACCTGGACATCCAGCAAGTGCTCGACGCCCAGACCGACGCCTGGGGCATCAAGGTTGCCAACGTCGAGATCAAACATGTGGACCTCAACGAATCGATGATCCGCGCCATTGCCAAGCAGGCCGAGGCCGAACGGGAACGGCGAGCCAAGGTGATCCACGCCGAAGGCGAATTGCAGGCCTCGGAAAAACTCATGCAGGCCGCCGAAATGCTTGGCCGCCAACCGGGGGCCATGCAGCTGCGCTACATGCAGACCCTGAGTTCGATTGCCGGCGACAAGAGTTCGACCATCGTCTTTCCGCTGCCAATCGAGTTGCTCAAGGGCATGGCGGACTTGTCGTCGAAACCTTGAAGGTTGCGATGACGCCACTCATTGTCCGGTATTGCCGGACAGGTACAACCTCGCGGCAACACCACCAGCCTTCATCTGACGAGCGATCTGCCATTGCGCCGGCAACGGTGCGAACTCGTCAGGTACGTCGGCGGTACTGATCAGCCAGGTTCGTCCCGTGCCCTTTGGCAGGTCGCTCAAGTGGTCCAGATACACGTCTGGCATCGTCAAGGTACCGAAACCATAGTCGTTCGGCCGGCTCGAAGTGCCATCGGCCCGTGGCGGGGTGTAGAGCAGGGGCTGGGTACTGGTGCGGTTGTAGTAGACGTAACTCAAGTACCAGAGCATGTCACTGGTAACGATCCGGTCCCCCGGCTGAAAATGCAGATTGACGTCTTCCACCAGGACGTTGACCTGATCATGGACGTCCACCGTCGCGTTGTTTTTCAGGCCCACCAGTTCAACACCGACAAACAGGACCAGCACCGTCAGGGCCAGCACCCGGGAACCGGAGTACAAGCGGTCGATTGCCAATGCTGCCAACAGCGGCAGGCCAAGGGCATACGCGGTGAGGTAGCGCTCGATGAATATCGGCGAAAAAAACGACACCGCAAACACCAGCAGCATCGGGACAAAGGTGTAGATCGCGAGCAACGCGCTGCCACGGAACACACTGCGATCACGTGCCAGCGCCACCCACGCCAACACCGGCAAGGTCACCGGCAAGGCAATAAACACCAGGGGAGGCAGGGTTTCTCCGTCGTCCTGGGTCAGCAACGACCAGACCATCGACGGTAAGGAATCCAGGCTGACGGGCAGTTCCCAGCCAACATCGCCATTGGCCTTCAGTTGGTCCAGGTGCCGTAGCAGGTCGACAAACCCCGGCAGCCACGGCAGATACAGCGCCACGATAGCCACATTGGCCAGCCACCAGTCACCCCGCTGGATGTGCCGCAGACGATGCCCCGGCTGCACGCGGATGATCCCCAGGTACAACCAATGGCAGAGCACGCACAGGGCCGTGAAGTAATGGGTGTAAAACGCCGCGCTCATCAGCACGACATAGATCACCAGATAGCGCCGACGCTGTGGCTTGCGGATCCAGTACACCAGCGCAATGGTTGCCCCCAGCAACCACAGTCCCAGCAGCGAATACATTCGCACTTCCTGGCTGTAGCGCACCGCCGTGGGCAGCAGGGCCAGCAGGAGGCCGGCGAAGATCGCGGCACGGCGGGTGGCGAGCCGATCGACCAGCCACACACCGAGCCCGACCGAGGCAATCCCCGGCAGGACACTGAGGCAGCGGATCGACAATATGCCGTCGCCAAACATCGCGATCCAGCCGTGCAGCAGTATGAAATACAGCGGCGGGTGCACGTCGTAGGCGGCGTGCACCCAGATATCAGGTAATGAGTAACGGGCCAGCAGCAGGCTGGAACCCTCGTCGCCCCAAATCGCGGCAGCGGTCAGATCGTAAAAGCGCACCAGCGCGGCCAATACCAGAATCGGCACCAGCCAATGCTCTCGCGCCCAGCGGATCAACGGTTGCGCGCCCCTGGCGAAACCAGGATTGGCGTGCGGTCCCTGAGTGTCGCCCATCGGCGTTTCTCTGCGCGCCTCCATTGCCTCCCCTTGCGACGTTGAGTGAAGAGCCAGATTGTTTGTGCATCACTTTAGCCCTTCAAGCCGAGCAACGTCGATGCTGACCCGATAATGAAGCGATAGCCGGCGGCTGCACCGTCAGCGCTGCGCCGTCTCAACCAACGGATACACCGACTCCCACCCCCCTCCCAACGCCTTGTACAACCCGACGGCCGCCAGCGACACGCCGGTCGAACTCTCGACCCACTGCTCCTGCGTCGCCAGCAACGCCCCTTGCACGGTGAGTACGGTGACGAAATCCACCACGCCCTCAACGTACTGCTGTTGCGCGGTGTCCAGCGCAATGCGGTTCTGGCGCACGGCTTCGGCCAGGCTGTCGCGGCGCAACTGGCTGGCGTTGTAGGCGGTCAATTGGTCATCGATTTCATGCCAGGCGCGCAACACGGTTTGCTGATAGGCGATAGCGGCTTCCTGCTGCTGTGCTTCACGCAACTCGAGCACGCCACGCAAGCGGCCGCCGTCGAACAACGGCAAAGTGAATTGCGGGCCGATGCCGAACGAACGCGAACCCCAGGAGCCGAAATCGCTCAGTTGCATGGCCTGGGAACCGATGTTCCCCGACAGGGTGATTCGCGGATAGAAATCGCCCTTGGCCACGCCAATGCTGGCCGTGGCGGCATACAGCCGTGCTTCGGCCTGGCGAATGTCCGGCCGACGTGCAGCCAGTTGCGAGGGCAAGCCGATGGCGACCTGGCGCGGCGTTTGTGGCACCGGTGCGTCTGTGGATAACTCCGCCGCCAATGCCTGGGGCGGTTCGCCCATCAACAGACTCAAGGCGTTGATCAGTTGCCACTGGCGCTGCTCCAGTGCGGGCAGGCGCGATTCGATGGCCGCCACTTGTGCGGCGGCTTCGGCGACATCCAGGTCCGTCGCGACGCCGTCGGCCAGGCGCAACTGCGAGAGCTTCAGGCTATGGCGGGCAACGTCGAGATTCTGTTCGGTGACGAGCCGGGTGTTCTGCACACCGCGCAGTTGAATGTAGTCCTGGGCGGTTTCGGCCAGCACCGACAGCAGCACACCGCGCCGGTCGTTCTCGGCGACTTCCAGGTTGGCGTCGGCCGCTTCGGTTTCCCGACGCACACGACCCCAGAAATCCAGCTCCCAGGAGGCGGAAAAGCCGGCATCCCACAGGTTGAAGGCGGACTGACCGTTGTGTCCTGACGGGTCGTTCAGGCCTTCACTACTGTTACGGTTGCGTCCGTAACGGCCGCTGGCAGCCGTGTTGGGGTAGCGCTCGGCGGTGATGATCTGACGCACGGCACGACTTTGCTGCAAGCGGCTGCCGGCCAGTTTCAGGTCGAGGTTGTCGGTCAGGGCGCGCTGGCTCAGGGCCGAGAGTTTCGGGTCGTGGAACACCTCCCACCAGCGCTCGGCCATTGTTTCGGCGACGGCCTGGCTGGCGGCGGATTTGGCCGGTTTTGCCCATTCGGTGATTTGTGTGGCCTGAGGTTTTTGAAAGTCCGGGCCGACGGTGCAGGCGCTCAATGAAAGCAAACCCAGCCCGACAGCAAATGTCCGAATGCAGTACCTGTGGCGAGGGAGCTTCTCGGATCGCCGCACCGTCCCGTTCGAGCGCGCAGCGCTCGTCCATTTTGGGTCCGCTTCGCGGCCCAGCGGGAGCAAGCTCCCTCGCCACAGGGATGAGGATTGGCCCACGCTCATCGCTGAGTCACCTCACGCAATACATCACTTGCGGTATCGATGCTCGCCTCCACCGACATCCCCACCCGCAAGCGCTCGGCCAGCGACTGCCCCGGCTCAAGCACGATCTTCACCGGAATCCGCTGCACCACTTTGGTGAAGTTGCCGGTGGCGTTGTCCGGTTTGACCGCGGCGAACGTCACCCCGGTAGCCGGCGCAATGCTTTCGACACGACCTTTGAGTGCCGCACCGCCCAGACTGTCAACGCGCACTTGTACAGCCTGCCCCGGCTGCACATCCGTCAGCTGGGTTTCCTGGAAATTGGCCATCACATAAGCCTGCGCCAGCGGCACCACTGCGAGGATTTTGCTGCCCGGAGTGACGTAGGCGCCGACCCGCACCGCGCGTTCGCCGACCATACCGTCCTGTGGCGCGACAATCCTCGTATAGGACAACTCATAGCTGGCCATTTCCAGCTTCGCTTGCGCCCGTTTCAGACCGCCTTCGGCGGCATCGCGCTGGGCCGTGAGGATCTCCACCTGCTTGCGTTCCGCCGCCAGTACTGCAGTGGCGTTGGCCAGCCGCGCGGAGGCCTGGTCGATGCGCGTTTGCGCCTGCTGCGCATTTTGCACTGTGCCGGCGCCCACTCCGGCGAGGTGGTTGTAACGGTTCAACTCATGTTCGGCAAACGCCATTTCCGCCTTGGCCGAGACCACCGAGGATTGCGCCTGGGCAATCACCGACGCCTGGCGCTCCAGGGTCGCCCGGGCGTTTTGCAGTTGCGCCATGGCCACCAGCGTTTCGGCATCGGCGGCCTGGGCGGCTGCGCGCAAATCCCGGTCATCGATAAGTGCCAGCAACTGCCCGGCCTTGACCTGCTGGTTGTCCTCGACCAGCACTTGCTTGATAAACCCGGCGACCCGCGGCACGACCAGGGTGAAATCCGCCGAGACATAAGCATCGTTGGTGTTCTGTTGGGTGCGCTTGCCGAACAGGCCGGGCATCGCCAGGTACAGCAATACGCCGACGGCCACTGCGGCGGCCACGGCAACCGCGACTTTCTGCTTTGCTTGAGTGTTCATAAAAACCTTCTGTATCAGTGGAGCATTCAGGTCGGTGCGCGCGGCGGATAGATCCGCGTCGGCAGCCAGAAAATCAGCAGGATCAAGGTCACGGCGATACCGGCCATGCACAGGTAAAGATCAGAGGAAGTGAGCACCACCGCTTGCTCATGCAGACGATGAGCGAGGCTTGCGCTGTCGCGCTCGGCCAGCGGCGAGTTGCCGAGGCGGTCGACCAGCATGGTCGAATGAAAATGCAAACGTGCCGTGGTCAGTGCTTCGATCACCCCGGTGGCGATGACCGCCGACAGGCCTTTGACGGTGTTGAACCAGGCCGATGCGAACGGCCCCTCCATCGGGTTGATGCTGCCGGTGGACAGCATCAGCAGCGGCAACACCGCCATGGGCTGACCGAAAATCTGCAACCATTGCAGCACATAGAAATCGTCGCGAATCCACGCGGAGGTCAGTTGCGAGCCGCCGACGCACGACAGCGCCAGCATGCTCAGGCCGATGCCCAACACCCAGCGGCAATCGACCCAGCGAAAGTTGCACAGCGCCGCCACCAACGGCAGCGCAATCAATTGCGGCAGCGCCGCCAGCAGCATGATCGGCGCGGTCTGCACCGGACGATAACCCTGGACCTGCGCCAGGTAGCTGGACGGAATAATGATCACCGCCTGCAACACCACCAGCACACCCGCCAGGGTCAGCAGGGCGAAAGACAGGTTACGGATGCCGAGCATCTGCATCTTGAAAAACGGCATCGGCTGCGACCACTCGCCGCTCAAAAACAGCACCAGCAGCAACAGCCCGCCACCGAGCAATCCGCAGATCAGGTTCGACTCGAACCAGTCCAGGCGATTGCCCTGCAGAATGCCGATCACCAGCATGCAGATGGCGGGAAAGCCCAGCAACACACCACGCCAGTTGAAGGACTTGAAGCGCTCCAGACGTAGCGGGTCCCGGGGTAAGCCATACGCCACCGCAGCCATGGCAATCAGGCACGGCGCGATGATTTGCCAGAAGGTCCATTGCCAGCCGACATACTCGGTCCACAACCCGGCCAATGGCGTGCCCAGGCCCGGGCCGAACGTCGCCGTCAGGGCATAACCGGCCAGGCCATACAACTTCACATTGGCCGGCAAAAACCGCAGGGCCACGGTCATCAGCATCGGCGGCAATGCGCCGCCCGCCAGGCCTTGCAAGGTGCGCAGCAACAACAGGCTTTCGTAATTCGGGGCGAAGGGACACAACACGCCCAGCAGGGTGAACAGGCTGATGGCGCACAGGGTGAAACGCCGCAACGAGAACGTCACCGCACACCACGGTGCGAACGCCATGGCCGCCACCGAAGTCGCGGTGTAACAGGCGACCAGCCAGGTGCCTTCGTCGTAGCCGATGGCCAACGCACCACGGATGTCAGCCAGGGCGACTTTGGTCACCATCTCGTTCAGGCCCGACACCAGCACCGCCAGCAGCACGCCCACCAGGCCGATGATGATCCGCGGGCCGAAGACGGGTGGAGCGGCTGCCGGGCTGGCCGCAGCAACAGGTGCCGTGACCGTAAGGGAAGTCATGTACTGCAAGCTCCGTCGTGGAAAGACCGAAGCATTCTAGGACGCGTGATGCCTGACGAAAATCAACTTATTGACAGGTTATAAGTGCGTTATACGCAATGATGAGAGGCCTCTGTGGGATCGAGCCTGCTCGCGATGAGGCCGACAGACTCGACATCTACTTCGACTGGGCCGCCGCCATCGCGAGCAGGCTCGCTCCCACAGGGAAATGCGTTCGACTTCAGTCCGGTTGCGCAGCCAGCCAGGTTTCATCGCAACAGGCCTTGAGGGTTTCACGCAACCAGCGATGTGCCGGGTCCTTGTCGAAACGCGGATGCCAGGCTTGGGTCAGCATCAGGGTCGGCAAAGGGATCGGCAGGTCGAACGAGCGCAGCTTCAGCCCGAGCCGTCGCACGCTCAGCAGCGCCTCTTTGGGCACCGGCAGAATCAGGTCGGAATCGGGCAAGGCAAACATTGCCGCATGAAAGCTGGGCGCGATCACCGCCACCCGCCGCTCCAGCCCCAGGGCATTGAGTGCGGTATCGATCGGACCTCGGGCAATGCCGCGCCGGGACATGCTGATATGGGAATAACCGGCATAGCGCTCTGCCGTGATCTCTTCGTCCAGCAGCGGATGATCCTCACGCACCAGGCCAACGAAGTGGGTGGAAAACAGGTTCTGAATCTTCACTTCTGGGGTCAACGGCCGGGTGTTGCTGACGCTCAGATCGATCCGCCCTTCGCGCAACGCCTCATCATCGCCATCGCCTTCCGGGACGAAACGTAATTCGCAGTGCGGTGCCTGCCGGTCAAGGGTGTCGAACAGCTTGCCGCCGTAGACGCCGACAAAAAAATCGTTGGCGCGAATACTGAACCGCCGCCGCAGCGAGCTCAGTTCCACCGTATCGGCCGAACGAAACAGCAACCCGGCCTGCTCCACCACACTGCGCACCTGCTCACGCAACGCCAGCGCCTTGGGGGTCGGCACCAGGCCCCGGCCGGCGCGCACCAGAATCGGATCGCCAAGGGCTTCGCGGATACGTGTCAACGTCCGGCTCATGGCCGCCGGGCTCAGGTTCATCCGCCGCGCCGCGCCCACCACACTGCCCTCGTCGAGCAAGGCGTCAAGGGCGAACAACAGGTTCATGTCTGGCAATTGCATTGCGAGCACTCGTGTCTGATCAGGGTTGATTCAGACGCAATGCTAGCAAACATCACCGAACCATCCCCCACCGTTTCACCGTCACCCGCTCCAACGAATCAAACACCAGATTTTCCACCAGCAACCCAATCAGAATCACTACCGCCAACCCGGCAAACACCTTGTCGGTATACAGCTCATTGCGATTCTGAAAGATGTACCACCCCAACCCACCTTTGCCACTGGTAGCCCCAAACACCAACTCAGCAGCAATCAACGTACGCCAGGCAAACGCCCAGCCGATTTTCAGCCCGGCGAGAATCGACGGCAGCGCCGCCGGAATCAGAATGAACAGCACAAAGCGAATGCCCTTGAGGCCGTAGTTGCGCCCGGCCATGTGCAGGGTTTCCGAGACACCGAGGAAGCCAGCGTAAGTGTTCAGCGCCAGTGCCCAGAGCACCGAATGCACCAGCACGAAAATCAGGCTGTTCTGGCCCAATCCAAACCACAGCAGCGCCAGCGGCAGCAGGGCGATGGCTGGCAAGGGGTTGAACATCGAGGTCAGGGTACTGAGCAGATCTCGACCGAATTGTGTCGACACCGCCAACGTCGTCAGGGCAAACGCCAGGACGATGCCGATCAGGTACCCCTTGAGCAACACCACCAGTGATATCCACACCTTGCCCAGCAATTCACCGCTGAGCAGGCCGTCATACAGTGCGTGAGCGGTCTGTACAAAACTCGGCAACAGCAGGTCGTTGTTCTGATAGCGAGCAATGGCTTCCCACAGTACCGCGAGAAGAATCAGGATCAGGCTTTTGCGCAGCCAACCTTGCTGCCACAGTCTTTGGCCTAGGGGTAGCTCCCGCTCCAGCGGCACGCTGGTCAGTGGCTGCAAAACCGTTTCAAACTCTTCACGCGGGGATGATAAATGGCTCATCGGGCCCTCCTCTCAACTGGCTCAATAAGCGATGCGGATGTCGGCGAAATCCAGTTCCTGCTCGGCTTGCGGTGATTGACCTTCGTCGAACAATAGCCGGTGAATACGTCGCGCCGACTCCTGAAACGCCACACCGCCAAGGCTGTGCAAATCGTATTGGTGGCTGTGGACTTCCGCCCTCACCCGGCCCGGATGGGGTGACAGCAACAGAATGCGGTTACCCACCACCAGCGCCTCTTCGATAGAGTGCGTGACGAACAGCAGCGTGAAACGCACTTCCTCCCAGAGCAGCAGCAACTCTTCCTGCATCTTGCGTCGGGTCAGCGCATCGAGGGCGGCGAAGGGTTCGTCCATGAGGAGGATTTTCGGCTGCATCGCCAGTGCCCGGGCAATAGCAACCCGCGCCTTCATCCCGCCCGACAGGGTATGCGGATAAGCATCGGCAAACGCCGCCAGACCGACCTTCTCCAGATAGTGCAGCGCCCGCTCTTCGGCCTCTTTGCGCTTGAGGGTTTTCGAGGCCAGCAGCGGGAACATCACGTTCTGTTTCACGGTTTTCCACGGCGGCAGTTGATCGAACTCCTGGAACACCACGATCCGGTCCGGTCCCGGCGCATCGACGCGCTGACCTTGCAGACGGATCTCGCCTTCCACGGGCTGGATTAAGCCGGCGGCGGCCTTGAGCAACGTAGACTTGCCACAGCCGGACGGCCCAAGCAGGACAAAGCGGTCCGCCGGATCGATCTCGAAACTGACTTGATGGGTCGCCCGCACCACACGCTGCGGCGTGCGGTATTCGAGGCTGACGTTATCGACCGACAGCAGCGCCTGGGCTGCCGCGATCGGTTTGCTGACCGTGTGGCCTTGCAAAGGGGCGTTCATTTCGGTCAGCTCCCTTGCAGCGGCTTGGCGTCCTGGAAGAAGTAGTCCTTCCATGAATCCGGTTTGTTTTTGATCGCGCCGACGCGGTAGAGGAACTCGGCCAACGGGTAAGTGTTTTTCGGCGTGACGCTGAATTCGAACTGCGGGTTGTCGATGATTTTCAGCAATGCGGCGCGGTCGATTTTGGCCTTGGTAACGCGGATGTAAGTGTCCGCCGCCGCGCCTTTGTCGTTCTGGGCGAACGCGGCCGCTTCGGTCAGCGCATCAATGAATGCCTTGTAGGTTTTCGGGTTCTCGTCGCGGAATTTCTCGGTGGCGAACAGCACCGTCGGCGAGTTCGGACCGAGCAAGTCATAGGTGTTCAGCACCACGTGCACATTGGGATTGGCCAGTTCCTGATCCTGGAATGGCGGGTTGGAAAAGTGCCCGCTCAGCTCGGTGCCGCCGGCCACCAGCGCAGCCGTGGCATCAGGATGTGGAACGGCGATGGTGTACTTGTCGAGGCGATTGAAGTCCTTGTCACCCCACTGTTTGGCCGCCGCGTATTGCAGGAAGCGCGACTGCACCGACACGCCCACCGCCGGCACCGCGATGCGGTCCTTCTCGGTGAAGTCAGCGATGGTTTTAACCTTGGGGTTATTGCTCACCAGGTAGTACGGAAAGTTGCCCAGGGAAGCCACGGCCTTGACGTTCTGCTTGCCATGGGTGCGGTCCCAGATGGTCAGCAGCGGGCCGACGCCTGCGCCGGCAATGTCGATCGAGCCCGACAGCAACGCATCGTTGACCGCTGCACCGCCGGAGAGCTGGGTCCAGTCGACCTTGATGTCGATACCTTCCTGCTTGCCGTATTTCTCGATCAGGTTCTGATCGCGCACCACATTGAGCAGCAGGTAGACGATGCCGAACTGTTCGGCGATGCGGATTTCACCTTCGGCGTGGGCCACGGTCGGCGCCACCAGGCTGCCGGCGATCAGGCTGAAACCCAGGCCGATGGCTGCGGCCAGCGGCGCGAATGGAAGACGTTTGGACATGATCAAATCTCCGACAAATCAGAAAGGCGTGTCGCCCTGGATGGTGGTGCGATACAGCTTGCGGCGCAGATGGCTGGGGCATCCAGCAGCGAGGTGGATCAGCGAACGGTTGTCCCAGAACACCAGGTCATGGGCTTGCCATTGGTGGCGATAGATGTTTTGCGGCAGCACGCTGTGGGCATATAGCTCGGTCAGCAGTTGCTGGCTCTCGTCCTCCGGCAGACCAACGATACGGGTGGTGAACCCTTCGCTGACGAACAACGCCTTGCGACCGTTTTCCGGGTGGGTGCGCACCACCGGATGCACCACTTCGGCGACCTGGGCGAGTTGCTCCGGGGTCAGGGTCGGGCGCCAGTTGCCTTCGAATTTGGTCTCGCTGTAACGCGCCGTGTAGGAATGTGCCGCCGATCGACCTTCCACCGCTTTGCGCAACGCGTCGGGCAGGCTGTCCCAGGCTTTGTGCATATCGGCGAACAGCGTGTCGCCGCCCTCCGCTGGCAGCTCTTGGGCATGCAGCATCGAGCCAAGGCTCGGCAGTTCTTTGTAGGAGAGATCTGAATGCCAGAACTTGCCGGCGTCGCCCAAGCCGATGTTCTGGCCGTTCTCGACGATGTTGGAAACGATGAGGATTTCCGGATGCCCTGCCAGCAGGAACTGCTTGAGCACGTGAATCTGCAACACACCAAAACGATGGCTGAAGTCGATGTGCTGTTCGGGGGTGATGCGCTGGTCGCGGAACACCACCACATGATGGTCCAGATGCGCGCGGTGAATGCGTGCGAAGTCCTGATCATTGATCGGACGGGACAGGTCGAGGCCGATGATTTCGGCCCCCACCGCACCGCTGAACGGGCGGATTTCAAAGAACTGTGGCGCGATGCTTGGCGAAGCTGAAGCTGCAGACATAAATCACTCCCACGCACGGCACGCTCAAAGGCGCGCGCGTCGATCAGAAACTCACGGAGATCCCGTGTTGGTTCGTGTCGTGCGGCGCGCCGATTGATCGGCAGGTACGCAGGAGATTGACTTTATAGATATAAGAATTGAAATTTAAATACCGTTAATGAATAACGATATGGCGATTGATCAGGAATGGTCGGGGATGATGAGTGACGTTTTATGTCACTTATTGATGTGGATTGAGTGTTTCCACTGACACCATCGTCGGAACGCCGCCCGGAGCAAGCTCGCTACCACAGGGGTTCTCCGTTGGGCACAAGATTGTGCTCCAGCAAAAATCCAATGTGGGAGATTCTATGTTTGGGGGGAACCCCAAGCATAGAATCTGGCCTGTATTCACTTTGGTTTTTCATCAGCGCGAACATCACTCTGGCCAGCTTGCGTGCCAGGATAACCAAGGCTTGAGTGCCTTTTAGGCCTCTGGTCAGATAGCTCTGGTAGTACGGTTTCCAGACCGGCGAAGTGACCAGCGTCCGGCTGACCCGGTCTTCCAAGGCCTTGCCGGTGGCCTGGGCCTTGTTCAGCTCGGTGCGTGCTTCGTTGAGTTGGGTCAGGGCTTCGCTACGGAATTTGCCACGGGTTTCATCGACCTTGCGCTGCATTTCCTTGATTGCCGATTCGGCTCGCGGAATCGCCAGGGTGGTGGCGTCGAGCCGACCATGGGTCTCCGCTTCGGCACGCCTTAGCCGCAGGACTTCCACCGGCGATACCGCGCCCTGGGCCACCAACGGCTCGGACATGCTGATTTCCTGACGCTGGAAGCCCAATTGCTGGCGATACTGCGCCTGCTTGGAGGTGCGGGCAATGACATCCTGCTCGGCGGCACTGGCAACGACACGCTGATGGGGTGGCCGTCACGTTTGCATCCACTGCCCGGTGACGATTTCGTCACCGGGCCACATACTGGCGTGCAGTTGACCTATGCTGCTGACAGCATGACGCTGGCTCAAATCCGAGGGGTGCTCAATGTTTTACGTGCAACGCGATGCGCAGGGTCTGTTGGTACGCGTGGAACCCGCCGCCTACGCCGAGGCCACGGAAACGCTGCCGGCCGACCATCATGAAATCCAGACCTGGTTTGCCAACGCGGCTGTGGAGAACAGCCTCAAGCAGCTCAAGCAAAGTGACCTGGAAATGATCCGGGTACTCGATGACTTGATTCAGGTGCTGACCCAGAAAGGCGTGATCCGCGTCACCGACCTGCCAACGGCGGCCCAGGCCAAGCTCATGGACCGTAACCTGGCCCGTGAAGCCTTGGGTGGCTTGAGCCAATTGATCGATGATGAAGAGACCGGGTTGATCTGATCATTGATCTTCAGTGACTGTTCCAACCTCATCGCGGGCAACCCAGCTCTAAAGAGTTACTTCCAGGGCCTGGGCTCGCCGAACAACTGGCCCTGCACACCGTACAGCCCCATCTCGCGAATCACCGACAACTCGCCTTCAGTCTCGACCCGCTCGGCAATCAGCGGCAAATCAATGCTGTGCGCCGCTCGCTGGATCGCCTCGATGAACAGGCGTTTGTCGCTCTCCAGATCAATCGACCGAATGTAGCTGCCATCGATCTTCAGGTACGCCAGCCCCAGCCGTGCCAGGTTGCCGATCATGCTGAAGCGGCCACCAAAACGTTGCAGGCTCAGGGAGAAGCCGAGTTCGCGCAGGCGCCGGGTCAACTGCTCGAGCACCGCCTGGTCAGGCAGTTGCTCTTCGCCAATCTCCAGGGTCAGGCGCGGGCCCAGGTTGGAATGCGCACGCAGTATCTCGAAGATTTTGTTTTGCGCCTGCGGGTCGCCCAGGGTCGCCGACGACAGATTCAGCGCCAGAGACTCCTCATGCTCGCTCATTTGCTCCAACACCCGTTCGAGCATCAGCCGATCCAGACGCGCAGTCCAGCCGAAGCGCTCCAGCCATGGCAGAAAATGCCCGGCGGGGATGGTCTGGCCGTGTTCGTCGAGCAGTCGCGACAGTACTTTGTAATGCAGTACCAGTTGCGTGTCCTGGGCGGCCACTACCGGTTGGAAATACAGCTCGAAACGTTGCTGAGTCAGCGCCTGGTCGAGCATGCGATGCCAGGCGTGGTGATCGTCGCCGACACTGGCCGAGAGGCTGTGTTCGATACAGGCCCAGTTCTGCTCGCCCTGACCTTCGGCCTGCGCCAGCGCCTGATCGCCGAGGCTGAGCACGGCTTGCGGCGAGTCGCGGTGAGCAAAAGGCGCCAGGCCGATAGACGCCACGGCAGCCACATCGGTGGCGCCGGTAGCGTGCAGACTGGCCAAGGCACTATCGAGGTTCTGTGCCAGTTGCAGCGCCTCTTCACGTACCAGCCCCGGCGCAAGCACGGCAAATTCGCCACCGCGGATACGGGTCACCAGGTTCTGGGTTTCCGGATATTTGGCGCACTCGCGAGACAGTTGCTCACCGACGGCCTTGAGCACTTCATCGGTGCGCTGGCCGCCGAGGCGCTGGTTGAGACCGGCCAGATCCTTGACCCGCAACAGCAGCAGGTAACCCGAACTGGCCTGCTCCGGGTTGCTCACCCGCGCATTCAGTTGCATCTCGAAATAACGCCGGTTCGCCAACCCGGTCAATGAGTCCTGATAGGACTCGACCCGTAGTTTTTCACTGCGCTCGGCCTGCTCCTGGAACAGCGCCTTGAGCTTCTCGACCATCTGGTTCATGGCCTGCACGACCCGGCGAAGTTCGGGGGTGCGCGGCAGTTCCGGCAGGCTGAGGAATTCCCGCCGGGCGATGGCGTGGGATTGTTGGACCATGTAATCCAGTGGCCTCAATTGCTGACGCAGCAACAGCGCGCCGAGTACCGCACTGACCGCGCCACATAGCAGCAACCAGCCCAGGCTGCCCAAAGCGCTTTGCCACAACTTGGCCAGCGCGAACATCGGGTGGCTGACCACCTCGACCCGGGCAGCCTGCTCCCAGCCGCGGCTGACGATCGCGTCACCACCGGCGGGTTCCAGGCCGATCAGTTTGACGAACCAGTCCGGAACGTTGTTCACCGCCGGGATACCCGTGCGCTCAACCAGGGTCTGGCCGGTCTTGAGATCGACCACGCGGATGCTCGCGTAGTAACCGCTGTCGAAAATCGAGCTGACCAGCAACTCGACCATCGCCGGGTCGTCGATATTCGGTGTCAGGGAAAGTGCCAGCGCCGTCGCGGCGTCCTGGGCATGGGAGCGCAACTGGTTGACGTACTGTGTGCGCGAGCTCTCCAGACTGACCATGAAACTGCCGGTGAAGGCGACCACCAGGAACAGACAGATAGCAATCAACAGCTGTTTGAACAAAGACATCTGAGCGTGTGCTCCTAGTTGGTCGTCTCGACCGGGAATCCTTCGGCCTGCATCTTTTTCAGCAGATCCTGCCAACGCGAAAGGCGTTTGGTATCGCCGACCTTTTTATTGCCCTTGGCGTCCGGCAGCCACACCCCTTCCGCATTGAAAGAGTAGACCGGCAGCAAATCCTTTCGCTGGCTGGCCGGCTTGATTGCATCAATCAGGCTGTCGAGCACCAGGGGCTCTGCTTCCGGACTTGAGTAGTAGGTCAGCACCATGTGCGCGCGATTCCGGGTCAGTGCCTTGACATAGGTAATGCGCAGCTTTTCACTGGCTACACCGAGGTGACGCAGGCTAAAGTACTTGGCAATCGCGTAGTCTTCACAGTCTCCGGCGCCTTTCCAAAGGGCTTCGATCGGGGTTTCCCAGTAATCGACTTCGTGCCACAGGTCGATGTCTTCGACGTATCGCAGTTGTTTATTGAAGAAGCGATTGACCACATTGAGTTGTTCCAACTCGCCGATCTGCTTCTGGCTGGCCAACAAGTGTTGCCAATCATTAATGCGCTGCTGACCTTCTCCCAAAGGTCCGTACAATGCCTGCGCCCGCCGGCTGATCAGGGAAAAGTCCCAATCGGCGCTCAAGCTGCCCAGCATCACGCCAGCCAGCAGCAATGCGCTGCACAGCCAGCGTAAAATCCGCGGGATCGTTAAACTTGCCGCCAATGCGAGGCATCCTGGATAGGCAGGAGGGAGTCATTTGAATGGTGCAGGTTAGACCGGAAAAAGACAATGGCACATTGCAATCACTGGCGGCGCGCTAAACTGCAAGAAAGGCACTCGTGAACTTGTTTGACAAGCCGTCAGTCAATTACTAGTGTCGCTTGGATCCAAAAAATTCCATCAATCAGGGTGCGTTTAGTGACACAAAAGCCCAACCCTCTCAGCAGTATCAAGGTCAACGGGCCGATTCCCGCTCATATGGCACGCTCGGTGATCGAAGAAACCCTGCGCGCAGCCATACTCGACGGGCGCATTCCTTGCGGTGCGGCCCTGCGCCAGCAAGACCTCGCCGACCTGTTCGGCGTCAGCCGCATGCCCGTACGCGAAGCCTTGCGCCAGCTCGAAGCTCAATCGTTGCTCAACGTGATTGCCCACAAGGGCGCCGTGGTCGCGCCGCTGGTCCAGGGCGACGCCGTGGAAACCTACGCGCTGCGCATCCTGCTGGAATCCGAAGCCCTGCGTCTCTCGGTGCCACTGCTCCAGGACAGAGATCTCGAACAGGCTGCCCGTTACATCGACGAACTCGAAACGCAAAACGACTACACCGAAATCGGACGGCTCAATCGCCTGTTCCACATGGCGCTTTACAGCCGGGCGCCCAATCGCCGGCTGTTGAAACTGGTCGAAGACGGCCTGATCGAAGAAGAGCGGTTCCTGCGTTTCAACCTGGAAGCCATGGGCCTGGGCAAATTGTCCCAGGACGACCACCGGGCACTGTTGCGGGCCGCCGAAGACCGGGACGTCGAACGCTCGATGAAACTGCTCGAACATCACCTGAACCGAGGGGTCGAGGTCATTACGCGCTACCTCAACAGCCCTGAAGTACAGACCAAAAACACGTCGAAGTAACCTGCAGTGGCAAGCCCGGGGAGGCACACCGAAAGGTTCGCCTCGCTTGCCGCACATTCCTCCGAATGTGCATGCGAATAATTTGATTACAACCCCCCCTGTGCTCATACCACACCACCCTCGCGACGCCATACCGCAACCCAATGCCTTGCCACCTTCAAACCTGACCATCGCAACGATTGCGTGATGCCTCAGTAATGGCGGCCGCCTTGATTTGCGCCCACTCTGGGTAACCAAGACAAAATAAAACGGGGGACTCGCCGTGCGAATGGCGTAGCCCCCGCCCCAAGAAGCGAAGGAAGGAGCCTCATTACGGGAACGGAAGGATCGGCATCACTCGCGACCTGCTTCCACCCCCTCAGACACCCCCAACGACGCCCGATAAAAAGTTACTTCGAGTGAGGCATTCACTCTTTATTCAATTCTGACTTATATAGATTGGAAGGAGTAACTACGCTCAAATAAAACCAATATAAAAAGTTTTATTGGAACTTGTCATCTTTCAAAAAGTTGAATATTAAAATAATAGCAAAACAACTTGATCAACACTTTATATGTGTATTAGTTTTTCTTCGCCGCCAGCCACAAGTGACAGCAATGCCTTGGTTACTCGGCATCTATAGCACTGAAAAAGATCAATTCGTTTGAGGTACCCGTTCGCCAGGAGAAAACTTCCAGCGAACTTCAGTGCTTGATTACTTCTCACCTCAGATCACTTACAGGCTCATCCATGAAACCAACTAAAGAACGTCTGCTTCAAAAAAAATCCGAACTTAGCGAACATCCGATTTTCTCTGAAATACATTCGCTTGCGGTCCTGCGACGCTTCATGGAAACCCACGTGTTTGCCGTATGGGACTTCATGTCGCTGACCAAGCGCCTGCAACAGGAGCTGACTTGCGTGCAACTGCCCTGGTTGCCGCCACAGGATCCCCAGGCAGCGCGGTTGATCAACGAGATCGTGCTGGGTGAGGAGTCGGATGACCGCCCGGCCCAAGGTCATTACAGCCACTTCGAGTTGTACCTGGATGCAATGCGCGAGGTCGGCGCCTGCACCGTTGCCATCGAACGCTTCGTGACCCTGCAGCAAGAAGGCGTGAGCTACGACGTGGCCTTGCAGAGCGTCAACGTCGATCCGGCGGCCGCAAATTTCGTTCGCCATACGCTACACACAGCACTGCATGCGCCGGGTCACAGTGTGGCGGCGGCGTTTCTGCACGGTCGCGAGAGCGTTATCCCGCGGATGTTCCAGCGCATCCTCGACGATTGGGGCATCGGCATCGAGCAGGCGCCGACCTTCCGTTACTACCTCGAACGACACATAGAAGTCGACTCCGAGGACCACGGCCCGGCAGCGGAAAAGCTCCTGTCGCGATTGGTCGATAGCGACCCGCAACGGCAGGAAGACGTGTACGCCAGCGCCATCGCTGCCGTGGAAAGTCGTATCGCCCTGTGGGACGGGTTGCGCCTGAGCATGAACGAATCCGTCACGGAGGTGAGCGCATGAACGCCGCCGACTACCAATCCTTCGCCGACGCCTGGGAAAGTCGCGCGACCATCCGCACTCGCCCGCGCCGCGTTCTGGAGAACGACGACAAACTGATCTACCCCTTGAGCCGCCAACCGCTGGTGCTGAGCGAAACCTTTCTGCGCGAATGCCCGGAACAGCGCGACTTCGCCCTGGTGCAGACGCTCTACAAGTTCATCAACGATGTGGTGATTTTCGAAACCGAGATCGTCGACAAAACCGCCCGCAGCATCGCCAAGAATCGCTTCGCGTTCGAGTTCCCGTTCGCCTGCCGCTACGACGCCATGACGGTCGTGGTGGACGAGGATTACCACGCACTGGTGGCGATGGATTTCATGCAACAGACCATCGCGTTGACCGGCATCCCCCCCATTGAATTGCCGGATGAGATCGAGCTGAGCCGGGCGATACCGGCGGCCGTGGCGCTAGCACCGGAGCACCTGCGCAGCGCTGTAGAGCTGATCTGCGTGGCCATCGCCGAAAACACCGTGACCGGTGATGTCGCTGCGTTCGCCAAGGACGACACGGTCAAGCAATCGATCAAGGGCCTGATGGCCGATCACCTGCTGGACGAGGGCCGTCACTCCGGTTTTTGGGCGCGACTGGTACGCATCTACTGGCATACCGCAAGTGCAGATGACCGCCAGTACATCGCGCAGATCCTGCCGGTATTCATTGGCCATTACCTGACCAACGACATCCAGAAATCCTTCGACTTCCGATTGATCGACGCACTGCAGATCAACGACGCGGCGCGTCACGCACTCAAGAGCGAAGTGTCGGCAATGGCCTTCCCGATCAATCGCCATCACCCGCTGGTGGCCAACATTGTGCGGTTTTTCCACAGCAGTTCGCTGCTCGATTCGCCGTGCGTACAAACCGCCCTCAGCGACTATCTGGTTTGACGAGGAGCCCATCATGAGACGTCTCGACATTTTGCTCACCGGAAAAAGCCAGGCCCTGACCGACCTGGCGCTGGAACTCGAACAACACGGTCACTCACTGACGCGGATCTGCGCGCTCGACGATATGCCTGGACAGGCTGATCTGCTGATCGACGATGGCACACCGTTTCAGTACATCGGGGATGCGCAACGACTGACATTGCAATTGGGTCTCGGCCTGCCACAGGCCTCCGGTCTGCCATCGCTGGACGTGTTGTGCTGCCACGGCTCAACGCTGCTGACCCGTGTACCCATTGCCGATGAACCGTCGGGTAACGGTCAGGTTTTGCGTATGCAGGCGATGACAGCACTGGTTGACCACGTGGCGCTGCTGGTCAGCCGCTACTCGCGCGATGCCGACTATTTTCGACATGCCGTACCCGCCGTACCCGCCGTACCCGCCCGCTTCGAGCGCATCGAGAGCCTGCGGTTCCTGGACAGCCTTGCGTTCGTGCATCGCCTCAATGGCACCGCCGACCCACGGCTGCAGCAACTGGCGCAAACGCCGATGATCGAAAGGCTGGAACAACAATTCATCCAGAGCGCCGACCACCCGGCCTTGAGCATCGCTGGCAATACCCTCGAGTATCGCCAGCTACACGCCCATAGCCGCGCCATCGAGCAACGTTTGCGACCGCTGCTGGATCAGCATCAAGGCCCGGTAGTCATCGGAATCTGCCTGCCCAAATGCAGTGCGCTGTATGCGGGAATCCTGGCGATCCTGGGCAGTGGCGCGGTGTACTTGCCGCTGGAGCCGAGCCATCCGATGCAGCGTCAGCAGTACATCCTGTCGAACGCCGGCGCGGTGTTGTTGCTGCATGACGGCGAGCATCCCTTGGCGAGCGAGATGCCAGGGCTGGACATCAGCAGTATCGACGTCTATGACGCAGACCTCACTCAACCGTTGATGCGCCAACGCCCCGACCTCGATGCACCCTGCGTGGCGCTCTACACCTCGGGCACCACCGGCCATCCGAAGGGCGTGCTGCTCAGCCAGGCCAACCTCGCGCACTTCACCCACTGGTACGCCGACTATATGCAGTTGACCGGACAGAGCCGGGTGTTGCAGTTTTCTTCGTTGAGTTTCGACTCATCGCTGATCGACATCTTCCCGACCTTGTTACAAGGCGCCGAGCTGATCGTGCCCGGTGATGACCAACGCCGCGATCCGCTGCAACTTGTGGAACTGATTCGTCATCGACAACTGTCCCACGCCTTTTTACCGCCCGCCTTGTTGAGCATCCTGCCACTGGAGCAGTTGCAGTGCCTGGATCATGTGATGACCGGCGGCGATGTCTGCGAGCCGTGGGTCATCGAGCAACTGAGCCGTCAGGGCAAGCTCTACAACCTCTACGGGCCGACCGAAGCCACGGTGCTGATTACCGCGCGGCGGCTCCAGGCGGGCGACAACAACCGCTCGCTGGGTGCGCCGATCGCCAACAGCCAGGTGTTGATTCTCGATGATGACTTTCAACCGGTGGCCGAACAGACCGTCGGTGAGTTGTACATCGCCGGCCCGGGTGTGTGCCTGGGTTACCTGAACAACCCGCAGCAAACCGCCGAGCGCTATCTGGACCTGAACTTGCCTGACGGCCGGACCCTGCGCGTCTATCGCACCGGGGACATGGCGAAGTGGACGGCTGATGGGATCGAACTCTGCGGTCGGCGTGATAATCAGGTGAAGATTCGCGGCTTCAGGGTCGAGCCGGAAGAGATTGAGCGCTGTCTGCGCGACAGCCAGTTGTACCGCCAGGTTGCCGTGGTCATCGATAGCCAGCGACGGATTCTGGCCTTCCTTGCCCAACCTCAGGAAGACCTCCCCGGCACCGCTCGCCAAGCGTTGAAGGCCCACGCGACACAGCACCTGCCGGACTACATGCACCCCGTTGCATGGACCGAGCTGGCAAGCATGCCTTACGCCAGCAATGGCAAGGTCGACCGCAAGGCGTTGCTGGATCTGCCCGTGAGCGTCACCGATAACCCTTCACGGCGCCTGCCCGTCAACGCCGATGAGGCCCTGCTGCTGGACATCTGGGCCAAGTTGCTGGAGCTGCCGGCGAGCGACATTTCCACCGACGAAAGCTTCTTCAATCTGGGCGGGCACTCGATCCTGCTGTCGCGCATGCTCCTGCGACTGCGCGAGGAATTCGGGCGCAGCATATCGATCAACCGCTTTATCGAACTGCCCACCATCACCAAACTGGCGACTCTGGTGCGCGGCTCCGGCAGTGAAGAGGTACTGAGCGAACAGGCCCTGCGCGATGCCTTCCGCGAACTGGATATTCAGCCGTTGCCCATCAGCCGCATGGGCGATGTGCACAAGGTGATCGTCACCGGCGCCAACAGTTTTGTCGGTGTACATATCGTCGAGGCGTTGCTGGCCTGGGGGGCCAGCGAAGTCGCCTGCCTGGTTCGTGACGGCAATGGGCAATCGGCGGACGAACGCTTTGCCCAGGCGCTGCGGGAGAACCGTCTGGAGCATCTGGAGATGAGCCGGGTGAGGGTTTACGCGGCGGACATAACGCGGCCGCAACTCGGTTTGGCGCCCGAGGCTTACCAGCGACTGGATCGAGAATTTGGCGCACTGGTGCACAACGCGGCCAACGTCAATCACGTCCTCGATTACGAGTCGCTGGCGCGGGACAACGTCGAGCCGATTTTCGAATGTTTGCGCCTGTGCGAAGGGCGCAGCAAAAAAATCTTCAATTTCGTCTCGACGCTCTCAGCCTCCAGCACGATATCCGCCGAAGGCCGAGTGCTTGAGTTGCCAGCCGCCCCGACACCACCCATCTACATCAAGAACGGCTACAACCTGTCCAAATGGGTCGGCGAGCGAATCCTCGAACGGGCGCGGGGGCTTGGGGTTCGGGTCAATCTCTACCGTCCCGGCAACATCAGCTTCAACAGCCTCACGGGTGTGTGCCAGCCGCACAAGAACCGCCTGATGCTGATGCTCAAGGGCTCGATCCAGCTTGGCCAGGTGCCGGAATTCGCCTTGAACTTCGACCTGATGCCGGTGGACTTTCTCGCCCGATTCATCGCCTTCCACGCCAGTCGTTATCAACCGGAACAGGCTGTGTTCAACCTGCACAACCCCGAGCCCCTGAGCTGGGACAACTACGTGGCGTCCTTCCGCGAGGCAGGGCGTGAGTTCGCGATGGTCAGCGTCGCCGACTGGCAACAGCAACTGGGTCGGGTCGACAGCGACAACGCGTTGTTCGGCGTGCTGGGGTTCTACCTCAACGGCTTTGAGGAGGACATCGGCGACATCTCGATGATCGGGCACGACAACGCCCAGGCCGGCGTTCGGCTGATGGGTGCGCACTACCCGCAAAAGTCCCCGGCGCTGCTGCGTCGCGGCTGCGACTACCTCAAAGAAATCAACTTCATCTGACTCAACCCCAACGGAGCAAAACCATGAGTACTCTGCAACCCGATACACTGATCAAAAACCCTCAAGGCTGCCACGTGGTGTCCTCGGTGGACGTTCCCGCCGACGCTGCGCAGGTATGGGCCGTAGTCGGTAACTTTGCCCGCTTCGATCGCTTCATCCCGGCACTGTCGCACATCGAAATGACCGGTGAAGGCGTGTCATCGCTTCGTAAAAAGTTTTTCAAGGACGGCAACCTGGTGGTCGAACAACTCAACTCTCGGGACGACCAGGCACGGCACATGACCTGGACCACCCTCTACAACACCCTGGGTGTGGCCAATCTGTGGGCAGCGATGAGTGTTGAACCACTGTATGCGGGCAAGTCCCGAGCAACCTGGACCATCATTGCCGACCCGGCACAGGGTGGCGCCGAGGTGCTGCCGGCATTCAAGGATTTCGTACAGGGTTTTGCCGATGATGCGATGAACAATGTACTGAAACTGTTTGCGTAAGACGTGAAAAAGCCCGTTGTGGAGAGGCTCCGCAACGGGCTTTTCAGTACCCCTGAAACGACGAAACCCCTGTCTGCGTTAGCAGACAGGGGTTTCGGAATTCGATCTTGACGATGACCTACTCTCACATGGGGAAACCCCACACTACCATCGGCGATGCATCGTTTCACTGCTGAGTTCGGGATGGGATCAGGTGGTTCCAATGCTCTATGGTCGTCAAGAAATTCTGTGACCAGCCCGTTAAAACTCCAACGCGCCAGTGAAAATTGGTGACTTCTACTAAAACAAAACCCCTACCTGCATGCGCAGATAGGGGTTTCGGAATTTAATCTTGACGATGACCTACTCTCACATGGGGAAACCCCACACTACCATCGGCGATGCATCGTTTCACTGCTGAGTTCGGGATGGGATCAGGTGGTTCCAATGCTCTATGGT
>NZ_JBFUAE010000007.1:0-294896 GCF_056406435.1 Pseudomonas sp. P1_C12 | reverse complement strand
CTCGCAAAACACCGAAAGCTATCACCTACCCAATTTGCTGAAGCGAGGCCATCTGGTCACGACTCAGTACCCGAATTTCTTGACGACCATAGAGCATTGGAACCACCTGATCCCATCCCGAACTCAGCAGTGAAACGATGCATCGCCGATGGTAGTGTGGGGTTTCCCCATGTGAGAGTAGGTCATCGTCAAGATTAAATTCCAAAACCCCTATCTGCGTATGCAGGTAGGGGTTTTGTTTTTGTCCGCAGGAAAGCCACGGCTGCTGGATTTCTATGCAATCGCTCGATGCGTGGCTATCATGCGGGCCTCATTGTGAGGCGAGACCTGCATGCTGACGTTGTTAAAGCTTCTTAAAGATGGCCGATTCCATTCGGGTCAAGCATTGGGCGCCGCCCTGGGCGTCAGTCGTAGTGCTGTGTGGAAGCAGCTTCAGCATTTGGAAGCTGAGCTGGGTTTGTCTATTCATAAAGTTCGTGGGCGCGGCTATCAATTGTCCGCGCCATTAGCGCTGCTCGATCCTGCCGAGATAAGCGCTCAGGCGCATTCTTGCGCCTGGCCCGTCCAGGTTTACGACTCAATCGACTCCACGAACGCCGAGGCACTGCGTGCTATCGAGCGGGGGCAAGCGGCACCGTTTGTGGTGCTTTCGGAGCGGCAGACGGCCGGGCGCGGGCGACGTGGTCGCAAGTGGGTCAGTCCATTCGCAGAAAATGTCTATTACAGCCTCGTGCTACGCATTGATGGTGGGATGCGTCAGTTGGAGGGCTTGAGTCTCGTCGTTGGACTCGCTGTCTTGCAGGCGTTGCGTGAGCTCGGTATTGCAGCCGCTGGATTGAAATGGCCTAACGATGTTCTTGTAGGCCAGAAAAAAATCGCGGGAATATTGCTGGAGTTGGTTGGTGATCCTGCTGATGTGTGCCACGTGGTCCTGGGAGTGGGAATCAATGTGAACATGCAGTCCGCTGACGAGGTGGACCAGCAATGGACATCCCTGCGGCTCGAGTCAGGCAAATTGTTTGATCGCAACCAATTGGTTGCGGTGCTGGGGGAGATGCTGCAGCGATACCTCGCTCGTCACCAAGCGGGTGGTTTTTTGGCCATCCAGTCAGAGTGGGAGCAAAATCACCTGTGGCAGGGGCGAAGCGTGTCGTTGATTGCCGGCGTCAATCAAATTGATGGTGAGGTGCTTGGTATTGATGGCCAAGGCGCCTTGCGCCTGAAGGTGGATGGTGTGGAGAAAGTCTTCAGTGGTGGTGAATTGAGCCTGAGGTTGCGTGATGATTCTTGAGCTCGATTGTGGGAATAGTTTCATCAAGTGGCGCGTGCTTGCCGCTAATGCTGGGCAGGTGCTTGGTGAGGGGGTTGTCGATTCCAATCTCGCATTGCTTGAGGGGTTGGGGAGGCTCAAAGGGCTTGCCCTTACGTTTTGCCGGCTGGTGAGCGTCAGGACCGCGGAGGAAACCGCTGCGCTGACGTCGTTGCTGAGGGATGCCTTTGATGTGCCGGTTGTGTGCGCATCGCCTGCGCGCGAAATGTCAGGCGTGCGCAATGGGTATGAGGAGTTTGAGCGGCTGGGTCTGGATCGGTGGCTGGCAATGCTTGGAGGCTTTCATCTGGCTTCAGGTGCGTGCCTGGTGCTCGACTTCGGTACGGCCGTGACTGCTGACTTTATCGCGGCGGATGGAGAGCACTTGGGTGGTTTCATTTGTCCGGGGATGCCGTTGATGCGCAACCAATTGCGCACCCACACTCGCAAAATTCGTTATGGGGACCTGGCGGCTGAGCAGGCTCTGGAGAATCTTGTTCCAGGTCGCGCGACTGTTGAGGCTGTAGAGCGTGGCTGTTTGTTGATGTTGCGCGGCTTCGTATTGACTCAGCTCGAGTTGGCGCGCACCTACTGGGGTGAGGGCTTTGTCGTGTTTCTCACCGGGGGAGATGCGAGCCTGGTTTCTGAGGTCGTGCCTCAGGCCAGGGTAGTTCCGGACTTGGTGTTCGTCGGATTGGCCATGGCCTGTCCCTTGTCCTGAGGTTTTTATGCGTTGGTTGTTTCTGCTGCTGCTTGTCCTCAATGGCTTCTACTACATTTGGCATCAACAAGAGGCTCCTCTGCGCGCGAAGGATGTCACGCCTTTGAGTCTGTATCGCGGGGCTCAACAAGATATCCGCTTGTTGAGCGAGGCAAGTGACGTCTCCAAAGACAAGGGTAAGGCTGTCTCGACAGACAATGGCTGCCTTTATCTGGGCGGCTATACGCGCCAGGAGGCCGCGCAGGCGGTTGAGCGTCGTTTGAGCGGGATGGAGGTCAAGTATCAGTCCCTGCCGAAAGCTGCGACAGAAGGGGCAGGGTATTGGGTGCGTATCGCACCGGAAAGCCGGCGTTGGCTGGACGATTTGCAGCTGCAAAACCTTTCTAAAGAATTCAATGAGTTAAAACATAAAATAATGCCGTGCGAGGGGGTTGCACCCACCGAATAGTTTGCATAGAATGGCGCCCGCTCCACAGCGAACACCGGAAACGGTTAACGGTGTGAAGCGAGGTCAACGCAGCTAAGCTCAGGTTTTTAATGAGAAAAATGCTTGACAGAAGGCTGGCATGATGTAGAATGCCGGCTCGCTTAGGAGGGGTTCCCGAGCGGCCAAAGGGATCAGACTGTAAATCTGACGTCTACGACTTCGAAGGTTCGAATCCTTCCCCCTCCACCATTTTTAGCGAGAGCTGTAAGCCTCGCGGGTATAGTTTAGTGGTAGAACCTCAGCCTTCCAAGCTGATGATGCGGGTTCGATTCCCGCTACCCGCTCCAAGTTTACAGGTTTTGCAAAGTGTTACGCTCTTGTAGCTCAGTTGGTAGAGCACACCCTTGGTAAGGGTGAGGTCAGCGGTTCAAATCCGCTCAAGAGCTCCATATAACAAGGCAGATATGAAAATATCTGCCTTTGTTTTAGGTGGTAGTGGTTGCGCCTGATTGTGTTTCTGAAGGTTGCTGGTGTCATGAATGCCGGTGTTGCAGCCAAGGTTGCCTGGTAAGTGTTGTAAAGTCTTTTTCGGGTCGGCATAATGGTCGGCCTGATTTTGTTTTAGGTCAGTAGCTCAATTGGCAGAGCGACGGTCTCCAAAACCGTAGGTTGGGGGTTCGATTCCCTCCTGACCTGCCAGATTCACTCGGTGTGTCTGGCTTTCTTTTCACAGGATCTTCATAGATGACTCCTAAAGCTGAAGCTCAAGGCTCTCGTTTCGACCTCCTCAAGTGGCTTGTAGTAGTCGTTCTGGTGGTTGTTGGCGTTGTTGGCAATCAGTACTTTTCTGCTTCGCCGATCCTGTACCGCGTACTCGCATTGCTTGCTATTGCTGCCGTAGCTGCCTTTGTAGGCCTGCAGACGGTCAAGGGCAAGTCTTTCTTTGTACTGGTTAAGGAAGCGCGCACCGAAATTCGTAAAGTCGTTTGGCCAACTCGCCAAGAAACCACGCAGACCACGTTGATCGTTGTGGCTGTTGTCCTGGTTATGGCGTTGCTGTTGTGGGGGCTTGATTCCCTGCTCGGCTGGCTTGTTTCCTTGATCGTCGGCTAAGGGTGTCCCGTGGCTAAGCGTTGGTATGTTGTGCATGCTTACTCCGGTTACGAGAAGCATGTAATGCGCTCGCTGATCGAGCGCGTAAAGCTGGCCGGTATGGAAGATGGCTTCGGCGAGATTCTGGTTCCCACTGAAGAAGTGGTTGAAATGCGCAATGGCCAGAAGCGCAAAAGCGAACGCAAATTCTTCCCTGGCTATGTGCTGGTGCAGATGGATATGAACGAGGGTACTTGGCACTTGGTCAAGGATACTCCTCGGGTGATGGGTTTCATTGGTGGTACTGCCGATAAGCCTGCGCCAATCACCGATAAAGAAGCAGAAGCGATTCTGCGCCGCGTTGCCGATGGCAGCGACAAGCCGAAGCCGAAGACGTTGTTCGAGCCGGGTGAGTCGGTGCGTGTCAATGATGGTCCGTTCGCAGACTTTACCGGTGTTGTTGAAGAAGTTAACTACGAAAAGAGCCGGATCCAGGTCGCAGTGCTCATTTTCGGTCGCTCTACTCCGGTGGAGCTCGAGTTCAGCCAGGTCGAAAAGGTCTAGTTGAACAAAAATCCCAACCCCGCAGCCGTAGGCTGTGGGGTTTTGTCGTCACTGGGATAAACGCGCAAGTAACCGGGGAGCCTCTCGAGGCGTTCGAACCCGTAATTGGAGTGCCTCATGGCCAAGAAGATTACCGCTTACATCAAGCTGCAAGTGAAGGCCGCTCAGGCTAACCCAAGCCCACCTGTTGGTCCTGCTCTGGGTCAGCACGGCGTGAACATCATGGAATTCTGCAAGGCTTTCAACGCCCGTACTCAGGGTCTTGAGCCAGGTCTGCCGACTCCAGTGATCATCACTGTCTACAGCGACCGTAGCTTCACTTTCGAAACCAAATCCACCCCTGCTTCGGTTCTGCTGAAGAAGGCGGCCGGTCTGACCAGCGGTTCCGCTCGTCCGAACACCGTTAAGGTTGGCACCGTGACTCGTGCTCAGCTGGAAGAAATCGCGAAAACCAAAAACGCGGATCTGACTGCAGCTGATATGGAAGCAGCCGTGCGTACTATCGCCGGTTCTGCTCGTAGCATGGGCCTTAACGTGGAGGGTGTGTAATGGCTAAGCTGACCAAGCGTCAAAAGGCTATCGCCGGCAAAATCGAAGCAGGCAAGGCCTACAACTTTGTAGACGCCGCTGCCCTGCTGGCTGAGCTGTCGACTGTCAAGTTCAGCGAGTCGTTCGACGTAGCTGTAAACCTGGGTGTTGACCCGCGTAAATCCGACCAGGTCGTTCGTAGCGCTACTGTGCTGCCACACGGCACTGGCAAGACCGTTCGCGTTGCTGTGTTCACCCAGGGTCCAGCTGCTGAAGCCGCTCTGGCTGCCGGCGCTGACCGCGTAGGCATGGACGACCTGGCTGCCGAAATGAAAGGCGGCGACCTGAACTATGACGTAGTGATCGCATCCCCGGATGCAATGCGCGTTGTAGGTCAGTTGGGTCAGATCCTCGGTCCACGTGGCCTGATGCCTAACCCTAAAGTCGGCACCGTAACTCCAGACGTAGCTACCGCGGTTAAAAACGCCAAGGCTGGTCAGGTTCGTTATCGCACCGACAAAAACGGCATCATCCACACTTCCGTTGGCAAGATCGGCTTCGACGCCGTCAAGCTGAAGGAAAACGTTGAAGCCCTGATCGCTGATCTGAAGCGTATCAAGCCAGCTTCCTCGAAAGGCATTTACGTCAAGCGCGTTACCCTGAGCACCACTATGGGCCCAGGTCTGGTCATCGACCAAAGCTCGCTCGACGCGTAAGACACAGATTGGCGCGAGCGATCGCGCCAATTGAAAAATTGGGGTCCCTGCCTGGCGGGGGCTATCCAAGACCGTAGGCGACGCAAGTCTTAAACCACAAGCCTACGCAGATGGTGCTCCCGGTTCCTTACCGAATCAGACACCAAAACGACATCCGGTTTCGACCAGATGAAACGGTAACAAGCAGGAGTTAAACCCGTGGCAATTAAACTCGAAGACAAGAAGGCCATCGTCGCTGAAGTCAACGAGGCTGCCAAAGTCGCTCTGTCCGCTGTCGTGGCTGATGCCCGTGGCGTAACAGTAGGCGCGATGACCGGACTCCGTAAAGAGGCTCGTGAAGCTGGCGTTTACGTACGTGTTGTACGTAACACCCTGCTCAAGCGCGCTGTTGCTGACACTGAATTCAGTGTCCTCAACGACGTGTTCACTGGCCCTACCCTGATTGCGTTCTCCAAAGAACATCCAGGCGCTGCTGCCCGGATCTTCAAGGAATTCGCAAAGGGTCAGGACAAGTTCGAGATCAAGGCAGCTGCGTTCGAGGGCAAGTTCCTCGCAGCTAACCAAATCGACGTACTGGCAACTCTGCCGACCCGTGACGAAGCAATTTCTCAGCTGATGAGCGTGATTCAAGGCGCTACCAGCAAATTGGCTCGTACTCTGGCGGCAATTCGCGACCAGAAAGAAGCTGCTGCAGCCTAAGGCTCGTCAACTTCTCGCGTTTTTTGTTTTTTTCGATGGTCGCGTAGGCCGTCCCCAATATCAGGAATTAGATTCATGTCTATCTCTCAGAACGATATCCTTGAAGCAGTTGGCAACATGTCCGTAATGGAAGTTGTTGAGCTGATCAAAGCTTTCGAAGAAAAATTCGGCGTTACCGCTGCTGCTGCTTCGGCTGGTCCAGCTGCTGCTGCCGCTGTTGTTGAAGAGCAAACTGAATTCAACGTCATGCTGCTGGAAGCTGGCGAGAAGAAAGTTAACGTGATCAAGGCAGTACGTGAACTGACCGGTCTGGGCCTGAAAGAAGCCAAGGCTGTCGTTGACGGTGCTCCTGCCATGGTTCTGGAAGCAGTGACCAAAGATGCAGGCGACAAAGCCAAAGCAACTCTGGAAGAAGCAGGCGCTAAAGTCGAGCTGAAGTAAGCATCGACTTTGCTCCTCCAGCCCGAGCGTTAAGCGACAGGCTGATGGCTGGTGGCTCTTGCCACCGGCCTTTTTCCGTTACTGGCAGCCGATTCGGTCGGTGCCGATAACGTGCTGTAACCACCCGATGCGGTGGCGCAAACCATGGGGTTTGCACGATTTTCTGGCTGCTCCCGTCGGGAGGGGCCAAACAAGCAGGTGACCAAGCTGGGGAACGCTGATGGCTTACTCATATACTGAGAAAAAACGTATCCGCAAGGACTTTAGCAAGTTGCCGGACGTCATGGATGTGCCGTACCTTCTGGCCATCCAGCTGGATTCGTATCGTGAATTCTTGCAAGCGGGAGCGACTAAAGATCAGTTCCGCGACGTGGGCCTGCATGCGGCCTTCAAATCCGTTTTCCCGATCATCAGCTACTCCGGCAATGCTGCGCTGGAGTACGTCGGTTATCGCTTGGGCGAACCGGCATTTGATGTCAAAGAATGCGTATTGCGCGGTGTAACTTACGCCGTACCTTTGCGGGTAAAAGTGCGCCTGATCATTTTCGACAAAGAATCGTCGAACAAAGCGATCAAGGACATCAAAGAGCAAGAAGTCTACATGGGTGAAATCCCCCTGATGACTGAAAACGGTACCTTCGTAATCAACGGTACCGAGCGTGTAATCGTTTCCCAGCTGCACCGTTCCCCGGGCGTGTTCTTCGACCACGACCGTGGCAAGACGCACAGCTCCGGTAAACTGCTGTACTCCGCACGCATCATTCCTTACCGCGGTTCGTGGCTGGACTTCGAGTTCGACCCGAAAGACTGCGTGTTCGTGCGTATCGACCGTCGTCGCAAGCTACCTGCCTCGGTACTGCTGCGCGCGCTGGGTTATACCACTGAAGAAGTGCTGGACGCGTTCTACACCACCAACGTATTCCACGTGAAGGGCGAGACCCTGAGCCTGGAACTGGTGCCTCAGCGCCTGCGCGGTGAAATCGCCGTCCTCGATATTCTGGATGACAAAGGCAAGGTTATTGTCGAGCAAGGTCGTCGTATCACTGCTCGCCACATCAACCAGCTGGAAAAAGCCGGGATCAAAGAGCTGGATGTGCCTCTGGACTACGTCCTGGGTCGTACAACCGCCAAGGTCATCGTGCATCCGGCAACCGGCGAAATCCTGGCAGAGTGCAACACCGAGCTGAACACCGAGATCCTGGCCAAAATCGCCAAGGCTCAGGTTGTTCGCATCGAAACTCTGTACACCAACGATATCGACTGCGGTCCGTTCGTCTCCGACACCCTGAAGATCGACTCCACCAGCAACCAACTGGAAGCGCTGGTCGAGATCTATCGCATGATGCGTCCTGGCGAGCCGCCAACCAAAGACGCTGCCGAGACCCTGTTCAACAACCTGTTCTTCAGCCCTGAGCGCTATGACCTGTCTGCGGTCGGCCGGATGAAGTTCAACCGTCGTATCGGTCGTACCGAGATCGAAGGTTCGGGCGTGCTGTGCAAGGAAGACATCGTCGCGGTACTGAAGACCCTGGTCGACATCCGCAACGGTAAAGGCATCGTCGATGACATCGACCACCTGGGTAACCGTCGTGTTCGCTGCGTAGGCGAAATGGCCGAGAACCAGTTCCGCGTTGGCCTGGTACGTGTTGAGCGTGCGGTCAAAGAGCGCCTGTCGATGGCTGAAAGCGAAGGCCTGATGCCGCAAGACCTGATCAACGCCAAGCCAGTGGCTGCGGCGGTGAAAGAGTTCTTCGGTTCCAGCCAGCTGTCCCAGTTCATGGACCAGAACAACCCGCTGTCCGAGATCACCCACAAGCGTCGTGTTTCTGCACTCGGCCCTGGCGGTCTGACTCGTGAGCGTGCCGGCTTCGAAGTTCGTGACGTACACCCGACGCACTACGGTCGTGTTTGCCCGATCGAAACGCCGGAAGGTCCGAACATCGGTCTGATCAACTCCCTGGCCGCTTATGCGCGCACCAACCAGTACGGCTTCCTCGAGAGCCCGTACCGTGTGGTGAAAGACGCTCTGGTCACCGACGAGATCGTGTTCCTGTCCGCTATCGAAGAAGCTGATCACGTGATCGCTCAGGCCTCGGCCACGATGAACGACAAGAAAGTCCTGATCGACGAACTGGTAGCTGTTCGTCACTTGAACGAATTCACCGTCAAGGCGCCGGAAGACGTCACCTTGATGGACGTATCGCCGAAGCAGGTAGTTTCGGTTGCTGCGTCGCTGATTCCGTTCCTCGAGCACGACGACGCCAACCGTGCGTTGATGGGTTCGAACATGCAGCGTCAAGCTGTACCAACCCTGCGCGCTGACAAGCCGCTGGTAGGTACCGGCATGGAGCGTAACGTAGCCCGTGACTCCGGCGTTTGCGTCGTGGCTCGTCGTGGCGGCGTGATCGACTCCGTCGACGCCAGCCGTATCGTGGTTCGTGTTGCCGATGACGAAGTTGAAACCGGCGAAGCTGGTGTCGACATCTACAACCTGACCAAATACACCCGCTCCAACCAGAACACCTGCATCAACCAGCGTCCGCTGGTGCGTAAGGGTGATCGGGTGCAGCGTAGCGACATCATGGCCGACGGCCCGTCCACCGACATGGGTGAACTGGCACTGGGTCAGAACATGCGCATCGCGTTCATGGCATGGAACGGCTTCAACTTCGAAGACTCCATCTGCCTTTCCGAGCGTGTTGTTCAGGAAGACCGCTTCACCACGATCCACATCCAGGAACTGACCTGTGTGGCCCGTGACACCAAGCTTGGCCCAGAGGAAATCACTGCCGACATCCCGAACGTGGGTGAAGCGGCACTGAACAAGCTGGACGAAGCCGGTATCGTTTACGTAGGTGCCGAAGTTGGCGCAGGCGACATCCTGGTCGGTAAGGTCACTCCGAAAGGCGAGACCCAACTGACTCCGGAAGAAAAACTGCTGCGTGCGATCTTCGGTGAAAAAGCCAGCGACGTTAAAGACACCTCCCTGCGTGTACCTACCGGTACCAAAGGTACTGTCATCGACGTACAGGTCTTCACCCGCGACGGCGTTGAGCGTGATGCTCGTGCCCTGTCGATCGAGAAGTCCCAGCTGGACGAGATCCGCAAGGACCTGAACGAAGAGTTCCGCATCGTTGAAGGTGCTACTTTCGAACGTCTGCGTTCCGCTCTGGTCGGCCATAAAGCCGAAGGCGGCGCCGGTCTGAAGAAAGGCCAGGACATCACCGACGAAGTTCTCGACGGTCTCGAGCACGGCCAGTGGTTCAAACTGCGCATGGCTGAAGATGCTCTGAACGAGCAGCTCGAGAAGGCTCAGGCCTACATCGTTGATCGTCGCCGTCTGCTGGACGACAAGTTCGAAGACAAGAAGCGCAAACTGCAGCAGGGCGATGACCTGGCTCCAGGCGTGCTGAAAATCGTCAAGGTCTACCTGGCAATCCGTCGTCGCATCCAGCCGGGCGACAAGATGGCCGGTCGTCACGGTAACAAGGGTGTGGTCTCCGTGATCATGCCGGTTGAAGACATGCCGCACGATGCCAATGGCACCCCGGTAGACGTCGTCCTCAACCCGTTGGGCGTACCTTCGCGTATGAACGTCGGTCAGATCCTTGAAACCCACCTGGGCCTCGCGGCCAAAGGTCTGGGCGAGAAGATCAACCGCATGATTGAAGAGCAGCGCAAAGTTGCCGAGCTGCGCAAGTTCCTGCACGAGATCTATAACGAGATCGGCGGTCGTCAGGAAAGCCTCGATGACTTCTCGGACCAGGAAATCCTGGATCTGGCTCAAAACCTGCGTGGCGGCGTTCCAATGGCCACTCCAGTGTTCGACGGTGCCAAGGAAAGCGAAATCAAGGCCATGCTGAAACTGGCAGACCTGCCAGAAAGCGGCCAGATGCAGCTGACCGACGGCCGTACCGGCAACAAGTTCGAGCGCCCGGTTACCGTTGGCTACATGTACATGCTGAAGCTGAACCACTTGGTAGACGACAAGATGCACGCTCGTTCTACCGGTTCGTACAGCCTGGTTACCCAGCAGCCGCTGGGTGGTAAGGCGCAGTTCGGTGGTCAGCGTTTCGGGGAGATGGAGGTCTGGGCACTGGAAGCATACGGTGCCGCTTACACTCTGCAAGAAATGCTCACAGTGAAGTCGGACGATGTGAACGGCCGTACCAAGATGTACAAAAACATCGTGGATGGCGATCACCGTATGGAGCCGGGCATGCCCGAGTCCTTCAACGTGTTGATCAAGGAAATTCGTTCCCTCGGCATCGATATCGATCTGGAAACCGAATAACACGTGACGCGAATCGAGAGCGGGGCAGGATTGCCCGCTCTCTGCTCCGCCAGGAGGAAAGGCCTTGAAAGACCTACTGAATTTGCTGAAAAACCAGGGTCAAGTCGAAGAGTTCGACGCCATCCGTATCGGATTGGCATCGCCTGAGATGATCCGTTCGTGGTCGTTCGGTGAAGTTAAAAAGCCGGAAACCATCAACTACCGTACGTTCAAGCCTGAGCGTGACGGCCTGTTCTGCGCCAAGATCTTTGGCCCGGTAAAGGATTACGAGTGCCTGTGCGGTAAGTACAAGCGCTTGAAGCACCGTGGTGTGATCTGCGAGAAGTGCGGCGTTGAAGTCGCGCTGGCAAAAGTTCGTCGTGAGCGCATGGCGCACATCGAACTGGCCTCGCCAGTTGCCCACATCTGGTTCCTGAAATCGCTGCCGTCGCGTATCGGCTTGCTGATGGACATGACCCTGCGTGATATCGAACGCGTTCTCTACTTCGAGAGCTACGTCGTTATCGATCCAGGCATGACCACCCTTGAAAAAGGTCAGCTGCTGAACGACGAGCAGTACTTCGAAGCGCTGGAAGAGTTCGGCGACGATTTCGATGCCCGCATGGGTGCCGAAGCTGTCCGCGAACTGCTGCACGCTATCGACCTGGAACACGAGATTGGTCGTCTGCGTGAAGAGATTCCGCAAACCAACTCCGAAACCAAGATCAAGAAGCTGTCCAAGCGTCTGAAGTTGATGGAAGCCTTCCAGGGTTCCGGCAACCTGCCAGAGTGGATGGTGCTGACCGTTCTGCCGGTTCTGCCGCCAGATCTGCGTCCACTGGTCCCGCTGGATGGCGGTCGCTTCGCGACTTCCGACCTCAACGATCTGTATCGTCGAGTGATCAACCGTAACAACCGCTTGAAGCGCCTGCTTGATCTGTCCGCTCCGGACATCATCGTGCGCAACGAAAAGCGTATGTTGCAGGAAGCTGTCGACGCACTGCTCGACAACGGTCGTCGTGGCCGCGCTATCACCGGTTCCAACAAGCGTCCTCTGAAATCCCTGGCTGACATGATCAAGGGTAAACAAGGTCGTTTCCGTCAGAACTTGCTCGGTAAGCGTGTTGACTACTCCGGTCGTTCGGTAATTACCGTAGGTCCGACCCTGCGTCTGCACCAGTGCGGCCTGCCGAAGAAAATGGCTCTCGAGCTGTTCAAGCCGTTCATTTTCGGCAAGCTGGAAATGCGTGGTCTGGCTACCACCATCAAGGCTGCCAAGAAGATGGTCGAGCGCGAGTTGCCTGAGGTTTGGGACGTTCTCGCTGAAGTGATCCGTGAACACCCGGTTCTCCTGAACCGTGCACCGACCCTTCACCGTCTGGGTATCCAGGCGTTTGAACCGGTACTGATCGAAGGTAAGGCTATCCAGCTGCACCCTCTGGTCTGTGCTGCGTACAACGCCGACTTCGACGGCGACCAAATGGCCGTGCACGTACCGCTGACGCTGGAAGCCCAGCTCGAAGCGCGTGCGTTGATGATGTCGACCAACAACATTCTGTCGCCAGCCAACGGTGAGCCAATCATCGTTCCGTCGCAGGACGTTGTATTGGGTCTGTACTACATGACGCGTGAAGCGATCAACGCCAAGGGCGAAGGTCGTGTGTTCGCGGATCTGCAGGAAGTTGACCGTGTGTTCCGTGCCGGCGAAGCCGCACTGCACGCCAAGGTCAAGGTGCGGATCAACGAAACCGTCAACGACCGTGATGGCGGCAGCGTGAGCAACACCCGTATCGTCGACACCACTGTCGGCCGTGCTCTGTTGTTCCAGGTTGTGCCAAAAGGTCTGTCGTACGACGTCGTCAACCTGCCGATGAAGAAAAAGGCGATCTCCAAGCTGATCAACCAGTGCTATCGCGTGGTTGGTTTGAAAGAGACTGTGATCTTCGCTGACCAGTTGATGTACACCGGTTTTGCTTATTCGACCATTTCCGGCGTTTCCATCGGTGTTAACGACTTCGTTATCCCGGATGAAAAAGCCCGAATCATCAATGCTGCTACTGATGAAGTGAAAGAGATCGAAAGCCAGTACGCCTCCGGCCTGGTAACCCAGGGCGAGAAGTACAACAAAGTGATCGACCTTTGGTCGAAAGCGAACGACGAAGTCTCCAAGGCGATGATGGCCAACCTCTCGAAAGAGAAAGTCATCGACCGTCACGGCAACGAAGTCGACCAAGAGTCTTTCAACTCGATGTACATGATGGCTGACTCGGGTGCGCGGGGTTCCGCAGCACAGATTCGTCAACTGGCCGGTATGCGTGGCCTGATGGCCAAGCCGGACGGTTCCATCATTGAAACGCCGATTACTGCGAACTTCCGTGAAGGTTTGAGCGTACTTCAGTACTTCATCTCCACTCACGGTGCTCGTAAGGGTCTTGCGGATACTGCGTTGAAAACCGCTAACTCCGGTTACCTGACTCGTCGTCTGGTAGACGTTGCACAAGATCTGGTTGTAACCGAGATCGATTGCGGCACCGAACACGGTCTGCTGATGACTCCGCACATTGAAGGCGGTGACGTTGTAGAGCCGTTGGGTGAGCGCGTATTGGGTCGAGTTATCGCCCGTGACGTATTCAAGCCAGGTACCGAGGACGTCATCGTTCCTGCCGGCACCCTGGTAGACGAGAAGTGGGTCGAGTTCATCGAGCTGAACAGCATCGACGAAGTGATCGTGCGTTCGCCGATCAGCTGCGAAACCCGCTTCGGTATTTGCGCCAAGTGCTACGGCCGCGATCTGGCTCGTGGTCACCAGGTGAACATCGGTGAAGCGGTCGGCGTTATCGCTGCCCAGTCCATCGGTGAGCCGGGTACCCAGCTGACCATGCGTACGTTCCACATCGGTGGTGCGGCAAGCCGGACCTCCGCAGCCGACAGCGTTCAGGTGAAGAATGGCGGTACCGTCCGTCTGCATAACCTGAAGCACGTTGAGCGAGTGGATGGTTGCCTGGTTGCTGTGTCCCGTTCCGGTGAGTTGGCGATCGCTGACGACTTCGGTCGTGAGCGCGAGCGTTACAAGCTGCCGTACGGTGCCGTGATTTCGGTTAAAGAAGGTGACAAGGTCGAAGCTGGCGCTATCGTGGCCAAGTGGGATCCGCACACTCACCCAATCGTTACCGAAATGAAAGGTACCGTGACCTACGTGGGCATGGAAGAAGGCATCACGATCAAGCGTCAGACTGACGAATTGACCGGTATGACCAACATTGAAGTACTTGACGCCAAAGATCGTCCAGCTGCCGGTAAGGACATCCGTCCTGCCGTGAAGATGGTCGACGACAACGGCAAGGATCTGTTGCTGCCAGGCACTGACGTTATCGCTCAGTACTTCCTGCCAGCCAACGCCCTGGTCGGTGTGGCGGATGGTGCGAAGATCGCGATCGGTGATGTTATCGCTCGTATCCCGCAAGAGACTTCGAAAACTCGCGACATTACCGGTGGTCTGCCGCGTGTTGCCGACTTGTTCGAAGCCCGTCGTCCGAAAGAAGCGTCGATTCTGGCTGAAGTCAGCGGCACCATCGCGTTCGGTAAAGAGACCAAAGGCAAGCGCCGTCTGGTCATCACCCCGAACGACGGTACCGATCCGTACGAAGAGCTGATTCCGAAGTGGCGTCACCTGAACGTGTTCGAAGGCGAACAGGTAAACCGCGGCGAAGTTATCTCCGACGGTCCGAGCGATCCACACGACATCCTGCGTCTGCTGGGTGTGAGTGCGCTGGCCAAGTACATCGTTAACGAGATCCAGGACGTTTACCGTCTGCAAGGCGTGAAGATCAACGACAAGCACATCGAGACCATCCTGCGTCAGATGCTGCGTAAAGTTGAGATCGCTGAATCCGGCGATTCCAGTTTCATCAAGGGCGACCAGATGGAATTGACTCATGTACTGGTAGAGAACGAGCGTCTGAGCGGCGAAGACAAGTTTGTCTCCAAGTTCACTCGCGTTCTGCTGGGTATCACCAAGGCGTCGTTGTCCACCGAATCGTTCATCTCGGCGGCTTCCTTCCAGGAAACCACTCGCGTACTGACTGAAGCGGCGGTAACCGGCAAGCGCGATTACCTGCGCGGCCTGAAAGAAAACGTGGTCGTGGGTCGTCTGATCCCGGCCGGTACCGGCCTGGCTTATCACAGCGAGCGTAAGCGCCGCCGTGAAGCAGACAAGCCGTTGCGCGTAAGCGCCAGTGAAGTGGAAGCTGCACTGACCGAAGCGCTGAACTCGAGCGGTAACTGAGTTCTGCGGTAAATGAGTGTGAGGCCCTGGTCGCTCCGTTCATCGAATCGAGACAATTTGTCGAGATTGGATGAGCGGGGAGGGCGGGGCCTTGCCTTGACTGGGGACAAGATCCTCTTTAGACTCTTGTACCCCTAAATTTGGCGGGAACTCGTTCCTGCCATTTTGCTTTTCTTGCAAGACAATAGCGTCGCAAGACAACAGTGGAGCTAGTAGATGGCAACTATCAACCAGCTGGTACGTCAGCCGCGTAAGCGTATCGTCGAGAAATCCGACGTGCCTGCGCTGCAGAACTGCCCGCAACGCCGTGGCGTGTGCACCCGTGTGTACACCACCACGCCGAAAAAACCTAACTCGGCACTGCGTAAAGTATGCCGTGTGCGTCTGACCAACGGTTTCGAGGTTTCCTCGTACATCGGCGGTGAAGGCCACAACCTGCAAGAGCACAGCGTGGTACTGATCCGCGGCGGTCGTGTAAAAGACTTGCCAGGTGTTCGTTACCACACCGTTCGCGGTTCGTTGGATACTTCCGGTGTTAAAGGTCGTAACCAGGGTCGTTCGAAGTACGGTACCAAGCGTCCGAAGTAATCGGCCGTTTTGCAGTTTTTAATTTTATTGAGTCGATAAGAGTAAGGTCGGGCACGCATCCATAGGAGCTGTCCCGGGCTAACCTGAAGACCGTTTGAGGGCTTATCAATGCCAAGACGTCGCGTAGCAGCCAAGCGTGAGATTCTGGACGATCCGAAATACGGAAGCCAAATCCTCGCCAAATTCATGAACCACGTAATGGAAAGCGGCAAGAAAGCCGTTGCCGAGCGTATCGTTTATGGTGCCCTGGATACCGTGAAGGCTCGTAAGGCCGGCACCGATCCCCTGGAACTCTTCGAAAAAGCACTCGACGCCATCGCTCCGCTGGTCGAAGTGAAGTCGCGCCGCGTTGGTGGTGCTACTTACCAGGTTCCGGTCGAGGTTCGTCCTTCCCGTCGTAACGCTCTGGCAATGCGCTGGTTGGTAGACTACGCCCGCAAGCGCGGCGAGAAGTCTATGGCTCTGCGTTTGGCTGGCGAACTGTTGGACGCTGCCGAAGGTAAAGGTGCTGCAGTTAAGAAGCGTGAAGACGTTCACCGTATGGCTGAAGCCAACAAGGCTTTCTCGCACTACCGCTTCTAATTTTAGCGTCACTCATTTTGCGAGGGCTTTATGGCTCGTACAACACCGATTAATCGCTACCGTAACATTGGTATCGTTGCACACGTGGATGCTGGTAAAACCACCACCACTGAGCGCGTCCTTTTTTACACTGGCAAAAGTCACAAAATGGGCGAGGTGCATGACGGCGCCGCGACCACAGACTGGATGGTGCAGGAGCAGGAGCGTGGTATTACCATTACTTCTGCTGCCATTACCGCCTTCTGGCAGGGTTCTGCGAAGCAGCACAAGGACCAGTACCGTTTCAACGTCATCGATACCCCGGGCCACGTAGACTTCACTATTGAAGTTGAACGTTCCCTGCGCGTACTCGACGGCGCGGTCGTTGTGTTCTGCGGTACTTCCGGCGTTGAGCCGCAGTCCGAAACCGTATGGCGTCAAGCCAACAAGTACGGTGTTCCACGTATCGTTTACGTGAACAAGATGGACCGTGCCGGTGCGAACTTCCTGCGTGTGATCGCTCAGATCAAGCAGCGTCTGGGTCACACTCCGGTGCCTATCCAGCTGGCTATCGGTTCCGAAGACAACTTCCAGGGTCAGATCGATCTGATGACCATGGAAGCGGTTTACTGGAACGATGCCGACAAGGGTATGACTCCTCGTCGTGAAGCTATCCCTGCTGAATTGCAGGAACTGGCTGAAGAGTGGCGCAACAACATGGTTGAGGCTGCGGCCGAAGCCAGCGAAGAGCTGATGAACAAGTACCTTGAAGGTGAAGAACTCACCATCGAGGAAATCAAGGGTGCTCTGCGTCAGCGTACTATCGCTGGTGAGATCGTTCTGGCTGTTTGCGGTTCTTCCTTCAAGAACAAGGGTGTTCCCCTGGTTCTCGACGCCGTTATCGACTACCTGCCGGCTCCAACCGACATTCCTGCCATCAAGGGTACTGACCCGGATGACGAGGAAAAGCAGATGGAGCGTCATGCAGACGACAACGAGCCGTTCTCGGCTCTGGCGTTCAAGATCGCTACCGACCCATTCGTGGGTACCTTGACTTTCGTCCGTGTTTACTCGGGCGTGTTGGCCTCCGGCGACGGCGTGATCAACTCGGTCAAAGGCAAGAAAGAGCGCGTGGGCCGTATGGTGCAGATGCACGCAAACGCCCGCGAAGAGATCAAGGAAGTACGCGCTGGTGACATCGCGGCCCTGATCGGCATGAAGGACGTCACCACTGGTGAAACCTTGTGCAACGCTGACAAGCCAATCATCCTGGTTCGCATGGACTTCCCGGAGCCGGTTATTTCGGTTGCCGTTGAGCCTAAGACCAAGGATGACCAGGAAAAAATGGGTATCGCTCTGGGCAAACTTGCTCAGGAAGACCCGTCTTTCCGCGTCAAGACTGATGAAGAGACTGGTCAAACGATCATCTCTGGCATGGGCGAGTTGCACCTGGACATCCTGGTTGACCGGATGCGCCGTGAGTTCAACGTCGAAGCCAACATCGGCAAGCCTCAGGTTTCGTATCGTGAGCGCATCACGAAGAATTGCGAAATCGAAGGCAAGTTCGTTCGTCAGTCCGGCGGTCGTGGCCAGTTCGGCCATTGCTGGATCCGTTTTGCTCCTGCTGACGAAGGTCAGGAAGGTCTGCAATTCGTGAACGAAGTAGTGGGTGGTGTGGTTCCTAAGGAATACATCCCGGCTATCCAGAAGGGTATCGAAGAGCAGATGAAGAACGGCGTAGTTGCCGGCTATCCGCTGATCGGCCTGAAGGCTACCGTGTTTGATGGTTCTTACCACGACGTCGACTCGAACGAGATGGCGTTTAAGGTGGCTGCTTCCATGGCGACCAAGCAACTGGCCCAGAAGGGCGGTGGTGAGTTGCTCGAGCCGATCATGGCGGTAGAGGTTGTTACGCCTGAAGACTATATGGGTGACGTGATGGGCGACCTTAACCGTCGTCGCGGTATGATTCTGGGTATGGAAGACACGGTCTCCGGCAAGGTGATCCGTGCTGAAGTTCCGTTGGGCGAGATGTTCGGTTATGCGACCGACGTTCGTTCGATGTCCCAGGGGCGCGCAAGCTACTCTATGGAATTCAAAAAATACAATACAGCTCCGTCGCACATCGTCGAAACTGTAACCAAAAAACAAGGCTGATTCAGTCCTTTAGGCAAGGAGTTAATTGTCGTGGCTAAAGAAAAATTTGATCGTTCCCTACCGCACGTCAACGTTGGCACCATCGGTCACGTTGACCACGGTAAAACCACTCTGACCGCAGCTCTGACTCGCGTTTGCTCCGAAGTTTTCGGTTCTGCAATCGTTGATTTCGATAAAATCGACAGCGCTCCAGAAGAAAAAGCTCGTGGTATCACCATCAACACCGCGCACGTCGAGTACAACTCGAAGATCCGTCACTACGCTCACGTTGACTGCCCAGGTCACGCTGACTATGTGAAGAACATGATCACCGGTGCTGCCCAGATGGACGGCGCGATCCTGGTTTGCTCGGCCGCTGATGGTCCGATGCCACAAACCCGTGAACACATCCTGCTGTCCCGTCAGGTAGGCGTTCCGTACATCGTGGTTTTCCTGAACAAGGCTGACCTGGTAGACGACGCTGAGCTGCTGGAACTGGTCGAGATGGAAGTTCGCGACCTGCTGTCCACCTACGACTTCCCGGGCGATGACACTCCAATCATCATCGGTTCGGCTCGTATGGCGCTGGAAGGCAAAGACGACAACGAAATGGGCACCACTGCCGTTCGTAAACTGGTTGAAACTCTGGACAGCTACATCCCAGAGCCAGAGCGTGCTATCGACAAGCCATTCCTGATGCCAATCGAAGACGTATTCTCGATCTCGGGTCGTGGTACTGTTGTGACGGGTCGTATCGAGCGCGGTATCGTTCGCGTTCAAGATGCTCTGGAAATCGTTGGTCTGCGTGACACCACCACCACCACCTGCACCGGTGTTGAAATGTTCCGCAAACTGCTCGACGAAGGTCGTGCTGGCGAGAACTGCGGCGTTCTGCTGCGTGGTACCAAGCGTGACGACGTTGAGCGTGGCCAGGTTCTGGTTAAGCCGGGTTCGGTTAAGCCGCACACCAAGTTCACCGCAGAAGTTTACGTTCTGAGCAAGGAAGAAGGCGGTCGTCACACTCCGTTCTTCAAAGGCTACCGTCCACAGTTCTACTTCCGTACTACTGACGTGACTGGTAACTGCCAGCTGCCAGAAGGCGTTGAAATGGTAATGCCAGGTGATAACATCCAGATGGAAGTTACCCTGATCAAGACCATCGCGATGGAAGACGGCCTGCGTTTCGCTATCCGTGAAGGCGGTCGTACCGTCGGCGCTGGCGTCGTAGCCAAAATCATCGAGTAAGCATCTCTTTTGAGATAGCTTCGATGCTTTGAAAAGCCCCCGCTCAGCGGGGGCTTTTTTATTGGGTTGACACCTATCTGGGGCGTCTATAGAATTGCGCCTCCTTTTAACGGGCGTATTGCGCTCGCTGGGAATAGCAGCCGGAGTCTGAAATCCAATGCAAAATCAGCAAATCCGTATCAGGTTGAAGGCTTTTGACCATCGCCTGATCGACCAATCCACCCAGGAAATCGTGGAAACCGCGAAACGTACTGGTGCACAAGTGCGTGGTCCAATTCCACTGCCTACCCGTAAAGAGCGGTTCACCGTTCTGGTCTCCCCGCACGTCAACAAAGACGCGCGTGACCAGTACGAGATCCGTACTCATAAGCGCGTACTGGACATCGTCCAGCCAACGGATAAAACCGTTGATGCACTTATGAAGCTTGATCTGGCGGCCGGTGTGGAAGTACAGATCAGCCTCGGCTAAGACTCGGTCTTAGTCGTGTAACGCTCTGAAATGGGCGGCCATAGCGGGTGAAAGCCCCGTACACTCATGAGGTTTACAACATGACTATTGGTGTAGTCGGTCGTAAATGCGGTATGACCCGTATTTTCACCGAAGAAGGTGTCTCCATTCCGGTCACGGTCATTGAGATCGAGCCGAATCGCGTCACCCAGTTCAAAACTGAAGAGACCGATGGCTATCGTGCAGTGCAAGTCACTGTCGGCGAGCGTCGTGCTTCGCGTGTAACAGCAGCTCAGGCTGGCCACTTCGCTAAAGCGAACGTTGCCGCTGGTCGTACCGTAATGGAATTCCGCCTTGAAGAAGGCGAGTACCAGGCCGGCGATCTGATCAACGCTGAAATCTTCGCCGCTGGTCAACTGGTTGATGTAACCGGTCAGTCCAAGGGTAAAGGCTTCCAGGGTACGATCAAGCGTTGGAATTTCCGCGGGCAAGATAACACCCACGGTAACTCCGTATCCCACCGCGTTCCAGGCTCTATCGGCCAGTGCCAGACTCCTGGTCGTGTATTCAAGGGCAAAAAAATGTCCGGTCATATGGGCGCTGAGCGCGTGACCGTGCAGTCCCTCGAAGTAGTGCGCGTGGACGCTGAACGCAATCTGTTGTTGGTCAAGGGCGCTGTTCCTGGCGCTACTGGCGGCAACTTGGTTGTACGTCCAGCAGCCAAGGCTCGCGGTTAAGGGGAAGCTGACATGCAATTAAATGTAAATGACGCTCAAGCGATCGAAGTTTCCGAACTGACATTTGGCGGCGAATTCAACGAGACGCTGGTTCACCAAGCAGTCGTAGCCTACATGGCTGGCGGCCGTCAGGGTTCCAAGCAGCAAAAGACCCGTTCCGACGTTCGTGGTGGCGGTAAGCGCCCATGGCGTCAGAAAGGTACTGGCCGTGCTCGTGCCGGTACTATCCGTAGCCCAATCTGGCGTGGCGGCGGTACCACTTTCGCAGCTCGTCCTCAGGATCACTCCCAGAAGCTGAACAAGAAGATGTATCGCGCAGCAATGCGTTCCATCCTTGCTGAGCTGGTGCGTACTGATCGTCTGGTCGTGGTTCAGGATTTCGCCGTTGAAACGCCGAAAACCAAAGACCTGCTGGGCAAACTGAACAACATGAGCCTGACCGACGTTCTGATCGTGTCCGACGCTGTTGATCAGAACCTGTACCTGGCTGCTCGTAACCTGCCACACGTAGATGTACGTGACGTGCAAGGTTCCGATCCAGTTAGTCTGATCGCATACGACAAGGTGTTGATCACCGTGTCGGCCGTGAAGAAATTCGAGGAGCTGCTGGGATGAACCAGGAACGCGTATTTAAAGTTCTGCTTGGCCCGCACGTTTCCGAGAAGGCTACGGTTCTGGCAGACAAGAAAGGCCAGTTCGTTTTCAAGGTTGCTACCGACGCAACCAAGCTGGAAATCAAGAAGGCCGTCGAAAGCCTGTTCAGCGTGAAAGTAGAGCGTGTTACTACCCTGAATGTTCTGGGTAAGAGCAAGCGCACTGCTCGCGGTCTGGGCAAGCGTAATGACTGGAAGAAGGCAGTTATCTCCCTTCAGCCAGGCCAAGATCTCGATTTCAGCAGCAGTGCTGAGTAAGGAAGGGGTGCATCATGGCAATCGTTAAATGCAAACCGACTTCCCCTGGCCGCCGTTTTGTGGTCAAGGTGGTCAACCAGGAGCTGCATAAAGGCGCTCCTCACGCACCGCTGCTCGAGAAGAAATCGAAGTCTGGTGGTCGTAACAACAATGGCCGTATTACCACTCGTCACATCGGTGGTGGTCATAAGCAGCATTATCGTCTGGTCGACTTCCGTCGCAACGACAAAGATGGCATCGCTGCCACTGTCGAGCGTATCGAATACGATCCAAACCGTACTGCTCACATCGCTCTGCTGCTGTACGCAGATGGCGAGCGTCGCTACATCATCGCCCCTAAAGGCGTGAGCGCTGGCGACCAGCTGATCGCAGGTGCCCTGGCACCGATCAAGCCGGGCAACGCTCTGCAACTGCGCAACATTCCAGTTGGTAGCACCGTACACGGCATCGAATTGAAGCCAGGTAAAGGCGCTCAGATCGCTCGTTCCGCTGGTGCTTCGGCTCAGCTGATCGCTCGTGAAGGCGTGTACGTTACCCTGCGTCTGCGTTCCGGTGAAATGCGTAAAGTCCTGGCTGAATGCCGTGCGACCCTGGGCGAAGTCTCGAACTCCGAGCACAGCCTGCGTTCGCTGGGTAAAGCTGGTGCCAAACGCTGGCGTGGCGTTCGCCCAACCGTTCGTGGTGTTGCCATGAACCCGGTTGACCACCCACATGGTGGTGGTGAAGGTCGTACCTCTGGTGGTCGTCATCCGGTATCGCCATGGGGCTTCCCGACTAAGGGCGCGAAGACTCGTGGTAATAAGCGTACCGACAAAATGATCGTCCGTCGTCGCAAGTAAATAGAGGGATACGACAGTGCCACGTTCTCTGAAAAAAGGTCCTTTTATCGATCTTCACCTACTGAAGAAGATCGAAGTGGCGGCGGAAAAGAACGATCGCAAACCGGTGAAAACCTGGTCGCGTCGTTCGATGATCCTGCCACAAATGGTCGGTCTGACCATCGCAGTACACAACGGTCGTCAGCACGTCCCAGTTCTCGTGAACGAAGACATGGTCGGCCACAAACTGGGCGAGTTCGCCGGTACCCGCACTTATCGCGGGCACGTGGCAGACAAGAAAGCCAAGCGTTAAGGGGTTAGGAAATGGAAGTAGCCGCTAAGTTGTCGGGCGCTCGAATCTCCGCCCAGAAAGCCCGCTTGGTCGCCGACCAGATCCGCGGGAAGAAGGTGGGCGAAGCGCTCAACCTGTTGGCTTTCAGCAGTAAGAAAGCCGCCGAGATCATGAAGAAAGTGCTGGAGTCGGCCGTAGCCAACGCCGAGCATAACGAAGGCGCAGACGTTGATGACCTGAAGGTCAGCACCGTTTTCGTCAACGAAGGGCGTTCGCTGAAGCGCATCATGCCACGTGCCAAAGGCCGTGCTGATCGCATCGTCAAGCGGTCTTGCCATATCACTGTCAAGGTTGCTGACAAGTAACGGAGTCGAAGAGATGGGTCAGAAAGTACATCCCATTGGCATTCGCCTGGGAATCGTCAAGGAGCACACCTCCGTCTGGTACGCAGACGGTCGGACTTATGCGGACTATTTGCTCGCAGATCTGAAGGTGCGTGAGTATCTCCAAGACAAACTAAAAAGCGCGTCCGTAAGCCGTATCGATATCCATCGTCCGGCCCAAACTGCACGTATCACCATCCACACCGCTCGTCCAGGTATCGTTATCGGGAAGAAAGGTGAAGATGTTGAGAAACTGCGTCAGGACCTGACCAAGCAAATGGGTGTGCCTGTGCACATCAATATCGAAGAGATCCGCAAGCCGGAGCTCGACGGTATGCTGGTTGCGCAGAGCGTAGCTCAGCAGCTGGAGCGTCGCGTAATGTTCCGTCGCGCTATGAAGCGCGCCGTACAGAACGCCATGCGCATTGGTGCCAAAGGCATCAAAATCCAAGTGAGCGGTCGTCTCGGCGGTGCTGAAATCGCACGTACTGAATGGTATCGCGAAGGTCGTGTGCCACTGCACACCCTGCGTGCCGACATCGACTATGCCAACTACGAAGCTCACACCACTTACGGTGTGATCGGTGTAAAGGTTTGGATCTTCAAAGGCGAAGTAATTGGTGGTCGCCAAGAAGAACTGAAACCACAAGCACCAGCGCCTCGTAAAAAAGCTGCTAAGTAAGGGGTACGCCAAATGTTGCAACCAAAGCGTACGAAGTTCCGCAAGCAGATGACAGGCCACAACCGTGGTCTGGCTCAGCGCGGTAGCAAAGTCAGCTTCGGCGAGTTCGCGCTGAAGTCTGTAGCTCGTGGTCGTCTCACCGCTCGTCAGATCGAGTCAGCGCGTCGTGCACTGACCCGTCACGTTAAACGTGGCGGCAAGATCTGGATCCGTGTATTCCCGGACAAGCCTATTTCCAAGAAGCCACTCGAAGTTCGGATGGGTAAAGGTAAGGGTAACGTCGAATACTGGGTTGCCCAGATTCAGCCAGGCAAAGTCCTGTATGAAATCGAGGGTGTTTCTGAAGAGCTGGCGCGTGAGGCTTTCGCCCTGGCTGCTGCAAAGCTGCCGCTCGCCACCTCCTTTGTTAAACGGACGGTGATGTGATGAAAGCGAATGAACTTCGTGAAAAATCCGCACAGCAGCTGAACGAGCAACTGCTCGGCTTGCTGCGCGACCAGTTCAATCTGCGTATGCAGAAAGCAACTGGCCAGTTGGGGCAGTCTCATCTGCTCTCGCAAGTTAAGCGTGACATCGCTCGCGTGAAGACTGTGCTCAACCAGCAGGCAGGTAAGTAATCATGGCTGAAGCCGAAAAAACTGTCCGTACGCTGACTGGCCGTGTTGTCAGCGACAAGATGGACAAAACCATCACCGTTCTGATCGAGCGTCGCGTTAAGCACCCGATCTACGGTAAATACGTTAAGCGTTCGACTAAGCTGCACGCGCACGACGAAACCAATCAGTGCCACATCGGCGACAAAGTCACTATTCGTGAAACTCGTCCTTTGGCCAAGACCAAGTCTTGGGCGCTGGTTGATGTTCTCGAACGCGCTGTGGAAGTCTAAGGACTAGGGGTCGGAGAAATTATATGATTCAGACTCAATCCATGCTCGATGTGGCCGATAACAGCGGCGCTCGCCGCGTTATGTGCATCAAGGTGCTGGGTGGCTCCCATCGTCGTTACGCTGGTATCGGTGACATCATCAAAGTTACCGTCAAGGAAGCAATTCCTCGCGGTAAAGTGAAAAAAGGCCAAGTGATGACTGCTGTTGTAGTCCGCACTCGTCACGGCGTACGTCGTGCTGATGGCTCCATTATCCGCTTTGATGGCAACGCTGCTGTTCTGTTGAACAACAAGCAAGAGCCGATCGGCACCCGTATCTTTGGGCCAGTGACCCGTGAACTTCGTACTGAGAAGTTCATGAAGATCGTCTCGCTCGCCCCAGAAGTGCTGTAAGGAGATCCGACATGCAAAAGATTCGTCGTGACGACGAGATCATCGTGATCGCCGGCAAAGACAAAGGTAAGCGCGGTAAGGTGCTTAAGGTTCTCGCTAACAACCGTTTGGTTATTGGTGGTCTGAACCTGGTCAAGCGTCATACCAAGCCTAACCCGATGTCGGGCGTGCAGGGCGGTATCGTCGAAAAAGAAGCTCCACTGGATGCTTCTAACGTCGCCATTTTCAACGGCGAAACCAACAAGGCTGACCGCGTTGGTTTCAAAGTAGAAGACGGCAAGAAAATTCGTGTCTTCAAGTCGACCCAAAAAGCGGTTGATGCTTGAACACTGCTAGGTAGATGAGACCATGGCACGACTAAAAGAGATTTACCGGAAGGAAATTGCTCCGAAACTTAAGGAAGAACTTAAGCTTTCGAACGTGATGGAAGTTCCGCGCGTTACCAAAATCACCTTGAACATGGGTCTGGGCGAAGCGATCGGCGACAAAAAAGTCATCGAGCACGCTGTTGCTGACCTGGAAAAGATCACCGGCCAGAAAGTCGTTGTGACCTACGCTCGCAAATCCATCGCTGGCTTTAAAGTCCGTGAAGGTTGGCCGATCGGCGTCAAAGTGACCCTGCGCCGTGAGCGTATGTACGAGTTCCTGGATCGTCTGCTGTCGATCTCCCTGCCTCGGGTTCGCGACTTCCGCGGCCTGAATGCCAAGTCCTTCGATGGTCGTGGCAACTACAGCATGGGCGTGAAAGAGCAGATCATCTTCCCGGAAATCGACTACGACAAGATCGATGCTCTCCGCGGTCTGGACATCACCCTGACCACCACTGCCAAGAACGATGATGAAGGCCGCGCTCTGCTGCGTGCGTTCAAATTCCCGTTCCGCAACTGATTGGAGTAGGACCATGGCCAAGATGAGCATGAAAAACCGCGAGCTGAAGCGTCAGCTCACGGTTGCCAAGTACGCCAAGAAGCGTGCAGCACTGAAAGCTATCATCGTTGATCTGAACGCAAGTCCAGAAGCGCGTTGGGAAGCTACAGTAGCCCTGCAGAAGCAGCCACGTGACGCAAGCGCTTCGCGCATGCGTAACCGCTGCCGCCTGACCGGTCGTCCACACGGCGTTTACCGCAAGTTCGGCCTCGGCCGTAACAAGCTGCGTGAAGCTGCCATGCGTGGTGACGTACCGGGTCTGGTTAAAGCCAGCTGGTAAGTACTGTCAAAGTCTCGGTGTCCAGGATCGCAAGATCCTGACCACCGGTGGCCTTGAATCTGGATCAAGCCCCTTTTGGGGCTTGATTCATTTCTGGGGTGTGTCTAGAATACCCGGCTCGCCTGAGCCCGTGTTTTTCATGCTCGGAGATTCTCGGCGACACGTAATAGCCGCAAGGCTAATTTTTTTGTATTAGGAGCGTCTAGCCCATGAGTATGCAGGACCCGTTAGCGGACATGCTAACTCGTATCCGTAATGCCCAGATGGCTGAAAAGTCCGTCGTAAGCATGCCATCTTCCACGTTGAAGGTAGCTGTTGCCAAAGTCCTGAAGGACGAAGGTTACATTGCGGGTTATCAGATCAGCAGCGAAATCAAACCACTGCTGTCCATCGAGCTGAAGTACTTCGAAGGCCGTCCGGTTATCGAAGAAGTGAAGCGCGTTAGCCGTCCAGGCCTGCGTCAGTACAAGTCCGTCGATGATCTGCCAAAAGTTCGTGGCGGTCTCGGTGTGTCTATCGTCTCCACCAACAAGGGTGTGATGACTGATCGTGCTGCGCGCGCTGCCGGTGTCGGCGGCGAAGTTCTTTGCACTGTGTTCTAAGGGGGGATAAGCATGTCTCGCGTCGCTAAGAACCCCGTTAAGCTGCCAGCCGGTGTCGAAGTAAAATTCGCAGGCCAACAGCTTTCGGTGAAGGGTGCCAAGGGCACTCTCGAACTGAACATCCATTCGTCCGTTGAGATCGTTGAAGAAGCCGGTGAGCTGCGTTTCGCTGCTCGCAATGGCGATCAACAGACTCGCGCAATGGCTGGTACCACTCGTGCGTTGGTAAACAACATGGTCCAAGGCGTAAGCCAAGGCTTCGAGCGCAAGCTCCAGCTGGTCGGTGTTGGTTACAAAGCGCAAGCAAAAGGCACAGTGCTGAACCTGGCTCTTGGCTTCTCGCACCCAGTGGATTACGAACTGCCGGAAGGCATCACCGCTGAGACTCCTAGCCAGACCGATATCCTGATCAAGGGCATCGACAAGCAGCTGGTAGGTCAAGTGGCCGCCGAGATCCGCGACTTCCGTCCACCAGAGCCGTACAAAGGCAAAGGTGTGCGCTACGCGGACGAAGTCGTCCGTCGTAAAGAAGCCAAGAAGAAGTAGGGCATAGCAAATGACCGACAAAAAAGTTACTCGACTGCGTCGCGCTCGCAAAGCACGCCTGAAAATGCACGAACTCGAAGTCGTGCGTCTCTGCGTGTTCCGCTCTTCGCAGCACATCTACGCCCAGGTCATTTCGGCCGACGGCAACAAAGTCCTGGCAAGCGCCTCGACTTTGGATAAAGAACTGCGTGATGGTGCCACCGGCAACATCGACGCGGCCACTAAGGTTGGCCAGCTGGTCGCTACGCGTGCTAAGGCCGCTGGCGTCTCGCAAGTGGCTTTCGACCGCTCTGGCTTCAAGTATCACGGCCGCGTTAAAGCGCTGGCTGATGCTGCTCGTGAAGCTGGGCTGGAGTTCTAAGTTATGTCAAATAACGACCAAAAGCGCGACGAAGGCTACATCGAGAAGCTGGTTCAAGTTAACCGCGTAGCCAAAACCGTTAAAGGCGGCCGTATCTTCACTTTCACCGCGTTGACCGTGGTTGGTGATGGTAAGGGCCGTGTTGGCTTCGGCCGTGGCAAGTCGCGTGAAGTGCCTGCTGCGATCCAGAAGGCAATGGAAGCTGCTCGCCGCAACATGATCCAGGTTGATCTGAACGGCACCACTCTGCAGTACGCAATGAAGTCCGCTCACGGCGCTTCGAAGGTGTACATGCAGCCTGCTTCTGAAGGTACCGGTATCATCGCTGGCGGCGCTATGCGTGCTGTCCTCGAAGTTGCGGGCGTTCAGAACGTTCTGGCCAAGTGCTACGGCTCGACTAACCCGGTAAACGTGGTTCACGCCACTTTCAAGGGTTTGAAAGCAATGCAGTCTCCTGAATCCATTGCCGCCAAGCGTGGCAAAAGCGTCAAGGAGATCTTCTGATCATGGCTACCGTAAAAGTAACGCTGATCAAAAGCATGACCGGCCGCATCCCTAACCACAAGCTGTGCGTTAAGGGTCTGGGTCTGCGTCGCATCGGTCACACTGTAGAAGTCCTGGATACTCCCGAGAATCGCGGGATGATCAACAAGGCTTACTACATGCTGCGTGTCGAGGGTTAATCGATGAAACTCAATGATCTGAGTCCAGCGCCGGGTTCCCGTCGCGAAAAGCATCGTCCGGGCCGTGGTATCGGTAGCGGTTTGGGTAAGACTGGTGGCCGTGGTCACAAAGGTCAGACCTCCCGCTCCGGTGGCACCATTGCTCCAGGCTTTGAAGGCGGTCAACAGCCGCTGCATCGTCGCCTGCCGAAGTTCGGTTTCGTTTCCCTGAAAGCCATGGACCGCGCAGAAGTGCGTCTGTCCGAGCTGGCTAAAGTGGAAGGCGACATCGTCACCGTGCAGTCCCTGAAAGATGCCAACGTGATCAACGTCAACGTACAGCGTGTGAAAATCATGCTGTCCGGTGAAGTGACTCGCGCTGTCACTATCGGCAAGGGAATCGGCGCCACCAAAGGTGCGCGTGCGGCTATCGAAGCAGCTGGCGGCAAGTTCGAGGAATAAATGGCTAAGCAAGGTGCTCTCTCTGCGCTCGGCAAAGGCGGTATGTCTGAACTCTGGGCTCGTCTGCGTTTTCTGTTCCTGGCGATTATCGTCTACCGAATAGGCGCACACATCCCGGTTCCAGGTATCAACCCGGACCGACTCGCGGACCTGTTTCGACAGAATGAGGGGACCATTCTTAGCTTGTTCAACATGTTTTCCGGCGGCGCGCTGGAACGGATGAGCATCTTTGCACTGGGGATCATGCCGTACATCTCGGCATCGATCATCATGCAACTGATGACCGCCGTCAGCCCGCAGCTGGAGCAGTTGAAGAAGGAAGGTGAAGCTGGCCGTCGCAAGATCAGCCAGTACACCCGCTACGGCACTGTCGTCCTCGCTCTCGTCCAGGCCATTGGCATGTCCATTGGTCTGGCGGGGCAGGGCGTTGCGTTCACTGGTGACTTTGGCTTCCATTTCGTCGCGGTATCCACGTTTGTGGCTGGTGCGATGTTCATGATGTGGCTGGGTGAGCAGATTACTGAGCGTGGTGTTGGCAACGGTATCTCGATGTTGATTTTTTCGGGTATCGTCGCCGGTCTTCCGAGAGCGATCGGGCAGTCTTTCGAGTCTGCACGTCAGGGTGATATCAACATCTTCGCCCTGGTTGCCATCGGTTTGCTGGCAGTAGCGATTATCGGTTTCGTGGTGTTCATTGAGCGTGGTCAGCGTCGTATTGCTGTTCACTACGCCAAGCGTCAGCAGGGCCGCAAGGTCTTCGCTGCGCAGACCAGCCACTTGCCGCTGAAGGTGAACATGGCCGGTGTTATTCCGGCTATTTTCGCGAGCAGCATTTTGCTGTTCCCGGCTTCGTTGGGTGCCTGGTTCGGTCAGTCTGAAGGTATGGGCTGGTTGCAGGACATCTCGCAGTCGATCGCTCCTGGTCAGCCGTTGAATATTCTGCTGTTTAGTGCAGGGATTATTTTCTTCTGCTTCTTCTATACGGCGTTGATGTTCAATCCGAAAGACGTAGCGGAAAACCTGAAGAAGTCCGGTGCCTTTATTCCGGGCATCCGTCCAGGTGAGCAGTCTGCGCGCTACATTGATGGCGTTCTGACTCGCTTGACCATGTTCGGTGCTCTTTACATGACGGCCGTCTGCCTGTTGCCCCAGTTCCTGGTGGTTGCAGCCAACGTACCGTTCTACCTTGGCGGGACCTCGTTGCTGATCGTCGTCGTGGTTGTGATGGACTTCATGTCCCAAGTACAATCGCACCTCGTTTCGCACCAGTACGAATCCCTGATGAAGAAAGCCAACCTGAAGGGTTACGGCAGCGGCATGCTGCGCTGACCTATAAGGTTCGAGGAGTTGGTGATGAAAGTTCGTGCATCGGTGAAAAAGCTGTGCCGTAACTGCAAGATTATTCGCCGCGAAGGTGTTGTTCGAGTAATTTGCAGCGCGGAACCGCGTCACAAACAGCGCCAAGGCTGAGTGTGATTGTGCTTCAAGCCCGGCAGCTAGTGCGCTGCCGGGTTGATTATTTGTTATTACAGCGATATTATCTCGCGCCCTATTTCTTGGCTTCCGGGGCGTAGGTAGCTGTCAATTGGAGTCCCACTGAATGGCCCGTATTGCAGGCGTTAACATTCCAGATAACAAGCATACTGTTATCTCGCTGACCTACATCTATGGTGTTGGTCGCACTACTGCACAGAAAATTTGTGCAGAGACTGGGGTAAACCCAGCAGCAAAGATCAAAGATCTGAGCGACGAGCAAATTGAACAGCTGCGTGGCGAAGTGGCGAAGTTCACCACTGAAGGTGACCTGCGTCGCGAAATCAACATGAAAATCAAGCGCTTGATGGACCTCGGTTGCTATCGCGGTCTGCGTCATCGTCGCGGTCTTCCAGTACGCGGTCAGCGTACCAAGACCAACGCGCGTACCCGTAAAGGTCCGCGTAAGCCGATCCGCAAGTAATCGCCCCAGCGAATCGACAGGAATTTAATCATGGCAAAACCTGCTGCTCGTCCTCGTAAAAAAGTTAAAAAGACAGTGGTTGATGGCATCGCCCACATCCATGCATCTTTTAACAACACCATCGTGACCATCACCGACCGTCAAGGTAACGCTCTTTCCTGGGCTACCTCCGGTGGTTCGGGTTTCCGCGGTTCCCGCAAGTCCACCCCGTTTGCTGCTCAAGTAGCTGCTGAACGTGCTGGTCAAGCTGCGCTGGAATACGGCCTGAAAAACCTCGACGTCAACGTCAAAGGTCCAGGTCCAGGTCGTGAATCCGCAGTCCGCGCTTTGAACGGCTGTGGCTACAAGATCGCCAGCATCACCGACGTGACGCCAATCCCGCACAACGGGTGCCGTCCGCCGAAGAAGCGCCGCGTGTAATCCAGGAGATTGTAAAGAATGGCTCGTTACATTGGTCCAAAATGCAAACTCGCTCGTCGCGAAGGCACCGATCTCTTCCTGAAGAGCGGCGTGCGCGCGATCGAATCGAAGTGCAACATTGAAGCAGCACCTGGTATCCACGGCCAACGCCGCGGTCGCCAGTCCGATTACGGCACCCAACTGCGTGAAAAGCAGAAGGTCCGTCGTATCTACGGCGTTCTCGAGCGTCAATTCAGCGGCTACTACAAAGAAGCTGCTGGCAAGAAAGGTGCAACCGGTGAAAACCTGCTGCAACTGCTCGAATGCCGTCTGGACAACGTTGTATACCGTATGGGCTTTGGTTCGACTCGTGCCGAATCCCGTCAGCTGGTATCGCACAAGTCGATCAGCGTAAACGGTCAGACCGTTAACGTTCCGTCCTACCAGGTTCGTGCTGGTGACGTGGTCGCTGTTCGCGAGAAAGCAAAAAATCAACTTCGCATTGTCCAAGCTCTCGATCTGTGTGCCCAACGTGGCCGCGTAGAATGGGTAGAAGTAGACACTGAGAAGAAGTCGGGCGTTTTCAAGAACGTTCCAGCTCGCAGTGATCTGTCCGCCGACATCAACGAAAGCCTGATTGTCGAGCTCTACTCCAAGTAAGGGCTAGAAAATAGGTGCATCCATGCAGATTTCGGTAAATGAGTTCCTGACACCCCGCCACATTGATGTGCAGGTTGTCAGTCCAACCCGCGCCAAGATCACTCTCGAGCCTCTCGAGCGTGGCTTTGGCCATACCCTGGGCAACGCGCTGCGCCGCATCCTGTTGTCCTCAATGCCCGGCTGTGCAGTAGTCGAGGCCGAGATTGACGGTGTGCTCCACGAGTACAGCGCCATCGAAGGTGTACAGGAAGACGTCATTGAAATCCTGTTGAACCTTAAAGGTCTGGCTATCAAGCTGCACGGTCGTGACGAAGTTACGCTGACCTTGTCGAAGAAGGGTTCGGGGGTGGTTACCGCTGCCGATATTCAGCTGGATCATGATGTCGAGATCGTTAATCCCGATCACGTAATCGCTAACCTGGCGTCTAACGGCGCCCTGAACATGAAGCTCGTAGTAGCTCGTGGTCGTGGTTATGAACCGGCAGATTCGCGTCAGAGCGATGAAGACGAAAGCCGCAGCATCGGTCGCTTGCAGCTTGACTCTTCGTTCAGCCCGGTTCGCCGTATCGCATACGTGGTGGAAAACGCCCGTGTCGAGCAGCGTACTAACCTGGACAAGCTGGTTATTGATCTGGAAACCAACGGTACTCTGGATCCTGAAGAGGCAATTCGCCGCGCTGCAACCATCCTGCAACAGCAGTTGGCTGCGTTCGTCGACCTCAAGGGTGACAGTGAGCCAGTGGTTGTCGAGCAGGAAGACGAGATCGATCCGATCCTGCTTCGCCCGGTTGACGATCTGGAACTGACTGTACGTTCGGCTAACTGCCTTAAGGCGGAAAACATCTACTACATCGGTGACCTGATTCAGCGTACCGAAGTAGAGCTGTTGAAGACTCCGAACCTGGGCAAGAAATCCTTGACTGAAATCAAGGACGTTCTGGCCTCCCGCGGTCTGTCCCTCGGCATGCGCCTCGACAACTGGCCGCCTGCAAGTCTTAAGAAGGACGACAAGGCGACTGCCTGATCGTCGTAATCACCGAACGTAGTGTTTGGTAAGGAATGAACCATGCGTCATCGTAAAAGTGGTCGTCACCTGAGCCGCACCAGCTCGCACCGCAAGGCCATGTTCCAAAACATGGCGGTGTCGCTGTTCGAGCACGAGCTGATCAAAACTACTCTGCCAAAAGCTAAAGAACTGCGCCGCGTTGCCGAGCCGCTGATCACTTTGGCCAAGATAGATAGCGTTGCTAACCGCCGTCTGGCTTTCGACCGTACTCGTTCGAAAGCTATCGTTGGTAAGCTCTTCAACGACCTGGGCAAGCGTTACGCTACCCGTGAGGGTGGCTACCTGCGCATCCTCAAGTGCGGTTTCCGCGCTGGCGACAACGCGCCTATGGCGTACGTCGAGTTGGTTGATCGTGCTACTGCTGGCGAAGCTGTATCTGCCGAGTAAGACGTCAGTCTGAAACAAAGAACCGGGCCTAGTGCCCGGTTTTTTGTGCCTGTAAGAAACGCGCCTTTTGTACAAGCGTTTCCTTCGTCTGTGTCGTCATCATGTGACGGGGATGATCATTAGTATTTTTCTATCGATGTCTGCAAGTTAATGAATTTGTAGGTGTCATATTGATGATCAATACTCCTTCTCAGCCGATTAGCCGGCAGTTCAAGACCGACAGAGGAAGGAAGATCGCATGAGCCAAAACACAACGCTTACCACCGCCAGTGGCGCTCCTGTTGCCGATAACCAGAATTCCCGTTCCGCCGGCCCTCGTGGCCCGCTGCTGCTCGACGACTTTCACCTGATCGAGAAGCTTGCCCACTTCAACCGTGAAAACATCCCTGAGCGCCGTGTACACGCCAAAGGCTCGGGTGCCTACGGTACGTTCACCGTGACGCGCGATATCACTCAATACACCAGTGCGAAGCTGTTTGAGGCAGTCGGCAAGCAAACCCCGACTTTCCTGCGGTTTTCCACCGTGGGTGGCGAGCGTGGTTCGGCCGATACCGAGCGTGATCCGCGCGGCTTTGCCTTGAAGTTTTACACCGAGGAAGGCAACTGGGACATCGTTGGCAACAACACCCCTGTGTTCTTCATTCGCGATCCACTGAAGTTTCCGGACTTTATCCACACCCAGAAGCGTTTGCCGCAAAGCAACCTGAAGAGTGTCCAGATGATGTGGGACTTCTGGTCGCATTCGCCCGAGGCGCTGCACCAGGTCACCATCCTGTTCTCCGACCGGGGTATTCCTGACGGATACCGCCACATGCACGGCTTTGGCAGCCACACTTATAGCCTCATCAACGCTCAAGGTGAGCGTCATTGGGTGAAGTGGCACTACAAGACCAAACAGGGGATCAAGAACCTTGCTCCTGCCGAGGCTGCGCGCCTTGCGGGTACTGATCCGGATTACGCCCAGCGCGACCTGTTCAATGCCATCGAGCAGGGTGATTTCCCGAAATGGCGCGTGTGCATTCAGATCATGAGCGAGGCTCAGGCGGCGGCGCACTACGAGAACCCGTTTGATGTCACCAAAACCTGGTCGCAGAAAGAGTTTCCACTGATTGAAGTTGGAGAACTTGAGCTCAATCGCAATCCGCAGAACTACTTCGCGGAAGTTGAGCAAGCCGCGTTCGGTCCCAGCAATATGGTCCCTGGTGTTGGTCTGTCGCCGGATCGTATGCTGCAAGGTCGGGTCTTCGCCTACGCGGACGCTCATCGCTACCGTGTCGGCACCAATCACCAGCAATTGCCAGTCAACGCTCCGCGGAGTCCGGTCAATACTTACCAGCGCGATGGCTCGATGGCTTTTGGCAGCAATGGTAGTGCGACACCGAACTACGAGCCGAACAGCTATGTCGAGTCGCCGAAGCAGGCGCCTCGTTACGCAGAGCCGGCATTGGCCCTCGGTGGTGCTGCCGATCGTTACGACCACCGTGAAGATACTGATTACTACAGTCACGCCGGCGCGTTGTTTCGCTTGATGTCTGAAGAGCAGAAATCACTGCTGGTCAGCAACATCGCCGGTGCGATGGCGGGGGTGTCGAGTGATGTGGTTGACCGTCAGTTGCAGCATTTCTACAAGGCTGACCCGGCGTATGGAGAAGCAATCGCAAAGCTGCTCAACGTACAGCTTAACGAAGTCTAAATGAGAAGCAGAACCGCCCTTGTTTGGGCGGTTTTTTGCGTTATTTCAGCCGCTTTTCTCAGAATATCTTCGCTTTTATTGCGTCTTGCGAGTGACGATAAGGGCATGTTGGTTCAAACTACAACTTTCAAGCAGGGAGATGTAGGGCGATGCAAGGCCACCCAGATGTGATCGATTACCTCAACACGTTGCTGACCGGCGAACTGGCCGCGCGTGATCAATATTTCGTCCACTCGCGGATGTATGAGGACTGGGGTTTCACCAAGCTCTACGAACGAATCAACCACGAGATGGAAGAGGAAGCAGGGCACGCTGATGCCCTGATGCGCCGGATTCTGATGCTCGAAGGCACGCCGCGCATGCGTCCGGACGATCTCGATGTCGGCACCACGGTGACCGAGATGCTCGAAGCGGATTTGCGCCTGGAATACAAGGTCCGTGCTGCGCTGTGCAAGGGCATCAAGCTCTGCGAGCAGCACAAGGACTATGTCAGCCGCGAAATGCTGCGGGTTCAATTGCATGACACCGAAGAAGATCACACCTACTGGCTCGAGAAGCAGTTGGGTCTGATCAAGTTGATCGGGCTTGAGAACTACCTGCAATCCCACACCTGATTGCATAGGGGAAGCCCCAGCGTCTTTTGTAGGAGCGAGCTTGCTCGCGAAAAATCTGAAGGCGCTGCGTTATCGTTTACGACCTTCGTCGGAACGCCGCCCGGAGCAAGCTCGCTCCTACAGATACAAAAAAGCCCCTGTCACTGATGAAGTGACAGGGGCTTTTTCATGGGTCCCGGTTAAGCCCTGTCACGCTCCAACAGCGGCTTGAGGTAGTAACCGGTATGGGATTGCTTCATCTCTGACACTTCCTCGGGCGTGCCGACGGCAATGATCTGCCCGCCCTTGGAACCACCCTCCGGACCCAGGTCCACCAGCCAGTCAGCGGTCTTGATCACGTCCAGGTTGTGTTCGATCACCACCACGGTGTTGCCGTGGTCGCGCAGGCGATGCAGCACGTCCAGCAGTTGCTGGATATCCGCGAAGTGCAGCCCGGTGGTCGGTTCATCGAGGATGTACAGGGTCTTGCCGGTATCACGCTTGGACAGCTCGCGGGACAGCTTCACCCGTTGGGCTTCACCGCCGGACAGCGTGGTCGCCGATTGCCCCAGCTTGATGTACGACAGACCGACGTCCATCAACGTTTGCAGCTTGCGCGCCAGGGCCGGTACGGCATCGAAGAACTCCCGTGCTTCCTCGATGGTCATCTCGAGGGTTTCGTGGATGCTCTTGCCCTTGTACTTGATCTCCAGGGTCTCGCGGTTGTAGCGCTTGCTCTTGCACACGTCGCACGGCACATAGATGTCCGGCAGGAAGTGCATCTCGACCTTGATCAGTCCGTCGCCTTGACATGCCTCGCAGCGGCCGCCCTTGACGTTGAAGGAGAAGCGCCCCGGCCCATAGCCCCGGGAGCGGGACTCCGGTACGCCGGCGAACAACTCGCGGATCGGTGTAAACAGCCCGGTGTAGGTCGCCGGGTTGGAGCGCGGTGTGCGACCGATAGGGCTCTGGTCGATGTCGACGACCTTGTCCAGGTGCTCCAGGCCCTTGATGCTGTCGTGGACGGCCGCTTCGAGGGTAGTGGCGCCATTCAGCGCCGTGGCGCTCAGCGGGAACAGGGTGTTGTTGATCAGCGTCGACTTGCCGGAGCCGGACACGCCGGTGACACAGGTCAGCAGGCCGATCGGAATCTCCAGGTCGACATTGCGCAGGTTGTTGCCGCGCGCGCCCTTGAGCGCCAGCGTCAGCTTCTTGTTGCGCGGTGTGCGTTTGGCCGGGACTTCGATCTTCACCCGGCCCGACAGGTATTTGCCCGTCAGTGAGTCCGGATGCGCCATGACCTCGGCCGGTGTGCCTTCGGCGACGATGTGCCCGCCGTGGACGCCAGCGCCCGGGCCGATGTCCACCACGTAGTCGGCCAGACGAATCGCGTCTTCGTCGTGCTCGACCACGATCACCGTGTTACCGATATCGCGCAGGTGCTTGAGGGTGCCCAGCAACCGGTCGTTGTCGCGCTGATGGAGGCCGATGGAGGGTTCGTCAAGGATGTACAGAACGCCCACCAGGCCGGCGCCAATCTGGCTGGCCAGACGAATACGCTGGGCCTCGCCACCGGACAAGGTGTCCGCGCTGCGATCCAGCGACAGATAGTCGAGGCCGACGTTGACCAGGAACTGCAGGCGTTCGCGGATTTCCTTGAGGATCTTGTCGGCAATTTCGCCACGCCGGCCGGTGAGCTTGAGCCCGCCAAAATAATCGGACGCATCGCCGATCGGCAGGTTGGTTACCGCCGGCAGGGTTTTCTCGCCGACCCACACGTGCCGCGCCTCACGCCGCAGGCGGGTGCCGCGGCAGTCCGGGCAGGACTGGGTGCTGAGGAACTTGGCCAGCTCTTCACGCACCGACGCGGATTCGGTTTCGCGGTAGCGTCGCTCCAGGTTCGGCACGATGCCTTCGAACGGATGCGAGCGTTTGACGATATCGCCACGGTCGTTCAGGTATTTGAAGTCGACGTTTTGCGAACCGCTGCCGTGCAGGATGAATTTCTGCTGATCGGCCGGCAGTTCGTTGAACGGTACTTCCAGGCTGAACTTGTAGTGCGAGGCCAGCGAGCCGAGCATCTGGAAGTAATAGACGTTGCGTCGATCCCAACCGCGAATCGCCCCTTCGGCCAGGGTCAGTTCGCCGTTGACCAGGCGCTTGATGTCGAAGAACTGCTTCACCCCCAAGCCATCGCAGGTCGGACATGCGCCGGCCGGGTTGTTGAAGGAGAACAGTTTTGGCTCAAGCTCGCTGATGGCGTGGCCACAAATCGGGCAGGCGAAGCGTGCGGAGAAGATCATCTCTTCACCCGGCTCGTCGTCCATCGGTGCCACCAGGGCGATGCCGTCCGCCAGTTTCAGCGCGGTCTCGAAGGATTCGGCCAGGCGTTGTTGCAGGTCGGCGCGAACCTTGAAGCGGTCGACCACGACATCGATGGTATGTTTTTTCTGCTTGTCGAGCTTGGGGGCTTCGTCCAGCTCATAGAGCTTGCCGTTGATTCGGGCGCGGACGAAGCCCTGTGCGCGCAGCTCTTCGAAAACCGACAGGTGCTCGCCTTTGCGCTCGCGGATGACCGGCGCCAGCAGCATCAGCTTGCTGCCCTCCGGTTCGGCGAGGACCAGATCGACCATCTGGCTGACGGTCTGCGCTTCCAGCGGGATGTCGTGATCCGGGCAACGGGGAATACCCACGCGAGCATATAGCAGGCGCAGGTAGTCGTAGATTTCGGTGATGGTGCCGACCGTCGAACGCGGGTTGTGCGAGGTGGACTTCTGCTCGATGGAGATCGCCGGCGACAGGCCTTCGATGGTGTCGACGTCGGGTTTTTCCATCATCGACAGGAACTGCCGGGCGTAGGCCGACAGCGATTCGACGTAGCGGCGCTGACCCTCGGCGTACAGGGTGTCGAAAGCCAGGGATGACTTGCCGGAGCCGGACAGGCCGGTGATGACGATCAGCTTGTCCCGTGGCAGGGTCAGGTCGATGTTCTTCAGGTTGTGGGTTCGAGCCCCACGAATCAGGATCTTGTCCAAGGTGGCCTCGCTTGGCGGGCGTCGAAAACGTAGGAGTATACGGCCAAATACTGGATGGATGCACACTATCAAACGAGAGGGTTACCGTCTTACATGAAGAGTGTGTCAGCAATGCGCGTCAAAGCGTCGCGATATACCCTGCCAATCGATGGGACTGGTAGAATCGCCGCCGGTTCACATGAGGTTTTTCCATGCACGATCCCCACAGCGAGCGCATGAGTGGCAGCGAGACCCGCGCAGCAAGCGGTCTGGCCCTGGTGTTCGCCTTCCGTATGCTTGGCATGTTCATGGTGTTGCCGGTACTGGCGACCTATGGGATGGATCTGGCCGGAGCCACGCCGGCCCTGATCGGTCTGGCGATTGGCGCTTATGGCCTGACCCAGGCAGTGTTCCAGATTCCTTTCGGTTTCATTTCCGACCGCATCGGTCGCCGCCCGGTGATTTACCTGGGCCTGATTGTGTTTGCCCTCGGCAGTCTGCTGGCAGCCAATGCCGACTCGATCTGGGGCGTGATTGCCGGCCGGATCCTGCAGGGCGCCGGGGCGATTTCCGCGGCGGTCATGGCCTTGCTGTCCGACCTGACCCGCGAGCAGCACCGGACCAAGGCCATGGCCATGATCGGCATGACCATCGGCCTGTCGTTTGCGGTGGCCATGGTGGTCGGCCCGCTGCTGACCCGCGCCTTCGGACTGTCCGGATTGTTCCTTGCCACCGGCGGTATGGCACTGTTCGGCATCGTGATCGTGATGTTCATGGTGCCGCGCTCCACCGGCCCGTTGCAGCATCGCGAGTCCGGTGTCGCGCGCCAGGCGCTGATACCGACCCTCAAGCATCCGGACCTGCTGCGCCTGGACCTGGGCATTTTTGTGTTGCACGCGATGTTGATGTCCAGCTTCGTCGCCTTGCCACTGGCGCTGGTCGAGAAGGCCGGGCTGCCCAAAGAGCAGCACTGGTGGGTGTACCTGACCGCGCTGCTGATTTCTTTCTTCGCCATGATCCCGTTCATTATCTACGGCGAGAAGAAACGCAAAATGAAACGAGTTTTACTCGGCTCCGTCGTGACGCTGATGCTCACTGAGCTATTCTTCTGGCAGTTCGGCGACAGCTTGCGGGCTCTGGTGATCGGTACGGTGGTGTTCTTCACCGCGTTCAATCTGCTGGAAGCTTCGTTGCCATCGCTGATCAGCAAGGTTTCACCGGCCGGCGGCAAGGGCACTGCGATGGGGGTTTATTCCACCAGCCAGTTCCTCGGGTCGGCATTGGGCGGCATTCTTGGCGGCTGGCTGTTCCAGCATGGCGGTCTGTCGGTTGTGTTCCTCGGATGCGCCGGTCTGGCTGCCCTCTGGCTGGCCTTTGCTGTTACCATGCGCGAACCTCCCTACGTCACGAGCCTGCGCTTGCCGTTGTCGCCCGAGGCGATCCGCGAAGCGGGTCTGGTCGAGCGCCTGAAGGCGGTCGTAGGGGTAACAGATGCAGTCATCGTCGCAGAAGAGGCGGCGATTTACATCAAACTGGACACCGAACTATTGGATCGCACCACCCTTGAGTGCCTGGTGAACAACCCGGCCGGGGCAGCGTGCGTAGCCTAGGAGAACGTTATGGCCCGTGGGGTTAACAAAGTCATATTGGTCGGCACTTGCGGCCAGGATCCCGAAGTTCGCTACTTGCCTAACGGTAACGCCGTGACCAACCTGAGTCTGGCGACCAGCGAACAGTGGACCGACAAGCAAACCGGTCAGAAAGTCGAAAAGACCGAATGGCACCGTGTGTCGATGTTCGGCAAAGTTGCGGAAATCGCAGGCGAATACCTGCGTAAAGGTTCGCAGGTGTACATCGAAGGCAAGCTGCAGACCCGCGAGTGGGAAAAAGACGGTATCAAGCGTTACACCACCGAAATCGTGGTCGACATGCAAGGCACCATGCAACTGCTGGGCGGCCGTCCACAGGGCGACCAGCAAGGCCAGGGCGGCGGTAACAACTACCAGCAACCCGCTCCGCGCCAGCAGGCTCCGCGTCCACAGCAGTCGGCGCCGCAACAGTCGCGCCCGGCTCCACAGCAGGCTGCTCCTCAGCCGGCCCCGGATTTCGACAGCTTTGATGACGATATCCCGTTCTAAAACAGTTACAAGCGGCAAGCTGACAAAACAAAACCCGCACTTCGGTCTGAAGTGCGGGGTTTTTTATGGGCGGTGAAATTTATTTGAAGACTCAGGCCGCGAGGAACTCGTTGGTCGACACCACACTGGCATACGCAAACGCCAGGGCCGCCATGAACGCCGCATGAACCTGCGCCGCCGGAACCGCCACGCCATTGAATTCCAGGTCGCGGGTGGCGCAGGCGTCGTGGATCACTGTCACCTTATAGCCAAAGTCCGCCGCCGCACGGGTGATGGCGTCCACACACATGTGGCTCATGCTGCCCACGACCACCAGCTCCTTGATGTCTTGCTCATCGAGGATCGATTTCAGCCCGGTTTCGCGGAACGAATTGACGAAGTGCTTGAGCACCAGCGGTTCGTCGGCACGGTTGAGCACTTTCGGGTGCAGCTTGGCGCCTTCGGAGTTCGGGGTGAAAAACGGTGCCTCTTCGGAGGTGAATTCGTGGCGGATGTGCACCACAGAATCACCGGCGTCGCGGAAGGTCTTGATCAGGCGTGCGGCGTTGTCGGCGGCGGCGTCGGCGCCGACCAGTGGCCACTTTCCTTGGGGGAAGTAGTCGTTCTGGATATCGACTACGATGAGCGCTTGCTTGGCCATGACTGTTTCCTCGAAGTGTGTGTTGGGTGTGGAATGAAGTATTGGCGCTGGCAGGCGGTCCGGGGATTGGCCGCACCGACAATAAGAGGGGGAAAACTGACAATGGATGCAGAAAGGGCAATCGCCGAGCTCGGTGTGTTGATCTATCCCGGCGCGCAGATGGCGGCGGTGCATGGCTTGACCGACCTGTTCGGGGTGGCCAACCGGATCGCCACCGAGCATCAGTCTGCGCAGTTGCCGCTGCTGCGGGTCAGCCATTGGCAGGTCGAGGGTGATCAGCCGCCAGTTCGGGTCTTCGACAGCCATCCCGGCCCGGAGCGCACCCTGGTGGCCGTGTTGATTCCGCCATCGATCGGCGGTTTTTCCGAAGGCCAGGCGCCACAGGGATTGATCCGCTGGTTGCGTGAGCAACATGCCAGCGGCGCGACACTGGGCGGTGTTTGCGTGGGCTCTATCCTGTTGGCTGAAAGCGGTCTGCTCGACGGTCGTAGCGCCACCACCCACTGGACCTCGGCCAAAGCCTTCGCCGAACGTTACCCGGCGATCAGGCTCAAGGCCGACACACCGATTGTCGATGACGGCGATCTGATTACCACCGCTGGGCTGATGGCCTGGTCCGAACTGGGTTTGCGGCTGGTCAACCGGTTGCTGGGACCGAGCATTGCCACCAATACCGCACGTTTTCTGGTGGTGGAGCACTGCGACAGCGCCAGCGAGTGCGGCAGTAATTTTGCGCCGATTCTCAGCCATGGCGATGCGGCGATCCTCAAGGTGCAACACTGGCTGCAAAGTACCGGGGCAACCGATGTGTCGCTGGCGGCGATGGCCGAAAAGGCAGGCCTGGAAGAGCGCACCTTCCTGCGACGCTTCCGCGCGGCCACCGGGCTCAAACCCACCGAATACTGCCAGCATCTGCGAGTCGGCAAGGCCCGGGAAATGCTTGAGTTCACCAACGGCACCATCGACCACATCGCCTGGACCGTCGGTTATCAGGACCCCGGGGCGTTTCGTGCGACGTTCAAGAAAATCACCGGGCTGGTGCCGAGTGATTATCGGTCGAGGTTTGGTGTGACGCCGGGTGCTGCTGTGTGGTAGTCGCTGTACTGCCAATAACCTGTAGGAGCGGGCTTGCCCGCGAACGCGGTGTGTCAGGCTACATCAATGTTGATGGTGTTGGCCTGATCGTCGGAACGCCGCCCGGAGCAGGCTCGCTCCCACAGAGAGTCGTGCAAAATGCCGGAATATCAAAGGGCGTCGTGCAGAATAAAACAGGCCCCATGCCATCACTTTTTGCGCAACGGGCTGATTTAAAACCCCCTTTTCCCGCACCGGGCCTTGGCCTGATCTCTGCACCCCTTCAGCTACATTCATCAAGCGTCGATTGAAAGGGGGATGCATGACCCCAACAAACCGCAGGAAACTGGTGGTCGCCCATTCGGTGCTCGCCGACGCGCCAGTGCACGAAGTTGAAACCAACCGTGCACTGGCCCGCTGGCTGGCGCAGATACTGGGGCTCAAGTACGGCGGCAGCTACGACCCGCAGTTGCATGACGGACGGGACCTCTACCTGTTGCCGACCCAGACCCTGGTGGGCGCTGCGGCTGCCCGGCAACTAGGGGTCAAGGGGCCGGAGGATTTTTGGGGCGGTTATGTCGACCACGACTTCATGTGCACCAAAGCCATCAGTCATGGATTGCTCAACCACCACGCCCATGCACCGCAAGGCTGGACACCATTGTTTTCCGAGCGGGTGCGCAGTGTCGTGCTCGACGGTCTCAGCGTGTTCTCGCTGGAGGATGCACGGCCAGCGGCGAAGCATCTGCTCTATACCGGCCCGATCCGCCTCAAGCCGATTCACGCCTGCGCCGGGCGGGGTCAGGAAGTGATCGACAGCCTCGACCGGTTCGACGAAATCCTCGCCCGGCCCGAAGCCAAAACGCTGTTCACGGAAGGCGTGGTGTTGGAGCAGGACCTGGATCAAGTGATCACCCACAGCGTCGGTCAGAGTTTCATCGGCGACAAGGTGCTGAGTTACTGCGGTGAACAATACTTGACCAAGGACGCAAGGGGCGAAGAGGTGTATGGCGGCTCGAACCTGTTGGTGGTGCAGGGCAGCTACGTCGATTTACTGAAGCTGGACCTGGCCGATGATGTGCGGGTGGCTATCAAGCAAGCGCAGGTGTTCGACAGCGCTGCGGATGAAGCCTATCCGCGTTTCTACGCGTCACGGCGCAACTACGACATCGCTCAGGGCATCGATAGCGACGGCAAACAGCGCAGTGGTGTGCTCGAACAGTCCTGGCGCATGGGCGGTGCCAGCAGTGCCGAGGTGGCGGCCTTGCAGCGTTTCGTCAACGATCCGGGGATGTGTGCGATTCGTGTGTCTTCGGTGGAAACCTACAGCGATCAGCCGCTGCCGGCGGACGCCATCGAGGTGTACCGCGGGCGGGCGCAGACCAGTGACTTTCTCCTCAAGTACGTGACGGTCAAATCCTATGACGGCTAGAAGCGAATCCATTCAGATCGACATCGACGACGAACAGATGAGTGGGACCTTCCTGAGCCCCAAATCGAAGGTCCCCGGCGTGCTCTTCGTGCACGGTTGGGGCGGCAGTCAGGAGCGGGACCTGGAGCGCGCCAAAGGCATCGCCGGGTTGGGCTGTGTCTGCCTGACCTTCGACCTGCGCGGGCACACCAGCGGCACCGGCATTCCATTGTCCCGGGTGACCCGCGAAGACAACCTGCGCGACCTGCTGGCAGCCTATGACCGATTGCTCGCGCACCCGGCTCTCGATACGTCGGCGATTGCGGTGGTCGGCACCAGTTACGGGGGGTATCTGGCCTCGATTCTGACCTCGCTCAGGCCAGTGCGCTGGCTGGCGCTACGGGTGCCGGCGTTGTATCGCGACGAGCAATGGCACACGCCGAAACGCGATCTGGACAAACTGGATCTGCGTGATTACCGAGGCACCCTGGTGCGTGCCGACAGCAACCGTGCCTTGCATGCTTGCTCGCAATTCACCGGGGACGTGCTTCTGGTGCAGTCCGAGACCGACGAATACGTGCCCCACGCGACGATCATGAGCTATCGGGCAGCCTGTCAGCAGACGCACTCGCTGACTCACCGCATCATCGACGGTGCCGACCATGCGCTGAACGACCCGGTTTCGCAGCAGGCCTACACCTCGATCCTCGTCGGCTGGATTACCGAGATGGTGGTGGGGGAGCGGTTGAGCATTATTCAATCATCTTGAAATTTGCGGTGATCTTGCTACCAATCGCGAGCAGGCTCGCTCCCACAGTAGTTCAGTGGTGAATACAGTTTTTGTGGAACTCCTGAGATCCAATGTGGGAGCGAGCCTGCTCGCGATAGCGTCCTCACAACCACCCCGTCACTTGGGTTTTTTCTCGATCCGCAACGCCTTGGCCTTGGCCTCCACCAGCAAATACATCACCACGGTAATCAACAGCGGCAAAATGAAATAAATCGCCCGATAGGCCAGCAGTCCCGCCACCAGGCTGCCCCGTGAAACCTCGTGTTGCAGCAGCGCCACGAACACCGCCTCGAGCACGCCGAGCCCGGCCGGGATGTGGGTAATGACTCCGGCGATGGCGCTGATCAACAACACGCCAAGTACCAATGGATAGTCCAGTTTGCTCGGCAGCAAGGTGAAAATCACCGCCGCCATCAGCGACCAGTTCAGAGCCCCGAGGGTCAGTTGCAGCACCGCCATGCGCAGCGACGGCAGATCAATTTCCACGCCGCGAGTCGCCCACTCCCGACGTTTGGCAAACCGGCACGCCGCCAGGTACCCGGCGCTCAGCAGCAATAACAAACCCCCCACGCCTTGCAGCGCACTACTGCTGAGTTTCCAGCCCGGTGGCATGTGCACCAGCCCGCTGCTGAACACGGCGCCGGCAATTATCATGTAGCCGAACCAGTTGGTCGCCAGGCTCAGGCCAAGGATTTTCGCGATGTTGCTCTTGCTCACCCCGAGCCGCGAATACAACCGGTAACGCATGGCGATGCCGCCGACCCATGCGCTCAGATTCAGGTTGAAGGCGTAGCTGATGATCCCCACGGGCAGGATCTGCTTCCAGGTCAGGTTCTGGCGGATGTAGGTGCGACCAATCAGGTCGAAGCAGGCGTACACCAGAAAACTCACCAGGGTCAGCCCCGAAGCAATGATCAACGTGCGCACCTTGAAATCGGCCAGGTTATCGAACACTTCGTTCCACTCGATGCGCTGGGCGAGCGTCGTGAACAGCACGATCAGCATCAGGAAAAACAGCATCGTCAGCGGTCGTTTCCAGCGACGCCAATGGGACTTGCCGGAGCTTTTGCCCTGAGAGGCCGGGTGGGTCTCAGCGCGGTTCATGGTCAGCGCTTCCGGTTGGCGGGTGGAAGGGTTTCAGGCGAGGTTTATGCGCCGGCAACCAACCGGCCCATGCCGGGAAATGCCGCAGGAAGTGAAACACCAGAAAACCGATGGTCATGTGCCAGACACGCCCGCGTGGCGCGATGTCGGGAGACATGGCCTTGCAATGGTTATCGCTGAGGTCTTCCAGGCGATCGAACAGATGACGATTGAAGGCCTGGTCGCGGATCAGCACGTTGGCTTCCAGATTCATCGACAGGCTCAACGGGTCGAGGTTGCTGGAGCCAACGGTGCTCCAGTCCTCGTCCACCAAGGCGACCTTGCCGTGCAGCGGGCGGTCGCAATATTCGTAGATCTTCACCCCGGACTTGAGCAGGTAGTCATAGGTCATGCGCGCGGCGAGCCTGGCCACCCGCATGTCTGGCTGGCCCTGCAGGATCAGCCGCACATCCACGCCTCGGCGGGCCGCGTTGCGGATCTCGCGCAGCAAGCGGAAACCGGGAAAGAAGTAGGCGTTGGCGATCACCACTCGGCGCTGCGCCTGGCGCAACACCAGGCGGTAAACCTCCTCGATGTCGGTCGGGTGTTCACCGTTGTCGCGGTACACCAGCCGCACCTGGCCGTCGTGATCGCTGAAGGCGAGTTCCGAACGCCGCAGCCGACGGCGTTGCCACCAGTATTTGGCGTGCACCGGGCGACCGCATTGCAGCAGGGCGAAGTGATGGATATCGGCCACTGCCGGACCCTCAATTTCTACCGAATAATCCTGTTTGGCCTCGGGGCCGAAGTCGACCAGATGATCGGCGGAAAAGTTGATCCCGCCGACGAACGCGACGGTGCCATCCACCACCACAATCTTGCGGTGCAGGCGCCGGAACCAGTTGGTGCGGATGCCCAGGCGTTTCGGTGCCGGGTCGAATATTTGCAGTTGCACCCCGGCCGCGGTCAGTGCGGTGAGGAACCCGGTACTCAGCTCGCCGCAGCCAAAGCCGTCGAGGCTGACGGTGGTGCGTACGCCGCGCTGAGCGGCTTCGATCAGGATCTGTTGCAGCTCATTGCCAACCTTGTCCTCGAACAGGATGAAGGTTTCCAGCAGTATTTCACTTTGCGCCCGGCGCAAGGCTTCAAATACCCGGGGAAAGTACGCCTCGCCGTTTTCCAGCAACTCGACGCGATTGCTGCCTTGCCAGCCGTATTCGACATCGACTGCTGTCGGCTCGCGGATCGATGGGGCGGGAATGTCTGCCAGCGTGTTTTTTTCCATCGATTGGCTGCTCATAGCTCGATTTCCACCGACAGCGGGGCGTGGTCGGAAAGATGCGACCAGGGCCGGGTGGTCAGCACTTGCGGATGGCTGGCCTTGAGGTTGCGCACGTAGATGCGGTCCAGGCGCAATGCCGGCAAGCGCGCGGGGAAACTGCGCGCCGGTTTGCCATGCAGCGCGGCGAAGACTTCATGCAGACCGCTGGGCTTGAGAAACGCATCGGCGCGCTGGCGCCAGTCGTTGAAGTCCCCGGCGACAATCACCGGGGCGTCGCCGGGCAGGGCGTCCAGGCGCTGGGTGAGCAGCTTCAGTTGCGCGGTGCGATGGGTTTCGCGCAGCCCCAGATGAACGCAAATGGCATGCACCTCCTGGCCGTCGCCGGGCAAACGCAACACGCAATGCAAGAGCCCGCGGTTCTCGTGGCCGCTGATGGATACGTCGAGGTTGTCGTGGCGGATGATCTGGAACTTCGACAACAGCGCATTGCCGTGATCGCCCGCCGGATACACCGCATTGCGGCCATAGGCGAACTGCGGCCACAGGCTGTCGGCAAGGAATTCGTATTGCGGCATCGCCGGCCAGTTGGTGTAGCGCCGGGGATGCTGTTCGTGGGTGCCGTGGACTTCCTGCAAAAACACCACATCGGCAGACACACTGCGCACCGCTTCACGCAGTTCCGGCAGGATGAAGCGCCGGTTGAGCGCGGTGAAACCTTTATGGGTGTTGACCGTCAGTACCGTGAAACGACAAGTGACGGACGAACCCTGTACCCGCATGTCGGTTGCGTTTGAGTGTGCGGGAATATCGGTGTGATTCGCTGTCATGTCGCCTCCCGCCTGACGGCTCCTGTCCTTGGATGACTCTGGGGCGGCGGCGAAAGTTTCGATGGGGCTACGGACGGTACCGAATGGCGGTGACGAGTGGCATGGTGAAGACAGTTGCTCCCACCGGGTCCCTCAGTGACCAGCAACTATCCGGGTCGTCCCTTCTGCCGGTTCGGCATAGACCGGGCCGAGGCGATCAAGACGTCCACTCCACGCGGTCAATGCCAGCGCCAGCAACACCACCAGACCGCCGATCCACGCGGTGTGAATCAACCCCATGTGGGCGACGATCAGGCCACCGCCCCACGCGCCACCGGCAATGCCGAGGTTGAATGCCGCGATGTTCAGGCCGGATGCCACGTCCACCGCCTGCGGGGTGTGATGCTCAGCCTGACGTACCACATACACCTGCAACCCCGGCACATTGCCAAATGCCACGGCGCCCCACACCAGCACGGTAGCCAGCGCCAGCCAAGGATTGCCGGCCGTGAAGGTCAGCACGAACAGCACGGCGGCGAGCAGGGCGAAGATGATTTTCAGGGCGCTGATCGGGCCGCGCTGGTCCGCCAGTTTGCCGCCCCAGATGTTGCCGACGGCCACGGAGATGCCGTAGACCAGCAACACCAGGCTGACGGTGCTGGCGCTGAAGCCGGAGAGGTCCTGAAGAATCGGCGCGAGGAAGGTAAAGGCGATGAACGAACCGCCGTAGCCGACGGCTGTCATGGCATACACCAGCAACAGGCGCGGTTGCTTGAGCACCTGCAATTGCTGCAACAACGACGCGGGTTTGGTGTGGGCGATAGTGTTCGGTACGTAGAGCAGGCTGCCGATGAAGGCGATCACGCCCAGTGCCGAAACGGCGAGGAAGGTTTCACGCCAGCCGAAATGCTGGCCGATGAATGTCCCCAGCGGCACGCCGGTGACCAGCGCCACGGTCAGGCCGGTGAACATGATGGCGATCGCGCTGGCGGCTTTTTCCTTCGGCACTAGACTGGTGGCGATGGTCGAACCGATCGAGAAAAACACCCCGTGGGCCAGGCCGGTGACGATCCGGGCGAGGATCAACGACTCGTAGCCCGGTGCTTGCCAGGCCAGCAGGTTGCCGAGGGTGAACAGCACCATCAGCGACAACAGCAGCAATTTGCGTGGAACCTTGCCGGTGAGGGCGGTCAGCACCGGGGCGCCGACGGCAACGCCCAGGGCATACAGGCTGACCAGCAGGCCGGCGGACGGCAGGCTGATGCCGAGGTCGGCGCCAATGGTGGGTAACAGGCCAACGATGACGAACTCGGTCGTCCCGATGGCAAAGGCGCTGAGGGTCAGCGCGAGCAGGGCAATGGGCATGGCTGCAACTCCGGAGGTTGATTCGATGGAGCGCAGTGTCGGGGTTCGGGTTGTGCGGAAAAATACAGGGACGGACATTTGATATTTGCGTGCAGATCAAATATCGCTGTCCTGCTATCTGCGGGCAATGTCCGAACTTGCCCGGCATTTCTCGATCAGTTCCTTACACACACACACAGCCAAAGGAGTGGGTGCTTTGATCAGGCTCAAGACCGCGATACTGCTGGGCGCGTTGCTGTTGCTGGGCAGCGAGCAACTGGAAGCCGCCGCGATACCGGGGCTGCCGGCCACCGCGACGCCGCTGGCGCACCCCGAACCCTTGGTGCAAGGCGGATTACTGGGGGCCATCAGTACAAGCATCGACGAGGTCCAGACCAAACTCGATCTCAACGAGAACCTGGTCGACGCCTGGCGCCTGCGTGCCGATCTCGCGGCCGATGAAGTGGATCAGTTGGTCAATCAGCCATCGGCGCGTTCGCCCTGGAGCGTCGCCGGCGATTTCCTGCTGCTGACCTGCGTGTGGACGGTGGTGTTTGCCTGTCTTTGGCTGCTTGGGCGGATGGCCGCCAGGCGCCTGTGCGAGCATCGTCTGCTGCTCAGTCGTGAACGGGGCCAGGCGTTGCTCGGTTACGTGCTGCCCTACACCCTTCCGGCGGTGGTCAGCCTGCCCCTGACGATTTATGCCAGCCAGTTTTTGCCGATATCGGCGGGTCGGGTGCTGGCGCTGTGTCTGGCTTATGCCGCTAGCGCGGGGATATTTGCCGCGTCATTGGTGCTGTCGCTGGTGGTGGTGTTCAATGCCGGCCACAAGCGGCGGGCGGTGCAGATCATTCGCGAGAAGAGTCCCCGGCCGTTATTCGGTATCGGCTTTCTGGTGGCATTGAGCGATGCCCTGACCAGCCCGCAGATCGCCCATCAACTGGGCAACAATCTCACCAGCAGCATCGCCGTGTTCACCGGGTTGGCAGCGTCGGTTTCCTTCGGCTTGCTGGTGATCCGCATGCGTCGCCCGGTCGCCCATGTGATCCGTATTTTGCCGCTGGCTCAGCGCCTCAGGCAGCCGGCGTTGCGTGAAACCCTGCGGATATTTTCCGGGCTCTGGTATTGGCCGATTCTGTTGATGGTACTGGTTTCGATCATCAACCTGATCGGCGCCGGGGCGGACAACCAGAGAGTGCTGCGCAGCGCCTTGTTCACCACGGTGTTGCTGATTGCCACGGTGTTTCTCAGCACCACGCTGCACCATTTGTTCAAGGCCCGCAGCGAAGCGGACCTGCGCCGCAGCAGCGCCTACAAGGAACGCTTTCTCAATCTGTCCCACGCCTTGCTGCGCATCGGCATGGCCATCGTGTTCATCGATATCCTCGGACGGGTCTGGGGCGTGTCGCTGTTCGAATTCGCGGTGAGCAATGCCGTGGGCCGGGCGATCAGTGATTCCCTGAGCCACATCGGCCTGATCCTGCTGGTGACCTGGATGGTCTGGGTAGTGCTCGACACGGCGATTCAGGAAGCCCTGAAGCCACCGACCAACAAGCGTTCGGAGCGCCAGCCGAGTACGCGGGTGAAAACCATCCTGCCGCTGCTGCGCAACGCGATCAAAATCATCCTGGTGGTGATTTGCGCGATCACCACCATGGCCAACCTGGGAATCAACGTCGCGCCTTTCCTGGCCGGTGCCGGGGTGATCGGCCTGGCGATCGGTTTCGGTTCCCAACAACTGGTGCAGGACGTGATTACCGGGCTGTTCATCATCATCGAAGATACCCTGTCCATCGGCGACTGGGTGGTGCTCGATTCCGGACATGCCGGCACGGTCGAAGGTCTGACCATCCGCACCTTGCGCTTGCGCGACGGCAAAGGCTTCGTGCACTCGGTGCCGTTCGGGCAGATCAAGGCCGTGACCAACCAATCGCGGCAATTCGCCTATGCGTTTTTCTCGGTGCAATTCACCTACGACACTGATGTCGACAAGGCCATTGAACTGATCCGCGAGGCCGGGCATTCCATCAGCAACGACCCATTCCTGCGCTACAACCTGCAAGGGCCGCTGGATGTGTTTGGTGTCGACAGGATGGACCTCAATGGAGTGGTGCTGACCGCGCAATTCCGCACGGTGTCCGGTGGCCAATACGCGGTGAGCCGGGCATTCAACCAGCGTTTGAAAAAGCTTGTGGATAACTGCTCGTGGGTGCATTTCGCGCAGACTTATCCACAGCAGGCGCTGGTGCCGCGGCATCCAGTCGAGCCACCACCCGAGGCAGGACATGAGCCGGATCATTCGGCGGTGCTGATGCCGGATCGGCCGCGGTCTCAATAGCAACACCTTTGTAGGAGCTGGCTTGCCAGCGAAGGCGCATGGTCAGGCAACATTAATGTTGAACCTGAAGGCCTCTTCGCTGGCAAGCCAGCTCCTACAGATAACTGTGTTGAATCAGCTTTTTATGTATTTCAGCGCCCATCTGCTGATCCAGTTCCACCCAGGATTGCTGCTTGCCGGCAATCTCGGCAGCAACCGGCAAACCATCGCGATACACCAGTCGATTGCTCGCCAGTGCCGGGACTTTCGCGCCGGGCAACAGCGTGCCGGCGAGGTTCAACGGATCAACCCCGCACACCGCGACCAGACTGCCGTCATGGGGCCGACGCCGGACTTCGCGCAGCAATGGAATCGCCTCGGGCAACGCAAACTGCTCGCCCGCCAGGCCACTGACAAACCGCCCGCCGCGAATCTCGCCGCGAGCCTCCAGGCGATGGAAAGTACGCAGCAGTTCGCGCCAGCTCGGCAACCAGTCCGCCTCACGTTCCAGCAAGCGCCAGAACACCACACCGTAGCGGCGCAGCAAGGTCATGGCGATGTGTTCAAGGGTTTCGGCAGGCGTCCGCTGGTTTTCCACCACCGGCGCGGCAGGTTCGCGTCGCAACAGGGCCCAGCGCCCGGCGTCGTCCATGCCACCGATAAATGCCCCGCGCCCACGCCGACTGTTGCGCGGCTGGCGCTTGCTGACCGGGGTGATCAGTGCGCGCAATCCGGCGAAGCTGTCGGCATTCACCAACCCCGCGCCCACCAGTTCCTGCAGGGCGATCTCCAGCTCCGAACGCAGCAGGTGGGCCTCATGGATCAGCTCATCGAAAAACAGCGCGCCATGCTGGCTGAGGGCGGCGTGGACCTTTTGCGTTTTCGGCGACAGTTCGCTGACCGGCGTCTGTTCGGTCAAGCCGCTCCAGAGTCCGACCCGGTTGCGCGGCAGCAACACGATCGGCGTGCTGCGCAGGGCGGTGCTGGCGCTTTTGTTGTGCGCAGTCAGGCGCGTCCACACCAGTCTGCCGCTGCGGCACAGATCATCGAGCCAAGTCGCCGAGTAGTCCTTGATCCGCGCCGGCAGGATGTCGCTGTCCCAGGCTGAAGCGGCGGCGGGGTAGCCTTCGAACTGCGCAACGACGGCTGGCAAAACCGCCGCGCCCCGGCCCTGGCTCGCGGCCGACACATGCTGCCAGTCGAACAGGAATCGCATGAAATCCTGCAACGCCACTGGTTCGATTTCCCGGCGCAGGCGCTTGACCGTGTAGCGATGAATCCGCGCCAGCAAATGCCGCTCGCACCATTCTTCCTCAGCGGTGCCCGGGGTGAAGCGACCGCGCAGCACGTAGCCTTCGCGCTCCAGTTGCGCCAGGGCTTGATTCACTTGCGTAGCGGGCAAGCCGAGCGGTTCGGCAATGCGATCGAGCGCAAGAGGTCCGAAGGCACTGAGCCGCACGCGGATCAGTTCGAGGATGGCGTCGTCGGGTTCCCAGACCTCGTCGAAGTCCGGCAGCGCTTGCAGCGATGGCGTCAAATCGGCCTGTGGATAAATCGCCCGCAGGCAGGTCAGGCGCTCCAGTGCCAGCCACAACGATTGCCCGGCGTTGATCTGCAAACGGCTCGCGCGTCCGCTGTCGGCCAGGGTCGTGAGCCAATCGAGCCACTGTGGATTGGCGTCGGCTTCGGTATCGGTGATGCACGCCAGGCTCATCAAGGCCTCGTGCATTTCATCGATACCGGAGGGCGTCGGCCAGGCTTCGTCGCGCACGGCGGCAATCGCTTCGGCGTCCAGCGCGCCGAGATCGTCGGTGGATTGTGGGTCGCTCCAGCGGCGGTTGAGTACGGCTTGGGTGCGGCGTTCTTCCAGTGGCGCATCGTCGAGAAAGGTATAGGGCCGGGCGCTGAGAATCTCCGCCGCCAGTGGCGAAGGTGCCGGCAAATCGCGGCTGATCAGGCGAATGTCGCCGCGTTCCATGCGCCGCAAAAGTGCCAGCCAACCTTCAGTGTCCATGGCTTCGTGCAGGCAATCGTCGAGGGTTTGCTCCACCAGCGGATGGTCGGGAATCTCCCGTTCGCCGGCGAGGTTTTCCACGCAGGCGATCTGGTCGGGAAACACGCTGGCGATCAGGTCTTCGCTTTTCATTCGCTGGATCTGCGGCGGGACTTTGCGCCCGCCGCTGTAGCGCGGCAGCGCCAGGGCCACCCCGGCGTTCCAGCGCCAGCGCACACCGAACAGCGGCGCGTCGAGCACGGCCTGGATCAGGATGTGTTCGGCACTGTTGCTGTGCATGTAACGCCAGACGTCGTCCAGTTCAAAACTGTGGCTGGTGGACAGCGACAGCACGATGGCGTCTTCGCTGGCGGCGGCCTGCAATTCGAAGTTGAAGGTGCGACAGAAACGCTTGCGCAGGGCCAGGCCCCAGGCGCGGTTGATGCGGCTGCCGAACGGCGTGTGAATGACCAGTTGCGTGCCGCCGGACTCGTCGAAAAAACGTTCCATCAGTAGCGTGTCTTGGGATGGCAGGGCCCCCAACGCCTGTCGCGCACGGGCCAGGTAGTCCACCAGTTGATCAGCGCTGGCGAGGTTCAAGCCCAAGGTCTCGGTCAGCCAGTCGAGCGCTGGCTGCAAGTTGCCTGGCGCAGCCCCCAGCAGGTCGTCGAGTTGTGCCTGCAAGCGCGCCACCGCCGCGGACAGTTCGGCGCTGCGCCCCGGTGCTTCACCGAGCCAGAACGGAATGGTCGGCGGCTGGCCTTGGGCATCCTCGACCCGCACCTTGCCGGTTTCCACGCGCAGGATCCGATAGGACGTATTGCCCAACTGGAAGACATCCCCGGCGATGCTTTCCACCGCGAAGTCTTCGTTGACGCTGCCGATGTTCAGCCCTTGAGGCTCCAGCAGCACGCTGTAGTCGGCGTTGTCCGGAATGGTCCCGCCACTGGTCACCGCTGTCAGTTTTGCGCCACGGCGACCGCGCAGGGTGCGGCTCACGGCGTCGCGGTGCAGGTAGGCACTGCGGACGCTCTGACGCCTGTTGTAGCCCTCGGCGAGCATGTGCAGCAGCGCCTGGTAGTGTTTGTCGTCGAGTGCGGCGTAGGGCGAGGCGCGACGCAGCATCTCCAGCAACGCCTGCTCCGGCCACTCCTGGCAACTGACCTCGGCGATGATCTGCTGCGCCAGCACGTCCAGCGGCGCTTGCGGGATCAGCAAGGTATCCAGTTCTCCCCGGCGCACGCAGTCGAGCAGCGCGGCGCATTCGATCAGGTCGTCGCGGGTGGTGGCAAACAAACGGCCCTTGGGCGTGCCGCCGACCTGGTGCCCTGAACGGCCGACCCGCTGCAGAAACCCGGCAATCGAACGCGGCGAGGCGATCTGGCACACCAGGTCGACGTCGCCGATGTCGATCCCCAGTTCCAGCGATGCCGTGGCGATCAGCACTTGCAGGTCGCCGCGCTTGAGACGCTGTTCGGCGTCCAGGCGAAATTCCTTGGCCAGGCTGCCGTGGTGGGCCGCCACGGCATCCTTGCCCAGGCGCTCGCTCAGGTGCCGGCTGAGGCGTTCGGCCAGGCGCCGGGTGTTGACGAAAATCAGCGTCGTCCGGTGTTCCCGGGCGAGGGCGGCGAGGCGGTCGTATACCAATTCCCAGACATCGTTGGCCATCACCGCCGATAGCGGCACGGGCGGCACTTCGATATCCAGATCGCGGGGGCGGGCGTGGCCGATGTCGACGATCTCGCACGGGCGGTCGCGACCCACCAGGAAGCGCGAGACGGCTTCGACGGGTTTTTGCGTGGCTGACAGACCGATGCGCAGCAACGGCTCAGCGCAGAGTGCTTGCAGGCGTTCGAGGCTCAGGGTCAGATGACTGCCGCGTTTGCTGGCGGCCATGGCGTGGATCTCGTCGATGATCACCGTTTGTGTCGTGCCAAGCATCTGCCGACCGGAATCGGAACCGAGCAGCACGTACAGGGACTCCGGTGTGGTCACCAGAATATGCGGCGCTGTCTTGCGCATCGCCGAGCGGTCTTTTTGCGGTGTGTCGCCGGTGCGCACGGCGGTGGTGATCTGCAATTCGGGCAGGCCCATCACGCGCAATTGTTCGGTAATGCCGGCCAGCGGGTTTTGCAGGTTGATCTGGATGTCGTTGGACAGCGCCTTGAGCGGCGAGACGTAGACCACCAGGGTGGCGTCGGGCAAGCCTTCGGGGCTTTCCAGGCCACGGTGCACCAGGTCGTCGATGACGGCGAGAAAGGCGGTGAGGGTCTTGCCGGAGCCGGTGGGCGCGGCGACCAGGGTCGAACGGCGCTGGCGGATCGACGGCCACGCCCGGGCCTGGGCGGCGGTGACCGCTGCGAATGTGTGACTGAACCAGGCGCTGACTGCGGGATGAAAGCCGCTCAGGGCACTGTCTGCAGGAATGGGCAGGTTCATGCAGCAAGTTATGCGGGTGGGTGGCCGAAGATGCAAGTACCACTCAAGATCTTCACCGCCTTCCAGGGCCTCATCGCGAGCAGGCTCGCTCCTACAGTGGATCTTCGGTTCACATAAATCCAATGTGGGAGCGAGCTTGCTCGCGATGAGGCCAGTCCAGGCACCGCAAAAGTCAGACATCTACACTTTACGGGTGACGGTTGCGCACTAAACCCGCAAAATGCAAGGATTCCGGCAATTACCAACGACATCGCCTGGGCGCGGTGTCGATAACGCCATTGTTTCAATCAGACTGGGCCTGCTGACTCTATGCGAATGCGCCTTATGTTACTGGGCGGCGGAAATGCCCTTGGGCAGGCGCTGATTCGCCTCGGTGCGGAGGAAGACATCGGTTTCCTCGCCCCCCGCCCGCCCGAAGACGGCTGGGATGCCGCGAGCCTGACACAACTGCTCGACGACACCCGTCCCGATGCATTGATCAACCTTGCCTACTACTTCGACTGGTTTCAGGCGGAGGCAGTGAGCGAACAGCGTCTGGCCGGCCAGGAGCGTGCGATCGAGCGTCTGGCGGAACTGTGCCAGCACCACAACATCGTTCTACTGCAACCTTCGAGCTATCGAGTGTTCGACGGCTCCCGTGCCACGGCCTACAGCGAAAAAGACGAACCCGTTCCACTGGGCTTGCGCGGTCAGGCGTTGTGGCGGATCGAACAAAGCGTTCGCGCCACCTGCCCGCAACACGTGCTGTTGCGTTTCGGCTGGCTGCTGGACGACAGTCCGGATGGCACCCTTGGCCGCTTCCTCGCCCGTGCCGAACAACCCGAAGAACTGCTGATGGCCGACGACCGACGCGGCAATCCGACGCCGGTCGACGATGCTGCCCGGGTGATCATTTCTGTGCTCAAGCAACTCGATTGCGCCGCGCCGCTGTGGGGCACCTACCACTACGCCGGGCATGAGGCGACCACGCCGCTGGCGCTGGGACAGGCGATTCTGACCGAAGCCCGCAGCCTGCATCCGCTGGCCATTGAGGCCCCGACCGCTCAGGCTCACGCCGCGCGTCCGGATGCTGCCGAAGAACCGCAACACGCGGTATTGGCCTGCAAGAAAATTCTGCACACCTTCGGGATCAAGCCGCGCGCCTGGCGTGCGGCGCTTCCCGGCCTACTGGACAGGTTCTATCGCCATGGCTGACGGTCCCGTTTTGATCACCGGTGGTGCCGGTTTCATTGGTTCACACCTGACTGACGCCCTACTTGCCAAGGGCCATGCAGTGCGGATTCTCGATGACCTGTCCACCGGCAAGCGCAGCAATCTGCCGCTGGATAATCCCAGGGTCGAACTGATCGTCGGCGACGTGGCCGATGCGGCTTTGGTTGCCCAGGTGATGGCTGGATGCAGCGCCGTGGCGCACCTGGCCGCCGTGGCTTCGGTGCAGGCCTCGGTGGACGATCCGGTGCGCACGCACCAAAGCAACTTCATCGGTACGTTGAACGTCTGCGAAGCCATGCGCCAGACCGGGGTCAAACGCGTGCTGTTCGCCTCCAGCGCGGCAGTGTATGGCAACAATGGCGAAGGTGAGTCGATCGACGAAGACACGCCCAAGGCGCCGTTGACGCCTTATGCGGTGGACAAACTGGCCAGCGAGCATTACTTCGATTTCTACCGCCGCCTGCATGGGCTGGAGCCGGTGATTTTCCGCTTCTTCAACATCTTCGGCCCGCGTCAGGATCCGTCCTCGCCGTACTCCGGGGTGATCAGTATTTTCAGCGAGCGCGCACTAAAGGGCTTGCCGATCACCGTGTTCGGCGATGGCGAGCAGACCCGGGATTTTGTCTACGTCGAAGACCTGGTCGACTTGCTGGTGCAGGCCATCGAGAAACCTCAGGTCGAAGTCGGTGCGGTCAACGTCGGCTGGAACCAGGCGACGACCCTCAAGCAAATGCTCGAAGCGCTGGAAGCCGTGGTCGGCAAGTTGCCTCCGGTGAGCTACGGCCCGGCGCGCTCCGGTGACATTCGTCACTCCCGGGCGAACAACCAGCGTCTGTTGGAGCGCTTCACTACCACAGAGCAGACACCGATGCGTGTGGGGCTGGCGCGGTTGCTCGGGCGATAAATCGCTGCCCTGCGGACATGAAAAAGGCGCCTTTTTACAGGCGCCTTTTTCACGGCCGGAATTTGCGTTAAAGCGGATGCAATCCCTGTGGCGAGGGAGCAAGCTCCCTCGCCACAACGGCCTGGTTCACCACCACGTGAACATTCTTCCAGCGATGTCGCTTAGAACTTGTAACCCAGGCCAACCATGTACACAAACGGATCGACGTCGATGTTGACCTTGGCGCGGGTGCCCGGGGCAATGGCGTTGTTTTCCACTGTGGCGCGGGTATCGATGTCGATGTAGCGCACCTGGGCGTTGAGCATGACATGGTCGGTCAGCATGTAGTCGGCACCGACCTGCCAGGCCAGACCCCAGGAGTTCTTCGCATTGAAGTTACTGAAACCGGCGGACTTGGCTTCGCTGCTGAGGCTTTCGTCGTAGATCCAGGTGTAGTTGATGCCGCCGCCGACATAGGGCTGGAAGGCCGACTTCGAATCCAGCGGGTAGTAGACCACGCTCAGGGTTGGCGGCAGGTGTTTCAGGGAACCGAGTTTGCCGTTGGCAGCAGGCAGGGCGGTACCTTTGAGATTCACGTCATGCTCGAACGGAGTGGCGGCAAGCAGTTCGATTCCCCAATTGTTGGTGAGCATGTAGGCGAAGTTCAGGCCCAGCTGCGTGTCGCTGTCCATGGTCGCCTTGCCGCCCAGATTGGTACCGGCCAACGGACCCTGATCGACCTTCACGCTGGAACTGTCGGCTTTCGGGTTAACGGTGATGGCGCCCGCCCGAAGGATGATGTCACCGGCCTCGTGGGCTTGGGCGAGCGGGGCTGCGAGCGCGAAGGCAACCAGCGAAGCGCTGAGCATGGACTTGTTCATGAGGGCTCCAGAGGACGTTAAAAATGTTCGATGTCCAATGGTAAGGTGCCTAACGAATCGGTCTTTTGATGCAGCTCAAGGAAAGTGGTAAGGAATGGATTTTGTAGCGATTTCGATGGCCCCTTCGCGAGCAGGTTCTGTGTCTGTCAGGCGATTGGACCACGCGGGTAGCGCTTGAGCTTTTCGATCAGCTCATTGCCCGGGATCGGACGATCGAACAGGTAGCCCTGGCCGACGTCGCAGCGGTGACGGCGCAGGAACGACAACTGTTCGGCGGTTTCGATGCCTTCAGCCACGACCTTGAGTTTCAGGTTGTGCGCCATGGCGATCACCGCGGAGGTGATTTCCATGTCGTCCTGGTTGTCCGGGATTTCGTGGATGAAGCTTCGGTCGATCTTGATGATGTCGATGGGGAATTTTTTCAAGTAACTGAGCGACGAGTAACCGGTGCCGAAGTCGTCCATGGCCAGGGTCAGGCCCAGGCGCTTGAGTTGGTCGAGTTGCAAGTGGGTGTCTTCGGTGGCTTCCAGCAGCAGGCCTTCGGTCAGCTCCAGCTCCAGCAAATGAGCGGGGAGGGCTTCTTCCTTGAGGATGTTGGCAATGGAGGCCACCAGGTCCGGATCGGAAAACTGCTTGGGCGACAGGTTGATCGCCACTTGCAGGTTGCCCAGGCCGGCGGCGGTCAGCGCTTTGCTCATGCGGCATGCCTGGCGGGCGATCCATTTGCCGATCGGAATGATCAGTCCGGTTTCTTCGGCGACGCTGATGAACTGATCCGGGCGGATCATGCCCTTTTCCGGATGGTCCCAGCGCAGCAGTGCTTCCATGCCCAGCAGGCGACCGCTGCGCAGGCACAGCTTGGGCTGATAGAACACGTCGAGCTCGTTCTGGGTCAGGGCTCGGCGCAGGTTGTTCTCGACGAACAGCTTGTAGCTGGCCTCGGCGTTGAGCGCTTCGGTGAACACTTGCACCTGGTGTTTGCCGTTGGCCTTGGCCTTGTGCAGCGCCAACCCGGCATTGCGCATCAGGGTTTGCGGGTCGCGCCCGTGCAGCGGCGCGCAGGCCAGGCCCACGGAGCCGGTGACGCTGATCAACTGGTTGTCGACGAACATCGGTTTGTCGAGGGTCGCCAGCAATTGGTTGGCCACTTGCTGGCCCGTCGACAGGTCAGTGTTGTCCAGCAGCACGGCGAATTCATTACTGGCGAATCGCGCCAGGCTGCCGCTCGGAACCAGGCTGTTGCGCAGGCGCCGGGCGAGGCTGATCAGCAGTTTGTCGCCGGTCTGGTGGCCGAGGCTGTCGTTGATCCGCTTGAAGTTGTCGATGTCCACCAGCAACAGGCTGATCGGCGCATCGCTGTCCCGGGCAAAGCGTTCATCGAGGTTGCGGATGAACGCCGGGCGGTTGCCGAGGTTTGTCAGGTTGTCGGTGTAGGCCAGGCGCTCGATGCGTTGCTGAGCAAGCTTGGTCTGGGTGATGTCTTCGTATATGCCGATGTAGTGGGTCAACTCGCGGTTGTCGCCGTAAACCTTGGAGATCGACAACTGGCCCCAGTAGGGTTCGAGGTTTTTCCGGCGACTCTTGAATTCGCCTTGCCAACTGTTGCTCTTGGCCAACGCCGAAGGTGCGTCGAACAGCAGTTCACTGAGGTTCTCCAGGGCCGGCAGTTCCGACAGGCGCTGACCGTGCACTTCTTCGGTGGAATATTGGGTGATCGCGGTGAAGCTCGGGTTGACGTATTCCACCACGCCGTCGCAGTTGACCAGCAGAAAGGCGTTGGCACTTTGCTCGACCGCACGCTGAAACAGGTGCAGGGCGCTGGTGGCGGTTCGACGATTGTGGTTACTGATGACCTGGGCAAACTGGTCCGCCAGTTCGCCAGCAAAAGCGATTTCGTCCTGTTGCCAGGCACGGGTCGCACCGGTCTGCTCCAGGCACAGCACGCCGACCACTTGGCCATCGACGCGGATACTGGCGTCGAGCATTGCGTTAACGTCGCGCGGGCGCAGGCTCTCGGCCATCTCCCGGGTACGCGGGTCGCGCATGGCGTTATGGGCGTCGATGGCGCGGCCGGTGTGCAAGGCGTCGAGGTAATCGGGGAATACGCTGACGTCGATCGGTTGCGGCAGCAGGTATTCCTGGTTCGTGCGGTGGTAGGCCGAGATCGGCACCAGCATCGAGCCTTCGAGGTGCCACAGGCTGGCGCAGTCGATTTCGTAAATGTCGCAGGCGCTGCGGGTGATCAGTTCGGCAGCTTCTTGCAGGGAATTGTTGCTGCTGTAGCGTTGCCGGGTCAGCAGCAGGATCAGGTCCTGCTGGGCACGCACCCGGTCCAGATGTAGCAGTTGCTCCTGCTGGGCACGCTGATTGAGTTCCAGGGCGATTTGCAGGCGCGAGTTCTGGGTTTCCAGATCCAGGGCCGGTTGCAGCGGGTCATCCTCGAACAGACCGTCGATGACCAGCAGATAGCCGCGCAACAGGTGGCGGTTGTGTTGTTTGTAGGCTTCGCCCAGTTCCAGCAGATTCAGGGAGCCTGAGGCGGTGTGCAGGGTGTAGCGGATCAGGTAATGCGTGCTTTCAGTCAGCTGTTGCTGGACCGCGTCGTGCAGTTGATAGCGCGCTTGCGGCTCCATCAGGCTGGCGTAGGGCGAGCCCACCAGCGCACACAGCTCCACGGCCGGCAGGCCGAACTGGCGTTCGCAATTGGGATCAAGAAACAGCAGCGCCCAGCTGGGTTCATTAAGCCGTTCGAAACGCAGCATGCCGAGCCGCGAGGGCACAGGCAACTGCGTCACTACCTCGGCCACCATACGGCTGGCGGCATCGGGTTGGCTTTTCATGGAGGGAAACTCGCTTCGAATATGCTGAACGCGCTGGGCTCTCGCCCTCTTGACTGTTGCCTGCGGCAAGGTTGCATCATTGCGACACCGACTGACAAGAGAGATGAAGGCCAAGTGCTATAAGAATATGTCGGCAGGCGACGGGATTTCTTCAGTCGGTGGCAAAAAGTAATGCTGTTCGCCGAAAAGTCGCAGTTTTGCACGTGTTGCAAATGGCTACGATCTGTTTCCGGATCAGCGAAACCGGATGCCAATGGACTGCAATAACTTGCCTTCCCGATCGTGATAATTCACTTGAAGCTGCCCGGCATCGACGACCAGGTGTGCAAAGTTATCCTGGCTGATCACGTTGCTGGTCAGCTCATGGAAATAGTCGCCGGAAGCGGTGCGGACCAGGGGCTGATCGAGGGCGAACGTGGCGGCCGTGGCATAGGGCAACATTCTGCTGTTGCACAGCGGTGACGAGACGATGGTGTGGACTTCGAAATCCGGGTCCTCGCTGTGGGTAAGCCGACTGGTCAGTGAGCCGTGAACATCACCGGAAATGAACACGACGTTCTTGATGCAGTGTGTGCGAATGCTCTCCAGCAGCCGTAGTCGTTGTTCAGGGAAGGCCTGCCAAGCGTCATCACCCAGGCGTTTGCGGTCGGGGTAGAACATGACACTGGTGACCACGAGTTTGACCCGTGCCGGACTGTGGATCAGCCAGTCGCACAAGGCCTGTTCCTGGGCTGCGTCGAGAATGCGTCGGTCAGTGGTCGACAGATTGCGTCGGGTTCGACTGTCGGTAACAAACCATTCGATATCACCTTCAGTAAATTGATACCAGTATTTGTCCAGTCGTTTATTTATCAGTCCATCACTGGTTAGTGCATGAGCTGGGCTATGGCTGGCCTGATACAACTCATAGGCCCTGATTGCGTTTGCATATAAGTAGTCATCGGACCTGCTCTTGTTGGCGGGCCAGTTGTCCTCTATTTCATGGTCGTCAAGGATCATGTAAGTGGGCAGGCTGGACATTAATCTGCCGATATTTATCTGCGAAAACGCCACGCGATATTTTTGCAGGATTTCCTTGAGTTCCCGATCAGGAGCAATGATGTTCAAATCATCGACGTAGATTTGGTCTCCCGTCATCACCAGCGCGCTGACGGGAGGGCTGGCTTGCTCCACCAGGCGTGAAATTGAAGCGAAGATTCTGTCGCCCAAGTGAGGGGCCAAGGCGATACCTGCGGTCATGCGCAGGTATCGGCAAGAGCCGACAATGTAGGCCCTTGGCAGGTTGGCTTCGCTGGAGCGGGTACGCAATTGATAAGTCTGTCGTGGCCATTGCAGCGGCAGTTCCTTCACCGTGTCGACGGTGTGCGCCGGGCTCGTCGGGCTGAACCACCCGGCCTGATATTCATAGTCGGAGTCGGCGGACAGGTTGTTTAGTGCAAAGACTTCGCACATGTCGTGCTCGGGTTCGAGTTTTGTAAAGCTGCCTTTTGACCAGTGATCTTCGCCTTGTCGTCTATAACGAATGCCGGCAAATACCAAGGTGTTTTTATTGTATTCGCCGCGCAAAAAAATACGTGCGTGATTAGTGGTGGTGTGGCCAATAATCGGGCCGACAGTTGGTTTAAGCATGTTTGAGTCCATTCGGCTGCCAACGAATTAGATAGATGGTTGTTTCGGATGTAATAAGTAGTCTTTCAGTCAAGGCTAGTTATTTGGCCCGAAAAAATATCTGGCAGAAATGGATTCGAGTTGTGGGCGATATCAGCCACAAATGTAGGAAGACGTTTTAAGCAGAAAATTCAGGCAAAAAAAGCCCCGCCAAATTGGCGGGGTTGAGGTACGAGCGTGGCGCTCGGAAACGTGGAACGCACTGGCCCTCCGGTGAGGGAGGGCCGGTCGGTGTTACAGGAGCATGGTGCGAATGTCGCCCAGCAGATCGCTCAGACGCTTGGTGAAGCGTGCAGCAGCGGCGCCGTTGATCACACGGTGATCGTAGGACAGCGACAGCGGCAGCATCAGTTTCGGCTGGAAGGCTTTGCCGTCCCAGACTGGCTGGATGGTTGCCTTGGAAACACCGAGGATCGCCACTTCCGGCGCGTTGACGATCGGCGTGAAGCCGGTGCCGCCAATGTGGCCGAGGCTGGAAATGGTGAAGCAGGCGCCTTGCATCTCATCCGACGAGAGCTTCTTGGTCCGGGCTTTTTCAGCCAGGGAAGCAGCTTCGGCGGCCAGTTGCAGCAGGCTCTTCTGGTCGACGTTCTTGATGACCGGTACCAGCAGGCCATCCGGGGTGTCGACGGCGAAGCCGATGTTCACGTATTTCTTGCGGATGATCGCTTTGCCGCTTGGCGCCAGCGAGCTGTTGAAGTCCGGCAGTTCCTTGAGCAGGTGCGCACAGGTCTTGAGCAGCAACGGCAGGATGGTCAGCTTGACGCCGGCCTTCTCTGCAACGGCTTTCTGGGCAACACGGAACGCTTCGAGTTCGGTGATATCCGCCGAGTCGAATTGCGTCACGTGCGGCACGTTCAGCCAGCTGCGGTGCAGGTTGGCGGCTCCGACCTGCATCAGGCGGGTCATCGGCACTTCTTCGATTTCACCGAAGCGGCTGAAGTCCACGACCGGAATCGGCGGGATGCCCGCGCCACCGGTTGCGCCGGCAGCAGCGGCCGGTGCTTCCTTGGCCTTCTGCATCATGGCTTTGACGTAAACCTGCACGTCTTCTTTCAGGATGCGACCGTGCGGACCGCTGGCGCCAACGGCGCTCAGCTCGACGCCGAATTCTCGGGCCAGTTGACGCACGGCAGGGCCGGCGTGAACCTTGGCGCCTGGCTTGGCTGGAGCAGCGGCCGGGGCTGCAACAGGTGCGGCGGCGGCAGGTGCAGCAGCTGGAGCAGGTGCGCTCGGAGCCGCAGCGGCAGGTGCCGGAGCGGCGCCTTTGACTTTCAGCTTGAGGATCAGGTCGCCGGTACCGACTTCGTCATCGAGCTTGATGGAAACGCTTTCCACCACGCCAGCGGCTGGCGACGGGATTTCCATGCTCGCCTTGTCGGATTCCAGAGTGATCAGCGACTGGTCGGCCACAACGGTGTCGCCGGCCTTGACCAGGACTTCGATGATCTTGGCCTTGCCCGCCGAACCGATGTCCGGAACGTGGATGTCCTGAACGCTGTCGGCCACTGGAGCAGTCGGGGCTGCCGCAGGTGCAGGTGCAGCGGCGGGTGCCGGAGCGGCAGCCTGGGCCGGAGCAGCAGCCGGTGCAGCAGCACCCGCCACTTCCAGATCCAGGATCAGGTCGCCGGTGCCGACTTCGTCGTTGAGCTTGACGCTGATGGCCTTGACCACGCCAGCGGCAGGCGACGGGATTTCCATGCTTGCCTTGTCGGATTCCAGGGTGATCAGTGACTGATCAGCCGCGACGGTGTCGCCGACCTTGACCTGGATCTCGATGATCTGGGCCTTGCCCGACGAACCGATGTCCGGCACGTGCACTTGCTGAACGCTGGCAGCAGCCGGCGCAGCAGGAGCAGGAGCAGGGGCGGCGGCAGGTGCAGCAGCCGGTTTGGCTTCAGCCTTGGCCGCCGGCGCAGCGGCAGCCGCAGGAGCCGCAGTAGCGGCACCTTCGACTTCCAGCTCCAGCAGTTCGTCGCCTTCTTTCAGGCGATCACCCAGCTTCACTTTCAGGCTCTTGATGATACCGGCCTTCGGCGCAGGCACTTCCATGCTCGCCTTGTCCGACTCAAGTGTCAGGATGCTCTGATCGGCTTCGATACGGTCGCCGACCTTCACAAACAGTTCAATTACTTCACCTTCACCGCTGCCGATGTCAGGTACGCGAATGAGTTCGCTCACAGAATCTCTCCTCAGCAGTCCAGTGGGTTGCGTTTTTCCGGGTTGATACCGAACTTGGCGATGGCCTCGGCCACCACTTTAGGTTCGATGTCGCCACGGTCAGCCAGTGCTTCCAGGGCTGCCAACACCACGAAATGACGGTCGACTTCGAAGAAATGACGCAGTTTCTTGCGGCTGTCGCTACGGCCGAAACCGTCGGTGCCCAGGACTTTGAATTCCTTGGACGGTACCCACTGACGGATCTGCTCGGCGAACAGTTTCATGTAGTCGGTAGACGCGATGACCGGACCTTTACGGCCGTTCAGGCACTCTTCGACGTAGCTCAGCTTAGGCTTCTGGCCAGGGTGAAGACGGTTGGTGCGTTCAACGGCCAGGCCGTCGCGACGCAGTTCGTTGAAGCTGGTAACGCTCCACACGTCGGCGCCGACGTTGAACTCTTCGCGCAGGATCTTCGCTGCTTCACGGACTTCACGCAGGATGGTGCCGGAGCCCATCAGCTGAACGTGGTGCGCCGCTTCGCGGGTGTCTTCTTCGAGCAGGTACATGCCTTTCTTGATGCCTTCTTCGGCACCGGCCGGCATGGCTGGCTGCTGGTACGACTCGTTCATTACGGTGATGTAGTAGAAGACGTCCTGTTGCTCTTCGGTCATCTTCTTCATGCCGTCCTGAATGATCACCGCCAGCTCGTAGCCGTAGGTTGGATCGTAGGTGCGGCAGTTCGGGATGGTCGCGGCCAGCAGGTGGCTGTGACCGTCTTCGTGTTGCAGGCCTTCACCGTTCAGGGTGGTACGGCCGGCGGTGCCGCCGATCAGGAAGCCACGGGTGCGGCTGTCGCCAGCGGCCCAGGCCAGGTCGCCGATACGCTGGAAGCCGAACATCGAGTAGAAGATGTAGAACGGCAGCATCGGCTGGTTGTGGCTGGAGTACGAAGTACCGGCAGCGATGAAGGAGCTCATGGCGCCCGCTTCGTTGATGCCTTCCTCGAGGATCTGACCCTTCTGGTCTTCCTTGTAGAACATCACCTGGTCTTTATCGACTGGCTCGTAGAGCTGGCCGACGGAGGAGTAGATGCCCAGCTGACGGAACATGCCTTCCATACCGAAGGTACGGGCTTCGTCCGGGATAATCGGCACGATGCGCGGACCGATTTCCTTGTCCTTGACCAGTTGCGCGAGGATCCGCACGAAGGCCATGGTGGTGGAGATTTCGCGGTCGCCCGAGCCGTCCAGGATCGCCTTGAGGGTGTCCAGTGGCGGAGTCGGGATGTTGAAGCTCTTGGCGCGACGCTGAGGTACGAAGCCGCCCAGTGCGGTACGGCGCTCGCTCAGGTAACGGGCTTCGGCGCTGCCTTCTTGCGGTTTGAAGAATGGCAGGTTTTCCAGCTCATCGTCCTTGACCGGGATGTCGAAACGATCACGGAACAATTTCAGGCTGTCGACGTCGACTTTCTTGGTGTTGTGCGCAGTGTTCTTCGCTTCGCCGGCACCGGTGCCATAACCCTTGATGGTCTTGGCCAGGATGACGGTCGGTTGTTCTTTGTGGTTGACCGCTTCGTGGTACGCCGCGTAGACCTTGTACGGGTCGTGGCCGCCACGGTTGAGTTTCCAGATCTCGTCGTCGGACAGGTCTTCGACCATTGCCTTGAGTTCAGGCGTGTTGAAGAAGTGTTCACGCACGAACGCGCCGTCTTTGGCCTTGTAGTTCTGGTACTCGCCGTCGATGACTTCGTCCATGCGGCGTTGCAGGATGCCGTCGACATCCTTGGCCAGCAGTGGGTCCCAGAAACGGCCCCAGATGACTTTGGTCACGTTCCACTGGGCACCGCGGAACACGCCTTCGAGTTCCTGGATGATCTTGCCGTTGCCGCGAACCGGGCCGTCGAGGCGTTGCAGGTTGCAGTTGATGACGAAGATCAGGTTGTCCAGCTTCTCGCGGCCGGCCAGGGAGATCGCACCCAGGGATTCCGGCTCGTCGCACTCGCCGTCGCCCAGGAAGCACCAGACTTTCTGTTTGCCCGGCTGAATGAAGCCACGGTGTTCCAGGTACTTCATGAAGCGTGCCTGGTAGATCGCCTGGATCGGCCCCAGACCCATGGATACGGTCGGGAACTGCCAGAAGTCAGGCATCAGCCAAGGGTGCGGGTAGGACGACAGGCCCTGACCGTCGACTTCCTGGCGGAAGTTGTTCATCTGGTCTTCGGTGATGCGGCCTTCCATGAATGCGCGGGCGTAAACGCCTGGCGAGGTGTGGCCCTGGAAGTAGATCAGGTCGCCGCCGTGTTCGTCGCTCGGGGCCTGGAAGAAGTAGTTGAAGCCGATGTCATACAGGGTCGCACTGGAAGCGAAGCTGGAGATGTGACCGCCGAGGTCAGAATCTTTCAGGTTTGTACGCATTACCATGGCCATCGCGTTCCAGCGTACCAGCGAGCGAATGCGGCGTTCCATGAACAGGTCGCCAGGCATGCGTGCTTCGTGGGTAACGGGGATCGTGTTGCGGTAAGGTGTGGTGATGGCGTAAGGCAACTGCGAACCGCTGCGGGTCGCGAGTTCACCCATACGGGTCATCAGATAGTGAGCACGGTCTTCGCCTTCTTTGTCGAGAACCGATTCCAGGGCGTCCAGCCATTCCTGGGTTTCGACGGGATCGAGGTCTTGCATGGCTTGCTCCAGGGCGGAAAGGCTACCAGAATCGGTTGCCTGAGTTAGCGACTGGCCTTGTGGGCAGACGTTATGAATTCTTGGATTGCCGACAGGTTGTTCCGGCGGCGTGTAGTTTTACTACAAATCTTCCGGCATTTCAGCCCGTCTAATGTATATACGAGTAGTAAAACTACAGATGAGCGGCTTGTCGCCCCCGGCTGCGTTGTGAGAATAATCGTTAAGGTTGGTCTTTTTCCAACTACAGAAGGTAAAAGCTTGATGCTGGCTGCCAAAATTAAAGAAATCTCAGCTATTTCTAACTTTTGTTCGACAGTCCCTCAGGTAGTGAGTTTTCGAAAACCACTACATGCAGTCCGTTGTACGCCGATCAAGGATAGACCATGAGCCTCCCTTCGCTTGCCGAACTGCCCGCCATTCTCCTGCCGTTGGTCTCCCGCGCCGAGCAGTCGTTCCGGGCTGCCGTCGCTGCCCTGGACGATGACCACGGGCTGTCCACCTGGACGCCGGAACGCTGGGCGCAATTTGCCCGCGTCACCGCCGCCAGCGATTTCGTGATTGAACAGTGTGCTCGTGACCCTTTGATGTTGCTGGAGCTGGTGCAGTCCGGCGAACTGGATCGCCGCTTCGCTCCCGGCGAGTTGTGCGGGCAGATCGCGGCCGCCGTGAGCGAGGCCGAGTCCGACGATCAGCTTGGCCGCGCCTTGCGCCGCCAGCGTGCACGCCATCAGGTGCGGATCATCTGGCGCGACCTGACCCGCCAGGCCGATTTGATCCAGACCTGTCGCGACCTTTCGGACATGGCGGATGCCAGCATCGATCAGGCCTATCAATGGTTGTATGTGCGGCATTGCCAGCAGTTCGGCGTGCCGACCGGGCGGCGCAGCGGCGAGCCGCAGCAGATGGTCATTCTCGGCATGGGCAAGCTCGGTGCCGTGGAGTTGAACCTGTCGTCGGACATCGACCTGATTTTTGCCTACCCCGAGGGCGGCGAAACCGTCGGCGTGAAACGCCCGCTGGATAACCAGGAGTTCTTCATTCGTCTGGGCCAGCGGCTGATCAAGGCCCTGGACCCGATGACCGTCGACGGCTTTGTATTTCGCGTCGACATGCGCTTGCGACCTTACGGTTCGTCCGGCGCTCTGGTGCTGAGCTTCAACGCGCTGGAACAGTATTACCAGGACCAGGGTCGCGACTGGGAACGCTACGCGATGATCAAGTCGCGGGTGGTGGCCGGCGATCAAGTAGCCGGCGCGCAACTGCAGGAGATGCTGCGGCCGTTCGTTTACCGGCGCTACCTGGACTTCTCGGCCATCGAAGCGCTGCGCACCATGAAGCAACTGATCCAGCAGGAAGTACGGCGCAAGGGCATGGCCGACAACATCAAGCTCGGTTCCGGCGGTATTCGTGAAGTCGAGTTCATTGCCCAGGCGTTCCAGCTGATTCACGGCGGCCGCGATTTGAGCTTGCAGCAACGCCCGCTATTAAAAGTGCTGAGCACGCTGGAAGGTCAGGGTTACCTGCCGCCGGCCGTGATCGGCGAGCTGCGTGAAGGTTACGAATTCCTGCGTTACACCGAACACGCGATTCAGGCGATTGCCGATCGCCAGACGCAAATGTTGCCCAGTGGCGAGCAGGATCAGGCGCGCATTGCCTTTATGCTGGGTTTCGCCAACTGGACGGCGTTCCACGAACAACTGATGTATTGGCGCGGCCGCGTGGCCTGGCACTTCGGGCAGGTGATCGCCGATCCCGACGAAGAGCAGGGCGCCGAAAGCGAAGTGGTGGTCGGCGGTGAGTGGTTGCCGCTGTGGGAAGAGGCTCAGGACGATGAGGCCGCTTGCCGCCAACTGGAAGAGGGTGGCTTCAAGGATGCCCCCAAAGCCTTGAAAGCCTTGGCCGGCTTGCGCAGCAGCCCGCAATTGCGGGCGATGCAGCGTCTGGGCCGCGAACGTCTCGATGCTTTTATTCCGCGTCTGCTGGCACAGACCGTGGAACATGACAATCCGGACCTGGTACTGGAACGGGTGCTGCCGCTGGTTGAAGCCGTGGCCCGTCGCTCCGCGTATCTGGTGTTGTTGACCGAGAACCCCGGTGCGCTGCGGCGTTTGTTGACGCTGTGTGCGGCAAGTCCGTGGATCGCCGAGCAAATCACCCGTTTCCCGTTACTGCTCGACGAACTGCTCAACGAAGGCCGGCTGTTCAAACCGCCATTGGCGCCAGAATTGGCGGCCGAGTTGCGCGAGCGCCTGACGCGGATTCCCGAGGACGACCTCGAACAGCAAATGGAAGCCCTGCGCCACTTCAAGCTGGCGCACCGCTTGCGAGTGGCCGCTTCGGAAATCGCCGGCAGTCTGCCGCTGATGAAAGTCAGCGATTACCTGACCTGGCTCGCCGAAGCGATCCTGGAGCAAGTGCTGGCATTGGCCTGGCGCCAGACCGTGGCCAAGTACGGCACGCCACTGCGCACCGATGGCACCTTGTGCGATCCCGGCTTCATCATTGTCGGTTATGGGAAAGTCGGCGGCCTGGAACTCGGGCATGGTTCGGACCTGGACCTGGTGTTCATCCACGATGGCGATCCGCAGGCTGAAACCGACGGACCCAAACCCATCGATGGCGCGCAATTTTTCACCCGTCTGGGGCAACGGATCATTCACTTGCTGACAGCGCAGACCAACTCCGGGCAGCTGTATGAGGTGGACATGCGTCTGCGGCCGTCCGGTGCGTCGGGGTTGCTGGTGAGTTCCCTCGGGGCGTTTGCCCGTTATCAGGAGAACGAAGCCTGGACTTGGGAACATCAGGCGCTGGTGCGTGCGCGGGTGTTGGTGGGCAGTCAGGATGTCGGCCAGGCATTCGAGAAAGTCCGCGCCGCGATATTGGGCAAAACCCGTGATCTACCGACCCTGCGTCAGGAGGTCAGCGAGATGCGCGCCAAGATGCGCGATAACCTCGGCAGCAAGAGCACGGCGGCCGGCACCGGGGCAAATGCCTTCGAAGCCACGGCGCCGTTCGATATCAAGCAAGATGCCGGAGGTATCGTCGATATTGAATTTATGGTGCAATACGCGGCCCTGGCGTGGTCCGAAACACACCCGCCATTGCTGCGCTGGACGGACAATATCCGCATTCTGGAAGAGCTGGAGCATGAAGGGCTGATGCCCGTCGAAGATGCCAGTCTGTTGCGTGAAGCGTATAAAGCCTACCGCTCCGCCGCCCACCGGCAGGCCTTGCAGAAGGACCCCGGGGTGATACCGGGCGACCAGTTCGCAGACGAACGGCGGCAGGTCATGCGGATCTGGCGTGAGTTGGGGCTAAGCTGATTCTCGAGGCGGGGAGGCGTAAAGCCTCCCCGGTTCGTTTATGGAAACCACATGAAAATTCTGATCGTTGGGCCCAGTTGGGTCGGTGACATGGTGATGGCGCAGACACTTTTCCAGTGTCTGAAACAACGCCACCCGCAATGCGAAATCGACGTGCTGGCCCCCGAGTGGAGCCGGCCGATTCTTGAGCGGATGCCCGAAGTTCGCCAGGCCTTGAGCTTTCCGCTTGGTCACGGTGTTCTGGAACTGGCGACGCGTCGGGGCATCGGTAAATCCCTGGCCGGCCAGTACGACCAGGCGATCCTGTTGCCCAACTCCCTGAAGTCGGCGCTGGTGCCGTTCTTTGCCGGCATCCCGAAACGCACCGGCTGGCGTGGCGAGTTCCGCTACGGCCTGCTCAATGACGTGCGCACGCTGGACAAGGATCGTTACCCGCTGATGATCGAGCGCTTCATGGCCTTGGCGTTCGAGCCGGGCGTTGAGCTGCCAAAACCCTATCCGCGTCCGACGCTGCAGATCGACCCGGTAACTCGCGAGGCGGCGCTGGCCAAGTTCGACCTGGCCCTCGACCGTCCGGTGTTGGCCTTGTGCCCCGGCGCCGAGTTCGGCGAGTCCAAGCGCTGGCCGTCCGAGCATTACGCCAAAGTCGCCGAAGCGAAGATCCGCGAAGGCTGGCAAGTCTGGCTGTTCGGTTCGAAAAACGATCACACCGTAGGCGAAGACATCCGCGCGCGGCTGATTCCCGGCCTGCGTGAAGAATCGGTCAATCTCAGTGGCGGCACCTCGCTGGCCGAAGCCATCGACCTGATGTCCTGTGCAGATTCTGTGGTGTCCAACGACTCCGGCCTGATGCACGTCGCCGCCGCGCTGAACCGCCCGCTGGTCGCGGTCTACGGTTCGACGTCGCCGGGCTTCACGCCACCGCTGGCCGAGCACGTGGAAATCGTACGCCTGGGCATCGAGTGCAGTCCGTGCTTCGATCGCACCTGCCGTTTCGGCCATTACAACTGCCTGCGCCAGCTCATGCCGCAGGCCGTGAACGAAGCCTTGCAGCGGTTGCAAGGCACTGTGGTCGAGGTCAAATAGCTTGCGGGTTCTGTTGATCAAGACTTCTTCGCTGGGCGACGTCATTCACGCGTTACCGGCGTTGACCGACGCGGCGCGGGCGATTCCCGGCATCAAATTCGACTGGGTGGTGGAAGAAGGCTTTGCCGAAATCCCGACCTGGCATCCGGCGGTGGGCAAGGTGATTCCGGTGGCGATCCGTCGCTGGCGCCAAAACATCTGGCAGACCATTAAGAGCGGCGAGTGGAAGCGCTTCAAACAAAGCGTTCGCGCCACCAGATATGACTTGGTGATAGACGCCCAGGGCTTGCTGAAAAGCGCCTGGCTGACCCGTTACGTCAAGGCTCCGGTGGCCGGCCTCGATAAAAGCTCCGCACGCGAGCCCATTGCTGCGCGCTTTTATGATCGACGTCTGGCCGTTGCCCGTGGGCAGCACGCGGTGGAGCGAGTGCGTCAGTTGTTCGCCATTGCGTTGGGCTATGACTTGCCCAAAGGTCTGGGCGACTACGGACTGAATATCGAGCGCCTGGTGGAGTTGCCGCGCAAGAATCCTTACGTGGTGTTTTTGCACGGCACCACCTGGGACACCAAGCACTGGCCCGAAGCCTACTGGCGCGAGCTGACCGAACGGGTTGGCTACCTTGGCGTCGGGGTGAAGTTGCCCTGGGGCAATGCCCTGGAGAAAGCCCGGGCCGAGCGTATCGCCGCGGGTTTCAAGCACGCCGAAGTGCTGCCAAAACTGAACCTGGCGGGTGTCGGCAAGGTGCTGGCCGGCGCGCAAGCCTGCGTGGCGGTGGATACTGGCCTGGGCCATCTGGCCGCCGCACTGGATGTGCCGACGCTGTCGCTGTTCGGTCCGACCAATCCGGGCCTGACCGGCGCCTATGGCAAAGTGCAGATTCACATGGCCAGCGACTTCCCTTGTGCACCGTGCCTGCAAAAGAAATGCACTTATCAGCCGACGGCTGAAGATGCCCGTCAATTTGACTTGAAACGCGAGTGGCCGTTGTGCTTCACGCGTCTGAATCCCGAGCGTGTCGCCAGCCGACTGAGCACGTTGTTAATGGCTGAGGAGCTGCGCTGATGCAATTGGCATTTGTCCTGTACAAATATTTCCCGTTCGGCGGCTTGCAGCGCGATTTCATGCGAATCGCCCTGGAGTGCCAGAAGCGCGGTCATCAGATTCGCGTCTACACGCTGATCTGGGAGGGTGACGTGCCGCCGGGTTTCGAAGTGCTGGTGGCGCCGGTCAAGGCGTTCTTCAACCATCGCCGCAACGAGAAACTCAGCGAGTGGATGGATGCGGACCTGGCCAAGCGCCCGGTCGACCGCCTGATTGGCTTCAACAAGATGCCGGGCCTGGACGTCTACTACGCCGCCGACGGCTGCTTCGAAGACAAGGCGCAGAACCTGCGTAACTCGCTGTATCGCCGTTGGGGCCGCTATCGCCACTTCGCCGAATACGAGCGGGCGGTGTTCGCCAGGGACGCCAAGACCGAAGTGTTGATGATTTCCGAGGTTCAGCAGCCGTTGTTCATCAAGCATTACGACACGCCGCTGGAGCGCTTCCACCTGCTGCCACCGGGCATCGCCCAGGACCGTCGCCGGCCGGCGGATGCCGATGAAGTTCGCGCAGGGTTCCGCGCTGAATTCGATCTCAAGGACGACGAACTGCTGCTGGTGCAGATCGGCTCCGGGTTCAAGACCAAGGGCGTGGACCGTAGCCTCAAGGCACTGGCAGCATTGCCTGCCGAGTTGAGGAAGCGCACCCGGCTGTTTGTAATTGGCCAGGATGACCCCAAATTATTCCAGATGCAGAGTGCGACATTAGGGCTGGGCGACAATGTCACGTTCCTCAAGGGGCGCAGTGATATCCCGCGGTTCCTGTTGGGTGCCGATCTGTTGATCCACCCGGCGTACAACGAAAATACCGGCACCGTGCTGCTCGAAGCGCTGGTGGCCGGTTTGCCGGTGCTGGTGAGCGCGGTGTGCGGGTACGCCCATTACATTGCCGAGGCCGACGCCGGCCTGGTGCTGGACGAACCGTTCGATCAGGCACAGCTGACGCAGTACCTGACCGGCATGTTGAACGACGCTCAAGCAAGGGCGGCCTGGAGCCGCAATGGTCTGGCCTACGCCGGGACGGCCGACCTCTACAGCATGCCGCAGCACGCGGCCGATGTGATTCTGGCGGAGCACGCTTAAATGAAGTTGATGCTGGCTGAACCGTTCAAGAGCCTCTGGGCCGGACGCGACCCGTTCGCCGAAGTCGAGGGGCTCAAGGGCGAGGTGTACCGCGAGCTGGAAGCGCGCCGGACCTTACGCACGGAAGTCGATGGCAACGGATTTTTCGTGAAAATCCACCGTGGCATCGGCTGGGGCGAAATTTTCAAGAATCTGCTCACTGCCAAGCTTCCAGTATTGGGGGCCGGTCAGGAGTGGCAGGCCATTCAACGCCTGCAGCAAGTTGGCGTGCCGACCATGACCGCCGTCGCGTATGGCGAGAAGGGCAGCAACCCCGCCGACCAGCACTCGTTCATCGTCACCGAGGAGCTGGCGCCGACGGTCAGTCTCGAAGATTTCAGTATCAACTGGATCAAGCAGCCACCGGAGCCAAAGCTCAAGCGCGCGCTGATCGCCGAAGTCGCACGCATGACCGGCATGATGCACCGCGCCGGGGTCAATCACCGCGACTGCTACATCTGCCATTTCCTGCTGCATACCGACAAACCGGTGACCGCCGACGACTTCAAACTCTCGGTGATCGACCTGCACCGCGCCCAGACCCGCCCGGCGATCACCTCGCGCTGGCGCAACAAGGACCTGGCCGCGCTGTACTTTTCCGCGCTGGACATTGGCCTGACCCGCCGCGACAAGCTGCGTTTCCTCAAAGGCTATTTCCAGCAGCCGCTGCGTAAGATCCTGATTGAAGAGGCGTCTTTGCTGGCATGGCTCGACGGCAAGGCCAACAAGCTCTACGAGCGTAAACAGCGATACGGGGATGCGCTCTGATGTCGGGTTGGAAACTGGAACCGGCCTACAGCGAACTGGCCGATGACTTTGGCAGCCTCGAGGCTGTGTTTGCGCTGCAAGGCGAGCGTTTGACCAGCGATCTGCTTTCGGAGGTCATCCGGGTCGAGCGCAATGGCGTCAACTATTACGTCAAGCGGTATGTGGGCGCTGGCAAAGGCTTGCGGCGTTACCTGGGCAAGCCTCGGGTGAAGATGGAGTGGCAGAACCTCAAGCGCTTCGCCAAGTGGGGCATCCCCACGGCCGAAGTGGTGGCCTGGGGGCTGGAACGACGCGGTGTGGCCTACGCTCGCGGCGCGATGATTACCCGGGAGCTGCCTCGTACCGAAGACTTGTCGGCACTGGCCGAGCGTCGCGACCCGAAACTTTCGGATCGCGCCTGGGTCGATACCGTCAGTCGTCAGCTGGCCGAATATACCCGGACCATGCACGACCACCGCTTCACCCATAATGATTTGAAGTGGCGCAACCTGCTGATTGACGATGAGGCTCGAGTGTTTTTGATCGATTGCCCCAACGGCGATTTCTGGCGCGGTTTCTGGCTCAAGTACCGTATTACCAAGGATCTGGCGTGCCTGGACAAGGTCGCCAAGTATCAACTGTCGGCAACCCAGCGCCTGCGCTTTTACCTGCAATACCGCAATCGGACCCGGCTCAACGCTGCGGACAAAAAACGTATCCGGCACGTGGTGAGATTTTTCGAGGGGCGTGAATGACTGATTTTCTGGCCGCTGAAGACCGAGCGCTGCTTGAGCGCCACGGCCTCGGCACATTCGAAGCACTCTGGGCCAAGCAACTCGATGCGGTGGACGAGCCCAACACCGGTCGCGGCGGCTGGAGCAGCGTGTTTCGGCTGGATCTGGAAGGTCATGGTTTCTACCTCAAGCGTCAAAGCAACTACCTGACCCGCACCTTGCGTGCGCCGTTCGGCGAGCCGAGTTTCGCTCGCGAGTTTCGCAACATCTCCCTCTACCGGAGGATGGGCATTCCGGCGCTGGAAGCGGTGTTCTACGGGGAGCGCAAGGTCGATGGCGAAGTCCGCGCGATCCTGCTGACCCGTGCCCTGGATGGTTGGGACGATCTCGACTCGCTGTTGCAGCGCTGGGCTGAATTGAGCCCTGAGCAGCACTCGGAAATCCTCAAGGCCATTGGCGAACTGGCCAGGCAGTTGCACGCCGCACGCCAGGTGCATGGGTGCTTCTATCCCAAGCATATTTTCATGCGCGCCACCGGCAACGGCTATCAGGCTCAATTGATCGACCTGGAAAAAACCCGACCACTGCTGTACGGGCAGCGTGACCGAATCAAGGACCTGGAACCGCTGACGCGTCGCGCGCCAGAGTGGGGAGAGTCGCACCTGCGGCAATTGCTGGCCGCCTATCTGGATCAACCACAGGACAGCTCGTTGATCGACAGCTGGCTGGGGCGTTTGACGACGCGGCGCAGCCAAAAGGGACCACGCTGATGCGTTTATCCGAGTTGAAGTCCGCCGGCCGCAACCCGGCGTTGCCATTGAGCGTTTCGCTGGCTGATGCCGCAGGCCCCGCCGAGCTACAACTGCTGAGCCTGTTGCGGGTGTTGCCGGGGCAGCGTTATGTCGGTGCCGGCGTCTGGCGTGGCCGGCCGGTGTTGGCCAAGTTGCTGGTCGGCAGCAAGGCTTCGCGGCACTTCCAGCGTGAGCTGGACGGCGTGCGCTTGCTTGCCGCTCAAGGATTGACCACGCCGCAGCTGTTGGCCGATGGCCTGAAAGAGGGTGAGGGTGGTTGGCTGCTGTTCGAGTTTCTGGAAGGCGCCGAAAGCCTGGGTGATACCTGGAAGCAGGTTGAGCAGCAGCCCGTGCTGTCCGATGGGCAAGGAGCGGTGCTGGCCGAGGCGTTAGGTGCCATCGGTCAAATGCACCGCAAAGGCCTGTGGCAGGAAGATCTGCACCTGGACAACCTGCTGCGTCAGCGTGGTCGTCTGTACTTGATCGACGGCGCCGGGATTTGCTCCGAAACACCTGGCCAGCCGCTGTCGCGGCAGAAGGTCCTGGAAAACCTCGGGGTGTTCTTCGCCCAGTTGCCGAAGTCGATCGAGCCCTTCATTGAAGAGTTGCTGGTGTATTACCTGCTCAGCAACGGCGAGCACGCCTTGCCCATGGAGGCGCTGCAGAAGCAGATCGACAAGGTCCGCAGCTGGCGCCTCAAGGACTTCCTGATCAAGGTCGGCCGCGAGTGCACGCTGTTCAGCGTCCAGCGCGGTGCCTTCGGATTGCGGGCGATTCGCCGCGAGGAAGAGCCGTCGATGGTGCCGGTGCTGGAGCAGGCCGATACCCTGCTCGATCAGGGGCATCTGTACAAGACCGGGGGCGCGGCGAGCGTCGGTAAGGTCGAGGTGGATGGCCGCACGCTGGTGATCAAGCGCTACAACATCAAGGGCTTCGCCCACTGGCTCAAACGCTTCTGGCGTCCGAGCCGGGCCTGGCATTCATGGCGCGAAGGCAATCGCCTGGCGTTCCTCGGGATTGCCACGCCCAAGCCGCTGGTGTTGCTGGAAAAGCGTTTTCTGTGGCTGCGCAGCCGGGCGTACCTGATCACCGAGTATCTGTCGGGGCCGGACATCATCGAGCGTTTTGCGCCGTATGTTGAAAGCGGTGATGCACCGGAAGCCGAGCTGGCGGCGCTGGATCATTTGTTTGCCGAGCTGATTCGCGAACGCATCAGTCATGGCGACTTCAAGGGGCATAACCTGTTCTGGCAGCAAGATCGCTGGGCGTTGATCGACCTCGATTCGATGTGCCAGCACGGTTCTCTCGGCAGTTTCGCCCCGGCGTATGCCAGGGATCGCGCGCGGTTCATGCGCAACTGGCCTGAAGGCAGCGCCCTTTACCGGGTCATCGATCAGCGGTTGCCCAAAGACATCTCCAGCGCTGGCTGAATCAGGACCTTCGGTCCTATCGCGGGCAAGTCGGATCGCCGCACCGCCGCTCCCACAGGGATTTCTGAACGACCGGAACTACTGTAGGAGCGGCGGTGCGGCGATCCGACTTGCCCGCGAAGAGGCCGGAACTGCCAACCGAGAAAGCAGACAAGTTCTTGTGATCCGTCCTACGCGATCTTGGGAAGTCATGAACTGTGGCTGAAATTGCCCCGATGCTAGTTTGCCTGACGCTCTCGGAGGTCAGGCTGTGACGATCAAAATGGCAGTTTCAGCAGGTGTTTTATCAGTGTCGCTAATGGGCTGCGGGACCGCCGCCACCGTCCTGCAGGATGAAGCCGAAGCAGCGCAGGGGCTGCGCAGGCAAAAGACCTATTGCCAGTCCATCCCGCGGGTCTACAGCGGCCTGGCTTATGACTTCTGTGTATTGAATGCGCCGCCAGACCCTACGGGTTTCCTTGTGCCACTCGTATTGCTGGACTTGGCCGTGTCTGGCGCGCTGGACACCATTGTCTTGCCGTACACGATTTACCGGCAAAGCGTGGACGGCAATATTTCCATCTATTGGCGACCTGCGCGCGGATAAAAAATGTCGCGAGGCCCCGGCCGTAGTTGCATGCCGCTTGCGGCTAGAGGTTTGCCGCTGCTTTTACGCTATAATCCCGCCCTTTAGCTGTCTCTCGCCTCTTGCGAGGGCACATTAATTTTTGAGGCGCTTGCGCCTGCATGCAGACTAAAGAGGCTAGACCCCTGTGGCATTGACGATTCTTGGCCTGTCCGGCGCCCTTAGCCATGATCCTTCCGCAGCCCTGTACATCGACGGCAAGCTGGTCGCGGCGGCTGAAGAGGAACGCTTCGTACGCGATAAACATGCAAAGAACCGCATGCCCTACGAATCGGCGAAATTCTGCCTGGAACAGGCTGGCATCAAGCCGTCCGATGTCGACGTGGTAGCGATCCCGTTCGCCCCGATCAGTCTGTTCGGCAAGGCCCGCTGGCAGTACGCCAAGCGTTACTGGTACGCCCCGGACCGCGCCCTCGACGCGATCCTGATGGGCAACCGTCGCTACAAGCGCTATCGCAACAAGATCGTCTGGTGCCTGGAGCAACTGGGCTTTGATCCGAAGAAGATCAAGATCGAGCCGGTCGAGCACCACCTGGCCCACGCCTCCAGCGCTTATCACTGCTCCGGTTTCAAAGAGAAAACCGCGATCCTGGGCATCGACGGCAAGGGCGAGTACGCCACGACCTTTTTCGGTTACGGCGAAAACGGCAAGATCCACAAGATCAAGGAATTCTTCGATCCGGACTCCCTCGGCGGCCTGTACGGCGCGATCACCGAGTTCCTCGGTTTCGATATGCTCGATGGTGAGTTCAAGGTCATGGGCATGGCGCCGTACGGCGACGCCAGCAAATACGATTTTTCGCGACTGGCTTCGTTCGAAAACGGCGAGTTGGTAATCAACACCGACTACGCCAACGTCATCGGCCTGCGTCGCTACAAAGAGAAGGGCAAGGGTTACTACTTCTCGCCGAAGCTGATCGAGTGGCTGGGTCCCAAGCGAGAAGGCGACATCGCCGACGAGCCTTACATCCACTACGCCGCGAGCATTCAAGCGCTGTTCGAAAAAATTGCGCTGCAGATGATCGACTACTACCTGGGCGACGTGCTCAAGGAAACCGGCAAACTGGCCTACGCCGGTGGCTGTGCGTTGAACGTCAAGCTGAACCAGAAAATCATCGCCCGCGACGACGTCAAGGAGCTGTTTGTTCAGCCTGCCTCCGGCGACGCCGGTACCGCGGTGGGCGCGGCAGCCTATGTGTCCCACGCCCGTGGCGTACCGGTCGAGAAGATGGAACACGTCTACCTCGGCCCGTCGTACAGCAACGAAGACGTGATCGCCGCGTGCGCCCGTCACGCCAACAAGCCGACGTGGCGCAAGCTCGACAACATGCCGGAGCAGATCGCCAAAATCATGGTCGATGGCAACCCGGTGGCCTGGTTCCAGGGCCGCATGGAGTTCGGTCCGCGTGCATTGGGCGGTCGTTCGATCATCGGTTGCCCGAGCATTGCGGGCGTGGCTGACCGGATCAACCACCAGATCAAGTTCCGCGAGCGCTGGAGGCCTTTCTGCCCGTCGATGCTCGACACCGTGGCGCCGCAGATGATCAAGATCGATCACCCGGCTCCGTTCATGACCTTCACCTTCGAAGTGGCGGAAGAGTGGAAAACCCGCGTGCCGGAAGTCGTCCACGAAGACGGCACTTCCCGCGCCCAGGTACTCAAGCGCGAATACAACCCGCGCTACTACGACATGATGAAAGCGCTGGAAGTGCTCACCGGCAACGGCGTGTCGCTCAACACCTCGCTCAACCGTCGCGGCGAACCGATGATCTGCTCGCCGACCGACGCCCTGAACATGTTCTTCGGTTCGGATCTACAGTATCTGATCATGGAAGACATCCTGGTGGTCAAAGAGGGCGCGAACGCCTATGACACGTTCGGCTGAACGCCATGTGCTGCAGTTCTGCCACGGCTATGACGGGCCGTTCCTGGACTGCGCACGGCAGTACGCCAGCCTGTTCGCGGGGACCGGTTATCGAGTGACCACGGTGTTTCTCACCGGGGTTGCCGATGCCGAAGTCGCCGCGGGTTGTGCTTCCGATGAAGTGCTATTCATGGAGTACAGCTCCAAGGCCATTCGTGGCCTGAAGCTGGGTGCCATCGGCGATCTGCGCAAGATCGTCGCGTCGCGCAACTTCAGTTTCTGCATTGCTCACCGCTTCAAGCCGATCTATATCGCCTTGCTCGGCACGTCGTTGCCGGTGATTGGCGTGCATCACGCTTTTGACGATTACAAGCGTGGTAGCCGCAAACTGTTCGCGCATATTTTCCGCAAGCGTTTGAGTCTGCTCGGTGTGTCCGACGCCGTGCGCGACGACATGCGCAATTGCCTGCCGAAGTGGCCGGCTTCGCGGATCCAGACCATATACAACCGTATCGACGTAGATGCCTTGCAAGCCTCGCAGGTGTTGGCTCGCGAGGCCCGGGAAACCCTCGGGCTGGCGGCGGATGCCTGGATCGTCGGCAACGTCGGACGGCTGCATCCGGACAAGGACCAGGCCACGCTGTTGCACGGTTTCGCCGAGGCGTTGCCGGGGTTGCCGGCCAACAGTCAACTGGTGATTCTCGGTAAGGGGCGTCTGGAGGAAAACCTCAAGGCTCAAGCCCGGGAGCTGGGTATCGGTGACCGGGTTCTGTTTCTCGGTCAGGTGCCGGATGCGCGCAACTACTTCCGGGCCTTCGATGTGTTTGCCCTGAGCTCCGATCACGAACCGTTCGGCATGGTGCTGCTGGAGGCCATGGCCGCTGGTGTACCTTTGCTCGCAACGGCGTGCGGCGGAGCGAAAGAAGTGGTCGAAGGCGTGGGCATCCTGTTCCCGTTGGGCGATGCCGAGCGTCTGGCCCAAGGGCTGCAACATCTGGCTGGCATGGATGATCAGCAACGCCGACAGTGTGCCGAGTTAATGCTCGAGCGCTTGCGCGAACGCTTCTCCGATTGCGCGGTACGCGATGCTTTCTGGCATTTGCCGCATGTTACCGAACTGGCACAGAGGGGCTGATGCTCAACCGATTTCAAGGCTGGCGCGAGCGTGGCTGGGCGGTAGTCGACGGCTCGACATACGCCGAAACCTGGCAACGTTATGGCGGCAGTGTCGCGACTCATCCCATGGTGGTCGAGCGGCTGGCGCAACTGGCTGACATTCCGGTGCGTTACCTGGCCTGGGTGCAGGGCGATGAAGTCAAGGCGGCGATCCCGACCTGGGGCCGCGACTTGGCCTTGTCCAAGGACGTGCTCAAGCGTCGCGGCAAAAAAGGTCTGTTCGATCTGGGCAACGCCGAGATCATCCTGCCGGCCGCTGCCGATGCCCAGGTGCCATTGCGCCATCGCGCGCGGTATCTGTCGGCGCTGAACGAAGGCCGTTTCACTGGCATCAGGTTGCAGACCGAGCAACTGGCCATGGCCCGTACCCCCGAAGAGCTGTCGAAAAAGTTTCGCTATAACCAGCGCCGCGAGTTGCGCTTGCTGGAAGAGGCCGGTGGCGTGGTTCGACCGGTGTCCGAATTTTCCAGCTTCGATCTGGCGGCGATTTACTGCGACCTGTTCCAGCGCCGCTGGGGTTTCCCGGCGACGGGTGCCGAGCGCATGGCTGATGTCATCGAGTTGCTGCGCGAGTTGCTGATCGGTTCGGTGATTTTCCTCAACGATGCGCCGATTGCGATTCAACTGGTGTACCGCGTAGAAACCACGCAGTGGATCAGTGTCGAGTACATCAACGGCGGGGTCGATCCACAAACCCGTGAGTTCAGCCCCGGCAGCGTGCTGAGTTTCCTCAATACGCAAAGCGCCTGGGAGCATGCCCGGGCGCAGGACAAACCGTTGCGCTTTTCCTTCGGTCGCGCCGACCGTGAATACAAGGATCGCTGGTGCAACCCCGTGCCGGTCTTCACTGTATGAGCCAAGCCATGAGCCGCAAACAGCAACTGCTCAAGCGCCATCGGCGCAATAAACGCATAGGCCTGTTGATTGCGCTGGCGTTGTTGATCGTCATCGGTGTTCTGGTGGCCTGGTGGTTGCCGCTGGTGCTGGCGGTTCTGGGCTGGATTGCCCACGAAGCCTGGTTTGCCGACCATCTGTTCTACTCAGCGAAAGACGATTACCAGTACAGCTTTCCCCCGTACACGCCACAACCCAAGGTGCACCTGAGCGGTGAACATTTGCGGCTGGACGAGGGCGTGATGCTGGTCGACGACGCGACGCTGGTGCTGGCCCTGCGGGTAAAGAGCACCTGGCTGGGACGATTTATCGATCCGGTGGTGGAGTTGGCGGGTGGCGAAAACCCTGACCGACAAACCTTCGAACGGGGCGTGAACGGCCTGCGTTACCTCAATCTCAGTGGTCAGGCTCAGGCGTTGTCGCGCGGTGACCTGCGCTTGCGCGGGCGCTTCTGTCGCGTGTTTGGTGAGCCCGTGCTGTGGGCGTTCGAACATCCGGATTACCGGCGTCAGCGGGTGATGGTCATCGCCCCCCACGCCGATGACGCCGAGCTGGCGGCCTACGGTTTGTACAGCCAGGCCGACGAAACCTGGATCGTCACGCTGACAGCGGGTGAAATCGAAGCCGAACACTATCAGCAGATGGGCCTGAACAAGGTCGATGCGGCCCGCTTGAAAGGCCGTCTGCGCACCTGGGACAGCATCGCCGTGCCACGTTGGGCCGGTGTGCCCGAGGCTCACTGCGTACAACTGGGTTACTTCTGTCTGCAACTGGCGAACATGCAGGCCGCGCCTGCCGTGGCGGCGGGATCGCGGGAGGCGGATATGAGCGACACCCGGCTGTTCCGCCGGTTGAATCCTTTCGCGCTGCCTGGCGATGCCGATGGCGCGCCGACCTGGAACAATCTTCTGGCGGATCTGCGTGAGTTGCTGCTGCGGGCCCGGCCCGAGGTCATCGTCCTGCCGCATCCGACCCTCGATCCGCATCCCGATCATGTCTGCGCCCAGGCGGCAGTCCTCGAAGCCTTGCAAGGCCTGGACTGGCAGCCGGCCACGCTATTGGGCTATGCCAACCACCTGCACGACAACGACCGCTGGCCGATGGGCGATACCGGTGATGGCATCGCCTTGCCGCCTGCCTTCGATTCGGCCCGGCCGATGCAGCCTTATTGCCTGCCGATGCCGCTGGAGCAACAGCGAGACAAAGCCATGGCGTTGGGCATGATGCACGACCTGCAACCGGCGATGCCGTTCAAACGTCGCTTGCGTCGGCTGATCCAACGGTTGTTGGCCGGCCGCTTGCTGCCCACCTATGGCCAGAACGAATTCTTTCGCAAGGCAGTCCGGCGCCACGAGCTTTTGTGGTCCCTCAAGCACACACCAGGCAATGTTTCTCAGCGGGGAGAGTTATGAGTCAGCGGTCAAAGGTCCTGCAGCTGCAGCCTGACTACAACGTCAAAGCCCATGATTTCGCCGACCTCGCGGAGCAAATCGTCAAGGCCCTGCCCAGTGATCGCTATGAAGTGACCGCCGCGTTTCTGCGTGGCAAACCCGGGCCGGGCGAAGCAGTGAGCCGAGCCGACCGTTCGGTGTACTTCGAGTTTTCCGACAAGTCCCTCAAGGGCATGCGCCTGCGGGCCATGTGGCAGCTGTACAAGTTCTGCCGCCGGGAAAAATTCGATGTGGTGATCTGCAACCGCTTCAAACCGGTGAACATGATGCTGGCGCTCAACCGCTGGTTGAAAGTGTCGTTGTGCATTGGCATTTCCCACGGCTTTGGCGAGTACGACCGCTTTTACCGTCGCCGCCAGACCCAGCGCCTGATTGATCGTCACTGGCGCTTCGTTGGCGTGTCGCCTGCAGTGAAACAGTATCTGCTGGACTGTGACTGTGGCTTCACCGACCAGAATACCTACGCCATCACCAACGCCATCGACATCGAGCAAGCCGAAGGTCTGCAACACAGTCGTGAAAAGGCCCGTGAACTGTTGGGCATCGATCCGTCGGTGCGGTTGATCGGTGCGTTGGGGCGACTGGTGCCGGTCAAGGGCCATATCTATTTGCTGCAGGCCTTTGCCGCGCTCAAGGACAAATACCCGAATACCCAACTGGCGATCATCGGTGCCGGCCGCGAAGAGTCGCGCCTGGCCGCGGAAATCGACCGCCTCGGCCTCAGCGGTCGTGCCCATTTGCTGGGGTTCAAGGAAATCGCCCTGCAGTACATTCGCGCTTTCGATATCTGGACCATGCCCTCCCTGGCCGAAGGCCTCGGGCTGGCGCTGCTTGAAGGCATGAGCGGGCATTTGCCGGTGATTGCCTCGAACGTGCCGGCCATGTTGCCGCTCATCGAGGGCGCCGGTGGCCTGGCGATTACACCGAAGGATGTGCCGACGCTGCAGGCGGCGCTGGACACCTACCTCGGGCTGTCGGATGACGAGCTCAAGGCCAAGGGTGAGCAGGCCTTCCGTTATCTGCAGCAATACCATGACATCGAGGAGTTCCGTCGGGAATACCTCAATCTGATCGACTCCGGCCTGGAACAGGCCCGCAAGGAACAGCCATGAACGACGCGCAACCCATCGTCACGGTCATCATCGCGTCGTATAACCATGCCCCTTACATCGAGGAAAGCATTCTCAGCGTCCTCAACCAGACCTATCAGAACATCGAGTTGCTGGTGGTCGACGATGGCTCGAAAGATGACAGCGTCGAGCGGATCAAGGCGCTGCAGGTCATCCATGGTTTCGATTTCCGGGTGCAGGAAAACCAGGGGCTGACCAACACCCTCAATGGTGCGATTGCCCGGGCCAAGGGCAGCCTGATCGTGCCGTTCGGTTCGGATGACATCATGCTGCCGGAGCGAATCGCCACCCAGGTCGCTCATATGGACGGCAAACCCGAGGTCGGCATTTGCGCCGGCAACATCGAACTGATCGATGCCGACGGCAATCTCTACCCCGAGAAGCGCCAGCGCCGGGATGTGCCGTTCCGTCGCCTGGACTTCGATGACATGTTCCTGGAGCGCAAGCCCTATCCACCGGCACCCACGCTGATGATTCGTCGCGAAGCTCTGGACAAGGTGGGCGGTTTCGACCCGACCATTCGCCTGGAAGACTTGCTGATCGAGTTGAAGGTGACCCATGCCGGTTACTTCATCGACGGTCTGAATGTGTTGATGGCGCGTTATCGCAAGCACGCCACCAACTCCTACAAGAACCACCGCTTCATGATCGACAGCATCCTGCGCACCTACGCGCTCTTCAGCGATCACCCGCTGTATGACGAGGTGCGCTACAAGTTTCTCAATTCCATGTTCCTCAAGACCGCCAATCGTGATCGCAAGCTGGCGCGGGAGTTGCTGGCGCAGATTCCGTTCAAGGCCTGGAACAAGAAAACCTGGCGTGGGTTGGGCCGGATGTATTTCTCACGGTTGGAGAAAGACTGAGCCATAGGCTGGATTCAAGGGGGGTGGACGACGTGGCATTGTTCGCGGTGACATGCCTCGACGATTGCTCAACGTTGTTGAACCGTCTCCTCCAAAAGTTCTTTCCTCGGTTTCCTGTTCTGGCGTAACCAGTGCAGGGTTTTCTTGCCGGCATTGATACCGGGCTTTTCGATGTGCAGGTAGGTCAGGCTGCTGATGATGATCAGCAGGCAACTGCACACGGCCAGCAACGGCAGGAAGACCCACACTTCCCGGGCGTCAAGATGCAATACCGGCGGCAGTCGCTGCACCAGTATCCAGAGCACGAAACCGTGCAGCAAATACGTGCTGTAGCTGATTTCCCCTAGCCAGCGAATGCTGCGTGGTCTCAGGGCGCCGAACAAGGTGTTGCCGGACGCCACAATCACAAAAAACAGTGAAAGCAGCAGCAGCGCTCCCGGATTGAATGCCCGGTTGAACGCCGTAAAGGCGATCGCCAATGCGAGCAGGGCGATGATGCCCGCCAGCGGAGAGAGGCTCCAGGCGACCCATTGTGGACGGCGAACCCAGTACGCTGCAGCGATGCCACCGAGGAAACTGGCCAGGTAGTGCTTCTTCAGCGAGTGTTCCCAGCCGACCACCTGGTACAGGGTGTAGATGCCGATCAGGCACAGCACTGTCTGCATCCAGCCGCCGCGATAAATGAACACCATGGCGGCCAGTGGCAGGGCCAGGTAGAAAAACACTTCATACCCCAGCGTCCAGGTGACGTTGGAGATCAGCATGCCGGTCTGGTGGTACTGGTTGACGTCTGGCCGGTCGAAGATCAGCCAGGCCAGGGTCTGGCCAATGAGCTGGGTGCCGGAGTCCTTGAGTTCCCAGTCCTGCAAATAGAACACACAGACAAACACGGTCAACATCAGCGGCAGGTAGAGCGGGTAGAGGCGAAATAGCCGAGATACCGCAAATGCCAGCCAGTCGTGTTGCCGCCCGTGGGTGAGCAAGCGGTCCCAGAACAGAAAGCTGGTGATCATGAAAAAGAGGGCGACGCTACCCTGGCCGAGCTGCGAGTAGAAGTTGCTCGGCGGAAAATCGATCACGCCGGTTTGCAGAAAGATCCAGGTAATGATCGAGTGGTGCACGAACACGCCGAAGGCCAGATACCCGCGTAAGCCGTCGATGCCGGCAAAGCGGCTTTCGCCGCAATGCTCCAGCTGTCGGGTGAATCTCGGCACGCGGTGCAACAGTAGCGCAGCGGTCGCGATGGCGAGCAGGTAGGCCATCATCGCGATAAGGGGGTTGGTTTCTATCATCAGTGAGCCTGGGCCGAAGGACTCCCGGCCAGCACGTGTCTGTGCAAATTATCCACGTCGGCTTTCGAAGCCGCCGCGGCGTATCCCTGCAGCAGCGCTTCGAAGTGATCCTCGAACAGCCAGTGCCGATCTGATGCGTAGCGTTGCATGTGGCGCAGATTACGCCGCCGCAGCGAAGGGCTCAACGATGAAGGGTAAATTCGCAGGTCGGCCAGGTCGATCAGGCCGAACTCGCCGTCCTCCAGCACCAGCACATTGCCCAGGTGCAGGGAGCGGAAGTAGACCCCTTGCTGATGCAGTTGGGCCATGAATTTGCCGAAGCGCTCCACCAGTGCCTGGCGCACCGCCGGGGCGGTGATGCCTTGCAGGATCTGGCGCAGCGTGTTGCCCGGCAAGGGAGAGTAGTGCACAGCGGTGCTGCCGTCTTCGAACCGGTAGAGGTCGAGGATGTGCGGTGTCGGGATGCCCATGCTGCGCAGTTGCACGCTGTTGACGGCAAAACGATCGGAGTAGGGCGTGAAACTGCCCGAGGTGTACCAGCGGCGACGGCGGAACAGCTTGAGAAAGCTGCCATCGGTCAGGCGCAGGACTTTGGGGCCCAAACCATCTTCTTCGATGACCCGGGCATCGACAGTCAGCTGTTGCAGGGCGCTTGGCGTCGCGGTCTTGATTGGCATGTCCAGCAGGCGCCTGGCCCGTTGATTGATGCTCAACGCGGCAATCAGTGCCAACGGGATCCACAGCAGGAACCAGTGCTCCTTGGGGCGAGAGATAATCCCGCCACCTTCGGTCAGGCCTGCACCGATACCGAAGGCCAGCCAGGCGGAGGCAATGATAAACAGCGGTTGCACGCGATGGCGCCGGCTGCTGATGAAGCTCCACGCAAGGAAGAACAGCCATGGCAGCAGGCCGATAATGCCGACGTAGTAGAGCACGCCCAGGGCGAAGCTATGGGGCTCCTGAAGGAGGTAGCCGGCGCCGGGGTCCAGGCTCAGTCCGGCGTTGTAGCCGTGCCCGATCCATGGATGTTCAGCGATCCTGTCCAGGGCCAATTGCCAGAGTTCGATACGGAAGGAACTGCCTCTTTCGAAGATCTTGTCCGCAAACAACGCGAAAGTCGCCGTTCCTGCAATGAGCATGGAACCAAGCATGAAGACCGGGCGTCGATTCCAGCAGATGTAACACAGCCACAGCGCAGCCAGCGTCAGTGCAACCAGTGGGGTCCTGGAGCCGGTGGCCAGGACGGCGGCGAACATGATCGCCATCGCCGGTATGCTCAACCAAAGTACCTGGTGTCGCTTGCAGGTCATGCTCAGGCTCAGCCAGTAGGTACAGAAAAAGCCGAAAACGTGGGAGCTGAGCAGTGGATTGTCGAACGCACCTACTCCGATCAGGCGCATTTCCGGTTGGTAGATCAGACCGAACCTGTACAGGTTGTAGACCGTGGCGACCAGCGCCACAATCGCGGCGCAGAACAGCAGGGGCTGAATGATTTCGCTGCGATAGCGCACCAGCAGGTAGCAGCCAACGAACAGAAACAGGGTATGCAATGGCGGTTTGAACTGACCAAAGTCGATGTCGTTGCCTGGCCCCCAGCACAGGCTGAGCAGTGCCCACGCCAGAAACAACAGGGCTGCAATGACGATCGGTTCGTGCAGCAGTTCTTTGCTGAGCCGCGGACGCAGGCACAGCGCAATCAGTGCCGGAATGCTGAACAGGCCATAGTAAAGCTTGTGATGCACACTGCGCCCTGGCAGGAAAAACAGTGCACAAAGCAGCAATAAATAACCGAGCGGAAGGATCCACAAGCAAATGAAATCGAAGATTCTATTGGACGTGCTGTTCAACGCGTTTAATTGCATGCTGAGTAACTTATTCCTGAATTGAGCGAGCGTACCAAGGCAGGGACATTTGGTGGCTATTTGACGCGCCACAATACACAGACTGTATGCGATTGCCAGAACCCTGGGGAAGCTGTGCTAAAGTCAGCGTCCTTTTTATCGACAATCGCGTGATATGACCGACTCCAGTCTCTGCGCAAGCCCATCGAGCTTGAAAATCTACTTCCGTCTGCTCGGCTATGTCCGGCCGTACATCAGCCTGTTCCTGATCAGCATCGTCGGTTTTCTGATTTTCGCTTCGACACAGCCAATGCTGGGCTACATCCTCAAGTACTTCGTCGACGGTCTGTCCAACCCTGAAGCGGCGCTGTTTCCAACCGTGCCCTACCTGCGGGATCTGCAACTGCTGCAGGCGGTGCCGTTGTTGATCATCCTGATCGCTGCGTGGCAGGGATTGGGGTCGTACCTGGGCAACTACTTCCTGGCCAAGGTTTCCCTGGGCCTGGTCCATGACTTGCGGGTGCAGTTGTTCAACAACCTGCTGGTGTTGCCAAACCGGTATTTCGACAAGCATAACTCGGGGCACCTGATTTCACGTATCACCTTCAACGTGACCATGGTCACGGGGGCGGCAACGGATGCGATCAAGGTCGTAATTCGTGAAGGCATGACGGTGATCTTCCTGTTTGCCTCGCTATTGTTCATGAACTGGCGCCTGACGCTGGTCATGGTCGCCATCCTGCCGCTGATCGCCATCATGGTGCGCACCGCCAGCAAGAAATTCCGCAAGCAGAGCAAGAAAATCCAGCTGGCCATGGGGGACGTGACGCATGTGGCGTCCGAAACGATCCAGGGTTATCGCGTGGTGCGCAGCTTCGGCGGTGAAAAGTACGAAGAGAAACGCTTCTTCGACGCCAGCCAGGGCAACACCGACAAGCAATTGCGCATGACCCGCACCGGTGCCATCTACACGCCGCTACTGCAATTGGTGATCTACACCGCCATGGCCGTGCTGATGTTCCTGGTGCTGTTCCTGCGTGGCGATGCGTCCGCCGGCGACATGGTGGCCTACATCACCCTGGCCGGCCTGCTGCCCAAGCCGATTCGCCAGCTGTCCGAAGTCAGCTCGACCATCCAGAAGGGTGTGGCCGGTGCCGAAAGTATCTTTGAACAACTGGATGTCGCGCCCGAAGTCGATACCGGCACCGTCGAGCGTGACGTCGTCAGCGGTCGCCTGGACGTGCGCAACCTCAGCTTTACGTACCCTGACACCGAGCGTCAGGTGCTCAATGACATCAGTTTCTCGGTCGAGCCCGGGCAAATGGTGGCGCTGGTGGGACGTTCGGGCAGCGGCAAGTCGACCCTGGCCAACCTGATTCCGCGTTTCTATCACCACGACAAGGGCGAAATCCTCATCGATGGCGTCGAAGTGGAACAGTACAAACTGTTGAACCTGCGTCAGCATATCGCCCAGGTGACCCAGCACGTGACCCTGTTCAGCGACACCGTGGCCAACAACATCGCCTATGGCGACCTGGCTGGCGCACCCCGTGAAGACATTGAAAAGGCGGCCAAGGATGCCTATGCAATGGACTTCATTGCTCAGTTGCCTGAAGGCCTGGACACCCAGGTCGGGGAAAACGGCGTGCTGCTGTCCGGTGGTCAGCGCCAGCGCCTGGCGATTGCCCGGGCATTGTTGAAGAATGCTCCGCTGCTGATTCTCGACGAGGCGACTTCGGCACTCGATACCGAGTCCGAGCGGCATATTCAGGCAGCCCTGGATCAGGTCATGAAAGGTCGCACCACGCTGGTGATCGCTCACCGCTTGTCGACCATCGAGAAGGCCGACCTGATCCTGGTCATGGATCAGGGGAAAATCGTCGAGCGCGGCACCCATGATCAACTGCTGGCGCAAAACGGCTACTACTCGCGCCTCAACGCGATGGGCCTCGACGCCCCGGCCGAAGACATCGCCTGACCGCGAAAGGGCGAGCCTGGCTCGCCCTTTCGCGCACCCGACGTGCAACGCGTCCGGTGATTTGTATCCAGACCTTTACGCTTCTTGACCAAGCCGGAATTCATCCCATGGGTTTGTATCGGGCTGCCCGGGAAGGCCGGATCAAGGATTTCACCGGCATCGACAGTCCCTACGAGGCGCCGCTGCATGCGGAGTGTGATATCGATACGCAGGCGATGGAAATGAGCGACGCGTGCCGTCGTCTGGCGTTTTTTTTTGCTCAAAAAATGAGCAATAAAGCCCGGCGAATAATCCGGTTGCAGCCACCGCACAAGCCGACACCAACCCTGTGTTAATATCGCGCCCCTGTTCATTCTGTATGTGGGTTGCACCATGAAGTTGTCCATGCCGCGATTCGATCAAGCCCCCGTCTTGGTGGTCGGCGATGTCATGCTCGACCGTTACTGGCATGGTGGTACCTCACGGATTTCTCCTGAGGCGCCGGTGCCGGTGGTCAAGGTCGATCACATCGAGGACCGTCCGGGCGGCGCTGCCAACGTTGCCTTGAACATTGCCGCCCTGGGGGCCCCGGCCTCGCTGGTCGGTGTAACCGGCGACGATGAAGCCGCCAACAGCCTGGTCAACAGCCTCAAGGGCGCCGGCGTGCGGGCCATCTTCCAGCGCATTGCGCACCAGCCGACCATCGTCAAGCTGCGGGTCATGAGCCGTCACCAGCAATTGCTGCGTATCGACTTCGAAGAACCCTTCGCCACTGACGCGCTGGCGCTGGCCGTGCAGGTCGATGAGTTGCTCGAAGGCATCAAGGTGCTGGTGCTGTCCGACTACGGCAAAGGCGCGCTGAAAAACCATCAGGCGCTGATCCAGGCCGCCCGTGCCCGTGGCATTCCGGTGCTGGCCGATCCCAAGGGCAAGGATTTCTCGATCTACCGCGGTGCGAGCCTGATCACGCCGAATCTCAACGAATTCGAAACCATCGTCGGTGGTTGCGCCGATGAGCACGAATTGGTGAGCAAGGGCGCGCAGTTGATGCACGACCTGGACCTCGGTGCCTTGCTGGTGACACGTGGCGAGCACGGCATGACCTTGTTGCGTCCGGATCACCCGGCGCTGCACTTGCCGGCCCGTGCCCGTGAAGTGTTCGACGTGACCGGTGCCGGCGATACGGTGATATCCACTCTGGCGGCCGCGATGGCCGCTGGCGAAGAACTGCCTCACGCGGTGGCTCTGGCCAATCTGGCGGCCGGTATCGTGGTCGGCAAACTCGGTACGGCGGCCATCAGTGCGCCGGAACTGCGTCGTGCGATTCAGCGTGAGGAAGGTTCCGAGCGTGGAGTGCTGGGCCTTGAGCAGCTGTTGCTGGCGGTCGACGATGCCCGCGCGCACAACGAGCGGATCGTGTTCACCAACGGTTGCTTCGACATCCTGCACGCCGGTCACGTGACCTATCTGGAACAGGCACGGGCCCAGGGCGATCGCCTGATCGTCGCGATCAACGACGATGCATCGGTCAGCCGCCTGAAAGGGCCGGGCCGTCCGATCAACAGTGTCGACCGGCGCATGGCGGTACTGGCCGGTCTGGGTGCGGTGGACTGGGTCATCAGTTTCTCGGAAGGCACTCCGGAAAACCTGCTGAGCGCGGTCAAGCCGGACGTGCTGGTCAAGGGCGGCGACTATGGGATCGACCAGGTGGTCGGCGCGGACATCGTGACGGCCTACGGCGGTACCGTGAAAGTGCTGGGGCTGGTGGAAAACAGCTCGACCACGGCGATTGTCGAGAAGATCCGCAAGTCGTAGGAGCTGGCGTAGCCTGCGATCTTTTCCGGTAGCCTGGGGATCGTAAAATCAAAAGATCGCAGCCTGCGGCAGCTCCTACATGGAGTACGCAGGCTGCGATCTTTTGCGTTTAAGAGCTTACCTTTTTACGCGGCACAATTTTCTTCAGCAGTTGCTTGGCCTTGCCGCGCAACCGCGCCAGGCCTGAATCCTTCCCTGGCGGGGTCAGACCCTGCTGCCTCACCCAGTCCTTCCAGCGAATTCGCTCGTCGCGAACCAGCCAGCCTTCCTGTTGGGCGAAACTCTCGGCCAGGTATAGTCCGCGCGTGCTGGCCGGGTACAGCTGATCCTTTTTCAAGGTGTAGAGCTCAGCCATCGGGTGGCCGTCCTGCAAGGGCATCAAGTACAGATCGGGGCGCTTGCGGTCGAGGCGGGCGACGAGTTGATCGCCTTCCAGTCTTTCATCGACATGGAACAGGCTCAGGGATTTGGCTTCCCTGGGAGCGTCCAGGCGCAAGTCGTAAATCAGTTGCAGTGACGCCGTTGGCAAATGCACGTAAGCCCGCGGGCGCTCTATCAGCATCAGGTTGGCGCAACGTACCGGCCGCGCCGAGCCGGACAGTGGCGACAAGCGAAACGGCAGGGCTTCACGGTAATGCAGGGCGGCCGAGTAGGGCGTCGGCAGCCAGGTGTCATTGAACCGCCCACCGAGCCAGCCTTCCGGAGTTTCCAGCAGACATTCTTCGGCAATTTCCTGGATCGCCGTGTGCAAGGGCAGGTTCAGCTCATGGGCCGGCACGTAGCCGGAGATCAGCTTGAGCACCACATCGCCACGGTCCTGCCGGCGTTGGCGCACCAGCACCCAATAATCGCGATTCTGCCAATGCAGGGTCAGGCGCACCGAAACCCCGAGGTTGGCCAGCTCCAGGGCAAACCGTTCGCTGTCGCCGACCGTCACCGGCCGACGACGTTGCAGGGTCTGGGAGAAATTCAGCGGCCTGCCGACGCTCTGATAAGTCAGGCCTTCGGGGGTCGCTTCGACGAATAACGGCAGGGTCTTGAAGTTGCTCGGGTTCTTTCTGATGAGCGTACGCGACATGTCGGCTCCTGCTTAAGGCCGCGTGGGCGGCGTCAGTGGCTACGTAGGACCTGGGCAACGGTCGCGACATTGTGGGCGAGGTGCAGCGGATTGATGGTCCCGACAATAGCACTGGCAACACCCGGATGTTCAAACAACAATTCGAAACTGGCGCGCACCGGATCCACGCCCGGACTCAGGCAGACATGACCACTGGCGAGGGCTTTCTTGACCAGAATGGCTTTGCCGTGTGCAGCAGCATAGTCAATGACGGCCTTCTCGTTTTGTTCGTTCAGATTGTAGGTGACCATCGCGCAGTCGCCTTGCTCCAGTGCCTTCAGGCCACCGTCGACGGTTTTGCCGGAAAAGCCGAAACCGCGAATCTTGCCTTCGGCCTTGAGCGCGGCGAGGGTCTCGTAGACTTCGCAGTCATTGAGGATCGCCAGGTCGTTACCATCGGAGTGCACCAGCACCAGGTCGATGAAGTCCGTTTCAAGACGTTGCAGGCTGCGTTCCACCGACATTCGAGTGTGTGCGGCGCTGAAATCGTGACGGGACTGGCCGTTGGCAAACTCTTCACCGACCTTGCTGACAATCACCCAATCCTGACGCTGACCGCGCAGCAACGCGCCGAGGCGTTCTTCGCTGCGACCATAGGCCGGGGCGGTGTCGATCAGGTTGATGCCCAGGTCGCGGGTGAGTTTGAGCAGCATGCGCGCTTCAACGTCATCGGGAATCCGGAAGCCGTTGGGGTACTTCACCCCTTGGTCGCGGCCCAGTTTCACCGTGCCCAGGCCCAAGGGTGAAACCATCAGGCCGGTACTGCCCAGCGGGCGATGCCGGTCGTGCAGGGTCGGTTGGCTCATGGCAGCAGTTGCTCCCAGGCCGGTACGCCCATCGGCGGCTTCGGCAGTTCAGGCAATGCTGCCGGGTGGCTTGGCTGGATACCGTCGCGGGTCAGGCTGGCGATCACGCGGTCGGCGAAGTCCGGCGCCAGGGCGAGCTTGGTCGGCCAGCCCACCAGCAGGCGGCCTTCCTCGGCCACAAAGGCGTTGTCGGGACGCGTCAGGCCTGATTGCAGCGGTTCGGCGCGATCCACGCGCAAGGTCGCCCATTGCACCGTGCTCAGGTCGATCCATGGCAGCAATTGGCCGAGTTCTTTCTGTGCGGTGGCGATCTGTTCGGCGGGCTCACGGGCCACGCCTTCAGATTCCGCGATATCGCCGCCCAGGTACCAGACCCATTGGCCATCCGCCGCCGGGTGCGTGGTCACGGTGATACGCGGTTTGGTGCCGCCACCCAGGCAATGGGCGTAAAGCGGTTTGAGGCTCGGCCCCTTGGCGATGATCATGTGCAACGGACGGCGCTGCATGGCGGGCTGGCTCAGACCCAGTGCTTCAAGCAATGCCGCCGTCCCGGCACCGGCGCTCAGGACGATGCGCTGGGCACGGATTTCGCGCTCATCCACCTTCAGGCCGACCAGCACGCCACCTTCCAGCAACGGCTCGATTCTCTGCCCGGCGAGCAAACCATCTCCCGCCAGATCGGCCAGGCGCTGGATCAGGCTCGGCACATCGACCACCAGTTCCGCCAGGCGATAGACCTTGCCCCTGAAGCGCTTGTCTTGCAGGGCTGGCGGCAATTGCTCGCCCTTGACCTGATCGACGCGACCGCGCACGGCCTTGCTGGCAAAGAAACTGGTGAGGTTGCCGGCAAGGGTGCCGGGGGACCACAAGTAGTGGGCTTCGGACAGCAGGCGCACGCCGGACAGATCCAGCTCGCCATTCCCTGCCAATGCTTCACGCCAACGGCGCGGCATGTCGGCGATGGCTTCCGAGGCGCCAGTCAAGGCGCCATGCAGCGCGTATTTGGCGCCGCCGTGGATGATGCCCTGGGACTTCACACTCTGCCCGCCGCCGAGGCTGGCACTTTCCACCAGCACGGTCGAAAAACCCTGGCGGCGCAGGCGCGCGTTCAGCCAGAGGCCGGCGACACCAGCGCCGACAATCAGAACGTCGGTGGAAATAACGGATGGCATGCAGCGACCTCTGTGTTCAAGACGAGGGCGCAGTATACAGATTCATGGATTGGAGCTGAGACGGGAAAAGGATCGCAGCCTGCGGCAGCTCCTACAGGTGGGCTCGGTCTGCCTTTGTAGGAGCTGCCGCAGGCTGCGATCTTTTTATCAATGCCCGGCCGTCTTGGAGAAGAGCTGGATGACCACGACGCCCAGCACAATCAACGCCATCCCCAGCATCGCCGGCACGTCCAGCTTCTGCCCATAGATAAACAGCGCTGCAACGCTGACCATCACGATCCCCATGCCGGCCCACACGGCGTACGCCACGCCCACCGGAACGCTGCGCACCACCAGGGTCAGCATCCAGAAGGCAATGCCGTAGCCGAGGATGACCAGCACCAGCGGCAGTGGGGTGCTGAGGCCCTTGACGGCTTTCATCGAAACAGTGGCAATCACTTCGGCGCAGATGGCAATGGCCAGGTAGTAGTAAGCGGTCATGGGTCAATCCTCGTGTGAAGTGTTGCTCTCTGAGGTCGGCATTCTAGAGATTCGCCAGATGCGGTAAAGTCATTACCTATCTGTTTTGAAGATGGGTTGAGCCATGAGCATGCAATGGAATCTGGAGCAGCTGCAGTTGTTTGTCAGCGTAGCGGAGCAGCGTTCGTTTTCTGCCGTGGCGCGGGATCAGCGCAAGGCGCAGTCGGCGGTCAGCAGTTCGATAGCGTTGCTGGAAGAAGACCTGGGTGTCAGCCTGTTCGACCGTAGCAGCGGGCGTCAACCGAAGCTCACTGAAGCCGGTACCGCTTTGCTGGACGAAGCGCGGGAGGTGTTGCGCCAGTGCGAACGGCTAAACGGGCGGGCATTGGCGATGATGCGCGGCCAGGAGGCACGACTGCGTGTGGCGCAGGATGAAGCGATGCCTTATCAGCCGATCATCGAAAGCTTCGAGGCCCTGGCGGACAAATTCCCCAGTCTTGAAGTGCAACTGACCAGCGCCGCCCAAGGCGAAGTCGCGCGCAAGCTGGTGGAGCGGCGTGCCGATCTTGGGCTGCTGTTCTTTCACGATCAGATTCCCGAGGCACTTGAACGGCGGGTGCTGGGCAGCGTGGAAATGGTCACGGTGTGCGGAAAGGATCATCCGTTGGCGCGTAAAGGCGCAGTGGACAGCCAACAATTGGCGCAACATCGGCAGTTGCTGATGTCCACGGAGTCGAGCATTTATCCCGGCAGTGATCCCGCCAGCCCGCAAGTCTGGCGCGCCGACAGTTTCTATGTGATGGCCGAATGGCTGGTGCGTGGCCTCGGCTGGGCCTGGTTGCCACGCCACGTGGTGCAGTACCCGACTTATCAGAATCAGATGGTCGAACTGGTCAGCGAATGGACCCCGCCGGCCCTGGTGGTGGAGCTGGTATGGCGCCGGGATGAGCCGCTCGGTCCGGCCGCGCGCTGGCTCGCCGAACGTTTTGCCGTGCACTTGCAGACGATTGGCGAAAAAAGCCGATAAACTCCGCCGCCATGAATAGAACTCTCTACACCGCGCTGTTTTATCTGGGGCTGCCATTGGTAGCGATTCGGCTTTGGCTGCGCGCACGCAAGGCGCCTGCCTATGCCAGGCGCATCGGCGAACGCTTTTCCTACGGGATGCCGACGATGAAACCGGGCGGCATCTGGGTGCACGCTGTGTCGGTGGGCGAAAGCATTGCTGCCGCGCCGATGATCCGCGCCTTGCTGGCGCGTTATCCGAATCTGCCGATCACCGTGACCTGCATGACCCCGACCGGTTCGGAACGCATCCAGGCACTGTTCGCCAATGAGCCGCGCATCCAGCACTGTTATCTGCCCTATGACCTGCCTTGCGCTGCCCGGCGTTTCCTCGATCGGGTCCAGCCGCAACTGGCGGTGATCATGGAAACCGAGCTGTGGCCCAACCATATCCATCAATGTGCCAAACGCGGGATTCCCGTGGCGTTGGCCAATGCGCGGCTGTCCGAGCGTTCGGCCAGGGGATACGGCCGGTTCCCCAGGCTGACCCAGCCGATGCTGGCCGAGATGAGCCTGTTCGCGGTGCAGACCGAAGCCGAAGCCCGACGCTTGCGCGATCTCGGCGCGCGAGTGGAAACCGTCGAAGTGACCGGATCGATCAAGTTCGACCTGACCATCGACCCGCAACTGCTTGAGCGCGCCAGCCAATTGCGCGGGCAATGGCAGGCGCTGGAACGACCGGTGTGGATCGCGGCCAGTACCCATGACGGCGAAGACGAGGTGGTGCTGGCGGCCCATCGTCAGTTGCTGGCCACTCACCCCGATGCCTTGCTGATTCTGGTGCCGCGTCATCCGGAACGCTTCAATTCGGTGTACGGGTTGTGCCAGCAACAAGGTTTTTCCACGGTCCGGCGTTCCAGCGGCGATGCGATCAGTGCGAATACGTCGGTGCTGCTGGGCGACACCATGGGCGAGTTGCTGTTTCTCTACGCCCTGGCGGACAGTGCATTCGTCGGCGGCAGCCTGGTGCCGAATGGCGGGCATAACTTGCTGGAGCCGGCGGCTCTGGCTAAACCGGTATTGAGCGGGCCGCATCTTTTCAACTTCCTCGAAATCGCCGCGCAGTTGCGCAGTGCCGGGGCGTTGCAGGAGGTGGAGGATGCCGAAGGGCTGGCGGTGGCGGTGCAACGGCTGTTCGAACTGCCGCGAGATGCGCAGCGCATGGCAGAGGCCGGGTTGAACGTGATGCGCGCCAATCAGGGTGCATTGCAGCGGTTGCTGGACGGGTTGGGGCGGTTGATCGAGCGTTAGACCGAATGGTCGGACAGAAAAAGATCGCAGCCTGCGGCAGCTCCTGCACGGGATTGATGTTCATCCTGTAGGAGCTGCCGCAGGCTGCGATCTTTTGCTTTTACTGATCAGGTCTCGCTTTCAACTGCTCAGCCGCAGCCTTGGCCAGATCCGGTGGCAGGAAATCCTTGTCCGGGTTGTAGTTGGGATTGAGCCAGCGTGCCAGGGTTTGCAGATCCCCGGGATTCAACGTACCGGCCTGTTGCTTCAAGCGCAGGTTGTCGAGGATGTAGTCGTAGCGGGTGTTGTTGTAGTCGCGCACCGAGGTGTAGAGCGAGCGCTGCGCATCCAGCACGTCGACGATGTTTCGCGTACCCACCTGATAGCCGATTTCAGTCGCTTCCACCGCGCTCTGGTTGGAGATGATCGATTGCTTGCGCGCCTGTACCTGCTCGACATCGGTGTTCACCGCCCGGTGCAGGTCACGGGTGTTTTCCACGATGCTGCGGCGCAGGGATTCGCGTTGCTGCTCGGTCTGGTCCAATTGTGCATAGGACTGACGCACCTGAGAGTTGATCAAACCACCACTGTAGATCGGGATGTTCAGTTGCAGGCCAACGGTCGTTTGCTCGACGTTGCCACCGTACGGCAGGGGCTGGTTGTTCGGGTTGCTGAAGCCCAGTGCGTCGTTGTCGCCTTTCTCGTACTTGGCTATCGCGTCAACCGTTGGCAAGTGCCCGGACTTGCGTTGCTTGAGGGTCTGCTCGGCGGCGCTGACGGCATAGTTGCTGGCCAACAGATTGAGGTTCTGCCTGCCCGCCGTTTCGACCCAGGCCTTGGCGTCGTTCGGTACTGGCGGCAGGATCGGCAAGTTATGGCTGATGCCCCAGATCGAGTTGTACTGGCGATTGGTCAGGGTGATCAATGCTTCAAAGGCGTCGTCCACCTGGCGCTGCGCAACAATGCGGTTGGCACGTGCGGTGTCGTAGCTGGCTTGTGAGTTCAATACGTCGGTCTTGTCCGAGAGACCAACATCGAAACGCTCGTTGGATTGATCGAGCTGGCGTTTGAACGCCGCTTCTTCGGCCTTGGTCGAGGCCAGGTTGTCCTGGGTGCGCAGCACGTTGAAATAGCTGTCAGCGGTTTGCAGGATCAGGTTTTGCTCGGTCGCCGAGAGTTGCAGGGCGGCCTGTTCGTTGACTTCCTTGGCGGCCTGGAACTGGAACCAGCGATCAGCCCGGAACAGCGGCTGCGCCAAAGTGGCCTGGTAGGAATGAGCATCGCGGTTGGACGTGGCGGACGGCTGATCGAGATCCGTACGCACCTCGGAAATATTCGCGCCGCCCGAGAGGTTCGGCAGCAGCCCGGCGCGGGCCTGGGGTACGACTTCCTTCTGCGCGCCGTATTGGGCGATGGCAGCCGCCAGATCGGCGTTGTTGTTGACGGCTTCCTGATAAACGCTGACCAGGTCCGTCTTGGTCGATAAGGGCGCATCTGCTGCCCAGGCCATTCCGTTGGACGCACAAGACACGGCAAGGGCCAGTGAGAGTTTGCGCAGCATAGACGATCCCTAGAATTGATATTACGAAGGTAATTTGAGCGCCAAGGCTAAGGCCCCGCTTTGACAGCGTCAATGCCGGCTCAGCGTAGCGAGTGTAGTTGTGCATTGGGGCTGCAACAATCCTGATACTGCGTGTAATTACGCCATTCATCATGGTATTTGCCGTGGGGTTGGCGTTCTTTGCCAGTTGTGTCTAGACTGGCCGGGTTCTTGTCGGGGTGCCTTGCTATGAGGCTGAGATCGAATAATTTCGGATCCCGTTGAACCTGATCAGGTTAGCGCCTGCGTAGGGAACAAGATTTCTCGTCACCCGGCGAGTCCTCTTGTGCTTCGTCCGGGATGTTGTTCGACAATCGAACACCCCTCGAGCACTGAGCACAGCACAGCTGGTTTTCCCAGCGCCCGTGCGTCCATTCGTTTACAGGTTCGCTCCGACAAAAATCCACTGCCTGGATGTGTGTCTGGAGAGCCCGTGATGACTACAAAAGCAAAAATCGCCACCAACCTGAGTGACTCGGCCAAGGTCGATCAGCAATCGGTTCAGCCGTTTACCCGCTCGCAAAAAATCTATGTTCAGGGCACTCGCCCGGACATCCTCGTGCCGATGCGCGAAATCAGCCTCGACGTGACGCCGACCGACTTCGGCGGCGAGGTCAACGCACCGGTGGTGGTGTATGACACTTCGGGCCCGTACACCGACCCCAATATCATCATCGATGTGCGCAAAGGCCTGGCCGACGTGCGTTCGCCGTGGATCGAATCCCGCGGCGATACCGAGCGCCTGAGCGGCCTGAGCTCGAATTTCGGCCAGGAGCGCCTTGCCGATCCGGAGCTGACCAAGCTGCGCTTCGCCCACGTCAACAACCCGCGCCGCGCCAAACCGGGTGCCAACGTCAGCCAGATGCACTACGCCCGCAAAGGCATCATCACCGCGGAGATGGAATACGTCGCCATCCGCGAAAACATGAAGCTCGAAGTGGCCCGCGCCGCCGGCCTGCTGGACCAGCAACACGCCGGCCACAGCTTCGGCGCCAGCGTACCGAAAATCATCACCCCGGAATTCGTCCGTGAAGAGATCGCCCGCGGTCGCGCGATCATTCCGGCCAACATCAACCACACCGAACTGGAACCGATGATCATCGGCCGTAACTTCCTGGTGAAGATCAACGGCAACATCGGCAACAGCGCCCTGGGTTCGTCCATCGAAGAAGAAGTGGCGAAACTGACCTGGGGCATTCGCTGGGGTTCGGACACGGTCATGGACTTGTCCACCGGCAAGCACATTCACGAAACTCGCGAATGGATCATCCGTAACTCGCCGGTGCCGATCGGTACCGTGCCGATCTATCAGGCACTGGAGAAGGTCAATGGCGTCGCCGAAGACCTGACCTGGGAGCTGTTCCGCGACACGCTGATCGAACAGGCCGAGCAGGGCGTCGACTACTTCACCATCCACGCTGGCGTGTTGCTGCGCTACGTGCCGATGACCGCCAAGCGCGTGACCGGCATCGTCTCCCGTGGCGGTTCGATCATGGCCAAGTGGTGCCTGGCGCACCACAAAGAGAACTTCCTCTACACCCATTTCGAAGACATCTGCGAAATCATGAAGGCCTACGACGTCAGCTTCTCGCTGGGCGATGGCCTGCGTCCGGGCTCGATTGCCGACGCCAACGACGAAGCGCAGTTCGGTGAACTGGAGACCCTCGGCGAGCTGACCAAGATCGCCTGGAAGCACGACGTGCAGTGCATGATCGAAGGCCCGGGCCACGTGCCGATGCAGTTGATCAAAGAGAACATGGACAAGCAGCTGGAGTGCTGCGACGAGGCGCCGTTCTACACCCTCGGCCCGCTGACCACCGACATCGCGCCGGGTTACGACCACATCACCTCCGGCATCGGTGCGGCGATGATCGGCTGGTTCGGTTGCGCCATGCTCTGCTACGTGACGCCGAAGGAGCACCTGGGTCTGCCGAACAAGGATGACGTGAAGACCGGGATCATCACCTACAAGATCGCCGCGCATGCCGCCGATCTGGCGAAGGGGCACCCGGGCGCACAGATCCGCGACAATGCCTTGAGCAAGGCGCGTTTCGAATTCCGTTGGGAAGACCAGTTCAACCTGGGCCTCGATCCGGACACCGCCCGTTCGTATCACGATGAAACCCTGCCGAAGGATTCGGCCAAGGTCGCGCACTTCTGCTCGATGTGCGGGCCGAAATTCTGCTCGATGAAAATCACCCAGGAAGTCCGCGAGTATGCGGCCAACCAACGGATCGAAGCGGTCGACGTGGACGTCGCCCAGGGCATGGCCGAACAGGCCGAGCGCTTCAAGCAGGAAGGCAGTCAGCTTTACCAGAAAGTTTGATCTGACCTGAAAGGGTGGGGCCTGCACAGGCCCCATCGCCAGCAGGCTGGCTCCCACATTGGATCTGTGGCGTTCACATGTCCCCTGTGGGAGCCAGCCTGCTGGCGATAGCGATCTACACAACAACAAATGCCCCTCTGAGATAACACCCTTGAGCATTCAACCCAGCACTTATTCCCCTGACATCGCGGTGCCGACCGACAAACGTGTCTTCGGTGGCCGCGACCTGTTTTCCTTGTGGTTCTCCCTCGGCATCGGCCTGATGGTGTTGCAAACCGGTGCATTGCTGGCACCGGGCCTGGGCCTCTCCGGTTCATTGCTGGCGATTTTTCTGGGCACCCTGGTCGGCGTTCTGCTGCTGGCGGCGGTCGGGGTGATCGGTAGTGACACCGGCCTGTCGTCGATGGCCGCGCTCAAGCTCAGCCTCGGCGTCAAGGGCGCGAGCCTGCCGGCGGTGCTGAACCTGCTGCAATTGATCGGCTGGGGTTCGTTCGAAATCATCGTCATGCGCGATGCCGCCAGCCTGCTGGGTGCGAAGGCCTTCAGCGAAGGCAGTCTGCTGTCGAATCCGCTGATCTGGACGCTAGTCTTCGGCGCCCTGGCGACTCTGTTGGCGGTCAGCGGTCCGCTGACTTTCGTCCGGCAGATCCTGCGCAAATGGGGTATCTGGCTGTTGCTGGCCGCCTGCACCTGGCTGACCTGGAACCTGTTCGCCAAGGCCGACCTGGCCGCGTTGTGGGCCCAGGCCGGTGACGGTTCGATGCCGTTTGCCGTGGGTTTCGACATCGCCATTGCCATGCCGCTGTCGTGGTTGCCGCTGATCGCCGACTACTCGCGCTTTGGCAAACGGGCGAAAAATGTCTTCGGTGGCACCGCCATCGGTTTCTTCATCGGTAATTTCTGGCTGATGAGCCTGGGCGTGGCCTACACCCTGGCGTTCGCGCCGAGCGGTGAAGTCAATGCCTTGCTACTGGCGCTGGCCGGGGCCGGCCTGGGGATTCCGCTGCTGCTGATTCTGCTGGATGAATCGGAAAACGCCTTTGCCGATATTCACTCGGCGGCGGTGTCCAGCGGGATTCTGCTGCGCGCCAAAGTCGAACACCTGGCCCTGGCCATCGGCGTTATCTGCACGCTGATTGCCTTGCTGGCCCCGTTGGCCCAGTACCAGAACTTCCTGCTGCTGATCGGTTCGGTGTTTGCGCCGTTGTTCGGCGTGGTGCTGGTTGACCACTTCATCCTGCGCAAGCGTAGCGCCCAGGTGGCCTCGGCCGCATTGCGCTGGCCGGCACTGCTCGCCTGGCTGGGCGGGGTCAGCACCTATCATTTGTTGGCCAACCTGTATCCGGATGTCGGTGCAACCCTGCCGGCACTGGTAGTGGCAGGGTTGCTCCAGCTAGTGCTGGGCCGGGCCTTCAGTTACGGCCGGGAAACAGCTCGGGCTTGATGATGCCGTTCAGGCGAGGGTAGGGGATCTTCAGTTCGACGTGGCCCAGCGCGTAAGGCGCGATGGTGCTGGTTTCGTACTTGAGGATCACCCCACCGTAGGTCAGCGCCACGTTCCGGGTTTTCTGGAACGGCCAGCTCTTCACGAACTCCGGTTCCTGATCGAGTTTGGTGCTGATCAACCAGCTGTTGTGCGCCACCTGCGCGGCTTTCCAGAACGCGTCTTCCTGTCCTGGCACCAGCATGTCCGACAACGTCAGCACTTTATGCTGCTGGCGCGAATAGTTGATGAAACCTCGACCTGCGGTGCCGTGGTCACCGCCGGTGTCCAGGTAGCTGGACAATTCGACTATCACCAAGCCGTCATGCTGCTCACGTACCTTCGCCTGCAGATAACTGCTGTTGCGTGGGCCGGCGGTGCGCAAAAATTCTTCGCGATAGGCCGCCAGGGTCGGAGCGACCGGCGCGTCGGGCGAGGTGCGGGTCATTTGCAGCAGGCGTTTTTCGATGATGCCGTCCAGTGCAGGCTCGGCCGGAAAGTGCAGGGTGTCGATGTTGACCAGCGGGCAATCCGGGTTGCTGCAACCGGGCTTGAGTTGCTCGGAGGCGTCGCGGGTGGTTTCCAGCGGCGTCCGGTAGTTGGGCTGGAACAGGCTCGCGCAAGCGCCCAGGGTCAGGGCGATAGCGGCCACGGAGGCGATTTTGAAAAGCGACATGAGCGTCCTTTCTGAAACAGGGGAAGGCAAAAAGTTACCGGCTTCGACTCTCAACAAAGCAGTCAGTTCGCCACTAAGCTAATTAGAGTGGGTTTCGCCCTCACCGTCCATCCCGCTGACGGGAAAGGGGCTGCATCAAACGTCACGGGCGCGTTAGGATGGCGCGAAGTCGAGGCCCAGGAAAAAAAGCAGCCTCGAACAGGATTTGCAGTAAAAGAGGATTGTCATGACGGATTTTGCCAACGCCATTCCGACCGCCGTTGATATCGTGCGGCGCGAAAAGTGCTACGAGGGCTTCTACAAACTCGAACGCGTGCACTTGCGCCACGAATTGTTCGCCGGGGGCATGAGCCGCGAGATCAATCGTGAAGTGTTCGTTCGCCATGACGCGGTCTGCATGCTGCCATACGATCCGCAGCGCGATGAAGTGGTGCTGATCGAGCAGTTTCGCGTCGGTGCCATGGGCAAGACCGACAATCCGTGGCTGATCGAACTGGTCGCTGGTCTGATCGACAAGGATGAAGTGCCGGAAGCAGTTGCTCACCGCGAAGCGCAGGAGGAAGCTGGGCTGGAAATCGGGGCGCTCTGGCCGATGCTCAAATACTTTCCATCGCCGGGCGGCAGCAACGAATTCGTGCATCTGTACCTGGGGCGTTGCGACACTACCGGGGTTGGCGGCCTGCATGGGCTGGAGGAAGAGGCAGAAGATATTCGCGTCACGGTCTGGGCTTTCGAAGATGCCCTGCAAGCCGTACGCGATGGACGTATTGCCAACGCGGCGAGCATCATTGCCTTGCAATGGCTGGCTTTGAACCGCGTTGAAGTGAGGGGGTTATGGTCGTAAACAAGCTGCGCGATCGCTATCGGGTGGACCTGGTGGGGCTGCAAGCGTCCTGCGAGGCGAACTACGCACGCCTGATGCGACTGCTGCCGGACATGCGCAGCGAGCCTGCCGCGCGGCGCATCGCCGTGACCCATGGCGACCAGATGCTCGGCGTACTGGCGCTGGAAGTGCTGCTGACCTGTCCTTACACCACGACCCTGCAAGTGCGTCAGGAACACAGCCTGCCCTGGCTGCCGGTGCCGCAACTGGAAGTGCAGGTCTATCACGACGCGCGCATGGCCGAAGTGGTCAGCGCCGAACATGCACGACGCTTTCGCGGCATCTATCCTTACCCGAACGCCTCGATGCACCAGCCGGACGAAAAGGCCCAGTTGAACATGTTTCTGGGCGAATGGCTGAGCCATTGCCTGGCGCTGGGGCATGAATACGAAGTAGTACGTTAGTTGTGAAGCGCAGTTGTGAACTATGTCAGGTTCACAGGTTTCCCCTTTCGATCGTCCCCCAGCATAATTGCGGCACTTACCCATCCCCGTGATCACGCCCTGGGAGAACGCCTTGCCGAGCGTATCCACATTGACCACCGCCGATCCGGCGTTGCTGGTGCAACTCTCCGACAGCCATCTGTTTGCCGAAGCGGACGGCGCGTTGCTGGGCATGAATACCCGCGACAGCCTGCAGAAGGTCATCGAGCTGGTGCGCGCGCAACAGCCGCAGATTGACTTGATCCTGGCAACGGGTGATCTGTCCCAGGACGGGACGCTGGAGTCCTACCGGCAATTTCGTGACATGACGCGCCAGCTCGATGCGCCGGCGCGCTGGATTCCCGGTAATCACGATGAGCCGCAGATCATGGCCGAGGCCGCGGTGCAGAGTGCTTTGCTCGAACCGGTGGTGGATATCGGCAACTGGCGGGTCACGTTGCTTGATTCGGCCGTGCCAGGCTCGGTGCCGGGTTATTTGGAGGATGAACAGTTGCAGCTGCTCGCCCGCGCGTTGAGCGAAGCGCCGGAGCGTCATCATCTGGTGTGCTTCCACCATCACCCGGTTTCGATTGGTTGCGCGTGGATGGAGCCTATCGGTCTGCGCAATCCCGAGGCGTTTTTTGAAGTGCTGGATCGTTTTCCACAAGTGCGTGCCGTGCTGTGGGGACATGTGCACCAGGAAATCGATCAATTACGTAACGGCGTGCGTCTGATCGCCTCGCCCTCGACTTGCATCCAGTTCGAACCGGGCAGCGAGGATTTCAAGGTCGGCGAACAGGCACCGGGCTATCGCTGGTTGCGACTGCTGCCCGACGGGCGGCTGGAAACCGGGGTGGAGCGGGTCACCGGGTTCGATTTCACTGTGGATTACGGTTCCAACGGCTACTGATAAATCCCGTAAACTCCGCCTCTTTTAGCCGACGCACAGGGAACTCAAATGTCCGGTTCGATCCTTTATGTCCACGGCTTCAACAGCTCGCCGTTGTCGAAGAAGGCCTGCCAGTTGATCGACGTGATGGAGCGCTTGGGCCTGAGCGAACACTTGCGCGTTCCAGCGTTGCACCATCACCCGCGCCAGGCTATTGCTCAACTGGAGCAGGCGATTGCCGAGCTGGGGCGGCCACTGCTGGTCGGCAGCTCGCTCGGCGGCTACTATGCCACTCACTTGGCCGAGCGCCTTGGCTTGAAAGCCCTGTTGATCAACCCTGCCGTCAGCCCGCACCGGATGTTCGACGGCTTTCTGGGGACACAGAAAAACCTGTATACCGAAGAGACCTGGGAAATGACCCACGACCACGTGGCGGCCCTGGCCGAACTGGAAGTGCCGGTGCCCCAGGATCCACAGCGTTATCAGGTATGGTTGCAGACCGGGGACGAAACGCTGGACTATCGCCTCGCCCAGCAGTATTACCGGGCCTGTGCCTTGCGCATTCAGGCCGGCGGCGACCACAGTTTCCAGGGTTTTGCCACGCAACTGCCGGCCATGCTGAGTTTTGCCGGCATTGGCGCCGATTTGTATCAGGCAATCGATTTCACCGCATTGTGAGCGATAGCCCCATGAATTCTTTTTTCACCGAACACTGACGACGAGACCCCATGGCCACTCCCAGCGCTAGCTCTTATAACGCAGACGCCATCGAAGTCCTCTCGGGCCTCGACCCGGTGCGCAAGCGCCCCGGCATGTACACCGACACCAGTCGGCCGAACCACCTTGCCCAGGAAGTCATCGACAACAGTGTCGACGAAGCCTTGGCCGGGCATGCCACATCGGTGCAAGTGATCCTGCATGCCGACCATTCCCTGGAAGTCAGCGACGACGGCCGTGGCATGCCGGTGGACATTCACCCCGAGGAAGGTGTTTCGGGCGTCGAGTTGATCCTCACCAAGCTTCATGCCGGTGGCAAGTTTTCCAACAAGAACTACCAGTTCTCCGGCGGTCTGCACGGTGTGGGTATTTCCGTGGTCAACGCCTTGTCCACCGAAGTGCGGGTGCGGGTCAAGCGTGACGGCAACGAATACCAGATGACCTTCAAGGATGGCTACAAGGCCACCGAGCTGGAAATCGTCGGTACGGTCGGCAAGCGCAACACCGGCACCAGCGTGTTCTTCGCACCGGATCCGAAATACTTCGACTCCCCGAAATTCTCCATCAGTCGCCTCAAGCACGTGCTCAAGGCCAAGGCCGTGTTGTGCCCGGGGCTGCTGGTCAGTTTTGAAGACAAGGCCACCGGCGAGAAAGTCGAATGGCATTACGAAGACGGCCTGCGTTCCTACCTGGTGGATGCGGTCAGCGAATTCGAGCGCCTGCCGGACGAGCCGTTCTGCGGTAGCCTGGCCGGTAATAAAGAAGCGGTGGATTGGGCGCTGCTGTGGCTGCCCGAAGGTGGCGACGCGGTCCAGGAAAGCTACGTCAACCTGATCCCGACAGCCCAGGGCGGCACCCACGTCAACGGTTTGCGTCAAGGCCTGCTCGACGCCATGCGTGAATTCTGCGAATTCCGCAGCCTGCTGCCGCGTGGCGTGAAGCTGGCGCCGGAAGACGTCTGGGAGCGCATTGCCTTCGTGCTGTCGATGAAGATGCAGGAACCGCAATTCTCCGGCCAGACCAAGGAGCGGCTGTCTTCTCGTGAAGCGGCGGCGTTCGTCTCCGGTGTGGTCAAGGATGCGTTCAGCCTGTGGCTCAATGCCAACCCGGAAACCGGCATGCTGCTGGCGGAACTGGCGATCAACAACGCCGGCCGTCGCCTCAAGGCCAGCAAGAAGGTCGAGCGCAAACGCATTACCCAAGGCCCGGCGCTGCCAGGCAAGTTGGCTGATTGTGCCGGGCAAGACCCGATGCGTTCCGAACTGTTCCTGGTGGAAGGTGATTCCGCCGGCGGTTCCGCCAAGCAAGCGCGGGACAAGGAATTCCAGGCGATCCTGCCATTGCGCGGCAAGATCCTCAACACCTGGGAAGTCGACGGCAGCGAAGTGCTGGCCAGCCAGGAAGTGCACAACATTGCCGTGGCCATCGGTGTCGATCCGGGCGCGGCGGACATCAGCCAGCTGCGCTACGGCAAGATCTGCATCCTCGCCGACGCCGACTCCGACGGTCTGCACATCGCGACCTTGCTGTGCGCCTTGTTCGTCCAGCATTTCCGCCCATTGGTGGATGCCGGTCACGTCTACGTCGCGATGCCGCCGTTGTACCGCATCGATCTGGGCAAAGAGATCTACTACGCCCTCGATGAAGCCGAACGCGATGGCATCCTCGATCGCCTGGTGGCCGAGAAGAAGCGCGGCAAGCCGCAGGTCACCCGATTCAAGGGCCTGGGTGAAATGAACCCGCCGCAGCTGCGTGAGACCACCATGGACCCGAACACCCGGCGTCTGGTGCAGTTGACCCTGGAAGATTTCGAGGCGACCTCGGAAATGATGGACATGCTGCTGGCGAAGAAGCGCGCCGGCGACCGTAAGACCTGGCTGGAGTCCAAGGGCAACCTGGCCGAGGTTCTGGGCTGATGCGCCTGGGCTTTGCCCTGGCCTGTGGGTTGCTGCTGACGTCGAACATGGTATCCGCCGAGCCGGCGCTACAGTTGCGCCTGTTGTCCGAACATGTCGTCGACGGCATGCGCGGCGGCAACCTGTCCGGGCTGGCGCAGTGCGGCAATGATCTGTGGGCGGTTTCCGACCGCGACGATAATCAGATCTACCGCCTGGATACCAGCGAATCTGTCTGGCAGGCTGAAACGGTGCACATCAACGCACCGCCAGTGCCTGACAGCGGCTTGCCCTGGGGGCTGAAGTCTCGCGTCTGGGGGGCTTCTTTCGTGCGTGGCGGTGATCTGGACTTTGAAGGCATCACCTGCGACAGCGCCGGCAATCGCTACATCGTCAGCGAAGGCCATGCTGCTGTCTTGCAAGTGCCGCCAACGGGGCCCGCCGCCTGGCTGAAGATCTCGCCGATGCTGGTTCGCGAGGCACGGGCCAGAGGCCTGCTGTTGCAGTTCAATGCGTTGTTCGAAGGGCTGGCGGTCAATCCGGCAGGCGATCAGTTGTGGTTCGCCGCCGAGCGGCAAGGCCGCGGACTGCTGATGATCAAGCGCAAACAGACCCTGTGGGATTGCGACGGTGGTTGCGTGCTGCTGAGCGAGGCGGGCATGGAAATGCAGCCCGAGCAGTTTCCCCATGCCAAAGCCGTGCCGCGGGACTTCTCTGACCTGTCACTGTTCAACGGCAAGCTGTTCACCCTTGAACGCAACGCCTACCAGATCTGCCGCCGGGATCCGCAGACGGCCAAGGTCGAGCGCTGCTGGTCGTACGCCGCCGAGTTGTTGCAGGAAAACCGTCGTTATCCACAGAGCTACGGACTGGAAGAAGCATTGATCGTGGATGCCGATGGCGCCTGGGTCGGTGTCGACAACAATTTTGGCGCGCGTGCCGATGGCGAAGTCCGTCCGGTGGTCTGGCGCTTCGCTGCACCGGAAGGTGGCTGGAGTGCCAAGCCGTGAGACAACAAACCCCAGGGCAGCGCATCGGCCGGGTGTTCATGGTGCTGGCCTGGTGTGCGGCGCTGTTTCTGGCCACGCGGTTTTTCGGCCAGTGGGAAGCGCGTCAGCAAAATCCGAATGTGGTGGTCAGTTCGGAGCAGGGCGAAGGTTTCATTGAGGTGAAACTGGCCAGCAATGTGCAGGGGCATTTTGTCGCCAGCGGTCAGATCAACGGTCAGCCGGTGGACTTCATGCTCGATACCGGGGCGACCGATGTATCGATCCCTCTGGATCTGGCCAGGCGATTGAAGCTCGAAGAAGGATTCGGCGTGACCCTGAGCACGGCCAATGGCCTGAGCCAGGGCTATCGCACCCGTATCGAACGCCTGCAACTGGGCGACATCGTGCTGCGGGATGTACGCGCACTGGTGGCCCCGGGGCTGCATGGCGATCAGGTGTTGCTCGGCATGAGCGCACTGAGCAAACTTGAATTTACCCAGCGCGGTGGCACCATGCTGCTGCGCCAGACAACGAACCGATGAGGCCCGCATGAGCGACTCCCTTGATCTCAGCCTGGACGGTGTAGAACGCCGCTCGCTGGCTGACTTCACCGAAAATGCCTACCTCAACTACTCCATGTACGTGATCATGGACCGTGCCCTGCCGCATATCGGCGACGGTCTGAAACCGGTACAGCGCCGCATTATTTATGCGATGAGCGAGTTGGGGCTGGACGCCGATTCCAAGCACAAGAAGTCGGCGCGTACCGTCGGTGACGTGCTCGGCAAGTTCCACCCTCACGGCGATTCGGCCTGCTACGAAGCCATGGTGCTGATGGCCCAGCCGTTCAGCTATCGCTACACGCTGGTCGACGGCCAGGGCAACTGGGGTGCGCCGGATGATCCCAAGTCCTTCGCCGCCATGCGTTACACCGAAGCGCGGTTGTCGCGTTATTCCGAAGTGCTGCTCAGCGAACTGGGCCAGGGCACGGCTGATTGGGGCCCGAACTTCGACGGTACCCTCGACGAACCGCTGGTCTTGCCGGCCCGTCTGCCGAACATTCTGCTCAACGGCACCACCGGTATCGCCGTGGGCATGGCCACCGACGTTCCGCCGCACAACCTGCGGGAAGTCGCCACGGCGTGCGTGCGTTTGCTCGATGAGCCCAAGGCCACGGTCGAACAGCTCTGCGAACACATCCAGGGCCCGGACTACCCGACCGAAGCGGAAATCATCACCCCGCGCGCCGACCTGCTGAAGATCTACGAAACCGGTCGTGGTTCGGTGCGCATGCGTGCCGTGTATCACATTGAAGACGGCGACATCATCGTCACCGCACTGCCGCACCAGGTCTCGGGCGCCAAGGTGCTGGAACAGATCGCCGCGATGATGCAGGCCAAGCCGTCCAAGGCGCCGCAAATTGCCGACTTGCGTGACGAATCCGACCACGAAAACCCGTGCCGGATCGTGATCATTCCGGGCGCGCGGAAAAACTTCGACCACGATGCGCTGATGCAGCACCTGTTCGCCAGCACCGAGCTGGAGTCGAGCTACCGGGTCAACGTCAACATCATTGGCCTGGACGGCAAGCCGCAACTGAAAAACCTGCGGGCGCTGCTGGTCGAATGGCTGGAGTTCCGGGTGCAGACCGTGCGTCGCCGCCTGCAATTCCGCCTCGACAAGGTCGAGCGTCGCCTGCACCTGTTGGACGGTTTGTTGATTGCCTACCTCAACCTGGATGAAGTGATCCACATCATCCGCACCGAGGAGCACCCGAAAGCCGCGCTGATCGAGCGCTTCGCCCTCAGCGAAATCCAGGCCGAATACATCCTCGACACCCGTTTGCGTCAGTTGGCGCGACTGGAAGAGATGAAGCTGCGTGCCGAGCAGGATGAACTGCTCAAGGAACAAGCCAAGCTGCAAGCCCTGCTCAGCAGCGAAGCCAAGTTGAAAAAACTGGTGCGCAGCGAACTGATCAAGGACGCGGAAACCTACGGCGATGACCGTCGGTCGCCTATTGTCGAGCGCGCCGAAGCCAAGGCCCTGACCGAGCACGATCTGCTGCCGAACGAGAAAGTGACGGTCGTTTTGTCGGAAAAAGGCTGGATTCGCTCCGCCAAAGGCCACGAAATCGACGCCACTGGGCTTTCCTACAAGGCCGGGGACGGATTCAAGGCGCTGGCAGCCGGACGCTCCAACCAGTTCGCGGTGTTTATCGACTCCACCGGCCGCAGTTATTCAGTGGCCGCCCACACCTTGCCGTCGGCCCGTGGCCAGGGCGAACCGCTGACCGGTCGCCTGACGCCACCGCCGGGAGCGAGTTTCGAATGCGTGCTGATGCCGGAAGACGATGCGCTGTATGTGATAGCCTCCGACGCCGGCTACGGTTTTGTGGTCAAGGGTGAAGACCTGCAGGCCAAGAACAAGGCGGGCAAGGCCCTGCTGAGCCTGCCGAACAACGCCAAAGTCATGCTGCCGCGCCCAGTGGCCGATCGTGAGCAGAACTGGCTGGCGTCGGTGACGACCGAAGGTCGCCTGCTGATCTTCAAAATCAGCGACCTGCCACAATTAGGTAAGGGCAAAGGCAACAAGATCATCGGGATTCCCGGTGAGCGAGTGGCCAGTCGCGAAGAGTTCGTGACGGACATCGCTGTATTGCCGGACGGTGCAACATTGGTGTTGCAGGCCGGGAAACGGACCTTGTCACTGAAAGCGGACGACCTCGAACACTACAAGGGTGAACGTGGCCGTCGTGGCAATAAGTTGCCGCGTGGCTTCCAGAGGGTCGATGCGCTGCTCGTCGAAAACCTCAATTAGGCGACTTAGAAGCGCCGATCTACGATTTAACCCGTAGTTCGGCGCTTTGCGCTGGAGTCGGAACGCATATTCACGGATGATATGGCCTTTCAAGCGCCGGCATTGCCGCGCGTTCTTCATATTTATTGAGTATTTTCACTGTGATCAGCCTTTTAGCGATCACTTGGATGGGACGATGACTGCTCTGCGCCTTCCTTTTATTCTTTTGCTCGTCGGCGTTCTTGGCCTGGCGGGTTGCAGCGTTCACCAACCGGTGTCGTTGTATCAACTGGACGCTGGTAGTCCGGTTCAGCCCGCACAGAACGCGGGCATGGCGGTATTGTTGGGGCCGGTCACCGTGGCCGACTACCTGCAACGCGAAACCCTGTTGCAGCGTCAGCTGGATGGCAGCCTGCAAGCCTCGACCGACGGTCGTTGGGCTGGCAGCCTTTCGTCGGATATCGATCAGCTGCTGCTGCGTCAGGTCGCAGGTCGCCTGGACAGCCAGCGCGTGGTGCTGGCCCCGGCGACAGTGGGCTTCACCCCGGACGTTCAGGTACTGCTGACCATCACGCGGCTGGACTCGGGTGAAAAACAACCGGCGGTCCTCGACGCGCAATGGCGCCTGATCGACCGTCGCGGGCAGGTCCGCGACAACCGCATCATCCATTTGCAGGAGCAGCATGCCGGTAGTACGGCGGCTCAGGTCCAGGCTCAGGGTGTGTTGCTGCAACGCCTGGCCGAGCAGCTGTCGGTGGCGCTCAAGCCGCTGGCCAATCAGCCGCCGATCGCCGAGGTCCCGCGCAAGCCGGCAGCCAAGGCGGCAGCACCTGCGGTAGAACAGGAAAAGCAGCCTAAGATCCCGATGGCCGCGCCGGTCCGGACGGATATGGAAGTGTTCCGCTTCTGACCCGGAACTGAAGCTGTTCCCCATACAAAGCCCGCCCTGTGCGGGCTTTGTTGTTTCTGCAGGCCAGGGATTCCTGTCGCCTGTGCTGGCCTCTTCGCTGGCAAGCCAGCTCCTACAGGTTTTACGTCGTTCACAAAGTTGTGGGCTTACACCGATCCTGTAGGAGCTGGCTTGCCAGCGAAAGCGTCAGAGCAGGCAACAAAAAGCCCGCAGACGATCGCTCATCTGCGGGCTTCCAGGTTTAAAGGCTAAAAAATCGCAGCCTTCGGCAGCTCCTACGCCCGACGCTCGTGCATCCGCGCCAATTGCCGTTCAAGCATCGATGGATACGGCTCCATCAACCGTTCCACGCAGCACGCGCCCTCAGGGCTGGCAATCGGGCGGATCCGTGCGCGCTGGCGGATCAAGGCGTCATCACTGATCTTGCGCTCCACCAGCAGCAGGTTGCGGCTGTGTTGCGACAGGGCCAGGGCGTCCTGGGCGGGGTCGGTCAGCAGCAGGTCGATCTGGCTCAGGCCGAACAATTCGTCACCGAGGGTCAGGCCCAGCTGCAATTGCAGGGTGATGCCGCTGTCCGCGACTTCGATCTGCAACTGGTGGCCCAGAGCCCGCAGCAGCTCGCCACAGCAAATGGCGTTGGTCAGGTAATCGTCGCCGCTGTCTTCGGTGTGGAACAGCATCAAGGTGCTGCCATCGTTCAAGGTTTCCACTTCGCCTTGATACAGCGACGCGGCCTGATCGAGGCAGTCGCGATAGCGTTCGAGCAGTTCTTCAAGACGTGCCCGCGGCAGGCGTCGCAGTTGTTCCTGGGAGCCCAGCTGCACTGCCAGCACCGCGCTGTGTTGTGGCACGCTCGGCGTGGCCTGGCGAATGACCGGTTGCGGGTTGCTGCCCAGCGATTCGTCGCGCAGGTCGGCGAACGGGTCTTCATCTTCATCATCGTCGTCTTCGACGGTGCTGACGATCTGCCGTGGCGCTGGCTTGAGCGCCGCTACCGGGCTGCTCTCGTCGAAACTCGGATCGCGCAGGTTGCGGACTTCGAAGGCCGGGTCGGCTTCGTCATCCATGTCGTCGAATTCCGGTTCCGGTTCCGGCACAGGGGCGGGCTCCGGGGCGAAGTTGGCGTGCAGCTGACGCGCCAGGTCGCCGATTTCGTCCTGGCGGTCGGTGGCCGGGGTGTATTCATCGATGTTGCGCAGCCACACCCGCAATTGCAGCAGCGGCGTGGAGAGATAACGCCCCATGCGCAGGCTCAGGGCCAAAGACAGGGCCAGCAGGATGGCGCTCAGAATGCCCATGCTTTGCAGGCTGATGGTCATCGGCTGCTGGAACTGATCCATGTCCAGGCTGATGCGCAGCTGGCCAGCCGTCACGTCCTGAAAAGTGATCTTGCTCTGGTAGATGCCCTCGGCTTCGCCCAGCAGGCCGTGTTTGGGGCGCTGACCGGCTTCGGCAAGGATGCGGTTATCCATGCTGTAGATGGCTGCATGCGCCACCAGCTTGTTCTTGGTCAGGTTGTTGAGCAGCACGTTGAGGCTGAGGATGTCGTTGGACACCAACAGCTCGGTGGCCGAGGTGGCCGTCTGCGTGGTCAGGCTTTCGCCCAGCGCATCCGCCTGCTCGTGCATGGCCTGCTTGAACTGCAAGCCCATCACACCGGCATAGATGACCAGGGCCAGGGCGACCAGGATCACGTTATGGCTGGCGATGCGCAATGCAATCGGTACACGGCGGTGGCGCAGTGCCCGGAAGATCAGCAGGAAGAAGTTGTCGGTTTTTACTGGCGTGGGCCGGTTCACTTGAGCTCGGCTCTTTTGTCCGTGAAGTTGACGCGCAGTATAGCGACAGGCCCTAGGCCGTCAAAGCGCTCACGGTGCCCGATGGTCACTGAAAGTGGGTAGAATGCGTTTTTTTTCCACCTGCGGGGGTGCGCCTTGCGCGAAATCGTCCTGATAAACATCACGGGAGTCGACCGTCCGGGTCTGACTGCGGCCATTACCGGCGTTCTGGCCCAGGGTGGTGTGAACATTCTCGACATCGGTCAGGCGGTGATCCACGACACCTTGTCGTTCGGCATCCTGGTTGAAATTCCCGACACCGAACAAGGCAAGTCCGTGCTCAAGGACATCCTGTTCAAGGGGTACGAGCTCGATCAACAGGTGCGTTTCACGCCGGTGTCCGAAGAGGATTACCAGCAGTGGGTCGGCAACCAGGGTAAAAAACGCCACATCGTGACCCTGTTGACCCGCAAGGTGACAGCCGGGCAGTTGCAGGCCGTGAGTTCGATCACCGCCAAATATGGCCTGAACATTGATCACATCGATCGTCTGTCCGGACGTATGCCGCTGGACACCCCGGCCGACAAGGGCAAGGGCTGCATCGAGTTCTCCGTGCGTGGCGAGGCGGCTGACCCGCAGGCGCTGCGTGCCGAATTCCTCAGCGTTGCCCAGGAACTGAACGTCGACATCGCCTTCCAGGAAGATTCGCTGTTCCGGCGCAACCGTCGCCTGGCGGTGTTCGATATGGATTCAACGCTGATCGAAGCCGAAGTGATCGATGAACTGGCCAAGGCGGCCGGTGTGGGTGACAAGGTTTCGGAAATCACCGAACGGGCGATGGCCGGTGAGCTGGATTTCCGCGCCAGCTTCAAGGAGCGCCTGGCCTTGCTCAAAGGTCTGGACGTCAATGTGCTGGATTCCATCGGTGCCTCGCTGCGCCTGACCGAAGGCGCCGAAACCCTGTTCGCTGAACTCAAGCGCCTGGGTTACAAGACTGCGATTCTGTCGGGCGGCTTCACCTACTTCGCCAAGCAATTGCAGGCCAAGCTGGGTATCGACTACGTGTTTGCCAACGAACTGGAAGTGGTCGACGGCAAAGTCACCGGCGTGGCGGTCGAGCCGATTGTCGATGCGCAGCGCAAGGCCGATTTGCTGAAGGAACTGGCGCACAAGGAAGGTTTGCGCTTGGAGCAGACCATCGCGGTCGGCGACGGTGCCAACGACCTGCCGATGCTGGCAATTGCCGGGTTGGGCGTGGCATTCCGTGCCAAGCCGCTGGTGAAACAGTCGGCCAAGCAGGCGATTTCGACCCTTGGGCTGGACGGCGTGCTGTATCTGCTGGGCTTCCGCGATCGCGACGGGCAGCTCTAAACGCATAAGCCCGTAGGAGCTGGCTTGCCAGCGAAGGCGGTGTATCAGATACACCGCGTTGGCACATTCGCCGGCAAGCCGGCTCCTACTGGAATGGTCAGGCCTTCGGCAGGCCCATGCCCTGACCCATCTGCACCGCTGTACCGGCGGTCATTTCTTCAGCCCACTTCACTTGATCCGGCCCGAACAGCACGACAGCGGTCGAACCCAGCTTGAAGCGACCCAGTTCTGCGCCTTTTTCCAGGTGGATCGGCGCGCGTGCGGCTTCGTCATAACGGAAGGTTTTCAACTCGCGCTTGGGCGGTGTCACCAGACCGGCCCAGACGGTTTCAATCGATGCAACGATCATTGCGCCCACCAGCACCACGGCCATCGGCCCGCGCTCGGTGTCGAAAATGCACGCCACGCGTTCGTTGCGGGCAAACAATTCCGGAACGTTTTCAGCGGTGGTCTGGTTGACCGAGAACAGACGACCCGGGATGTAGACCATCTCGCGCAGGGTGCCGGCCAGTGGCATGTGCACGCGGTGATAGTCCTTCGGCGACAGGTAGATGGTCGCGAAGTCACCGCCCATGAACGGCGCAGCATTTGCCGCATCGCCACCCAACAGTTCCAGCACGCTGAAACTGTGACCCTTGGCCTGGAACACGCGACCGTGCTCGATCGGGCCGAGCTGGCTGATCGCGCCGTCAGCCGGGCTGAGGATCGCGTCCGGGGTTTCGTCCAGCGGACGGGCACCGTCTTTCAGTGCACGGGTGAAGAACGCGTTGAAGTGCTCGTAGGCGGTCAGGTCTTCGACCAGGGCCTGGGACATGTCCACCTGATAACGCTTGGCGAACCAGGCGGTGAACGCATTCTTGAACCAGCGCACGCGGCATTCGGCGATGCAGCCGGCCAGTCGCGAGAGCAAGTTGTGGGGCAGCAGGTACTGGCCGAGGAGAAACAGACGCTTGTTCATTAACGGTCCTTAAAAATCTCAAATTTCTACCGGGGTATCGGGATGGTTGCCCCATTCGCCCCAAGAGCCGGCGTAGCCTTTGACCCGCGGATAACCGAGAGCCTTGGCCACCAGATAGGTGAAGCCAGAACGATGGTGGGTCTGGCAGTGGGTAATCACTTCTTTGTCTTTGCTGATCCCGAGTTGTTCGAGGATCTGCGGCATGTCGGTGCGGATGCGCAGCTGACGTGCCTTATCCATGCCGGCGGTCCATTCGAAATTGACCGCGCCGGGAATGTGGCCACCCTTGGCTGCCAGGACTTTCTCGCCGGAGTACTCCAGCGGGCCGCGAGCATCCCAGATTGCCAGGTCGGCGGCGCCGAGTCGGCTTTGCAGGTATTCGCGGGTGGCGGTGGGTTCATCGTGCAAGGTCAGTGAAACCGGGCCACCCACGGGTGGCGGGATCTGGATCGACATGGGCAAACCTTCTGCCAGCCAGGCCGGCAGGCCGCCGTCGACATAGTAGTACTTGCTGTGGCCGATGACATCCAGCAGCCAGATGAAGCGCCCGGCCCAACCACCGCCTTCGTCGTCATACACCACATAGATCGCATCGGGGTTGTGTCCCAGCTCACCAAACAAGGTTTCGAGTGCGGCCTGCGGGGGCATCAGTCCCGGGGCGGGGGCCTGGCCGAGCTGCGTGCGTTTCGGATCGACAAAGTGCGCGCCGGGAATGTGCCCTTCGGCGTAGCGGGCGGCACTGGTCAAGTCCACCAGAATCAATTCGCGAGCGTCGAGGCGAGGGAGCAAGTCGCTCGGCTCGATCACCAGCGGCAAGCCAGAGAAGTCAGACATGTGAGGTCTCCAGAGCACAAAAGGGGGGATTGTAGCGCAGCTTATTGGCCACGGTGGCTAAAGCTGTGCAGGGCTTTCTCGATGCACTGCGCGGTTTTGCCGAAGGCCTGTACGGAAATTTCCGAAAACGGTCCGCCGCCCTGGTCCGCCACGACGATCATGATCACCCGGCCATTATTGACCAGCGAGCGTAGCAGCAGGTGTTCGCCGCTGAACTGCGAACGCAGGCTGTTGGGCAGCAGCGCCGAGAATTGCGCGTTGTTGGCTGGCGTCAGGCGCACCTGGGCCTGTTGCGCGAGCAGGCGTTGCAACACGTTGCTCTGGCTGACCACGAAGTTCAACCCGGCCGCTTCCTTCGGCAGACCGGCCGTCTGGTGCGCGCGCAGGTTGGCTTGGGTGCGGTCGGCCATCAGGATCATCACCCGACGCATGCCGCAGGCTGCGAGGGCGTCCCGGGCGGCGATGGTCAGGTGCATGGCGTTGGTGAAGCGACTCGGCTCGGCCAGCAATTCGGCACATTGCTTGCGCCACTTCGCCAGGTCTTCGGCGGTGGGTGCCGATGCCGGCAGCAGCCCGGCGTGGATACGATTCATGCCCCACGGCCAGATCAGTGATTCGGCGGGGTGCCAGAGGTCGGGCATGGCGTGTTGGCGTGCGCTGTTGGCAGCTTGCTGGTGCAGTTGCTGTTGCACCTCGTCCATCGGCATTTGCAGGTAAAGGCTGGTCAGGAATTGCCAGCGCTCACTGTGCGGGCTGTCCCAGGCGTGTTGCGCCGACAGTGCCAGCCCATTGGCCAGCAATACCGTATTGGCCGGTTGATTGAGCCAGCGGCGCAGGGTCGGGTCGTCATCGAGACGGTTCTGCTGGCGCAGTGGATGCTCGCTGTCACGGGCGATACGCAGGACTTTCACCAGTTCCCGCTGTTCAGTGAGCAGCAGTCGATAGCCCTGCTGCACCCAGATCGGCAAGCGCCAGATCTCCACCATCGCCTGGCCGATCTCCAGCAGGCGTACGCCAAGCAATTGCTTTTCGACTTTGCATGCGGACTCGCCTTTGTGGATGACCCGCAACTCCCATTCTTCGAGCAGTTTTGGATGGGTCAGCGCCAACGGCCACAGGGGCGAAAGAAACAGCAGGCTGCCCCAGTGGATGTCCTGCCACAGCCGCGCCAGGCGGCTGGCGAAAAAACCGTTGGCCTGTTGCGTGGCGTGCTGGCTGATCATCTGCAGCTGACGCAAGGCTTTGGGGATCTCGGACCGGGGTTCGGCGGGCAGGCGCGCGAGCAGTTCTTCCGTGCGCTTCAAGCCGAGGCGGTTGATTGCAATTTCAAGGTTTTCCGCAGGATCGGTCATGCTGCCATGGGTATGCCGGTTGGCTTCGCGAATCACGCTCAAGGCCAGGGCCGGACTGCCTTGCATCAAGTCAGCGATGTCGCGCAGCGAGCTGCGATTGTCACGGATGGCCTTGCAGACCCGGTCGTGGCTGGCTTGCGGAACCGGCAGGCGTACGCCATCAAGAAGCTTGACCCAGCCTTCGAGAGTGGTCGGTTTCGGGGCTGGAACGTTCGTTTCGTTAACCATGGTGGGAGGCGATCATCGTCAACATTACCTGTGCCCGGATGGGGTCAAATCAGTTTTTCGCCTGAACTGGCTATAGTCTGGCGCAGTTTTGCCGATAAGGAGAAGAAGAGATTTTTTAACTTCCGAATATGACCTTGAACCCGACTCAGTAAGTGCTCTCCTAACCTATGGCTAAAATTATCGGCATCATCGTCGTATTCGCGAGCGTGCTCGGCGGATACGTGCTTTCCCACGGCAAGATTGCCGCCTTGATCCAGCCTTTCGAGGTCATGATCATCGGTGGCGCCGCCCTTGGTGCATTCTTGCAGGCCAACCCCGGCTACATGACGATGCACGTGCTCAAGAAGTCCCTGAGCATGTTCGGCTCGCGCTTCAATCACGGCTTCTACCTTGAAGTGCTGGGCCTGATCTACGAGATCCTCAACAAGAGCCGCCGCGAAGGCATGATGGCCATCGAAGGCGACATCGAAGATGCCGCCGCGAGCCCGATCTTCGCCAAGTACCCGACGGTCCTCAAGGACGAGCGCATGACCGCGTTCATCTGCGATTACCTGCGCATCATGTCCTCCGGCAACATGGCCCCGCACGAGCTGGAAGGCTTGTTCGACATGGAACTGTTCAGCCTCAAGGAAGACCTGGAACACCCATCCCACGCCGTGAACGGCATCGCCGACGCCATGCCCGGTTTCGGTATTGTCGCGGCGGTACTGGGGATCGTGGTGACCATGGCTTCGCTGGGTGAGGGCGATCAGAAGTCCATTGGCCTGCACGTCGGTGCGGCACTGGTCGGTACCTTCTTCGGTATTCTCGCCGCCTACGGTTTCTTCGGCCCGCTGGCCCATTCCCTGGCCCACGATGCCAAGGAAGAACTGAACGTCTACGAAGCCATCAAGGCCTCGCTGGTGGCTTCGGCTTCCGGCATGCCGCCATCGCTGGCCGTGGAGTTCGGGCGCAAGGTGCTGTACCCGGCGCACCGTCCAAGCTTCGCCGAGCTGGAACAAGCGGTTCGCGGTCGTTAAGTTATGGAAAACAATCAGCCGATAATCATCAAGCGCGTCAAGCGCATCGCTGGCGGGCACCACGGAGGCGCGTGGAAAATCGCCTTCGCCGACTTCGCCACGGCGATGATGGCGTTCTTCCTGGTGTTGTGGCTGCTGTCCACCGCCACGCCGGAACAGAAGATTGCCATCGCCGGTTACTTCAAGGACCCGATCGGCTTTTCCGAAAGCGGTACGCCGTACATCATCGATCTGGGCGGCACGCCGACCCTGGCGCCGGAAAACACCCTCAACCCCGAAGTGAAGTCCCAGCCGCAGCCGGACAAGGTCACCATCGATACCGACCAGGTCGAAGGCATGGCCGAGCAGGTCGAAAAAGAACGCCTCGAGCTGTTGCTGCAAGAGCTGCAGAACAAGGTCGAAGAAAACCCGCAGCTGCAGAAGTTCAAGGATCAGATCCTGTTCGAAATCACGCCGGACGGCCTGCGAATCCAGATCATGGACGCGGAAAACCGCCCGATGTTCGACTCGGGTTCAGCCCGTCTGAAGCCGTATTTCGAAGACATCCTGCTGGCCATGGCCGACACCATCAAGGCGGTGCCGAACAAGATCAGCATCAGCGGCCACACCGATGCCAAGCCGTACACCGGCACCGGTGATTTCGGTAACTGGGAGCTTTCTGCCAACCGAGCCAACGCCGCTCGGCGTGCGCTGGTGGCGGGCAGCTATCCGGATGCACAGGTGGCGCGCGTGGTCGGCTATGCCTCGTCGGCCCTGTTCGATCGCGAGCATCCGTTCAACCCGGTTAACCGCCGTATCGACATCGTGGTGCTGACGAAGAAAGCCCAGCGTGCGATCGAAGGTTCGCAAGGGGCGGAGCCTGCTCCTGATGCGCCGCAAGGTTCGGCTGCTCCGGGAGCCGCACCGTCTACACCGGTCGACCCGAACGCGTTGCCGGCGGACAAGGAACCTCTGCCGGCTCATGAACTGCGTGAGCGTCTGAACCTGTTCGATGATCCGGCACCGAAACCGGGTGAGCCGCCCAAGCAGTGACCGACAAAAAAGCCGACAGCGATGTCGGCTTTTTTGTCGGCGTTTTCTACGTTAAAAGCCGCGGGTGATTCGGGATTTGAGATCGGCGTGAAAGCGATCCGCATTGGATTTGTTGACGCTGCGCACCGACTCGCTGCCGGTCACCGATTCCAGCGACATCGAGCGCTTGAGTGTCGCTTCGTTGCGATAGGCATCGATAAAGAACTCGATGTCCCGGTCGCTGATCAGCTTCGGCCATTTATCGAGGTACAGCGGCAGCTCTGTCGGGCCGGTCTTGAACGAGCAGATACGCCGATTAGTGATAGTCGCCTCGCCGATTTCGAACGGCACCCACCAGGACAGCGCGGTTTTCTCCGACACCACCGCCAGCAGGTGCGTGCATTCGCTGATGTTGCGGGTGATCACCCCGGTGATGTCATCGGTGGTCTGGGATTCGATATCCAGTACGTCGAGGTAGGTCTTGATATTGGCCTGGATCAGGCGCCCGTTGATTTTGACCGCGTGGGCGCGATCCATGTGGCGGTAGCTGATAAACACTGGCATCAGAAATGTCCCTTGATCGCGAGTTCGCGGTAATAGGCGCCGAGGGCGGTGAGGCGGCAGCCGGTGGAGTGGATGGCGGCGTAGTACATGTGTTCGGCGTCCACCGGTTCGACCAGGCTGTGGCGGTTGCACTTTTGCAGTTGGGCGAAGACTTCGCCGTGTTCAGGGTTGAACTCGGGTTCGGTGGGCTCAAAGCTGGGGGCGAGGGGGTATACCGACTCCGCTTCGGCAAACCATTCGGGGAGTTTGCGCAGGATTTCCTTGGGGATCAGCGGCGACACTTCGCGCAGGGAAATGAACTGCGAGACGTTAGTCTTGAACACCGGACGCTGTTCCCAGGCGTCGAGGGCATTGTCGACAAACGAATAAAGGCTGCCGGGAGTGATCTTGCCCAGGATGTTCGCTGCACCACCGTGCAGGGCCTGGAGCAGCAATCCGGTGAACACGCCGTGCTGCACGCCCTCCATCGCCGGCTCTTCCTTTTTGCAGGCGGTCAGGATGGTCATGCCTTCGCCGACCACGCTGCCTTCACTGCGCAAGGCGCGCAGTTCGCCGGCCGAGCCGCTCTGGCAACAATCGAGAATGATCACTTTGTTCTTGATCTTCGTGGCCTTGCTCGCCCAGTTGAGGATGTCGCTGAGGCGAATCCCGTCCTTGGCGCTCTTGTAGTCCTGCGGGATCAACATGCCTTCGTCGGTGTCGGTATCGAAGCTGCCGTGGCCGGCGAAATACAGCAGCGCGACGTTGCAGTCCCCGGCAAAGAGCTCGCGGATCTGGTCTTCGAGTTTTTCCCGGCTCAGGTAGTCCTCGGCGGAGGTCAGTACGATGTTCTTGAAGTTCGGATCGCCATTGGCATCGGTCTTCAAAACGGACGCCATGGCCATGGCGTCATTGCTGCAACCGCTCAGGCGCGATACATGGGTGTAGTCGTTGATGCCGATAAACAGTCCCTTGCGCATGGTTACACCGCCGTATGCTGGCGAATCGCATCGATGATGCTGTTGGTGTTCCACGCACATTCGGCATGTGCCGCGTCACGTACCACCGTGGAAATGCGCTCGGCACCGAACGGCTTGATCGCAATGATCACCTTGCCCATGCGCTTGGCGATCTCGATTTCCTTGTTGATCCACTTGCTGTAGGTGGAATACATCCCGGCCATGATCAATACCGCCGAACACGGGCGAATCTTGTTTTCGATGGCCTCCTCAAGTTGTTTGTCGGTTTTCGCGCCGACAATCGGGTTGTCCGGTGGCACCGAAAAATTCTTGTAGGTGAAACCGGGCCAGGCGTTGAGCAAGCGTACGAGATTGTCGTGGGCGTCGGGGTAGTTCCACGAGTGGCTGATGAACAGGTGGTAGGTTTGCATGGGTGTCCCTCGGTGTCGCAGGAGTGCGAAGAGGGTTTGAACTTAGGTGAATACAGGGCGGCCACAAGGTGTCGGCGCGGAAAGAGAAATGCCCTACAAGCGAGCGTGCGCGCGTCTTACAGAAAGTTCTGATGTTTAAGCGGGGGAAGATCCAGCCACCGGCCGCCCCGCTGAAGGCAGGGCGGCCGGTACGTCTGTTTAGTAGCCGTTTTCCGGCAGACTGGCGATGATCGAGCGGTAGCTGTTCATCCGTTGCTGCTGCACGCGGCCGTCTTCAAGGGCCTTGAGCAGCGCGCAACCAGGTTCGCGGTCGTGCTTGCAGTCGCGGAAGCGGCAGGTGCCGAGCAGATCGTTGAACTCGATGAAACCAGCTTCGACGTCGGCACGGCTGACGTGGCCCAGGCCGAATTCGCGGATACCCGGGGAGTCGATCAACTCACCGCCGCCGGGGAAGTGGAACAACCGCGCGGTGGTGGTGGTGTGAGTGCCCTGGCCGGACAGTTCGGACAACGGACCGACGCGGGTTTCGACTTCCGGCAGCAGGCTGTTGACCAGCGATGACTTGCCGACACCGGACTGACCGACGAACACGCTGATACGCCCGTCCAGCTGCTTCTGCAACTGCTCCATACCGTTGCCGTGGTGCGCCGACACTTCCAGCACCGGATAGCCGAGGGTGCGGTACACCGCGAGCAAGGCATTCAGCGCAGGAGCGTTGTTGTCGTCGATCAGGTCGAACTTGTTCAGCAGCAACAACGGTTTGATGCCCGCATGCTCGGCCGCCACCAGGTAGCGGTCGATCAGGTTGGCGTGGGGCTCGGGCAGCGGTGCAAACACGATGACGATCATGTCGACGTTGGCCGCAACAGGCTTGAGCTGACCACGGCTATCCGGGCGACACAGCTCGGTGTTGCGCGGCAGTTGCGCCACGATCACGCCGATGCCCTGGTTGCCGGCACGCCAGACCACCTGATCGCCGGTCACCAGCGCCGGCAGGTTGGCACGCAGGTGACAACGGAACACCTGGCCGGCCAGTTCGCCATCACGGGCTTCGACTTCGACCTGCACGCCGAAGTGCGCGATCACCAGGCCGTGCTGTTCCGGGCCCAGATCGCCGCCCTCAAGCGCCTCGACAGCCGAGGACTCGCGTTTGGCGGCGCGGGCAGCGCGTTCGCCCTGAATCTTTTCGATGCGCCAGTTTTGACGACGATTGAGTTGGCGTTTGGCCATGGGTGTTCCGTATAAAGAATGCAGCGATTAGGTAAAACGGCCGCGAGTTTAGCACGCCCGGCTACCGGCCTAGGCTAAACTGCGCAGCATTGCCTAGGAGCCAAACATGCAAAACCCACAGAACCTGATCTGGATCGACCTGGAAATGACCGGTCTGAACCCGGACACCGACGTCATCATCGAAATGGCCACCATCGTCACCGACAGTGACCTGAACACCCTGGCCGAAGGCCCGGTGATCGCCATTCACCACAGCGACGAAATCCTCGCCGGCATGGACGAGTGGAACACCCGTCAGCACGGCGGTTCCGGGCTGACCCAGCGGGTTCGCGACAGCCGCATCAGCATGGCCGAAGCCGAAGCACAAACCATCGCATTCCTGGAGAAGTGGGTGCCGAAGGGCAAATCGCCGATCTGCGGCAACAGCATCTGTCAGGATCGGCGCTTCCTTTATACCCACATGAAATCCCTGGAAAGTTTCTTCCACTACCGCAACCTCGACGTGTCCACGCTCAAAGAGCTGGCTGCGCGCTGGGCACCGGACGTGCGTGACAGCTTCAAGAAAGGCAGCACCCACCTGGCCCTGGACGACATCCGCGAATCCATCGCCGAGTTGCAGCACTACCGCAAGCATTTCATCAAGTTCTGATACGGCCCACGGTCCTTGTGTAGGAGCTGCCGCAGGCTGCGATCTTTTGATCTTGAACACCAAAGTCAAAAGATCGCAGCCTGCGGCAGCTCCTACAGGGGTTGTGGGCTTTGGTGAAGTGAGTAGACTGCGCGCCTTTTTGTAAGGATCGCCACCATGCTGCTGATGCTCTACCTGATCGCCATCACCACCGAAGCCATGACCGGCGCCCTGTCTGCAGGGCGTCGTGGCATGGACTGGTTCGGTGTGGTGTTGATCGCTTGCGTCACGGCACTGGGGGGCGGGTCGGTGCGCGATGTGCTGCTCGGGCATTACCCGCTGACGTGGGTCAAACACCCGGAATACCTGGTGCTGACCACGGCTGCCGCCATGATCACAGTGTTCACGGCGCGCTGGATGCGCCATCTGCGTTCACTGTTTCTGGTGCTCGATGCCATGGGGCTGGTGGCTTTCACCCTGATCGGCTGCATCACCGCCCTGGAAATGGGCCACGGCATGTTGGTGGCCTCGGTCAGCGGCGTGATTACCGGCGTCTTCGGCGGCATCCTGCGGGACATCTTCTGCAACGATATTCCGCTGATCTTTCGCCGTGAGCTCTATGCCAGCGTCTCGTTTGCGGCGGCGTGGTGCTACATGCTCTGCATCTATCTGCAATTACCCGATGAGCAATCGATTCTGATCACCTTGTTCGGCGGTTTTCTGCTGCGCTTGCTGGCAATCCGTTTTCATTGGGAAATGCCCAAGTTCGTCTACAACGACGAAGCCTGACGTTCGGCGTGTTGCCGCAACGCCCATTCGACATGCTCACGCACCAGTTCCGAAGGATGCTGCCGTCGCGCCTTCAGCGCTTCCAGCACCGGAATCGTTGAAGGCGCATTGCCCAACCCCACCGCCAGGTTGCGCAACCAGTTTTCGTAACCGGTCCGGCGCAGCGGCGAGCCTTCGGTGCTGCTCAGGAATTTGTCTTCATCCCACATGAACAGTTCCGCCAGCCCGGCATTGTCCAGATTGTGCCGCGGCTTGAAGTCGCTTTCCCCGGACGGGCGGGCGAAGCGGTTCCATGGGCAGACGATCTGGCAGTCATCGCAACCAAACACACGATTGCCGATCAGTGGCCGCAGGTCTTCAGGGATGGCGCCTTTGAGTTCGATGGTCAGGTAGGAAATGCAGCGTCGGGCATCCAGCACATAGGGGCCGACGAAGGCGTTGGTCGGGCAAATGTCGAGGCAGGCGCTGCACCGCCCGCAGTGTTCGGTGGCGTGGGGCGGGTCGACCGGCAGCGGCAAGTCGACGAACAGTTCGGCGAGGAAGAAATAACTGCCTGCCTTGCGATTCAAGACCAGGGTATTTTTGCCGATCCATCCAAGCCCCGCCTGTTCGGCGATGGCTTTTTCCAGCACCGGCGCGCTGTCGACGAAGGCGCGATACCCAAACGGGCCGATCTCGGCCTGAATTTTTTCCGCCAGTTGTTGCACGCGTTTGCGGATCAGCTTGTGGTAATCGCGACCCAGGGCATAACGGGAGACGTAGGCTTTTTCCGGTTTGGCCAACACTTTCGCCATTTGGGTGTCGCCGGCCAGGTAGTCCATGCGCAGCGAAACCACGCGCAAAGTGCCCGGCACCAGCTCTTCGGGGTGCGAGCGTTTGCTGCCGTGGGCGCCCATGTAGTCCATTTCGCCGTGGTAGCCGGCTTCGAGCCAGCGTTCCAGGTGCTGCTCATGCTCGGCCAGGTCGAGGCCGCTGATGCCGACTTGCTGAAAGCCCAGCTCGCGGCCCCAGTCCTTGATGGATTGGGCGAGGGCGGGCAGGTCTGTGGTAATAGCGGGCATGAGACAAGAGAAACCGGAGCTGAGGTGCGTATAATTCTGCCAGACATCGGAGCCTGAAGACGCATGCCGCACACTAAAGATGAATTACCCGACGCGCTGTATAGCGCCGCCCAGGTGCGAGCACTCGACGCGAGCCTGATTGCCGCCGGCACAGCGGGCTTCGAATTGATGCAGCGCGCGGCGCGGGCGACGTGGCGGGCGCTGGTGCGGCAGTGGCCGACAGCGAACGAGCTGAGCGTTCTGGCCGGTCATGGCAACAATGCCGGGGACGGGTACCTGGTGGCAGCGCTGGCCCAGCGTGCCGGTTGGTCGGTGCGGGTGCTGGCGGTGGGGGATCCGCAGCGCTTGCAGGGCGATGCGGCGTTAGCCCATGCCGAGGCGGTGTCCGAAAACGTGCTCATCGAGCCCTGGACCGCACAATCCGGATTGCGCGGCATTGTGCTGGATGCTTTGCTTGGTACCGGCCTGAGCGGTGATGTGCGTGAGCCGTATGCCAGCGCCATCGGCGCGATCAATGCCAGCGGGCTGCCGGTTGCGGCGGTGGATATTCCGTCAGGGTTGTGCGCTGATACGGGCCGCATCCATGGTCATGCCGTGCATGCCGACCTGACGGTCACGTTCATTGGCTTGAAGGTGGGGTTGTTCACCGGTGGTGCGGCGGATGTGGTGGGCGAACTGGTGTTCAATGACTTGCACGCCGATTCGCAGTTGATTGGTGGCGCGGCGTTCACCGCTCGTCGTCTGACGGCCGCTAACCTTCCGCGTCCAGCGCCCCGGACCCCGACCTCCCATAAAGGCCGATTCGGCCATGTGCTGCTGATCGGTGGTGATCGCGGGTTGGGTGGCGCGATTCTGCTGAGCGCGCAAAGTGCGCTGCGCAGCGGGGCGGGCATGGTGTCGGTGGCGACCCGTAGCGAACACGTGTCCGCCGCGCTGGCGCGGATCCCCGAGGCGATGGTGCTGGGCACTTCGTCGGCCAATCAGTTGATGGTTTTGCTGCAAAAAGTTTCCGTGTTGGTTGTCGGTCCGGGGCTGGGGCAGGCGGGTTGGGGGCGCAGCTTGTTGTCGGCCGCCGCCAACGCACCGCTGCCGCAAGTCTGGGACGCCGATGCGCTGAACCTGTTGGCCGAGGAGCGTGTGAGTTTGCCCAAGGGTTGCGTGATCACCCCGCATCCGGGCGAGGCGGCGCGTTTGCTTGGAATGAGTACGCTACAGGTTCAAGCCGATCGACCGGCAGCGGCCCATGCATTGAGCAAAAAATATACAGCTGTCGTCGTCTTAAAAGGTGCCGGCAGCCTGATCGCCCATCCCGATGGGCGTCTGGCGCTGTGTCATCAGGGGCACCCGGCCATGGCCACCGCCGGTTTGGGCGATGTGTTGGCCGGGTTGATCGGCGCATTGCTGGCCCAGGGCATGGAGCCATTTGACGCAGCCTGCCTGGCGGTCTGGCTGCACGCCAATGCCGGCGAGCAACAAGGAAAATTCGGCCGTGGGCTGGCGGCCAGTGATCTGATCCCAGCCATTCGTCAGTTGTTGGAGGAGCAAGCACCGTGTCTGAAGTAACCCTGTACCTGGCCGATGAGCAGGCCATGAGCGACTTTGGAGCACGCATTGCCCGAATCACCCAAGGCCATGGCCTGATCTTCCTCGAGGGCAACCTGGGGATGGGCAAAACCACGTTGTCCCGAGGCATCATCCGCGGCTTTGGGCATGTCGGAGCAGTCAAAAGCCCGACCTTCACCCTGGTTGAGCCCTACGAGATCGGCGACATTCGCGCCTTCCATTTCGATTTGTACCGTCTGGTCGATCCGGAGGAACTGGAGTTCCTCGGTATCCGCGACTACTTCGAAGACGATGCCCTGTGTCTGATCGAGTGGCCCGACAAAGGTGCAGGCTTTTTGCCAAAGCCCGACCTGACCATTACCATTAGCCCGCAAGACAGCGGGCGTTCGCTGAAAATTTTATCCCAGGGCTCGCGTGGCGAGGCCTGGTGTGCCGCTTTGGCATTGGAATCCAAATAGATGATGGGGTTAGGTATGCGCTTTCGCGCGTTGGTGGCTGCCGTAGGGGTGTTGTTTTTGGCGGTGACCGTCGACGCTGTGGCCGATTCGAAGGTCAACAGTGTTCGTCTGTGGCGGGCACCGGACAACACACGACTGGTGTTTGACCTGACCGGCCCGGTGCAACACAGCGTCTTTACCCTGACGGCTCCGGATCGCCTGGTCATCGACATCAATGGCGCGACCCTCGGTGCGCCGCTCAACGTCAACACCTCGAACACCCCGATTACCGCCATGCGCTCGGCTCAACGCACGCCGACCGACCTACGGGTGGTTATCGATCTGAAAAGGGCGGTAACGCCGAAGAGCTTCTCCCTGGCGCCGAACGCCCAGTACGGCAACCGGTTGGTGGTCGATCTGTTCGATAACGCCGCGGATGCCGCTCCTCCTCCAGCGCCAACACCGTCGGTCGCCACGGTGCCCGCCGTGCCGGTCACACCTGCGGAACCGGCGATCAAGTTGCCACCGGCCCCGGCTGGCAAGCGCGATATCATTGTGGTGATCGACGCCGGTCACGGTGGCGAAGACCCGGGGGCTTCGGGTTCTCGCGGTCAGCGTGAAAAAGACGTAGTACTGGCCATCGCCCGTGAATTGCAACGGCAGGTCAACGGCATGAAAGGCTTCCGCGCCGAACTGACCCGTACCGGTGACTACTTCATTCCGTTGCGCGGCCGTACCGAAATTGCCCGCAAGAAAGGCGCCGACCTGTTCGTCTCGATTCATGCCGATGCCGCGCCTTCTGCCGCCGCTTTCGGTGCTTCGGTATTTGCCCTGTCTGATCGCGGCGCGACTTCGGAGACGGCCCGTTGGCTGGCCGACAGCGAAAACCGTTCCGACCTGATCGGTGGTGCCGGCAACGTCAGCCTCGATGACAAGGACCGCATGCTCGCTGGCGTGCTGCTCGACCTGTCGATGACCGCATCCCTGACGTCCAGCCTGAACGTTGGCCAGAAGGTGCTGAGCAACATTGGCCGGGTTACGCCTTTGCACAAGCAACGGGTTGAGCAGGCCGGGTTCATGGTGCTGAAGTCGCCGGATATTCCGTCGATCCTGGTGGAAACCGGGTTTATCTCCAACGCTGACGAAGCCTCGAAGCTTGCTGCGTCCAGCCACCAGCAGGCGCTGGCGCGTTCGATCAGCAGCGGCGTGCGCCAGTTCTTCCAGCAGAACCCGCCGCCGGGCACTTACATTGCCTGGCTGCGCGACTCCGGCAAGATTGTGCAAGGTCCACGTGACCACCGCGTCAACCCGGGCGAGACCCTGGCGATGATCGCCGTGCGCTATCAAGTGTCGCCCGCCACCCTGCGCAGTGCCAACAACCTGTCGAGCGATGAGCTCAAGATCGGTCAGCACCTGACTATTCCGGGCACTGAACTGGCGGCCAAAGAATGAATCAGGTTGTGAACAACAGCGCTCGCATCGAGCTGCTCAGCCCGAGACTGGCGAACCAGATTGCGGCGGGTGAGGTGGTCGAACGCCCGGCTTCGGTGATCAAGGAGTTGCTGGAAAACAGCCTCGACTCCGGCGCCAAGCGTATCGATGTCGATGTGGAGCAGGGCGGCGTCAAGCTGCTGCGGGTGCGCGACGATGGCAGCGGCATTTCCGCTGATGACCTGCCGCTGGCGCTGGCCCGTCACGCCACCAGCAAGATCCGCAACCTGGAAGACCTCGAGCAGGTCATGAGCCTGGGGTTTCGTGGTGAGGCCCTGGCATCGATCAGCTCCGTGGCGCGCCTGACCCTGACCTCCCGCACCCGCGACGCCGATCAGGCCTGGCAGGTCGAGACCGAAGGCCGGGACATGGCGCCTCGCGTGCAGCCCGCGGCCCATCCGGTGGGCACATCGGTTGAAGTGCGCGACTTGTTCTTCAATACGCCGGCGCGGCGCAAATTTCTCAAGACAGAAAAAACCGAATTCGATCACCTGCAAGAAGTGATCAGGCGCCTGGCCCTGGCGCGCTTCGATGTGGCGTTCCATCTGCGCCACAACGGCAAGACCATCCTCAGCCTGCACGAGGCCCATGATGATGCGGCCCGTGCCCGGCGCGTGGCAGCGATCTGCGGGCCGGGCTTCCTGGAACAGGCGCTGCCGATCGAGATCGAGCGCAACGGCCTGCATCTATGGGGCTGGGTCGGGCTGCCGACCTTCAACCGCAGCCAGGCGGACTTGCAGTATTTCTTCGTCAATGGCCGTGCGGTGCGCGACAAACTGGTGGCTCACGCTGTGCGCCAGGCTTATCGCGACGTGCTGTTCAATGGTCGGCACCCGACCTTCGTGCTGTTTTTCGAAGTCGATCCGACCGGCGTCGACGTCAACGTGCACCCGACCAAGCACGAAGTGCGCTTCCGTGAAGGACGCATGGTTCACGATTTTCTCTATGGCACCTTGCACCGTGCCTTGGGCGATGTGCGGCCGGACGATCATCTGGCGGCGCCAGTTGCCACGGCCATCGTCCGGCCTACCGGTCTCGAAGCCGGTGAGTTCGGGCCCCAGGGCGAAATGCGCCTGGCCGCCAATGCGCTGCTGGAACAGCCTCAGGCTCAGCCGTCGTTCAGTACGCCGGCGGGTTCGGGAGCTGGCGCGGGTTATCAATATCAATACACGCCGCGTCCGCAGTCCGGTGTGCCTGTCGCCGAAGCGCAGGCCGCCTATCGCGAGTTCTTTGCGCCGCTGCCCGAGGCCAATGCCGTTGCGCTACCGGCCGGGCAGGACGACATCCCGCCGCTCGGTTATGCACTGGCACAACTCAAGGGCATCTACATTCTTTCGGAAAACGCCCAGGGCTTGGTGCTGGTGGACATGCACGCCGCCCACGAGCGGATCATGTATGAGCGTCTGAAGGTGGCGATGGCCAGCGAGGGCCTGAGCGGCCAGCCGTTGCTGGTGCCGGAGTCCCTGGCCGTCAGTCAGCGTGAAGCCGATTGCGCCGAGGAACATGTCGCCTGGTTCCAGCGTCTGGGCTTTGAATTGCAGCGTTTGGGCCCGGAAACCCTGGCGATCCGGCAGATTCCGGCACTGCTCAAACAGGCCGAGGCCAACCGGCTGGTCGCCGACGTCCTGGCCGACCTGATGGAGTTCGGCACCAGCGACCGCATTCAGGCGCACCTGAACGAATTGCTCGGGACCATGGCCTGCCACGGTGCGGTTCGTGCAAATCGGCGTTTGGCCCTGCCGGAAATGAACGCTCTGCTGCGTGACATGGAAAGCACCGAGCGCAGCGGTCAATGCAACCATGGCCGACCGACCTGGACCCAGCTGGGCCTGGACGATCTGGACAAACTCTTCTTGCGCGGTCGTTGATGAGCCAGTTCCCACCTGCGATTTTCCTGATGGGCCCGACCGCCGCCGGCAAGACCGATCTGGCCATCGAACTCACCAAGGTCCTGCCGTGCGAGTTGATCAGCGTCGATTCGGCGCTGGTCTACCGTGGCATGGACATTGGCACCGCCAAGCCTTCCAAAGAGCTGCTGGCGCAGTATCCGCATCGTCTGATCGATATTCTCGACCCGGCCGAGAGCTATTCGGCTGCGGATTTCCGCCGTGACGCCCTGGAAGCCATGGCGGAGATCACCGCACGCGGAAAAATTCCGCTGCTGGTGGGCGGCACCATGCTCTATTACAAGGCTTTGGTTGAAGGTCTGGCAGATATGCCGGCGGCCGATCCCGACGTCCGCGCGCAAATCGAAGAAGAGGCTGCACGCCTTGGCTGGCAAGCCTTGCATGAACAATTGGCGGTGATCGATCCGGAGTCTGCGGCGCGGATTCACCCGAACGATCCCCAGCGCCTCAGTCGGGCGCTGGAAGTTTATCGTGTCAGCGGTCAAAGCATGACTGCCCTGCGTATGCAACAATCTGCGCAAAGTACTGAAGCAGCCGCTTCGGGACGACAACAATTGCCCTATACTGTCGCGAACTTGGCCATTGCCCCGGCAAATCGTCAGGTACTGCACGAACGAATTAAACAAAGATTCACTTTAATGTTGGAACAGGGATTCATTGACGAGGTCGTAGCCCTGCGCAAGAGAGGTGACCTGCATGCCGGGTTGCCGTCTATACGTGCAGTAGGCTACCGCCAAGTCTGGGACTACCTGGATGGCAAGCTGACGTCAGCCGAGATGCAGGAGCGTGGAATCATTGCCACGCGCCAATTGGCGAAACGTCAGTTCACCTGGCTGCGCAGTTGGACTGATCTGCATTGGCTGGACAGTCTGGATTGCGACAATCTGCCGCGCGCCTTGAAATACCTGGGGACCGTCTCCATATTGAGCTGAGTCCTTGCAATTGCCGTCTATCCTTGGGGGTGTGACGGCCAAAGCCATCTGTTTACCTATTTTTATATTGAATCCTTAAAGGAGTGCGGCACATGTCAAAAGGGCATTCGCTACAAGACCCTTACTTGAATACGTTACGTAAAGAGAAAGTTGGGGTGTCCATCTACCTGGTCAACGGTATCAAACTGCAAGGCACGATCGAGTCTTTCGACCAGTTCGTTATCCTGCTGAAAAACACCGTCAGCCAAATGGTCTACAAACACGCTATCTCTACAGTGGTGCCGGTTCGTCCAATTCGTCTGCCTAGCGCAACCGAATCCGAAGCAGGTGACGCTGAGCCAGGTAACGCCTGATAGGAGTCTCCTTTGTTCTTTGAGCGCCACGGTGGTGGTGAGCGAGTAATCCTCGTTCACTTGGATGGACAGGACCCTGAGGCGCGCGAAGATCCGCAGGAGTTTCAGGAATTGGCTAACTCGGCGGGTGCCGAGACCGTCGCGTTTTTTAACGTGCCGCGTCATCGGCCAACCGCCAAGACCCTGATTGGCAGTGGCAAGGTCGAGGAACTGCGCGACCTGGTCAAAGCCGAACAGGCCGATCTGGTGATTTTCAATCACATCCTCACACCCAGTCAGGAACGTAACCTCGAACGTGTTTTCGAGTGTCGCGTGATCGACCGTACCGGTCTGATTCTCGATATTTTCGCCCAGCGCGCCCGTACCCATGAAGGCAAGCTCCAGGTCGAACTGGCCCAGCTTGACCACATGAGCACCCGGCTGGTTCGTGGCTGGACTCACCTTGAGCGCCAGGGTGGCGGTATCGGTATGCGTGGCCCGGGTGAAACCCAGCTGGAAACCGACCGCCGTTTGCTGCGGGTTCGCCTGCGGCAGATCAAGGGTCGGCTGGAGAAAGTGCGCAGCCAGCGAGAACAGTCGCGCCGTGGCCGATCGCGTGCGGATATTCCTACCGTGTCTCTGGTGGGGTACACCAACGCCGGTAAATCCACGCTCTTCAATAACGTGACGAAATCCGACGTCTACGCAGCTGACCAATTGTTTGCCACGCTGGACCCGACCCTGCGTCGTCTGGATATAGACGATCTGGGGCCGATTGTCCTGGCGGACACTGTGGGTTTCATTCGCCACTTGCCCCACAAGCTGGTCGAAGCATTTCGGTCTACCCTCGAAGAGTCGAGCAACTCCGATCTGTTGTTGCACGTGATCGATGCGGCCGAACCAGATCGCATGTTGCAGATCGAGCAGGTAATGGTGGTGCTCGGGGAGATTGGTGCTCAGGACTTGCCGATCCTCGAGGTCTATAACAAACTCGATTTGCTTGAAGGCGTTGAGCCACAAATCCAGCGCGACGAAAACGGCAAGCCCCAACGGGTCTGGCTGTCGGCGCGTGATGGCAGTGGTCTGGAATTGCTTGAGCAAGCCATTGCCGAGTTACTGGGCAGTGATTTGTTTGTCGGTACCTTGCGCTTGCCGCAACGATTCGCTCGACTGCGTGCGCAGTTCTTCGAACTCGGTGCGGTGCAGAAAGAAGAACACGACGAAGAAGGCATCAGTTTGCTGGCCGTTCGTTTGCCCCGGGTCGAGTTGAATCGACTGGTAAGCCGCGAGGGATTGCAGCCGATGGAGTTCATCGAGCAACACACTTTGCAATAAAAGCCTGGGAAAGCGGTTGTGCCGTGGTGACAGGCATTCTGTAGCATTGGTCGGCGCGCCGTGGGTGCGTCTTTGCTTTATCAGATGGAGAGCGCTATGGCTTGGAATGAGCCGGGTGGCAACTCGAATAATCAGGATCCTTGGGGTGGCAAGCGTCGTAACAACGGCGACCGCAAGGGGCCACCGGATCTCGACGAGGCCTTCCGAAAGCTGCAGGAAAGCCTGAACGGTTTGTTCGGTGGCGGTAAGAAACGTGGTGGCGACGACGGCGGTGGTCCGGGCAAGAGTGGCGGCTTTGGCGGCCTGCTCGGTATCGGTCTGGTCGTGTTGGCCGCCGTTTGGCTGTACAGCGCGGTCTATGTTGTCGACGAGCAGGAGCAGGCAGTGGTGCTGCGCTTCGGCAAGTACTACGAAACCGTGGGTCCGGGCCTGAACATCTACTTCCCGCCGATCGACAGGAAGTACATGGAAAACGTCACGCGTGAGCGTGCCTACACCAAGCAGGGCCAGATGCTGACTGAAGACGAGAACATCGTCGAAGTGCCGCTGACCGTGCAGTACAAGATCAGCAACCTGCAGGACTTCGTGCTGAGCGTCGATCAGCCGGAAATCAGCCTGCAGCACGCGACCGACAGCGCCTTGCGCCATGTGGTGGGTTCCACCGCGATGGACCAGGTCCTGACCGAAGGTCGTGAGTTGATGGCCAGCGAGATCAAGGAGCGTCTGCAACGCTTCATGGACACCTACCGCACCGGTATCACCGTTACCCAGGTCAACGTTCAGAGCGCAGCGGCACCGCGCGAAGTCCAGGAAGCCTTCGATGACGTGATCCGTGCCCGGGAAGACGAGCAGCGTTCGCGCAACCAGGCCGAAACCTATGCCAACGGCGTCGTGCCGGAAGCCCGTGGTCAGGCCCAGCGCATCCTCGAGGATGCCAATGGTTACCGAGACGAAACCGTCTCGCGCGCCAAGGGTGAGGCCGATCGCTTCACCAAACTGGTCGCCGAGTACCGCAAGGCTCCTGAAGTCACCCGCCAGCGTCTGTACCTGGACACCATGCAGGAAGTCTTCAGCAACACCAGCAAGGTTCTCGTGACCGGCAACAAGAACGGCCAGAGCAACCTGTTGTACCTGCCGCTGGACAAAATGGTCGAAAGTGGTCGCAATACCAGCACTCCAATGAGCGGTGCGGCAGCCACCAGCAATGAAGCGAATACGCGTGCGGCAGCAGATCTGCAGCAACAGCAAGCACGTACCAGGGAGAGTCGCTGATGAGCAATAAATCGCTGATCGCCCTTATTGTCGGCGTCGTCGTGGCGATCGCTGCCTGGAACTGCTTCTACATCGTGGCTCAGACCGAGCGTGCGGTGTTGCTGCAGTTCGGTCGCGTGGTCCAGACCGATGTTCAGCCAGGCCTGCATGTGAAAGTGCCTTACGTTAACCAGGTGCGTAAATTCGACGCACGCCTGATGACGCTGGATGCACCGACACAACGCTTCCTGACGCTGGAAAAGAAAGCCGTGATGGTCGATGCCTACGCCAAGTGGCGCGTGAAGGACGCAGAGCGTTACTACACCGCGACTTCCGGCCTCAAGCAGATCGCCGACGAACGTCTGTCCCGTCGTCTGGAATCGGGCCTGCGTGACCAGTTCGGTAAGCGCACCTTGCACGAAGTGGTGTCGGGTGAGCGTGATGCGCTGATGGCGGATATCACGGCTTCGCTGAACAAGATGGCTGAAAAAGAACTGGGCATCGAAGTGGTCGATGTTCGGGTCAAGACCATCGACCTGCCGAAAGAAGTGAACCGCAGCGTGTTCGAACGTATGAGCACTGAGCGTGAGCGTGAAGCTCGTGAGCACCGCGCCAAGGGTAACGAGCTGGCCGAAGGCATTCGAGCCGACGCCGATCGTCAACGCCGCGTGCTGCTGGCTGAAGCCTATCGTGAATCCGAGGAGGTTCGTGGTGATGGTGATGCCCAGGCCGCTGCGATCTATTCCAAGGCCTACGGTCAGGATCAGGAGTTCTACGCGTTCTATCGTAGCCTGCGCGCCTACCGTGAAAGCTTCGCGAACAAATCCGACGTCATGGTCCTCGACCCAAGCAGCGACTTCTTCCACTACCTGGAAAAAGCCAAGCCTTGATACGACGTTGACCTGAATCCTCCCGCCGGGCGGCTAAAACCTCTGGCGGGGTGATCCTTTGGGAAAACGTGTGTATGATGCGGCAGCCGGGAAATTCCCGGCTTTTTTGCGTCTGCATGTTTGATTGCTGTTTTTAAGCAGATGCCGGGCCGATGGGCTCGACAGTTTTTCGAGGAAAGTGGTCAGCGAAGCCGGTAGAAGGGCTTTTCGCTCCGTCGCTCATGCGCGTGGTTTGCGCACAAGCCGATCATTTTCTGCTTCACTCAAGGATCGCCGACAGGCTGGTCGCCCGGATATAGGGGAAGGCGTAATGGCAACGGTAGACCGCTGGCTTCTGCCAGATGGCATCGAAGAAGTACTGCCACCGGAAGCTGCGCGTATTGAAGTCGCGCGCCGTCAGGTGTTGGATCTGTTCCAGAGCTGGGGTTACGAGTTTGTCGTGACTCCCCATATCGAGTACCTGGAATCCCTGCTGACCGGCGCGGGCCAGGACCTGGATCTGCGCACCTTCAAGGTCATCGACCCGCAATCGGGCCGGCAGATGGGTTTCCGTGCCGACATCACGCCGCAAGTGGCGCGCATCGATGCGCATACCCTGCGTCGTGAAGGCCCAAGCCGCCTGTGCTATGCCGGTAGCGTTCTGCACGCTCAGCCTCGTGCCCTGTCGTCCTCGCGCAGCCCGATTCAGCTGGGTGCCGAGTTGTACGGCGATGGCAGCCCAAGCAGCGACGTCGAAGTCATCAGCCTGATGCTCGCCATGCTGCAACTGGCCGATGTGCCGGATGTGCACATGGACCTCGGCCATGTCGGTATCTACCGTGGCCTGGCCCGCGCTGCCGGTTTGTCCGGTGAAGTCGAGCAACAGTTGTTCGATGCTTTGCAACGCAAGGCCATCGATGAGGTCATTACCTTGACCGAGGGCTTGCCTGCCGATCTGTCGGGCATGCTGCGGGCGTTGGTCGATCTGTGTGGCAATCGTGAAGTGCTGGCTGCGGCCCGCGAGCGCCTGGCCAAGGCTCCGGCCCCTGTTCTGGCAGCGCTGGACGACTTGCTGGCGATTGCCGAACGGCTGTCCGTGCGTTTCCCTGAGCTGCCGCTGTATTTCGACCTGGGCGAGTTGCGCGGTTACCACTACCACACCGGTGTGGTGTTCGCCGTGTTCGTACCGGGTGTTGGCCAGTCCATTGCCCAGGGCGGTCGTTACGACGACATCGGCGCCGACTTCGGTCGCGCCCGTCCGGCGACCGGTTTTTCCACTGATTTGAAAACCCTGGTGACCCTGGGGCGTGCTGAGATCGAGCTACCGTCTGGCGGTATCTGGATGCCTGACAGTACGGATGCAGCACTCTGGCAGCAGGTTTGCCAGTTGCGCAGTGAGGGTCAGCGTGTCGTTCAGGCCTTGCCTGGGCAACCTTTGGCCGCCGCCCGTGAAGCGGACTGCGACCGGCAATTGATTCAGCAGAATGGGCTTTGGCAAGTTTCGCCACTGGCTTCTTGAGTTTTCCTGCCGGCCGCCGCCGGCACCAAGTTTGCGCGAATGAGGACAAGTGTTATGGGTAAGAATGTCGTAGTCCTGGGCACCCAATGGGGTGATGAGGGCAAAGGCAAGATCGTTGATCTGCTGACCGAACATGCTGCCGCCGTAGTGCGCTACCAGGGTGGCCACAACGCTGGTCACACTCTGGTGATCGATGGCGAAAAAACTGTCTTGCACCTGATCCCGTCGGGCGTGCTGCGCGAAGGTGTGCAGTGCCTGATCGGTAACGGCGTGGTGGTTGCACCTGACGCCCTGCTGCGCGAGATCACCAAGCTGGAAGAGAAAGGTGTGCCGGTGCGCGAGCGCCTGCGTATCAGCCCGTCCTGCCCGCTGATCCTGTCCTTCCACGTTGCGCTGGACCAGGCCCGTGAAAAGGCCCGTGGCGAGCTGAAGATCGGTACCACCGGTCGCGGCATCGGCCCGGCCTACGAAGACAAGGTTGCACGTCGTGGCCTGCGTGTGGGCGACCTGCTTAACATGCCGCGCTTTGAAGACAAGCTGCGTGAACTGGTGGATTACCACAACTTCATGCTGGTGGGTTACTACAAAGAGCCAGCCATCGAATTCGACAAGACCCTGGCCGAATGCAAAGAATACGCTGAGCTGCTCAAGCCGCTGATGCTGGACGTTACTGCCGAGCTGCACGACCTGCGTCGCGCAGGCAAAGACATCATGTTCGAAGGCGCCCAGGGTTCGTTGCTGGACATCGACCACGGCACCTACCCGTACGTGACCAGCTCCAACACCACCGCTGGCGGCGTTGCTACCGGTTCGGGTGTTGGCCCTATGTTCCTGGACTACATCCTGGGCATCACCAAGGCTTACACCACCCGTGTAGGTTCGGGTCCATTCCCGACTGAGCTGTTCGACGAAGTCGGTGCGCACCTGGCTAAACAAGGTCATGAGTTCGGCGCGACTACCGGCCGCGCTCGTCGTTGTGGCTGGTTCGACGCTGTTATCCTGCGTCGCGCTATCGATGTGAACAGCATCTCGGGCATCTGCCTGACCAAGCTGGATGTGCTCGACGGTCTGGAAACAATCAACATCTGCGTCGGCTACAAGGATGCGGAAGGTAATGGCGTTGCCCCGACTGACGCTGACAGCTACGTGGGCCTGCAGCCTGTGTACGAAGAAGTACCGGGCTGGACCGAGTCGACCGTGGGTGCCAAAACCCTGGAAGAGCTGCCAGCTAACGCCCGTGCTTACATCAAGCGCGTCGAAGAGCTGATCGGTGCGCCGATCGACATTATTTCGACGGGCCCGGACCGCAACGAAACCATCGTTCTGCGCCATCCGTTTGCTTGATAAGTCGTTGATGTAAAACACAAAGGCTCCTTAATCGGGGCCTTTGTCGTATTTGTCTGCAGGACGGCATGACCTTTGCTGTGAACATTAAAAAAGCATTGCTTCCGGCGTGCTATCAATTTAATGGCGCCAAAGCAGAGGGATTTCAAATGTCGGCCGTTCTCTCGTTGTTACAGAGCCGTTTGTTGCGGCCCGTGTTCGTTACCCTTGGTATCGCCCTTTTGGTGCAGGTGCTGGTAGCTGTTGCTCTGACCCGGAGCACGGTGACCGCGCTGGAAGCCGACTTGGGCCAGCGCCTGGGTGCGGACAGTCAAAAGCTTTCCGCTGAGCTTGAGCAGGCGGGGCGCGAAGTCACGTCGAGCCTCAACAGCCTCTCCACCAGTACGCGTCAGCGCCTGACAGCTGGTTTGTCCTCGCGACTGAAGGACGAACAGGCGCAGTTACGCTCAACGCTGGAAAAAGACCTGAAGGACTCCGCCAGCGACATGGCGCAGCTTCTGGCTTCCGTCGCGCCCCGCGCCATGTGGGACAACGACGTTCCGACACTTTCCGAGTTCGCCCGCCGGGCCCAACGCAATCCCAATGTGCTGTTCGTGGTGTATGACGACGCCACCGGCCAGCACCTGACGCGCTACCTCAACCGGGAAAACCCGATCAACAAGGCGCTGCTGGAAAAAGGCCAGGGCGAGCGTGCGCTGGACAAGGTGCTGGATGCGGCGAAGAGCGATCCTTCGGTCTTCTACGTCGAGGCTTCGATCAATCCCAATGGCGTGGAAATCGGCAAGGTCCTGATGGGGGTCTCGACTGCTTCGGTGGAGACTGATCTCGCGGCTCTCGACAAGCGCTTCTTGGCCCTGATCGCCAGCAGCGATCAGTTGGTGGGCGACAGTCTCAAAGGCGCGGCAGCCGACAGCGCGGCGGCCATGGGCTCGCGTCTGCAGTCAGCACAGTCCACGGCGGCTGAAATGAAAGCCAACACCACCAATACGGTGCAGGAAGCCGCTGCGACATTGCGCTGGCGCATCGGTGTGTGTCTGGCGGTGGTGGGTTTCGGTGTCCTGCTGTTGTTGGCGGTGGTGCTCGGTCGCCGAGTGGTCAATCGCCTGAAAATGCTGATCGTAGCCATGGATGACCTGGCGGCGGGCGAGGGCGATCTGACCAAGCGCGTGCAGATCAACAGCCAGGATGAAATCGGCGACATGGCCTCGGCGGTCAATCGCTTTGTGGACAAGTTGCAGCCGATCGTGCGCGAGGCGGGCGATGTGGCCCAGCGTACCGGCGTGGAAATTGGCGCCATGACCTTGCGCAACGCTGGTGCGGACGCGGCGGCTGGCATGCAGCGCGACGAGGTGGCGGAGAGTTTGCGCGCACTGTCGCAAATGGCTGATGAGGCGCAGTCGGAAAGCCACGCCATGCAGGCGGCGCTCAAGCAGGTCGTGGACATTCGCCAGGCCACCGATGAAAACACCCGCACCTCGACGAAAGTCGGCAGCCTGATCGAGGAGCTGGCGGGTCAGGTCAATATCGGCGCGCAAGTGATCGAGCGCCTGGCGCAGCAAAGTGAGCAGATTGAAGTGGTGCTGACGGTGATTCACGGCATCGCCGAGCAGACCAACCTGCTGGCGCTGAACGCGGCCATCGAAGCGGCGCGTGCCGGCGAGACGGGGCGCGGGTTTGCGGTGGTGGCCGATGAGGTGCGGGCGCTGGCGAGCAAGACGCAGAGCTCCACTGGCGATATCCAGGCGCACATCGTGGCGTTGCAGCAAGGTGCGCGTGAGGCGGTGGCGGCGATTGGTCAGGCCGGGCGCCAGGCCAGTGAGGGTTTGCTGGTGCTGCGTGATAGTGCGCGGTTGCAGCAGTCGGTGCAGGCATCGGTCGAGCAGGTCCATGCAGCGATCGGTCTGGCCACCCAGGCGGCGGCGCATCAGGCGCAGGGCGCGCAGGCAGTGCGGGGGCGGGTCCAGACCATTCACGCCCAGGCTGAGAAGGCAGCTCAAGCGGTTGTGGAAACCACGGCGAGCGGCAAGGTGCTGGATGGCTTGGCGGCGCAGTTGAAGGCGAGCCTGGGGCAGTTCAGGGCTTAAAAGATCAAAAGATCGCAGCCTTCGGCAGCTCCTACAGGGGGCTTTGCGTTTCTCTGTAGGAGCTGCCGAAGGCTGCGATCTTTTGCTTTGTCAGCGGCTCAGATACATCCGGGTCGTCAACAAATAGACCGGCAACCCCGACACCAGTATCAACAACGCCGCATAAGGCGCCGCCGCCGCAAACTCCACATTCGCGGTATGTGCCCAGACTTCCGTTGCCAGTGTATTCAGCCCGGTTGGACTCAACAGCAAGGTCGCCGTCAGCTCCTTCATCGCATCCAGGAACACCAGGGCAAAAGCCGCCCCCAGCGCCGGGAAAATAATCGGCAGTGTCACTCGGCAGAAGGCACTGAATGACGAAGCCCCCAGTGTGCGAGCGGCCTCCTCAAGTTGTGGTGCCGCCTTGTTCAGGGCGGTGCGGATCGGCGCCTGGGCCAGTGGCAGAAACAGCAGGGCATAGGCGATCAGCAGCAAGGCGGACGTCTGGTAAAGCATCGGCACGTAGTGCAGGGCGAAATACACCAGGGTCAGGGCAATGACCAGCCCCGGCAGGGCGTGCAGTAGATACGGCAGGCGCTCGGCCCAGATCGCCAGTTGACCTTTGTAGCGCACGACCAGCAGGCCGACCGGCACCGCCAGCACCAGGCACAGCGCAGCGCCGCCCAGCGACAGTGCGAGGGATGACAGCAATGCTTCGCCGATTGCCGCCACGGGAAAGGCTGCCGATGATCCCACTGCCAACCAGTAGGCCAGCATGCCCAGCGGAATCCCGCTGCCAATGATTGCCAGCAGCAGGCAATAAAGCTGTCCCGCCACGGCCCAGGGGCCCAGTTGAACCTGTTCCGCGCGTCGCGCCGCACCTTGGCCGGTGCGCACGTGTCGACCCTTGCCGCGTACGCGCAGCTCCAGCCACAGCAGCGCCAGGCACAACATCAGCAGTACGGCGGAGAGCATCGCCGCGTTGGCGTTGCTGAACTCCAGTTCGAACTGCTGATAGATCGCGGTGGTGAAGGTTTGCAGGCCAATGATCGACAGCGCGCCGAATTCCACCAGCATGTGCAGGGCGATCAGCAACGAACCCGCCAGCAGCGAAGGCCAGAGCAGGGGCAGGGTGACCTTGAAAAATACGCCCCAACGATTCTGCCCCAGTGTGCGCGCGGACTCTTCGAGGGACGGGTCAAGGTTGCGCAGCGTTGCCGCCACGGGCAGGAAAATCAGCGGGTATTTGGACAGGCTCATCACGAGGATAGCCCCGCCAAGTCCCTCGAAATGAGCGCTGAGGGAAACCCAGGTGAAGCTGCTGACAAATGCCGGAACGGCGAACGGCAAGCAGAGGATCACGCCCCACAATCGTCGGCCCGGCAGATTACTGCGCTCCAGCAACCAGGCCAGCGACAGGCCGATTACTCCGCAAGCAGCGGTGACGCCAATCATCAATGCGAGTGTGTTGCGCAGCAAGCCGAACACATAAGGTCGCCATAGCAAATGCAGCGCTTCTGCCCAGCCTGCCTGCCAGGTTTTCAGGCCGACGTACAGCAGAGGCAGGAGGCTGAGCACCACCAACAGCAACACGGGCAGTATCAGCCAGATAGACGGCCGCTTGCGCCGTGGTGCGTACGCGTGATGCGCGGACAGTGAGGCACCCATCAATTCAGGCCAACGTCACGTTCCAGGTCCAGCGCTTCTTCGGCGTTGCCGAGGTCGGCAGGCGTGACTTTTGGTGCTTCCAGTTCGCTGAATGGCTTGAGCCCACGATCAGACTCCATGCCTTTGTGCAGCGGATATTCGGCGGTGGTCTGGGTGATCACGCGCTGGCCTTCCTCGCTGGCCATGTAGGCGAGCAATTGCTGGGCTTGTTTTGGATGTTTGCTGGATTTCAGGACGGCAGCGCTGGACACGGTGATCAGTCCACCGACATCGCCGCCGGTGAAGTAATGCAGTTTCGAGTCGAGTTGGCCTTTTTCACGCTGCAGGGCGAACCAGTAGTAGTTGTTGACCAGTACAGTGGCGACTTCGCCATTTTCCACCGCTTTCAATGCAACCATGTTGTTGCTGTAGGTCTTGCCGAATGCACGCAGGCCGGTCAGCCACTCTTCGGCTGCGTCCGTGCCGTGAACTTTGATGATCGCAACGGCCTGTTCCTGAAAGGCACCACTGGTGGGTACGAAGCCGACCTTGCCTTGCCATTTTGGATTGGAGAATTCCATCACCGACTTCGGCAGGTCTTTTTCATCGACCAGTTTCGGGTTGTAGGCCACAACGCGTACCCGGGCGGTCACGCCAATCCAGGTGCCATTGCCGGCGACGTATTCCTTGGGCAGAACGGCCAGCGTGGCGTCATCCGCCTTGGCCAGCAGGCCTTGTTCGCCAAGTTTGTTCAGTGGTGGCGATTCTTCGGTGTAGATCACGTCGGCGGGGGAGCGATCGCCTTCTTCGACGATCTGGCTGGCGAGCTGGTTGCTGCTGCCTTTGCGCACATTGACGTGGATGCCGGTCTTGGCTTCGAAGGCTTTGGCGACCGCGTCGCCGACTTCTTTGTGTTGACCGTTGTAGAGGGTCAGGGCAACCGGATCGGCGGCTTGGGTGAGGGGAGTGGCGAGCGCCAGGCCTAGCAGGGTAATGGTCAAGCCGCGGCGCAGGGTATTTCGAAACATCATTCGCAGGGTTCCTCACTGTCGCATTGCAAAAACTTGCAACAATGATAAACGATATTGTTTCTCAAATGCGCCTTGTGAGGTGAGCGATACTTTGGTAGGAGCTGCCGAAGGCTGCGATCTTTTGACTTTGGATTTTTAAGATCAACAGATCGCAGCCTTCGGCAGCTCCTACGGAGATTCGAGGATTTTTGTGGGCCAGAAACGCAAAAACCCGCTTTCGCGGGTTTCTGTGAAATTCAAGGCCGTGACCTTGAATTTGAATTGGTGCCCAGAAGAAGACTCGAACTTCCACGACCTTGCGGTCACCAGCACCTGAAGCTGGCGTGTCTACCAATTTCACCATCTGGGCATTCATCTTCAGCGTTGCCGCTGTTGATGTGACGTACTATACGGAGAGCACTTTGATCTGTAAACCCCTGATTTTAAAATTAATAAACCAGTGGCCCAGAATGCAAAAACCCGCTTTCGCGGGTTTTTGTGTGAGCCTTGAAATTCATCTAATCTCAAGCTCGAAAGTGGTGCCCAGAAGAAGACTCGAACTTCCACGACCTTGCGGTCACCAGCACCTGAAGCTGGCGTGTCTACCAATTTCACCATCTGGGCAGTATCGGCAACGTCTCCGTCGTCGATGGCGCGCACTATACGGAGCGTCTTTTTAACTGTAAACCCCCGACATCAAAAAAACCTGGAAAATTTCGCCAGCGGTCTTCAAAACAGCTTTGCGGTGTCGATACAGGGCTTTAGATGGGGCGTCTTAGCCTGAAATTTCCCGTTTCATTACGCCTATGCCAAACTAACCCGCATATAGACAAGGTGAAAACTCTCTAATGGCCGATTGGCAGTCCCTCGATCCCGAGGCCGCTCGTGAAGCGGAAAAATATGAAAACCCTATTCCTAGCCGTGAACTGATCCTTCAGCACCTTGCTGATCGAGGTTCGCCTGCTAACCGCGAGCAACTGGTCGAAGAGTTTGGTCTGACCACAGAAGACCAGATCGAAGCCCTGCGCCGCCGTCTGCGCGCCATGGAGCGCGATGCTCAACTCATCTATACCCGTCGCGGCACTTATGCGCCGGTGGACAAGCTCGACCTGATCCTGGGTCGCGTCAGCGGTCACCGTGATGGCTTCGGCTTCCTGGTGCCGGACGACGGCAGTGACGATCTGTTCATGAGCCCGGCGCAGATGCGCCTGGTGTTCGATGGTGACCGTGCGCTGGCCCGTGTATCTGGCCTTGACCGTCGTGGTCGCCGCGAAGGCATGATCGTCGAGGTGGTGTCCCGCGCTCACGAAACCATCGTCGGCCGCTATTTCGAAGAGGGTGGCATCGGTTTCGTGGTTGCCGACAATCCGAAGATCCAGCAGGAAGTGCTGGTGACGCCGGGTCGTAACGCCAACGCGCAGATCGGTCAGTTCGTCGAAGTGAAGATCACTCACTGGCCGACGCCACGCTTCCAGCCGCAAGGCGACGTGGTTGAAGTCGTGGGCAACTACATGGCGCCGGGCATGGAAATCGATGTCGCCCTGCGTACCTACGACATTCCTCACGTCTGGCCTGATGCCGTGCTCAAGGAAGCCGGCAAGCTCAAGCCGGAAGTCGAAGAGAAAGACAAAGAGAAACGCATCGACTTGCGTCATCTGCCGTTCGTCACCATCGACGGCGAAGATGCCCGCGACTTCGACGATGCGGTCTATTGCGAAGCCCGTCCGGGCAAGCTGCGCCTGTTCTCGGGCGGCTGGAAGTTGTACGTGGCGATTGCCGACGTATCCAGTTACGTGAAGCTCGGTTCGGCACTCGATGCCGAAGCGCAGGTTCGCGGCAACTCGGTGTACTTCCCCGAGCGCGTGATTCCGATGCTGCCTGAGCAGCTGTCCAACGGCTTGTGCTCGCTGAACCCGCAGGTCGACCGCCTGGCCATGGTTTGCGAGATGACCATCTCCAAATCCGGCGAAATGACCGACTACTGTTTCTACGAAGCGGTGATCCACTCCCATGCGCGCCTGACCTACAACAAGGTCAGTGCCATGCTCGAAACGCCGAAGGCGACCGAGGCGCGCAAGCTGCGCGGCGAATACACCGACGTGGTGCCGCACCTCAAGCAGCTGTACTCGCTGTACAAGGTGTTGCTGGCGGCTCGTCATGTGCGTGGCGCGATCGATTTCGAAACCCAGGAAACCCGGATCATCTTCGGCTCCGAGCGCAAGATCGCCGAAATCCGTCCGACAATCCGCAATGACGCGCACAAGCTGATCGAGGAATGCATGCTGGCGGCCAACGTGGCCACCGCCGAGTTCCTGAAGAAACACGAAATCCCTGCGTTGTACCGCGTTCACGACGGCCCGCCGCCGGAGCGCCTGGAAAAACTGCGCGCGTTCCTTGGCGAGCTCGGCCTGTCCCTGCACAAAGGCAAGGACGGCCCGTCACCGAAGGATTACCAGGCACTGCTGGCTGGTATCAAGGATCGTCCGGATTTCCACCTGATCCAGACCGTCATGCTGCGTTCGTTGAGCCAGGCGGTGTACAGCGCCGATAACCAGGGCCACTTCGGCCTGAATTATGAGGCTTACACCCACTTCACCTCGCCGATCAGCCGCTACCCGGACTTGCTCACACACCGGGCGATTCGCAGCGTGATCCATTCGAAGCAGAACACCCCGCACGTTCGCCGTGCCGGTGCGATGACCATTCCGAAAGCGCGCATCTATCCGTACGACGAGGCGGCCCTGGAGCAACTCGGCGAGCAGTGCTCGATGAGCGAGCGCCGTGCCGACGAAGCGACCCGCGATGTGGTGAACTGGCTCAAGTGCGAGTTCATGAAGGACCGCGTGGGCGAATCGTTCCCGGGTGTGATCACCGCCGTGACCGGTTTTGGTCTGTTCGTCGAACTGACCGATATCTACGTCGAAGGCCTGGTGCACGTCACCGCGCTGCCTGGCGATTACTACCACTTCGATCCTGTGCACCACCGCCTGGCCGGTGAGCGTACCGGTCGCAGCTTCCGCTTGGGCGACACTGTGGAAGTGCGGGTCATGCGCGTCGACCTCGACGAACGCAAGATCGACTTCGAGATGGCCGAAAAAACCATCAGCGCACCGATCGGCCGCAAAAAACGTGGCACGGAAGCGGCAGCACCTGCGGCCCTCTCTACAAAAACAGTCGCAGAACCGGCCCCGGCGAAAACCGGTCGTCGTCCTGCCAAGGAAAAGGCGGTCGAGGCCTATCGCCCGAGCGATGCAGCGGCGAAAAACGCTGAAGTGCGCAAGAGCCGTGAAATGAAGCAGGCGTTGCTCGCCGGCGCGAAAAGCGGCGGTAAAGCGGCGTCTACGGGAAAGACCGGACGGTCGGCGCCTGAAAAGGCTGCCGGCGGCAAGCCAGCCAAACCGAGCAAACATCGTAAAGGCCCGCCAAAAGCGGGCTCGGCTCCAGCCAAGAGTGGCGGGGCGCGTAAACCTAAGGCCAAGCCATGAGTCAGTTGGAAAAGATCTACGGCGTACATGCTGTAGAAGCGTTGTTGCGTCACCACCCGAAACGCGTGAAGCAGATCTGGTTGGCCGAAGGTCGCAATGACCCTCGGGTCCAGACACTGATCGAGCTGGCCAACGAAAACCGGGTCCAGGTCGGTCAGGCCGAGCGCCGCGAAATGGATGCCTGGGTTGAAGGCGTGCACCAGGGTGTGGTCGCGGACGTGAGTCCGAGCCAGGTCTGGGGCGAGGCGATGCTCGACGAATTGCTCGATCGCACCGACGGCGCGCCGTTGTTGCTGGTGCTCGACGGCGTGACCGATCCGCACAATCTCGGCGCCTGCCTGCGTTCGGCCGATGCGGCGGGCGCGCTGGCAGTGATCGTGCCGAAGGACAAGTCGGCGACCCTGACTCCGGTTGTACGAAAAATCGCCTGCGGTGCGGCGGAAGTGATTCCGCTGGTTGCCGTGACCAACCTGGCGCGCACCCTGGAAAAGCTCCAGCAGCGCGGCTTGTGGGTTGTCGGTACGGCCGGTGAGGCTGAGGTCAGCCTGTATGACCAGGATCTGACCGGCCCGACCATCCTGATCATGGGCGCCGAAGGCAAGGGCATGCGTCGCCTGACCCGCGAGCATTGCGACTACCTGGTGAACCTGCCGATGGCCGGTAGCGTCAGCAGTCTCAACGTTTCCGTAGCGACGGGTGTATGCCTGTTCGAAGCGCAGCGTCAGCGCAGTGTCAAAGCCAAGGCTGCCGTCAAAAAGCCCTAAGCTGAACGCACATCCAATGTAGGAGCTGGCTTGCCAGCGAAAGCGCAGCAACATTCAGCAACGATGCCGGATGGAATGCCGCTTTCGCGGGCAAGCCCGCTCCTACAGTGTTTTGTGGTGTGGCATGAGTTGGTGGTTGTTCAATTAATCACCAATTACCTTGCGCCTCCCTCGCCCCTTCTCTACAATTGCGCCCCTTGCTGTGATGGCAGGCACCAACGTGTCTAGCGTCCGCAAGTCCATAAGTGTCATTCACTCCTTGTCTGACCGCTTTTGAGCGGCAGGCTACAACCCGTAAGGAGCATTCATGCGTCATTACGAAATCATCTTTTTGGTCCACCCGGATCAAAGCGAGCAAGTCGGCGGCATGGTTGAGCGTTACACCAAGCTGATCGAAGAAGACGGCGGCAAAATCCACCGTCTGGAAGATTGGGGCCGTCGTCAACTGGCCTACGCAATCAACAATGTTCACAAGGCTCACTACGTGATGCTGAACGTTGAGTGCACTGGCAAGGCCCTGGCCGAGCTGGAAGACAACTTCCGCTACAACGATGCAGTGATCCGTAACCTGGTCATCCGTCGCGACGAAGCCGTTACCGGCCAGTCCGAGATGCTCAAGGCTGAAGAAAACCGCAGTGAGCGCCGTGAGCGTCGCGACCGTCCTGAGCACGAAGGCGCCGAAAGCGCTGATAGTGATGACAGCGACAACAGCGATAACGCTGACGAGTAATCCACGGACCTTTTAAGGAGCCAATTACATGGCACGTTTCTTCCGTCGTCGTAAATTCTGCCGCTTCACCGCTGAAGACGTGAAAGAGATCGATTACAAAGATCTCAACACTCTGAAAGCCTACGTATCCGAGACCGGCAAAATCGTTCCAAGCCGCATCACCGGTACCAAAGCTCGTTATCAGCGTCAGCTGGCCACCGCTATCAAGCGCGCCCGCTTCCTGGCCCTGCTGGCCTACACCGACAGCCACGGCCGCTGAGACCGGGCAGTCGACACGTAGCAAAGGATTGAATGCATGCGGGCCATAGCTGAGTTCATCATGCGCGGCCGTATGCAGGCCACTCTCGTAGTGGCTGGATGCGCGGCGATGCCGTTGTTGTATTGGTTGGGTGCTGCCGCCGGATGCCTTGTGCTCCTGCGGCGCGGATTGAGGGACGCCTTGGGCGTTCTTGCTCTGGGGCTGCTGCCGGCATTGGCCTGGTGGCTTTACTCCGACGACCCACGGGCACTTCTGGTGCTGCTGGGGTCTGCGAGCCTTGCGTTGGTTTTGCGCGCAAGCGAGTCCTGGAACCGCGTGCTGCTGGTCAGCATAGCGATGGGAGTGGTGTTTTCAGTGGTGTTGGGGACAGCTTTTGCTCCCCAGATCGAGATGCTGGCGCAGGCTTTGATCAAAGTCATGCCGTCGCTACTCGGCGATGTCTACCAGAAGTTGTCGGTAGACGAACAAGCGCGTTTCGCGTCCCTGATTGCACCGGTCCTGACCGGCCTGATTGCGGCGTTGTTGCAAATCGTCAGCTTGCTGAGCCTGCTTGTCGGGCGTTACTGGCAGGCGTTGTTGTACAACCCGGGCGGTTTTGGTCGCGAGTTTCGCGCCATCCGCTTCCCGCTGTTGCCGGCGATGTTGCTGCTGGCGTGCATGCTTCTGGGGCCGAACATCGGTCCGCAGATGGCCATGTTGACGCCGTTGTGCAGCGTACCGCTGGTGTTCGCCGGGCTGGCCCTGATTCACGGGCTGGTGGCGCAGAAGCGACTGGCCAGGTTCTGGCTGGTGGGGTTGTACGTGACGCTGTTGCTGTTCATGCAACTGATCTATCCGTTGCTGGTGGTCTTGGCCATCGTCGACAGCCTGATTGATTTTCGCGGTCGTTCGGCACCGAAAGATGCCGATAACGCGAACGGTGAAGGTTAAAAGTTAAGAGGATTTTCACATGCAACTGATCCTTCTGGAAAAAGTCACCAACCTGGGCAACCTGGGTGACAAAGTGAACGTTAAGGCTGGTTACGGTCGTAACTACCTGCTGCCTTACGGCAAAGCTACCGCTGCGACCCCAGCCAACCTGGCTGCGTTCGAAGAGCGTCGCGCTGAGCTGGAAAAAGCTGCAGCAGATCGTAAATCGTCGGCTGAAAGCCGCGCTGCCCAACTGGCCGAGCTGGAAGTGACCATCACTGCCACCGCTGGCGACGAAGGCAAGCTGTTCGGTTCGATCGGTACTCACGACATCGCTGACGCACTGACCGCCTCCGGCGTTGAAGTGCAGAAGAGCGAAGTTCGTCTGCCGAACGGCACCATCCGCAACGTAGGCGAATTCGACGTAGCCGTGCACCTGCACGCTGAAGTTGAAGCCACCGTACGCGTTGTCGTGGTAGCAGCTTAAGCAGCACTTGTCGGCTGGCACCCTCGGGTGCTTGTCGGTAACATCGGGCACGATCCTGTTTACAGGTCGTGCCCTTTGTCTTTCTGAAACCCCTGCTTTTTATCACCAAGAATCAAGTGGCCATGAACGATATCTCCGCTCCTGAGCAATACGATCTGCAAACCGCCGCGCTGAAAGTGCCGCCGCATTCCATCGAAGCCGAACAGGCTGTACTCGGTGGTCTGATGCTGGACAACAACGCCTGGGAGCGTGTGCTCGATCAAGTCTCCGACGGCGATTTCTATCGACATGACCACCGTCTGATCTTCCGCGCGATCGCCAAGCTGGCCGATCAGAACATGCCGATCGACGTCGTGACCCTGTCCGAACAACTGGACAAGGAAGGTCAGACTTCACAGGTCGGCGGTCTCGGTTACTTGGGCGAACTGGCGAAAAACACCCCGTCCGTCGCCAACATCAAGGCCTATGCACAGATTGTTCGCGCACGGGCTACCTTGCGGCAGTTGATCGGCATAGCCACGGAGATTGCCGACAGCGCCTTCAACCCGGAAGGTCGTACGGCTGAAGAGATTCTCGACGAAGCCGAACGGCAGATCTTCCAGATCGCCGAGGCCCGGCCAAAAACCGGCGGCCCGGTAGGTGTCAACGACCTCCTGACCAAGGCCATCGACCGCATCGACACCTTGTTCAATACTGACAACGCTATCACCGGGCTTTCTACTGGCTACACTGACCTCGACGAGAAAACCAGCGGCCTGCAACCTGCCGACTTGATCATCGTTGCCGGCCGTCCGTCCATGGGTAAAACCACCTTTGCGATGAACCTGGTGGAAAACGCCGTGTTGCGCAGCGACAAGTGCGTACTGGTTTACTCGCTCGAGATGCCAGGCGAGTCGCTGATCATGCGTATGTTGTCGTCCCTGGGGCGGATCGACCAGACCAAGGTTCGTTCCGGTCAGCTGGAGGACGATGATTGGCCGCGTCTGACCTCGGCGGTCAACCTGCTCAATGACCGCAAGCTGTTCATCGACGATACCGCCGGCATCAGCCCGTCGGAAATGCGCGCCCGAACCCGACGTCTGGTCCGTGAGCATGGCGATGTCGGCCTGATCATGATCGACTACCTGCAATTGATGCAGATTCCAGGTTCAGGCGGCGACAATCGGACCAACGAGATTTCCGAGATCTCCCGTTCCTTGAAGGCACTGGCCAAGGAATTCAACTGCCCGGTAGTGGCATTGTCCCAGCTCAACCGCTCCCTGGAGCAGCGACCGAACAAACGCCCGATCAACTCCGACTTGCGGGAATCCGGAGCGATCGAGCAGGATGCTGACGTGATTATGTTCGTGTACCGGGATGAGGTGTATCACCCGGAAACCGAGCATAAAGGCATCGCTGAAATCATCATCGGTAAACAGCGTAACGGCCCGATCGGTACGTCACGTCTGGCGTTCATCGGCAAGTACACCCGCTTCGAAAACCTGGCGCCGGGTAGTTACAACTTCGACGACGAGTAAGTTATTCGGTACACCAATTTCCGACCATAGCCATCGGAATTGGTCAAAATTTGTGCTATATTCCGCGCCCGCGAAATTCAATGAAAGCCAACACCGGTTATCGACATGCAAGCAGCCAAGCCGTTATTTGACTATCCCAAGTACTGGGCCGAATGTTTCGGGCCAGCGCCATTCCTGCCCATGAGCAGGGAGGAGATGGATCAGCTTGGCTGGGATTCCTGCGACATCATCATCGTCACCGGTGATGCCTACGTCGATCACCCGTCGTTCGGCATGGCGATCATCGGCCGGTTGCTGGAGTCCCAGGGTTTCCGCGTCGGGATCATTGCCCAGCCGAACTGGCAGTCCAAAGACGACTTCATGAAGCTCGGTGAGCCGAACCTGTTCTTCGGTGTCGCGGCCGGCAACATGGACTCGATGATCAACCGCTACACCGCGGACAAGAAAATCCGTTCCGACGACGCCTACACGCCGGGTGGCCTGGCAGGCAAGCGTCCTGACCGCGCCAGCCTGGTTTACAGCCAGCGCTGCAAGGAAGCCTACAAGCACGTGCCGATCGTGCTCGGCGGCATCGAAGCGTCCCTGCGCCGCATCGCCCACTACGACTACTGGCAGGACCGTGTGCGCAACTCGATCCTGATCGACGCCAGCGCCGACATCCTGCTTTACGGCAACGCCGAGCGGGCCATCGTCGAGGTCGCCCAGCGTCTGTCCTACGGTCACAAGATCGAAGACATCACCGACGTGCGCGGCACCGCGTTCATCCGTCGTGACACGCCACAAGGCTGGTACGAAGTCGACTCAACGCGCATCGACCGTCCGGGCAAGATCGACAAGATCATCAACCCGTACGTGAACACCCAGGACACCCAGGCCTGCGCCATCGAGCAGGAAAAGGGTCCGGTTGAAGATCCGCAGGAAGCCAAGGTCGTGCAGATCCTGGCCAGCCCGCGCATGACCCGCGACAAGACCGTGATCCGTCTGCCGTCGGTGGAAAAAGTCCGCAACGATGCGGTGCTCTACGCTCACGCCAACCGCGTGCTGCACCTGGAAACCAACCCGGGCAACGCCCGTGCGCTGGTGCAGAAGCATGGCGAAGTGGACGTCTGGTTCAACCCGCCACCGATTCCGATGACTACCGAAGAAATGGACTACGTGTTCGGCATGCCTTACGCCCGTGTTCCGCACCCGGCGTATGGCAAGGAAAAAATTCCTGCCTACGACATGATCCGCTTCTCGGTGAACATCATGCGTGGCTGCTTCGGCGGCTGCACCTTCTGCTCGATCACCGAGCACGAAGGCCGGATCATCCAGAACCGTTCCCATGAATCGATCATTCGTGAAATCGAAGAAATTCGTGACAAGGTTCCCGGTTTTACTGGCGTGATCTCCGACCTTGGCGGCCCGACCGCGAACATGTACCGCATTGCCTGCAAGAGCCCGGAAATCGAATCCGCGTGCCGCAAGCCATCGTGCGTGTTCCCCGGCATCTGCCCGAACCTGAACACCGACCACTCGGCGCTGATCCAGCTGTACCGCAGTGCCCGTGAATTGCCGGGTGTGAAGAAGATCCTGATCGCATCCGGCCTGCGCTACGACCTCGCGGTCGAGTCGCCGGAATACGTCAAGGAGCTGGTGACTCACCACGTCGGTGGCTACCTGAAGATCGCCCCGGAACATACCGAGGAAGGTCCGCTCAACCAGATGATGAAACCGGGCATCGGCAGCTATGACAAGTTCAAGCGCATGTTCGAGAAGTACTCCAAGGAAGCGGGCAAAGAGCAGTACCTGATTCCTTACTTCATCGCGGCGCACCCGGGCACCACCGACGAAGACATGATGAACCTGGCCCTGTGGCTCAAGGGCAACGGCTTCCGTGCCGACCAGGTGCAGGCGTTCTACCCGTCGCCGATGGCCACCGCCACCGCGATGTACCACTCGGGCAAGAACCCACTGCGCAAGGTCACCTACAAGAGTGACGCGGTGACCATCGTCAAGAGCGAAGAGCAGCGTCGTCTGCACAAGGCGTTCTTGCGTTATCACGACCCGAAAGGCTGGCCGATGCTGCGTGAGGCCCTGACCCGCATGGGCCGCGCCGACCTGATCGGGCCGGGCAAGAACCAGCTGATTCCTTTGCACCAGCCGTCGACCGACAGCTACCAGAGCGCCCGTCGCAAGAACTCGACGCCGGCCGGCAGCCACAAGGTTGCAGGGGAAAAGACCACCAAGATCCTGACCCAGCATACCGGCCTGCCACCACGTGCCAGCGATGGCGGCAACCCGTGGGACAAGCGTGAACAGGCCAAGGCTGCGGCGTTCGCCCGCAACCAGCAAGCGGCCAAGGAACGCAAGGACGCGGCCAAGGGCAAAGGCCCCAAGCCGACCCGCAAGCCGGTCGTGCCGCGCTAAGCCGCGCTTGAGCTGAACAGAACGCCAACCTTCGGGTTGGCGTTTTTGCATTTCACCAGAAGATCAAAAGATCGTCCGAACGCGGCCCGAGCCTTCGGACGATCTTTTGATCTTTGCGACATATTCGTGCAATTGCTCCAAACCATTTTCCGGCATCGCCCGATTTTGGTGCTGTACTGCCTCAGGCAACCGAAGAAAGCGCCAGCGCTGCTGGATGGCATAAGTCTTGCGCGCTTTCCTATACGTTCAAGGCTCGCAGGAGGCACGCCGTGTCGATTCATGTCGCATTGCACCACGTCACGCATTACCGCTATGACCGCGCTGTCGAGCTCGGCCCGCAGATCGTTCGTCTGCGTCCTGCCGCCCACAGCCGCACGCGGATTCTGTCTTATGCGCTGAAAGTCTCCCCCGAACAGCACTTCATCAACTGGCAACAGGACCCTCAGGGCAATTACCTGGCGCGGCTGGTGTTCCCGGAGAAAACCGAGGAATTGCGAATCGAGGTCGATCTGCTGGCAGAAATGGCGATCTTCAATCCGTTCGACTTCTTTCTCGAGCCCTATGCGGAAAAGATCCCCTTCGCCTATGCCGCCGATGAGCGCAAGGAACTGGCGCCGTACCTGGAAACCTTGCCCCTGACGCCGAAGTTCAAGGCCTATCTGGATGGCATCGACCGCACACCGTTGCCCGCCGTGGATTTTCTCGTCGCACTCAACCAGCGCCTGAGCGAAGACATCGACTACCTGATCCGCATGGAGCCCGGTGTACAAACACCTGAGCACACCCTCGACCAGGCCTCCGGTTCGTGCCGCGACTCCGCTTGGTTGCTGGTGCAACTGCTGCGCAACCTGGGGCTGGCGGCGCGTTTCGTGTCGGGTTACCTGATCCAGCTGACCGCCGACGTCAAAAGTCTCGACGGTCCCTCCGGCACCGAAGTGGATTTCACCGACCTGCACGCCTGGTGCGAGGTGTATTTGCCCGGCGCCGGCTGGATCGGCCTGGATGCGACTTCCGGGCTGTTTGCCGGTGAAGGGCATATTCCGTTGGCCTGTAGTCCCGATCCGTCCTCTGCGGCGCCGATCAGTGGCTTGGTGGAACCCTGCGAGTGCGAATTCAGCCACGAAATGTCCGTGGAGCGGATTTGGGAAGCGCCGCGGGTCACCAAGCCCTACAGCGACGAACAGTGGCTGGCGATCCAGGCCCTGGGCCGTCAGATCGATGCCGACTTGCTGGAAGGCGATGTGCGCCTGACCATGGGTGGCGAGCCGACCTTTGTGTCCATCGATGATCCGGACGGCGCCGAGTGGAATACCGCGGCACTGGGGCCGGATAAGCGGCGGTTGTCTGCTGAACTGTTCCGGCGCATGCGCAAGCATTACGCGCCCCAGGGGCTGGTGCATTTCGGGCAGGGCAAGTGGTACCCCGGCGAGCAACTGCCGCGCTGGTCGCTCAATTGCTACTGGCGCCGTGACGGCGTGCCGATCTGGCACAACAGCGCGCTGATCGCCGACGAGCAGGAAGACTACGGCGCGGATGGCGCACTTGCCGGGCGATTTTTGGCGAGTGTCGCCGAACGCCTGAAGATTCCGACACGCTTTGTGTTCCCAGCCTACGAAGACAATTTTTATTACCTCTGGCGCGAAGGGCTGTTGCCGCAAAACGTCAGCGCCGAAGACTCGCGTCTGGAAGAACCCCTGGAACGGGCACGCCTGCGCAAAGTATTCAGCCAGGGGCTGGACAAGGTCATCGGCCAGGTCCTGCCGCTGGCGCGCACCGCCAAGGGCGACCAGTGGCAGAGCGGGCGCTGGTATCTGCGCGACGAGCACTGCCGCCTGGTGCCGGGGGACTCGCCGCTGGGTTATCGCTTGCCGCTGGGGTCGCAGCCTTGGGTGAAAGCGGCGGAATATCCGTTCATTCATCCGCAAGACCCGAATCAAGACTTCCCGCCGCTGCCCGACACTGCGCAACTGCAAAGCCAAAGCGAAGCTGCCGAGGTACAAGAGCGCGCGCCGAAGCTCGACGAATCCGCCGACTGGCTGACCCGTACTGCCTTCTGCGCCGAAGCGCGGGAAGGCCGGTTGTACCTGTTCATGCCGCCGCTGGAGCGGGTCGAGGATTACCTCGAACTGGTCGCTGCCATCGAAGCCACCGCCGAAGAGTTGCTGTGCCCGGTGTTGCTTGAGGGCTACGAGCCGCCGAGCGACCCACGCCTGAGCAACTTTCGCATTACCCCGGATCCGGGGGTGATCGAGGTCAATGTGCAGCCGTCCGCGACCTGGGATGAGTTGGTCGAACGCACCGAATTCCTCTACGAAGAAGCACGCCAGACCCGGCTGACCACCGAGAAATTCATGATCGACGGCCGGCATACCGGCACGGGCGGCGGTAACCATTTCGTGCTGGGTGGCGCGACCCCGGGGGACTCGCCGTTTCTACGTCGCCCGGATCTGCTGCGCAGCCTGATCAGCTACTGGCACAACCATCCGTCGCTGTCCTACCTGTTTTCCGGATTGTTCATCGGCCCGACGTCCCAGGCGCCCCGTGTCGATGAAGCACGCAACGATGCCTTGTACGAACTGGAAATTGCTTTCGCACAAATGCCTGAAGCGGGTGAGGAATGCCCGCCATGGCTGGTGGATCGACTGCTGCGCAATCTGCTGATCGATGTGACCGGTAACACCCACCGCGCCGAGTTCTGCATCGACAAACTCTATTCGCCGGACGGTGCCACCGGGCGCCTCGGATTGTTGGAGCTGCGTGCATTCGAGATGCCGCCCCATGCCCGCATGAGCCTGGCGCAACAATTGTTGCTGCGGGCGCTGGTCGCGCGGTTCTGGCGCGAGCCCTATGCGCCGCCGAAACTGGCGCGCTGGGGTACGGAGCTGCACGATCGCTTCCTGTTGCCGCACTTTATCGAGCAAGACTTCGCCGATGTCATCGTCGACCTCAACGCCGCCGGTTATCCGGTGCGGGCCGAATGGTTCGCCGCGCATCTGGAGTTCCGTTTTCCCAAGGTTGGCGACTACGCCGTCAGTGGCATTGCGCTGGAGTTGCGCCAGGCGCTCGAGCCCTGGCACGTGCTGGGCGAAGAGGGCGCCATGGGCGGTACGGTGCGTTACGTGGATTCGTCGCTGGAGCGTTTGCAGGTCAAGCTCAGCGGCTTGCCGCCCCAGCGTTATCTGCTGACCTGCAACGGCGTGCCCGTGCCATTGCAACCCACCGGGCGTGTAGGCGAATTCGTTGCTGGCGTGAGATTTCGTGCCTGGCAACCGGCCAACTGCCTGCAACCGACCATCCCGGTCCACGCGCCCCTGGTGTTCGACTTGCTCGATACCTGGATGCAGCGTTCGTTGGGCGGCTGCCAGTACCACGTCGCCCACCCGGGCGGGCGCAATTACGACAGCTTGCCGGTGAACGCCAATGAAGCGGAGAGCCGGCGAATGGCGCGCTTCTTCCGCATCGGACACACGCCAGGGAAACTTCCTATACCCAATCTGGAAATCAGCGACGAGCTGCCGATGACGCTCGATTTGCGACGTTTCTAAACCGTACGCGACGCTCGGATTTTACGTATATCCGGGCGTCACGAGCCTGCGTTAGTCTGACCGTTCATTGCTGTCTGCCGAGCTTTCCATGCCTGACCTGCTAGACCGCTACCCGCTGACGGCGGGCACCTATCACGAACTGCTCGACGACAGTGGCGCCGTGCGCCCGCACTGGCGCCGGTTGTTCGAGCAGTTGCAACGCAGCACGCCGGCGCAACTGGTGCAGCGTCAGGCCCTGCTGACCCGGCAAATCCAGGAGAACGGCGTTACCTATAACGTTTATGCCGATCCCAAAGGCGCTGACCGACCATGGGAACTGGACCTGCTGCCCCATGTCATTGCCGCCGAGGAGTGGGAGCACCTTGCGGCCGGCATCGCGCAACGGGCCAGGTTGCTCAATGCCGTGCTTGCTGACCTTTACGGTCCGCAACGGCTGATTGCCGAAGGTCTTTTGCCCGCCGAGCTGGTGTTCGGTCACAACAACTTCCTTTGGCCCTGTCAGGGCATCAGCCCGCCTGACGGAGCCTTTCTGCATCTGTATGCCGTGGATCTGGCGCGCACACCCGATGGCCGCTGGTGGGTGACGGCGGATCGTACCCAGGCGCCTTCGGGAGCCGGATATGCGCTGGAAAACCGCACGATTGTGTCCCGGGCCTTTCCCGAGCTGTACCGCGATCTGAAAGTGCAGCACCTGGCCGGGTTCTTTCGCACCTTGCAGGAAACCCTCGCTCGTCAGGCCCCGAACGACGGGGACGCACCGTTGGTGGTGCTGCTGACGCCAGGGCGTTTCAACGAAAGCTATTTTGAACATCTGTACCTCGCTCGCCAGCTCGGCTACCCACTGGTGGAGGGCGGCGACCTCACAGTGCGCGATGCGACGGTCTACCTGAAGACCCTGAGTGGTCTGCGCCGGGTTCACGCGATCATGCGCCGGCTCGACGATGATTTCTGCGACCCGCTGGAGCTGCGAACCGACTCAGCCCTCGGCGTGCCGGGCCTGCTGGAAGCAGTGCGGCAGGGGCGGGTGCTGGTGGCCAACGCCCTCGGCAGTGGTGTGCTGGAATCGCCGGGGTTGTTGGGGTTTCTGCCGAAGATCAATCAATTCCTGTTCGGCGAAGAGCTGATCCTGCCGTCCATCGCCACTTGGTGGTGCGGCGAAGCGTCGGTATTGGCCCAGGCCCTGGAAAAACTGCCAGAGCTGCTGATCAAACCGGCGTTTCCGTCCCAAAGCTTTGCACCGGTATTTGGCCGTGATTTGGGTGAAAAACAGCGCCAGGAACTCGCCGAGCGCATGCAGGCACGGCCTTACGCTTATGTGGCACAAGAACTCGCGCAATTGTCCCAGGCGCCGATCTGGCAAGCCGAAGACGGTCAACTGCAGCCCCGTGCCATCGGCATGCGCGTGTATGCGGTGGCCAGCCGCGAGGGCTACCGGGTGCTGCCCGGTGGCTTGACCCGGGTCGCCGCGCAAGCCGATGCCGAAGTGGTGTCGATGCAGCGCGGCGGCGCCAGTAAAGATACCTGGGTGCTGGGCGATCGTGCGCCCAGCGGCGAACAATGGAAGGCCCAGCGCAATATCGGCGTGCATGACCTGGTGCGGCGCGATCCATACCTGCCGTCGCGGGTGGTAGAAAACCTGTTCTGGTTTGGCCGTTACTGCGAGCGTTGCGACGACAGCGCCCGTTTGCTGCGCATCATGCTGGCGCGCTATGTCGACGGCGACGACCCGCAAGCCCTGCAGGCTGCGGTGGATCTCGGTGAACGGCTGATGTTGTTACCCGATGAGGGCGAATTGCCGGAGCGCCTGTTGGCGGCGCTGCTCGGCGATGACTGGCCGTTCAGCCTGCGCTCCAACCTGCAACGCTTGCAGTGGGCTGCTTCACAGGTACGCGGCAAACTCTCGCGGGAAAACTGGCAGGCACTGGTGGAGTTGCAGCGTGAAGCCATGGAGCTGGAAACCGAAGAGCCGGATTTCGGCGAGTTGCTGGATTTCCTCAACCGTCTGGTGATGTCCCTGGCGGCACTGTCCGGCTTTGCCCTGGACGACATGACCCGGGACGAAGGCTGGCGTTTCCTGATGATTGGCCGGCGGCTCGAGCGTCTGCAGTTTCTCAGCGGCAGCCTGGCGGCGTTCCTGCGGGGCGCCGGGGCTTTCGATCAGGCCGGCCTGGAGTGGTTGCTGGAACTGGGCAACAGCAGTATCACCTATCGTTCTCGATACCTGGCGGTGGCACAGATGATCCCGGTGCTCGACTTGTTGTTGCTCGACGAGCAGAACCCTCACGCCGTGTTGTTCCAGTTGAAACTGGTGACCCGCACCCTCAAGCGCCTCAACGACGACTTTGGCGTGCCGCGCGAAACGGCGCTGCCGCAATTGGTCGAGCGTCTGGCGCGATTCGATCTGGGCTGCCTGGAAAACCCGCTGTTCGGCGACGCGAGTGTTCGCGCCGCCATCGAGGGGCTGGCCGCGCTGTTGCAGGAGATCGCCGACGCCAGCGGGCAAGTTTCCGATCGCCTGGCGCTGCGGCATTTCGCCCATGTCGACGATGTCAGCCAGCGCACGGTGTCCGTCTGATGAGCGCCCACTACCAGATTTTCCACGACACCCATTATCACTATGACAGCCCGGTGTCCCTGGCCCAGCAATTGGCGCATTTGTGGCCGCGGCCTTGTGCCTGGCAGCGCTGCACCGACCGGCAATTGCAGATCAGTCCGCAGCCGACCTCGCGTCGCGATGAACTGGATGTATTCGGCAATCCGCTGACCCGGCTGGCGTTCGAGCGTCCCCACGATGAATTGCTGGTCAACGCCAGCCTGACCATTGAAGTGCTGCCCCGACCTGCGTTGGACTTCAATCGGTCACCAGCGTGGGAACAGACCCGAAGCGCGCTGACCTACAGCAGCCAACCGCTGTCGCCCGAGCTACTCGAGGCCTGCCGATACCGGTTTGAATCGCCGTATGTGCATTTGAAGAAAAACTTCGTCGAGTTTTCGCAAAGCTGTTTTCCGCCCGGTCGAGCGTTGTTGCTCGGCGTGCAGGCGCTGATGGAGAAAATCTTCAGCGAGTTCACCTTCGATGCCGAAGCGACCCAGGTGGCGACGCCGCTGGTGGAGGTGCTGGAGCGCCGACGCGGGGTCTGCCAGGACTTTGCCCACCTGATGCTCGCTTGCGTACGGTCCCGTGGATTGGCGGCGCGGTACATCAGCGGCTACCTGCTGACCCAGCCACCGCCGGGTCAGCCACGGCTAATCGGTGCTGATGCGTCCCACGCCTGGGTCTCGGTGTTTTGCCCGGTGCTGGGGTGGGTGGATTTCGATCCGACCAACAATGTGCAACCGGCGCTGGAGCACATCACCCTGGCCTGGGGCCGGGATTTTTCTGATGTGTCGCCATTGCGGGGGGTGATTCTGGGCGGGGGCAATCACGATCCGGAAGTTCGGGTAACGGTGATGCCACTGGAGTAACAAAGATCAAATGTAGGAGCGGGCTTGCCCGCGAAAGCAATTTCATATTCACAAGGATGTTGTCTGACACACCACTTTCGCGAGCAAGCTCGCTCCTACAGGGAATGGTGGTGTGTTGGAGTCATTCGATTGGCCTGTGAGGGTTGGCAGCAAAGCTGCCAACCCTGGACACAGATCCGGTGGGCCTGATCAGATCATCGGGCCCTGAGGGTCTCAGGCGTCGGGCGCCTGATCTTTCGGTGCTTCAACATCACTTTCTGCGGCCACTTCACCTTCTGCTTCCGGGTTCAGTGCGGCTGCTTCTTCTTCAGCTGTAGCTTTCTTGCGCTGAAGCTTTTCCTCTTTCTTCTGCTCCTTGGCCAAGTCTCTTTGACGTTTGGCGAAGGAATAATTAGGTTTGGCCATGGGCGATCCTCTGGGGTCGAAGGTGAGGTTGAGCGGCGCATATTCTGCCCTGTATCGGTGCCAAGCCGTTAGCTGGGTTTTTGCTCGGCCCATTTTGGCGCTATGGACGGTTGCCAGGCATCCAGAGCATCGATCAGGGTTTGCGGCGATTCGCTCACTTGCAGCATGTCACGGTGCTGCCCGCGAACGAAGCCTTCGCCGACGATATGATCGAGAAAAGACGTCAATTTGCTGTAGAAACCGTTCACTTCCAGCAAACCCAGCGGTTTGCCGTGGTAGCCGAGCTGGCCCCAGGTCCAGACTTCGAACAGTTCTTCGAGGGTGCCAAGGCCACCGGGCAGTGCGATAAAGGCATCGCTGAGCTCGGCCATCCGGGCCTTGCGGGCGTGCATGCCATCGACGACTTCCAGGCGAGTCAGGCCGCTGTGGCCGATTTCCTTGTCCTTGAGGCTTTGCGGGATGATGCCGATCACTTCACCGCCGGCCGCCAGCGCGGCATCGGCGACGATGCCCATCAGGCCCACGGCGCCGCCGCCATAAACGAGGGTCAGCTTGCGTTCGGCCAACGCCCGGCCAAGGGCCACGGCCGCTTCACGGTAAGCCGGGTTGGTGCCGGTGCTGGCACCACAAAATACACAAACGGATGTTAAAGACATGCTTTGCTCCATGGTCGATCAGGGCCACAGAGTAAAGGCAGGCGCACGGTACTCCAAGGGCTAGACTTGGTGTTCTGGGGGTTCGTACGTACCGCTGGCGCCGCAAGCGTAGGCGGCGAGCAAACTGCACAACAGGCTGTTGATCGACATGACAGACGTTCCATTTGAAGGGGACGGTCTGATGATAGGCCCGGACCAGGCACTTGGCCGGTAGATAGTTTGCATCGGTGTCATAGCCCGAAAGTTGTATACAATTTTTGATTCAAGTCATATGAACTTGCGAAATTTTCAGGCAGTCTTCTGTCCATTCGCGATTTCGTTAACCCTGCCTTGGAGATTCACCATGTTTGCCAAACTTGTTGCGGTATCCCTGTTGACACTGGCTAGCAGCCAATTGATGGCTGCCGAGTGCAAGACCACCATTGACTCCACCGATCAAATGTCCTTTAGCACCAAGGCCATTGAAATCGACAAGAGCTGCAAGACGTTTACCGTGGAACTCAAGCACTCCGGCAGCTTGCCGAAGAACGTCATGGGCCATAACTGGGTGCTGAGTAAAGAAGCTGACATGCAGCCGATCGCCACCGACGGCCTGAGCGCCGGTATCGACAAGAACTACCTGAAGGAAGGCGACGCTCGCATCATCGCTCACACCAAGATCATCGGCGCTGGCGAGACAGACTCGGTGACCTTCGATGTGTCCAAGCTGGATGCGGCTGAAAAGTATGGATTCTTCTGCTCGTTCCCGGGGCACATCTCGATGATGAAAGGCACCGTGACCCTGAAGTAATTGAATCGCAGTCATAAAAAAAGCGTCCGTAGTGGACGCTTTTTTTTGCGCTTGTAGGAGCTGCCGCAGGCTGCGATCTTTTGATCTTGAACATCAAAAGATCGCAGCCTCGTTTTACTCGACAGCTCCTACACGCTCCTGCGCGCAGGCGTTACGGCGCAAACGGCATCACCCGCTTGTGATGGGTCTTGTTGTACGTATCAACAATGATCCTGAACGCCTCTTCACGCACCGGGTTGCCGTGCAGGAACGCGTCGATCTCGGCGTAGGTCACGCCGTGGGAAGCTTCGTCCGGTTTACCGGGCGACAGGTCTTCGAGGTCGGCGGTCGGGACTTTCTCCACCAGCGACTCCGGCGCGCCGAAGCTGCGGGCGATGGCGCGGACCTGGTTTTTTACCAGGCCACTCAGTGGCGCCAGGTCGCAGGCGCCGTCACCGAACTTGGTGAAGAACCCCATCACCGCTTCCGCCGCGTGATCGGTGCCGATCACCAGGCCATGGGCCGCGCCGGCGATGGTGTACTGGGCGACCATGCGCATGCGTGCCTTGGTGTTGCCGAGCACGAAGTCCACCGACACCGCATGTTTGCCTTCGAAGGCCGCGACTTCATTGGCCAGGGACTTGACCGCCGGGCCGATGTTCACGGTGTGGCGCTCGTCCGGCTTGATGAAATCCACCGAAGCCTGGGCGTCGTGTTCATCGAACTGGGTTTCGTAGGGCAGGCGTACGGCGATGAATTTGTACGCGGCATCACCGCTGCGCTGGCGCAGTTCACGGACGGCCCGCTGGGCCAGCAGACCGGCGGTCAGGGAGTCGACCCCGCCACTGATGCCCAGCACCAGGGTCTTGAGCCCGGAATTGACCAGGCAGTCCTGAATGAAGGTCACCCGCCGGGCGACTTCGGCCTCAAGGGCGGCTTCGTCGGCGAATGGCGGCTGGACCTTGAGCTGTTCAGCAATCTCACGCTGTACGGCTTGCATGAATTCACTCCTTGCTTGATGTATTTGAAAGGGCGGCAGGAACCTGGAAAACGTGTCGCAAGTAAGCGACGAAATTCGGGTCTTTACAGTGCGTCTTTCCTGGCTCGTCGGAGATCTTCGCCACCGGCTGGCCGTTGCAGGCGGCCATTTTAAGCACGATGCTCATCGGTTCGACACCCGGAATATCACAGGTCAGGTTGGTACCGATGCCGAAGCTGACATTGATCCGACCGCGCAGCACCCGGAATATCTCCAGAGCCTTGGGCAGGGTCAGGCTGTCAGAGAAGGTCAGCGTCTTGCTCATCGGGTCGATGCCGAGCTTGTGATAGTGGGCGATGGCCTTTTCCGCCCATACCACCGGATCGCCCGAGTCATGGCGCAAACCGTCGAAAAGCTTGGCGAAAAACAGATCGAAATCGCCGAGGAAGGCATCCATGGTGATGCAGTCAGTCAGGGCAATCCCCAGCAGGCCACGATATTCGCGGACCCAGCAATCGAGTGCGGCGATCTGGCTGTCGATCAGCCTCGGGCCGAGTTGCTGGTGGGCCATGATCCACTCGTGGGCCATGGTGCCCAGCGGTTTCATGTCCAGCTCCCGGGACAGGTGCACGTTGCTGGTGCCGACGAAGCGTCCGGGAAAGTCGTGCTTGAGCACATTCACCACTTCTTCCTGCACGCGGTAAGAAAAACGTCTGCGCGTGCCGAAATCGGCCACCTGCAATTCGGACAATTCATCGCTGTTGGCATTGGCGCTCAGCCAGTCGAACTTGCGGTAGAGCTGCTCGCGGGCCTGCTCCAGCACGACTTCGCGGTAGCGATAGCGGTTGCGCACCTCGCTGACCAGCGCCAGCAGCGGCACTTCGAACAGGATCACATGCAGCCAGGGGCCCCGCAGGCGAATAAACAGCTCACCGTTTTCGAGGCCGGTGTGGATGTAGCGCAGGTTGAAGCGAAACAACCCGAGAAAACGCAGGAAGTCCGGCTTCAGGAAGCTGATGCGCTCGAGAAAGCTCAACTGGTCGGCGCTCAGGCTCAACTCGGCCAGGCGCTCGATCTGGAAGCGGATTTCCGCCAGGTACGGGCGCAAGTCCTCGCTGTTACGGCAACGAAACTCCCATTCGACTTCGACGTTCGGGTAGTTGTGCAGCACCGCCTGCATCATCGTCAGTTTGTAGAAGTCGGTGTCGAGCAGGTTCTGCACGATGCGATCGGCAAACACACTCTCGCTCATAACGGGGGTTCTCCACATTGAATAGAGCTAGTGGCGCATAACGGTGAAGGGGATTGCCAGCAATTTTTTAGACTGCAGCAGATCCTTGTGGGAGGGCTTAATGCGGCACCGCATCCGGGCTATCGATCTGCTCCAGCATCCACTTCACAAAGTCCCGCACCTTGGGCACTTCCGCCGAGTGTTCAGGGTAGGCAAGGTAATAGGCATCGCTGCTGGGCATTGCATGCTGCCAGGGAATGACCAGTTTGCCGTCAGCCAGTTCCTCTTCCACCAGAAAGCGTGGCAACAACGCAACGCCGCAACCGACCTGGGCGGCGCGGATGCACATATAAAAGGTTTCGAAACGCGGGCCGTGGTAGCTGTGCTCGGTGTGGTAGCCCTGATGCTCGAACCAGTCGTGCCAGGCCTGGGGGCGGGAGGCGTTTTGCAGCAGTACCAGATCGGACAGTTGCGTCGGATCGGTGAACGGTTGGGCAGGCAAGCTGCCCGGAGCACATACAGGAACAAGCTCTTCGCCGAACAGCTTCAGGCATTCGGTGCCCGGCCGCGAGCCCTGGCCGAAGTAGAACGCCAGGTCGCTGCGACCTTGCAGCAGATCGTCGGCTTCCTGTTCGCTGCACAGGTCCAGGTGGATCGACGGGTGCCGCAGGCGCCAGCCTTTCAGGCGCGGCACCAGCCAGCGTGCGCCGAAGGTGGGAGGCGTCGAAACCCGCAGGACTTCTGTTTCGCCACCGTAGGAACGCAGGTAATGGGTCGACATCTCGACCTGCGTGAGGATTTTTCGCACCTCAACCAGATACAGATCACCGGCCGGCGTCATCTGCAGGCGGCGGCGCACCCGGCGAAACAGCAGGTGTTGCAACAGCTCTTCGAGTTGCGCGACCTGTTTGCTCACGGCGCTTTGGGTCAGGTTCAACTCTTCGGCGGCCCGGGTGAAGCTCAAATGCCGGGTGACGGCCTCGAAGCACTGCAACGCAGCGATCGATGGCAAGTAGCGTTTATTCAGCATGGGCGGTCCTTGGTTCTTGTTTCTTATTGCCAGCAATGCACAGCATGAATAAACGGAATGATATCTCTCTTAAAGGTCGTTTGTTGAGTAACCTCCGGGCAGCTAAAACTACAGGTCTGATCAGCCGTGAATTTCCGGCTGCACGTGTTCTGTCTTTTGCTTGAGGAGTGACTCATGGTTGCCGCATTGCTTGATCGTCTAGGTGTGAACCCGGCCCTGTACCAGAATGGCAAAGTGCCGGTGCATTCGCCCATCGATGGCAGCAGGATCGCCGCCGTGAACTGGGAAGGCGCTGCTGAAGTCGAGCAGCACATCAGTCGCGCAGATCATGCGTTCGAACTGTGGCGCAAGGTCCCGGCACCGCGCCGTGGCGAACTGGTGCGGCAACTGGGTGACATCCTGCGTGAATACAAGGCCGACCTCGGCGAGCTGGTGTCGTGGGAAGCCGGCAAGATCACCCAGGAAGGCCTGGGTGAAGTTCAGGAAATGATCGATATCTGCGACTTCGCCGTCGGCCTGTCCCGTCAGCTGTACGGTTTGACCATCGCTTCCGAGCGTCCTGGCCACCACATGCGCGAAACCTGGCATCCGCTGGGCGTTGTCGGGGTGATCAGTGCGTTCAACTTCCCGGTTGCGGTCTGGGCCTGGAACGCCACGCTGGCGCTGGTCTGCGGCAACCCGGTGATCTGGAAACCGTCGGAAAAGACTCCGCTGACCGCACTGGCTTGCCAGGCGCTGTTCGATCGTGTGCTGAAGAACTTCAGCGATGCTCCACCGCACCTGAGCCAGGTGGTCATTGGCGGTCGCGATGCCGGCGAAGCCCTGGTCGATGATCCGCGTGTCGCGCTGGTCAGCGCCACCGGCAGTACCCGCATGGGCCGTGAAGTGGCGCCGAAAATCGCCGCACGTTTCGCCCGCAGCATTCTGGAGCTGGGCGGCAACAACGCAATGATCCTCGGCCCAAGCGCCGACCTGGACATGGCCGTTCGCGCGATCCTGTTCAGCGCCGTCGGCACCGCCGGTCAGCGCTGCACCACTCTGCGTCGCCTGATCGCCCATGAATCGGTGAAAGAAGAAATCGTAACCCGCCTGAAAGCCGCGTACTCGAAAGTACGTATCGGCCATCCGCTGGAAGGCAATCTGGTCGGCCCGCTGATCGACAAGCAAAGCTTCGACAACATGCAGGACGCGCTGGAACAAGCCCTGAGCGAAGGCGGCCGGGTGTTCGGCGGCAAACGTCAGCTGGAAGACAAGTTCCCCAATGCCTACTACGTGTCGCCGGCCATCGTCGAAATGCCGGAGCAGAGCGATGTGGTCTGCCACGAAACCTTCGCCCCGATCCTGTACGTGGTCGGCTACAGCGATTTCCAGGAAGCCCTGCGCCTGAACAATGCTGTGCCACAAGGCCTGTCCTCGTGCATCTTCACCACCGACGTGCGTGAAGCCGAGCAGTTCATGTCGGCGGTGGGCAGCGACTGTGGCATCGCCAACGTCAATATCGGCCCGAGCGGCGCTGAAATTGGTGGTGCATTTGGTGGCGAGAAAGAAACCGGCGGTGGTCGTGAGTCCGGCTCCGATGCATGGCGCGGCTACATGCGCCGCCAGACCAACACCGTGAACTATTCGCTGGAATTGCCGTTGGCGCAGGGTATTACGTTCGATTAAGTATTGATTGTGAAGCTGGAAAGATCGCAGCCTTCGGCAGCTCCTACAGGACTGTGACTGGCTGCGATTTTGTAGGAGCTGCCGCAGGCTGCGATCTTTTGGCGGCGACAACGAGGTGGGTTAGGTTTCTGTTGGAGTCTGGCAATGCCGTTACGCGAAGAGTGTCTGTGGGAAAAACTGACGCCGCAAAGGCCGGACAATTCGGCCCTCAAGGGTGAGATCACGGTGGATGTCTGCGTCATCGGCGCCGGTTTTACCGGTTTGTCGGCGGCGGTGCATCTGCTGGAGCAAGGCAAGACCGTTTGTGTACTGGAGGCCCATCGCGCCGGCCACGGTGGTTCGGGGCGTAACGTCGGGCTGGTCAATGCCGGGATGTGGATTCCCCCGGACGAGATCGAAGCCGGGTTTGGCAAGGAGGTTGGCAGCCAGCTCAACCGCATGCTTGGGGCGGCGCCATCCCTGGTGTTCAGCCTTGTGGACAAGTACAACATCGATTGCCAGTTGCGCCGCGAAGGCACGCTGCACATGGCGCACAACGCCCGTGGCGAAGCTGACTTGCGCAGTCGTGAAGAACAATGGAAACGCCGCGGGGCGCCGGTGGAGTTGTTGACTGGCCAGGCTTGCGAGCAAGCGACGGGCACCAAAAAGATCGCCGCCGCGCTGCTCGATCGCCGCGCCGGCACGCTCAACCCGATGGCCTATACCACGGGGCTGGCCAAAGCGGCCATCGGCCTGGGCGGTCAATTATACGATCACTCCCCGGTCACCCGACTTGAGCGTCAGGGCCAGCGCTGGTCTGTGCAAACCGCCCAGGGCTCGGTCATGGCCGAGAAAGTGGTGATTGCCTCCAATGCCTACACCGAAGGCGACTGGACGGAACTGCGGCGCAATTTTTTCCCCGGTTATTACTACCAGGTGGCCTCGGTCCCGCTGACCGACGAAGCCGCCCGGCAAATTCTTCCCGGCGGCCAGGGTTCCTGGGACACCCGCCAGGTCTTGAGTAGTATTCGTCGGGATAAAGACGGACGCCTGCTGCTGGGCAGTCTCGGTAATGGCAATCAGAAACCAGCCTGGTTTCTCAAGGCCTGGGCCGACCGGGTGCAGCAGCACTATTTCCCGTACCTCAAACCGGTGGAGTGGGAGTGCACCTGGACCGGCTGCATCGCCTTCACCCCCGATCATTTGATGCGCCTGTTCGAACCGGCGCCCGGTTTGGTGGCAGTCACCGGTTACAACGGGCGGGGCGTGACCACGGGAACGGTGGTCGGCAAGGCCTTTGCCGATTACCTGTGTAACGGAAATCCTCAAGCACTACCGATTCCTTTCGCGCCCATGCAGCCATTGGCCGGGGTGGGGTTGCGCAGCTGTCTGTATGAGGCGGGATTCTCGCTGTATCACGCAGGCCAGTGCCTTCGGATCGTGATCTGAAGGTTGATTTTTGCCGTAGGAAGCGGCGCTTTTTCGATCTGCAGCTAGCCTGTAGTGGTGCGGGTTGTAGCAGTCTCGCACCAGCAGTGTGCACTTCGGTGACGCACGTTGTTACAGGCTGGTTGCACGTCGTTTAAAGCCGCGGTTGCAATGATGGCGCAGGCGGGTTGCGCCTCAAAAAAATAATGGTTCTACCTTCCGCGGTTTAGACGGTTGCACGCCCAATGAAAATGGGCCCGAAACAGTCGAAATAACAAGAAAGCAGCGACTTTTTTCAGAATAAAAAACCGATGGCACGGCCCTTGCTCTGAGCATTCAGTGAAGTCGCAGTGCCAATTAAAAAAAACCATGGAGCACCACCTCATGTCCCAGACGTTTTACAAGAAAGGCTTTCTGGCCCTCGCAGTGGCAACTGCGCTGGGTGTTTCTGCGTTTGCTCAGGCTGACATCAAGATCGGTGTAGCGGGACCAATGACGGGCGCCAACGCGGCATTTGGCGAACAGTACATGAAGGGTGCACAGGCGGCGGCCGACGCGGTCAACGCATCGGGCGGCGTGAACGGGGAAAAAATCGTACTGGTCAAGGGCGATGACGCCTGCGAGCCGAAGCAGGCTGTGACAGTCGCCAAGGACCTGACCAACCAGAAAGTCGCCGGCGTGGTCGGTCACTTCTGCTCCTCGTCGACCATCCCGGCCTCCGAGATCTACGACGAAGCGGGCATCATCACGATCACCCCGGGTTCCACCAACCCAAAGGTGACCGAGCGCGGCCTGAGCGCCATGTTCCGTATGTGCGGGCGTGACGACCAGCAAGGCATCGTGGCTGGCGACTACATCGTCGACGTGCTCAAGGGCAAGAAAGTCGCCGTGCTGCACGACAAAGACACCTACGGCCAAGGTTTGGCGGACGCCACCAAAGCGCAACTGGTCAAGCGCGGCGTAACGCCGGTGTTGTACGAAGGCCTGACCCGCGGCGAGAAAGACTTCAGCGCCGTGGTGACCAAGATCCGTGCGGCCGGTGCCGACGTGGTCTACTTCGGCGGTCTGCACCCAGAGGCCGGTCCACTGGTTAAACAACTGCGTACCGAAGGCCTCAAAGACGTGACATTCATGTCCGACGACGGCATCGTGACCGACGAACTGGTGACCACCGCTGGGGGCCCGCAATACGTCGACGGCGTGCTGATGACCTTCGGTGCCGACCCGCGCCTGCTGCCGGACAGCAAGACCGTGGTAGACGCATTCCGCAAGGCCGGTACCGAGCCTGAAGGCTACACCCTCTACGCTTACGCTTCGGTCCAGACCTTGGCCGCTGCCTTCAATGGCGCCAAGTCCAACAAGGGCGAAGACGCTGCCAAATGGCTGAAAGCCAACCCGGTCAAAACCGTCATGGGCGAGAAGACCTGGGACAGCAAGGGCGACCTGAAAGTCTCCGACTACGTGGTTTACCAGTGGGACAAGGACGGCAAGTACCACCAGCTGGAAAAACAGAAGTAAGGGCTGGCTCGATCGGATGAACCCCACAGATCCCTTGTAGGAGCGAGCTTGCTCGCGATGACGGACTGGCAGTCGACAACTTTGTTGAATGTTTAACCGCTATCGCAGGCAAGCCAGCTCCTACAAGGGTTGTGGTGGCCTTTCTGATCGTGGCCGACATTGCTCCGACGTAAATCTGTATTTTCCTTAGAAGAACCGCACAGCCACATGTGCAGGTTCTCATTGCGTGAGATTGCGTTATGGATGGTATTTTCCTGCAGCAACTGGTCAACGGCCTGACCCTCGGGTCGGTCTATGGCCTGATCGCCATCGGCTACACAATGGTCTATGGCATCATCGGCATGATCAACTTCGCCCACGGCGAGGTTTACATGATTTCCGCTTACCTCGCGGCAATCAGTCTGGCTCTGCTGGCATACTTCGGTATTGAATCCTTCCCTCTGTTGATGCTCGGCACACTGATCTTCACCATCGTGGTCACGGCGGTGTATGGCTGGGTCATCGAGCGTGTTGCCTACAAACCCCTGCGTAACTCCACCCGACTGGCACCGCTGATCAGCGCCATCGGGATCTCGCTGATCCTGCAAAACTATGCACAGATCGCCCAGGGTGCCCGCCAACAAGGCGTTCCGACGCTGTTGACTGGTGCATTGCGAGTAGAAGTCGGGACCGGCTTCGTCCAGCTCACTTACACCAAGATCTTCATTCTGGTCGCAGCGTTTGTCGGGATGGGCCTGCTGACCTATGTCATCAAGTACACCAAGCTCGGCCGCATGTGCCGCGCAACCCAGCAAGACCGCAAGATGGCCTCGATCCTGGGGATCAACACCGATCGCATCATTTCCTACGTGTTCATCATTGGTGCCGCGATGGCGGCGTTGGCCGGCGTGCTGATCACCATGAACTACGGCACGTTCGACTTCTACGCAGGTTTCGTCATCGGCATCAAGGCGTTCACCGCAGCGGTACTCGGCGGGATCGGCTCGCTGCCGGGTGCGATGCTTGGCGGGATCATTCTGGGGATCTCCGAGTCGCTGTTTTCCGGTCTGGTCAACTCCGACTACAAAGACGTTTTCAGCTTCTCGTTGCTTGTTCTCGTTCTGGTCTTTCGGCCTCAAGGCCTGCTCGGCCGTCCTCTTGTGTCGAAGGTGTAAGCGATGTCTTCAACCACTAAAAAAACCATTGATATCAAAAGAAGTCTGGTTGACGCGATTCTTGCCGGCCTTGTAGCGCTCATCGTATTTGGTCCGATTGTCGGCATCGTCCTCGACGGCTATGGCTTCAACCTGCAACCAACGCGAGTGGCGTGGATTGTCGCCATCGTCATGGCTGGCCGCTTTGCTTTGAGCCTGTTCCTGCAAACACCCAAGGGTTTGAGAATTCTCGAAGGGTTTGAAACCACTGGCTCCGGGGTTCATGTACTGCCACCCGATTACAAATCCCGCTTGCGCTGGATCATCCCGTTGATGATCGTCATTGCCGTGGTGTTTCCGTTTTTCTCCAACTCCTACCTGCTAGGCGTGGTCATCCTCGGGTTGATCTATGTGTTGCTCGGTTTGGGGCTGAACATCGTGGTGGGCCTGGCCGGCCTGCTCGACCTGGGTTACGTGGCGTTCTACGCCATCGGTGCCTATGGTTTGGCGCTTGGTTACCAGTATCTTGGGCTGGGCTTCTGGACGGTGCTGCCACTGGCGGCGATCACCGCCGGCCTTGCGGGTTGCATCCTTGGCTTCCCGGTTTTGCGTCTGCACGGTGACTACCTGGCAATCGTGACCCTGGGCTTCGGTGAAATCATTCGCTTGATCCTCAACAACTGGTTGTCGCTGACCGGTGGTCCGAACGGTATGCCTGCGCCGCTGCCAACGTTCTTCGGTCTGGAGTTCGGCAAACGGGCGAAAGACGGTGGTGTGCCGTTTCACGAGTTCTTCGGCATCGCCTACAACCCCGACGTGAAGTACTACTTCATCTACGCGGTGTTGTTCATGGTCGTGCTGGCCGTGTTGTACATCAAACACCGCTTGACCCGTATGCCGGTCGGCCGCGCATGGGAAGCCTTGCGTGAAGACGAAATCGCCTGCCGCTCCATGGGCCTGAACCACGTGCTGGTGAAGCTCTCGGCGTTCACCATCGGTGCTTCGACGGCCGGTCTGGCCGGTGTGTTCTTCGCCACCTACCAGGGCTTCGTCAACCCGACCTCGTTCAGCTTCTTCGAATCGGCCCTGATCCTTGCCATTGTGGTACTGGGCGGTATGGGTTCGACCATCGGCGTAGTGATGGCAGCCTTCGTGCTGACCGTCGCCCCGGAACTGCTGCGTGGCTTCGCGGAGTATCGTGTGTTGCTGTTCGGCATCCTGATGGTGTTGATGATGATCTGGCGACCGCGCGGCCTGATTCGGATCAGCCGTACCGGTGTGACCCCGCGTAAAGGAGTAGCGCCATGAGCGAAGTCGTACTCAGTGTCGAAAAGCTGATGATGCACTTCGGCGGCATCAAGGCGTTGAACGATGTCAGCCTGAAGGTCAAACGCAATTCGATCTTCGCCCTGATCGGCCCCAACGGCGCCGGCAAGACTACGGTGTTCAACTGCCTGACCGGGTTCTACAAGGCCTCCGGTGGCAAGATCGAACTCAACGTGCGCGGTCAGCAGACCAACGTCATCAAATTGCTGGGCGAATCGTTCAAACCAACGGATTTCGTTTCGCCGAAATCCTTCGCCAGTCGGCTGTTCTACAAGGCATTCGGCGGCACCCACCTGGTGAACCGTGCCGGGCTGGCGCGGACCTTCCAGAACATTCGCCTGTTCAAGGAAATGTCGGTGCTGGAAAACCTGCTGGTGGCACAGCACATGTGGGTTAACCGCAACATGCTGGCCGGCATCCTCAACACCAAGGGCTATCGCAAGGCTGAAAGCGATGCGCTGGACCACGCGTTCTACTGGCTGGAGGTGGTGGACCTGGTGGATTGCGCCAACCGTCTGGCCGGTGAGCTGTCCTACGGCCAGCAACGCCGCCTGGAAATCGCCCGGGCCATGTGCACCCGTCCGCAGATCATCTGCCTCGACGAGCCGGCCGCCGGCCTCAACCCCCAGGAAACCGAAGCGCTGAGCGCGATGATCCGGCTGCTGCGCGACGAGCACGATCTGACCGTGGTGCTGATCGAGCACGACATGGGCATGGTAATGAGCATTTCCGACCACATTGTGGTGCTGGACCACGGCGTTGTCATCGCCGAAGGCGGGCCTGAAGCGATTCGTAACGATCCGAAAGTGATTGCGGCCTACCTGGGCGCCGATGAAGAGGAAGTGGTGCTATGAGTCAACCCATCCTCGAACTCAAGGAACTGGATGTGTTTTACGGGCCGATCCAGGCCCTGAAGAAAGTCTCGCTGCACATCAACGAAGGGGAAACCGTCAGCCTGATCGGCTCCAACGGTGCCGGCAAGTCGACCCTGCTGATGTCGATCTTCGGCCAGCCACGGGCCGCCGACGGGCAGATCCTCTACCAGGGCGTGGACATCACCCACAAGTCGTCCCACTACATCGCCTCCAACGGCATCGCGCAATCGCCGGAAGGGCGGCGGGTGTTTCCCGACATGACCGTCGAGGAGAACCTGCTGATGGGCACCATCCCTATCGGTGACAAGTACGCAAAGGAAGACATGCAACGCATGTTCGAGCTGTTCCCGCGGCTCGAAGAGCGGCGTACCCAGCGGGCGATGACCATGTCCGGTGGCGAGCAGCAAATGCTCGCCATCGCCCGTGCCCTGATGAGCCGGCCCAAGTTGTTGCTACTGGATGAGCCGAGCCTGGGCCTGGCGCCGATCGTGGTGAAGCAGATCTTCGCCACCCTGCGGGAACTGGCCAAGACCGGCATGACCATCTTTCTGGTGGAGCAGAACGCCAACCACGCCCTGCGGTTGTCGGACCGGGCGTACGTGATGGTCAACGGCGAAATCCGCATGACTGGTACCGGCAAGGAGTTGCTGGTCAACGAGGACGTGCGTAACGCCTATCTCGGCGGGCATTGATCCTCAGCGTTAAAAAACGCCCTGCCGCTCTCAGTGTCAGGGCGTTTTTTATGCCCGCTCTGTAAAGGCCGTGGTAGGAGCTGTCGAGTGAAACGAGGCTGCGATCTTTTGATCTTGTTTTGAAAGGTCAAGATCAAAAGATCGCAGCCTTCGGCAGCTCCTACAAGAGCGGCGATGTGACGTAAAGTAAAATTGTGGAAAACAATATTCCCAAGCTCGCAAAGCGCGACATAAAGCCGCTGCAAATAGTTGTTTTGTCACAGTTTTGACTTGTCCCCGTTTGCTGTGGAACCGGCTGTGAATAACGTGGGAGTAGCTGGCTGGACGCCTTTTAAACCGTGGCTTGCAGAGGTGTGGTTGTTTTTTGATCAGGTGTTTTTGCTCAGCTTGCAGGCCGCTTTGTCAACCTTTTTGTTCGGGATGAAAATGCATGAAATCGGCGTGGACAAGCCTGTGGATAAGTCTGTGATTAAACTCTGGAAAGACTCGGCTGAAGGCCGTGGTTACTGGCTTGGCGCCATCGTCGGTTTGACCCGTCAGTCATGAAAATGGCCAAGGGCTACACAGCAGGCGGTTGAGGGTCAAGCAAAAAAGTTTCAAAACCCCGCGCAAAGCCTTGTGGATAGCGGCTTGCAGCTTTTCCACTTGCCCCCAGAGACTGTGGACCGGCCTGTGGATAACGTGCGCGCACATGGCTGCAGGCCACGCTGGTCAAGGGCTTGCCGGGGTTGTACGTTTTTTGAACAGTTTGAGCGGTGGTTGCCGCTGTGAACAAGGCCGGGCATGCTGCCTGCTGATTTTCTATTCCAATGGCTGAGCGTCAGCCGAAGCAAGGAGAACACGATGTCCAACACCCTGTTTATTACCGGCGCGACCTCCGGTTTTGGTGAAGCCTGTGCCCGTCGTTTTGCCGAGGCCGGCTGGAAACTGGTGCTGACAGGCCGTCGTGAGGAGCGCCTCAATGCGCTATGCGCCGAGCTGTCGAAGCAGACCGAAGTCCATGGTCTGGTGCTCGATGTGCGTGATCGCAAGGCCATGGAAGAGGCGATTGCCAGTCTGCCGCCATCCTTCGCCAAACTGCGCGGGTTGATCAACAACGCCGGCCTGGCCCTGGGCGTTGATCCGGCGCCCAAGTGCGACCTGGACGATTGGGACACCATGGTCGATACCAACGTCAAAGGCCTGATGTACAGCACCCGTCTGCTGCTGCCACGCCTGATTGCCCACGGTCGTGGTGCCGGTATCGTCAACCTGGGGTCCATCGCCGGCAACTACCCGTACCCGGGCAGCCACGTGTATGGCGCGACCAAGGCGTTCGTCAAACAGTTCTCGCTGAACCTGCGCTGCGACCTGCAAGGCACGGGCGTACGGGTCAGCAACATCGAGCCGGGCCTGTGCGAGAGTGAGTTCTCGCTGGTGCGTTTTGCCGGTGACCAGGAGCGCTACAACGCCACTTACGCCGGCGCCGAGCCGATTCAGCCGCAAGACATCGCCGAAACAATCTTCTGGGTGCTCAATGCCCCGGCGCACATCAACATCAACAGCCTGGAGCTGATGCCGGTGAGTCAGACCTGGTCCGGGTTTGCTATCGAGCGCAAGTCTTAAGACCGAGTAACGGCCTTTCGCGAGCAGGCTCGCTCCCACATGGATCGCATTGAACCTGTGGGAGCGAGCCTGCTCGCGAAGGGGCCGGCTCAGGCGACACAAAGCTTCAGCTAGACTCCTCCCTCAAGCAATCCGCCGCACCCGGCGGTCTAGAGGCTTTAAAGGAGATCAAGTGAGTAATCGAGGCGAGCAGTCGCTGCTCAAACAATCGACCTTCCTGATGCTCGCTGTGACATTCGCCGGGATCATCACCGGTTTTGTTTCGGGCGCTCAATCCATCCTGTTCGATGGCTTCTTTTCGTTAATCGCGGCCTTCATCAAGGTCCTGATGCTGATCACCGCCAGGCTGATCGCCAAGGAAAGCAACCAGCGCTTCCAGTTCGGTTACTGGCACCTGGAACCCATGGTACTGGTGATCGAGGGCAGCTTCCTGTTCCTGGTTGCCATTTATGCCTTTCTCAACGGTGTGTTTGGCATCATCAGTGGCGGCCGCGAGGTCGAGCTCGGTCTGGTGATCCTCTACGCGGCGGTGTTTACCGTCGTTGAACTGATTTACTTCTTCTACGTCCGCCATCGCAATCGCACACTCAAGTCGTCGCTGATCCAGTTCGACAACATCAGTTGGTTGGTGGACGCGATGCTGTCGGCGGGACTGCTGGTGAGTTTCCTGATCGCGCTGCTGCTCAAGACTCAGGGTTACGACAAGTGGGCGGTGTATGTCGATCCGATGATTCTGATTCTGCTGGCCCTGGGCATGCTTCCTCCGGCGTTCAAAATCCTCGGACCGGCATTGCGCGATGTGTTGGGCATCGTCCCGGATCAACTGGACGACAAGGTGCGTCAGGTGATGGAGGTGGCGAAGGTCGAGCATGGTTTCGACGATTACATTTCCTACGTGCAGAAACACGGCAGGGCCTGTTTTATCGAGATTCACATCGTATTGCCGAAGGATTACTGGCTGGACGGTGTGGGGCAACTGGACAGTTTGCGCGAGGAAATTTCCGCGAAACTCGGTAAGCCGGATGCCGCGCGATGGCTGACCATCAGCTTTACCGGGGATCGCAAGTGGACTGAGTGATTGGATTGCCCCTCGCCACACAGTCAGCCGAGATATTGCGCCAACCCGCGATAACAAGTCGCCAGGTGATAGGGCGTGGTCGACGGCATGTCGCGGCGGCTGACTTCACCGTGCTCGTCACGGCACTCAAACCAGCCGCCGGCATGCAGCGAGCGTTGCTGCAACGCCTGCAACTGGCGCAGCACATCTGCTTCGCTGTGCGGTCGCAGTGTCAACGCGCGCAGGTACTCGGCCTGCGCCCAGATACGCTGCGTGGCGTCCCGGACGCCGTGATCCGCTGCGAAGTCGAGCATCGCCCGCACGGCGCCAGTCTGCTGATCGACGCCCATTTGCTCGGTAAAGGCGAAGGCCCGCTCCAGATCGGCATGCAGCGCCGAATGGCGTAACAGCGCCGAGGATTCCAGCAGGAAATACCACTCGAACTGATGCCCAGGTTCAAACCAGTTATCCACAGACCCCAGCGGCTTTTCCATCAACACGCCGCGCTGCGGATCGATGAAGCGCGCGTGCATGGCTGTGCATAACTCGACGAGCGCCTGTTGCACGTCGAGGTCTTCACGGACTTGCAGTGTGGCGAGGAATGCTTCGGCCAGGTGCATCAGCGGGTTTTGCAAAGGGCCGCTGTCCAGCGATGCCCAGTCGCGGTCGAGCGTGGCTTCGTACAGACCGTCGTCCGTGGCGAAACGCTGCGCAATCACTTCCAGCGAGGCATTGAGCACCGACTCCACCAGCGGCTCGCGGACCTTGTTCCAGTAATGGGCGCAGGCGAACAGGATGAAGGCGTGGGTGTAGAGGTCCTTGCGCTGATCCAGCGGCGCACCTTGCGCATCGACACTGTAGAACCAGCCGCCGTGCTCGGCATCGTGGAAGTGCCGCTGCAACGAGCGGAACAACGCGGCGGCACGCTCTTCGGCGCCCGGCACCTGACCGATCAGGTTGGCAAACAGATACAGCTGTCGCGCACAGGCCATGGCCCGGTAGCGTTGCGGTGGCAGCGGTTGGTGTTCGGCATCCAGCGCCTCGTAGGGCAACGCCATGTCGGCGTTCCAGCCCGGGCCTTGCCAGAGCGGCACGATGACGTTCAGGAAGTGCTGTTGCACCGAGGTGAACAGGGCGGTCAATTCAGGCTGGGAGGCAGAGCGGGAAACAGGCGGCATTGGCTGGCGTCGTCACGGCAGGGGCGATTGCGCGACATGTTAGCAGAGAGGTCGGCATGAGCGATGCGGTGTCTGTCTGGCCGCCTTCGTCGGAACGCCGCCCGGAGCAAGCCCGCTCCCACAGGGACTCGCGGTGTACATGCGATCGTAACCACACCACAAAAACCTGTGGGAGCGGCGGTGCGGCGATCCGACTTGCCCGCGAAGAGGTCAGGTCAGGCGCTGAGGAATCAGCCCGCCAGCAACCACACCCCGGTCGCCGCCGAAGCCGCACCCGCCAATCGCACCAGCGGCGCTGCCGCCTGCGGCAACATCCGCACCAGCGCATAACCCGCCGCGTGCAACACCGCCGTCGCGGCGACAAAGCCTGCGGCGTAGGTCCAGGGACTCGACATGTCTGGCAGTTCCAGCCCGTGCGCGACACCATGAAACAATGCAAACAACGCCGTCGCACCCACCGCCATCACCAACGGTGGACGCACTGCCAAGGCAACCGCCAGCCCCAAAGCCAACACGGAAGCGGCAATCCCGCTCTCCAGTGCCGGCAGGTTCAATCCTTCAAAACCCAACAGCCCGCCAATCAGCAGAGTGCCGACAAAGGTGCACGGCAGCGCCCAGCGTGCGGCGCCTTGTTGCTGCGCGGCCCAAAGACCGACCGCCAGCATCGCCAGCAAGTGATCGAGGCCGCCAAGCGGATGGCTGATACCGGCGATCAAGCCGTTGTCGCCATGTCCCGGATGGGCGAAGGCGAGGGCTGGGGTCAGCAGCAGGGCCAGGGCGCCGAGAATGCGTTTGAGTGTCATGGATAAGCTTCCTTGTTGATAAGTGGTGATCAGGCCGCGGTCAGCAAACCCTGGCGTTCGATGAAGGCGATGATCTGTTCCAGACCCTGGCCGGTTTTCTGATTGCTGAAGACAAACGGCTTGCCGTTGCGCATGCGCTGGGTGTCGCTGTTCATCATCTCCAGCGAGGCACCGACTAGCGGCGCGAGGTCGATCTTGTTGATCACCAGCAGGTCGGATTTGCAGATCCCCGGTCCGCCCTTGCGTGGCAGCTTGTCGCCGGCCGAGACGTCGATCACGTAGATCGTCAGGTCCGACAGTTCCGGGCTGAAGGTGGCGGAGAGGTTATCGCCACCGGACTCCACCAGGATCAGATCCAGCCCCGGAAAACGGCGATTGAGTTGATCCACGGCTTCGAGGTTGATCGAGGCGTCTTCGCGGATGGCCGTGTGCGGGCAACCACCGGTTTCCACGCCGATGATGCGTTCCGGCGCCAGGGCTTCATTGCGCACCAGAAAGTCGGCGTCTTCGCGGGTGTAGATGTCGTTGGTCACCACGGCCAGGTTGTAGCGCTCGCGCAGGGCCAGGCACAGGGCCAGGGTCAGGGCGGTTTTGCCGGAGCCGACCGGGCCGCCGATGCCGACGCGCAGGGGTTGTGTGTTCATGTGATTCTCCAAAATTAGGGGCCCTAGGAGCGGAACAGACGGCTGTACTGGCGCTCGTGGGCCATACACGCCAGGGACAGGCCGAAAGCGGCGCTGCCGTAGTGATCGGGGTGGATGTGGCTGGCGTCCTGCTGGGCCTGCTGCAACAGCGGCAACAGTTCGCTGGTCAGGCGCTGGGCCGCTTGCTGACCCAATGGCAAGGTCTTCATCAGCACCGCCAATTGGTTTTCCAGCCAGCTCCAGAGCCACGCGGCCAGGGCGTCCTGCGGGCTGATCTGCCAGGCGCGCGCGGCCAAGGCCCAACCCAGAGCCAGATGTGGCTCGCTGCGTTGTTCGAGGAAGGCACGGGCCGGCGCGTCGAGTTCCGGCAAGCCATTGAGCAATTGCTGCAAGGAGTAGCCCATTTGCCGGCTCTCCTGATGCAGCTCGCGGGTTTCGCGACTGGCACGGTGTTCCTCGCAGCGTTGCAGCAATTCACCCCAGTTGTCCTCGCTGGCGGCCAGGCAATGTGCGAGCAGCAACGGTGCTTCGAAGCGTGCCAGGTTTAACAACAACTGATCGCTGATCCAGCGCCGGGCGCTGTCGCGGTCGTTTACGCGACCGTTATCCACAGCCATTTCCAGCCCTTGGGAGTAGCTGTAGCCGCCAATCGGCAGTTGCGGGCTGGCCAGACGCAACAGCGCCCAGGCCGGGTTCATGCGCGTACGCCGAACTGGTGCAGTTTCGGCGCGTAGTTGAAGTCTTCATCGCCGTGGCGCGAGTGGTGATGGCCACCGCCGTAGGCGCCATGTTCCGGCTGGAATGGCGCCTCGATATTCACGGCAACGGCACCGAGTTGTTCGAGCATGGCCTTGAGCACGTAATCGTCGAGCAGGCGCAACCAGCCGTCGCCGACTTGCAGGGCGACATGGCGATTGCCCAGGTGATAGGCCGCGCGGGTCAGTTCAAAGGTATTGGCGCAGGTGACGTGGAGCAATTGTTCGGGGCGGGCGCAGACACGCACGATTCGCCCGTCTTCGGCTTGCAGGCATTCGCCGTCATGCAACGGCGGCTGGCCGCGCTCCAAAAACAATCCGACGTCTTCGCCCTCGGCACTGAAACAGCGCAAACGGCTTTTGCTGCGGGCTTCGAACGTCAGGTGCAGTTCGGCGGCCCAAACGGGTTGAGGGTCGATTCTGCGATGAATCACCAGCATCGGAAGGCTTCCAGCAATGGACAATGCTCAGGCTAGAGCAAGGGGCTTGCCAATCGACATGATCCGTAGGAAATGGCTGAAGGGGACGTGGGACTGGTATCGATGGAGTGAGTTTTTTGGTTGAAGTTGGTGCGTTGTTTTTGATTTGCGCACCAAGATGATGCTATGCGCATCATCGTAGGAGCGAGCTTGCTCGCGAAAGCGGTTTGTCTGTCACATGAATGTCGAAGATGTCGCCGCCTTCGTCGGAACGCCGCCCGGAGCAAGCTCGCTCCTACAAACGACGTTACTCGGTACTTCCGAGCCCTTGCCAATGCTTGAGGCCGATAAAGATAAACCGCAGTTGCTGGGTGATTTTCGCCTGGGGCGTCAGGTGCTCGGGCAAGGCTTCGGCTGGCGGATCGATGATGTCCGGCAGGGTGGCGAACACGCTTTTGACGATCAGATCCGCCATGACACTCAGGTCGGCGATGTCCAGATGCTGCAGCTTCGGCATCAGTGACAAGTCCGCCGCGAGGTCCGAACTGATGTCTTCACGCAAACGGCCGATGGCCTGGCGCACCGGCAGCGAACCGCCGTATTGCTCACGGGCGAGAAACAGGAACTGCGAACGGTTGGCGCTGACCACGTCGAGAAAGATCCGCACCGAGGCATCGATGATGCCGCCCATCACGAATTCGTTGTGTCGTACCAGGCGAATGGTTTCGCGGAATGTCTGGCCGACTTCGCTGACCAGCACCAGGCCCAGTTCATCCATATCGGCAAAATGGCGGTAGAAACCGGTCGGTACGATGCCGGCGGTTTTCGCGACTTCGCGCAGGCTCAGGCTGCCGAATCCTCGGCCGCCATCCATCAGGCGCCGGGCAGCGTCCATCAGGGCGTTACGGGTTTGTTGTTTCTGTTCGGCGCGGGGCAGCATCGCAGGGGTGTTTTCTGGACAGGGACGCGCGCACTCTAGCAAATCGGCTTTGCCGGCGTCGAACGACTGTGGGGGATCAAGCAGGGAAGTGCCGCATTTATCAAGCGGATCGCTGAAAAGTCAAAAGCCCAATCCGGGGATTGGGCTTTTTTTCAGGGCGGCCATGAGGCTTAGCTCAGATCGCTGTTGCGTTCGATCACACGGTCACCACCGCCTTCAGCGAGGGTTTGACCTTGTGGAGTACGATCGGAACCGTCGGCAGCCAGGGTCTGGCCTTGTGGGGTGCGGTCCGAACCGTCAGCAGCGAGGGTCTGACCTTGTGGGGTGCGGTCCGAACCATCGGCAGCCAGGGTTTGACCTTGTGGGGTACGGTCCGAGCCATCCTGAGTGATCAGGCCTTTTTCTTTCAGGCGATCATTACCGCCTTCGGCAAGGGTCTGGCCTTGTGGAGTACGGTCGGAACCATCAGCGGCGACGGTCTGGCTGAACACCGAGTGGTTTTGTTTCACTTGTGGCGTGGCCTGGTCAGCGGCTGGCAGGGCAAAAGCAGTGCTTGCCAGCATCGAGAGGGTAAGGCTAAGCAGTAATTGGCGTTTCATGATTGTTTTGCTCCTTGGGAGGGCGAATAAGTGGGTACGAAAGCAATGCTACTCTCGATAAGTCGATATGAAAGTTCATAAACGCAATGGTAATAATCAACGGAATTGATTGTTTGCTGCGGAGGCTCTAGAGCGGGCGCTTCCCACGGATGGTTTTGCACCGGAGTGGGTATTTTCGACCCATCTCTGACATGCAAAAGTGCGGAGGTGGTAACGCTGAATGACTGATTGGTCAGTATTGGACTTGGCGAATTCGGCGAATTCGGTCTATCGATTAAACCTGCCGGGTTTTTATCAGTCGTAGAGTTCATGGCGGGTCGCTTGCGGCTCACCGTTTCACATGTGCGTCGCAGTCGGGGCGCTCAGTCGTATCAGGAGCCCTGTGCAATGACGCGCACTCAAAAGACGATTGTCTGGACCCTTTCCACCTTCCTTACCTTGTTGATGGTGCTGGTACTGATCATCGTGTTCTTCGACTGGAACCGGATCAAACCGCCGCTCAACGCCAAAGTTTCCGAAGAGCTGCATCGCGCTTTCGCCATCAACGGCAATCTGTCGGTGGTCTGGCGGCCCGAACCCGATGAAAGCGGCTGGCGCGCCTGGGTGCCGTGGCCCCATGTAGTAGCCGAGGACCTCAGCCTGGGCAACCCGGACTGGTCGAAGCAACCGCAGATGGTCACCCTCAAGCGGGTAGAACTGCGTATTTCACCCCTGGCGTTGCTGGCGCAGCGGGTGGTGATCCCGCGCATCGATCTCACCGAGCCGAATGCCGAGCTGCAACGCCTGGCTGACGGGCGCGCCAACTGGACCTTCAAATTCGACCCAAAAGACCCCAACGCCGAGCCTTCGAGCTGGGTGGTGGATATCGGCGCGATCGGCTTCGACAAGAGCCACGTTACCCTCGACGACCAGAGCCTGAAGACTCAACTCGACGTGCTGATCGATCCATTGGGCAAACCGGTTCCGTTCAGCGATATCGTTGGCGACAAAGCGGCGAAAGCCGCGCAGGAAAAAGGCTCGTCACCCCAGGATTATGCGTTCGCCCTCAAGGTCAACGGCCAGTACCACGGCCAGAAACTCGCGGGCCAGGGCAAGATTGGCGGGCTGTTGGCGCTGCAGGACGCGGCACGGCCGTTTCCGCTTCAGGCACAGGTGAAGATCGCCGACTCAAGCGTCGAATTGGCCGGGACCCTGACCGACCCACTCAATCTCGGCGCCCTGGACCTGCGCCTGAAACTTGCCGGCACCAGCCTGGGCAACCTCTACCCGCTGACCGGCGTGACCCTGCCGGACACGCCACCCTATGCCACCGACGGCCACCTGGTCGCCAAGTTGCACGAGGCGGGTGGCGCGGTGTTCCGCTACGAAGAATTCAACGGCAAGATCGGCGAAAGCGACATCCATGGCAATCTGACTTATGTGGCCAGCCAGCCACGGCCAAAACTCAGCGGCTCGCTGTTGTCCAATCAATTGCTGTTCGCCGATCTGGCGCCGCTGATTGGTGCCGACTCCAACGCCAAACAGAAGGAGCGAGGCGGCGACAGCAAACAACCGGCGGACAAAGTGCTGCCGGTCGAAGAGTTCAAGACCGATCGCTGGCGCGATATGGACGCCGATGTCGAGTTCACCGGCAAGCGCATCGTGCACAGCGAAAAATTGCCGTTCAACGACCTCTATACCCATCTGGTACTCACCGATGGCGTGCTTAGCTTCGAGCCGCTGCGCTTCGGCGTGGCCGACGGCAAGCTGGATGCGCAGATTCGCCTGAACGGCCACACCGATCCACTGGAAGGCCAGGCCAGGCTCACGGCGCGGGGCTTCAAACTCAAGCAGTTGTTCCCCGGCTTTGAACCGATGAAAACCAGTTTTGGCGAACTCAACGGCGATGCTGATATCAGCGGACGCGGCAATTCGGTGGCCAAGCTGCTGGGCAGTGCCAATGGCAGCCTGAAAATGCTCATCAACGATGGCGCCATCAGTCGCGAATTGATGGAGCTGGCGGGCCTGAATGTCGGCAACTATGTGGTCGGCAAGATCTTTGGCGACAAGGAAGTGAAGATCAACTGCGCAGCCGCCGACTTCGGCATCCAGTCCGGCTTGGCGAGTACCCGCTTGTTTGTATTCGACACCGAGAACGCCATCGTCTACATCGACGGCACCGCGAACATGGCGACTGAACAGCTGGACCTGACCATCACCCCGGAATCCAAGGGTTGGCGCCTGATATCATTGCGTTCGCCGCTGTATGTGCGCGGCAAGTTCATCAAGCCCGATGCCGGGGTCAAGGCCGTGCCGTTGATGCTGCGCGGAGCCGGGATGGTGGCGCTGGGCGTGATCGCTGCACCGGCGGCAGGGTTGCTGGCGCTGGTGGCGCCGAGCGCAGGTGAGCCGAACCAGTGTGCGCCGTTGCTGGAGCAGATGAAGGCGGGCAAGGTGCCTGTCACCGTCAAGCCAGCCAAATAATCGGGCGTCTATACAGGCCCCATCGTCGGAGCGCCGCCCGCAGCAGGCTCGCTCCCACAGGGGATCTGTGCATGCTGGACTAATGTGGGAGTGAGCCTGCTCGCGATGGCGGTTTTGCAGGCACTGCATTTGGTTGCTTATGTCAATGCATGTCCCGACGCCAATGCCTCTTCACGCAGCCATGCAAAAAACGCCCGAACCGGTGGGTGCCGTTCGCGTCCCGGCACGCACAGGGCACTGTAGCCGGCGCCATCGACCTGGATTTCCCCCCGGTACGGCAACAACAGACCACTGGCCACGCTTTCCGACACCAGAATATTGCTTGCCAATACCAGACCTTGCCCGGCAATCGCCGCTTGCAGGGCGTAATGCTCTTCGTCGTATTCGCGCACTGCTGGCCGGCCGCTCAGCCAGGTTTCGCCGGAGCAAGCGCACCAGGCCTCCCAGCCGTGGACATAGAGTTTGGAGTTGTGCCAGCGCACGCTGATCAACGTCGGGGCGCGACTCGACGCCAGGGCCACTTGTTCGGGCGAACCGTAGACGCCGAAGGTTTCATCGAACAGGCACTGGCCGTACAGATTGGGGTAATCGTCGAGGCTGTAGCGCAGCACCAGATCGACACTGGCGTCCTGATGCAGATCGAGGACTTCGCAGTGGGTATCGAGGCGCACGTTGATGTTCGGGTGCCGAGCGTAGAAACGTCCCAGGCGCGGTACCAGCCACAGCGCGGCGAAGGCAGCGGTGGTGGAGACCGTGAGGTTGGCGCCGCTGCGTTGCGGGCGCAGGGTATCGACACTTTGAGCCACTTCCAGAAACGCCCCGTGCAGGCTGTGGAACAACCTTTCGCCACATTCGGTCAGGCGTACCTGGCGCGGCAGGCGCTCGAACAACGGCACGCCGAGCCAGCTCTCCAGGGAGCGGATCTGGTGGGACACCGCCGTCGGGGTAACGGACAGTTCTTCGGCGGCGGCCTTGAAGCTCAACAGGCGTGAGGCGGACTCAAAGGCCCGCAGGGCGGTCAACGGCAACGAGGCAAACATTGAACACTCCATGGATGAAATGGATTCATCCAGACTGATTTCTACTCATTTGAATGAGAGCAGCTGTGAGCTTCAAGCTGCAAGCCACAAGTGGTTTTAGTTTAGTCCTTGAGGCGATTCAGATGAGTAGAATTCTTGCTGTTCATGCCAGCCCCCGTGGTGACCGTTCGCACTCGCGCCGTTTGGCCGAAGTATTTCTGTCGGCCTGGCAGGCCCGTCATCCCCACTCACAGTTGACCCGACGCGAAGTCGGGCGGGCGTTGATACCGCCGGTCAACGAGGCGTTCGTAGCCGCCGCGTTTTACCCCGAGCCCGACGCTCGGCCACTGTCGATGCAGGCCGACCTGGCGCTCAGCGACGACCTGGTCGGCGAACTGCTCGACCATGATGTATTGCTGATTTCCACGCCGATGCACAACTTCAGCGTACCGAGCGGCCTCAAGGCCTGGATCGATCAGGTCGTGCGCATCGGGGTGACCTTCGATCACACCCTGGACAATGGCGTGGCCCAGTACCAACCGTTGGTGCAGGGCAAAAAAGCCCTGATCATCACCAGCCGTGGCGGCTTCGGTTTTGGCCCGGGAGGCGAGCTGGAAACCATGAACCATGCCGACAAGCTGCTGCGCACGGTGCTCGGATTCATCGGCATCACGGACGTCACCGTGGTGGCTGTCGAGGGCGAAGAGTCCGCCGAGCGCAGCTTTGAAATCTCTGCCATCGAGGCTGAGCAGCGCTTGTTGGCGCTGGCCGGGGAGTTCTAGATGGCCTGGCTGTTTCTGCTGGTCGCCGCCGGGTTCGAAGTCACCTTCGCCATGGGCATGAAGTACGCCGAGGGCTTCACCCGGCCCTGGCCTTCGCTGATCACCGTGGTGGCCGCTGTGGGCGGGATCTACTTCCTGACCCTGGCCATGCGCGAGTTGCCGGTGAGCATTGCGTACCCGATCTGGACCGCCATCGGTTCGCTGGGCACGGTGTTTCTCGGTTTCGCGCTGCTGGGCGAAAGCCTGACCGTGATCAAGCTGGTCTCGATCGGGCTAATCGTGGCGGGCGTGGCGGGGTTGAAGTAGGGCGGATGACATAGACTTGTCATCTTCGCTGGCGATGCTTGGCGGATGTCTTGCATCCCGCCTTGCGTCACCACCCGACCACCAGGATGTCCGCCCATGTCGCAAGGTTCTGCCCCGCGCTACCCGTTGGTGTTGGTCCCGGGAATGCTCGGGTTCATCCGCCTGGTGCTTTATCCCTACTGGTACGGGATCGTCGAGGCGTTGCGCCGTGGTGGTGCCGTGGTGTTCGCGGTGCAGGTCTCGCCGCTGAACTCGAACGAAGTGCGCGGCGAGCAACTGCTGGTACGTATCGACGAAATTCTGCGGGAGACCGGGGCCGACAAGGTCAACCTGATCGGCCATAGCCAGGGCTCGCTGACCGCCCGTTATGCCGCCGCCAAGCGTCCTGACCTGGTGGCATCGGTGACCTCGGTGGCGGGGCCGAACCACGGCTCGGAGCTCGCCGATTATCTGCACAGGCATTATCCCCATGACAGCGTCCGTGGTCGTTTGCTGTGCTTTTTTCTGCGGATGGTTGGCGCGTTGATGGCTTTGCTGGATACCGGTTACCGCGGGCCGAAGCTGCCGGTGGATATCCCTGCATCCCATCACTCCCTCACTACCGCTGGCGTGGCGCTGTTCAACCAGTGTTATCCACAGGGCTTGCCTGAAACCTGGGGCGGTCACGGTGCCGAAGAGGTCAACGGCGTGCGCTATTACTCCTGGTCCGGCACCTTGCAACCGGGGATTACCGATCGCGGGCGCAATCTGCTGGACGGCACCAACCGCAGTTGCCGGGTGTTCGCTAAAACCTTCGTCCGCGAAGCCGGGCATTGCGACGGCATGGTCGGGCGCTACAGCTCGCACCTGGGGACGGTGATTGGCGATGAGTATCCGCTGGATCACTTCGATATCGTCAACCAGTCGCTGGGGCTGGTGGGCAAGGGGGCCGAACCGATTCGGTTGTTTGTCGAGCATGCGGCGCGGCTGAGCGCGGTAGGGCTTTAGACCGCCACAAAAAAGCTAGGTGCGACCCAACACCGTCGTCCAGCGCTCGGAAACAATCACCCCACCCAAGGTCAACACCCCACCGACCAAGTGATATATCGCCAGTTGTTCATGCAGCACCACCGCCGCAATCAATGCGGTAATCAACGGCAGCAAATTGAAAAACTGCGTGGTCCGGCTCGGCCCCAAACGTACCACGGCCTGCATCCACGCCAGCGGCGCGACCATCGAAGCCAGCAGGCAGGCGTACAGCACCAGCGGAATGTTCTGCAGGGTCGGGCCGACTTTCGGTGAGGCGAGGAACAGCGGAAACAGCACCAACACGGCTACCAGCACCTGCAGATACAGGAGCACCAGCGGCGGCAGTTTCAGCTGCCATTTTTTCAACAGGGTGCTGTAGACCGCGTAGGCCAGGGTGGCGATCAACATCATCGCGTCACCCAGGTTGACCCCGTGTTCGAGTAATGCGCCAAGGCTGCCGGACGACACCACCACCAGGACACCGGCGAATGACAGCACCGCACCGGCCAGGGCACCCATGGTCAGGCGCTGGCCGAGGCTGATGATCGCCATGGCGAGCGACATCAGCGGCATCAGCGACAGGATGATGCCCATGTTGGTGGCCGAGGTCAGGCTCGCAGCAAAGTACGCCAGGCTTTGGTAGACCGCCATGCCGAGAACACCAAGGACAAAGATCTTGCCCAGTTTCGGGCGGATCAGCGGCCAATGGGTGAGAACCGGTTTGAGCATGAAGGGCGTGAACAGCAACCCGGCCAGCAGCCAGCGGTAGAAACCGATCTCGGCGGGGAAGATCGCCCCGGCCGACATTTTGGTGATCACGGTGTTGCCGGCCCAGATAAAAATGGCCAGCAGGGGGTAAGCGTATTGCATCGGGAAAAACCAGAACGTTAATGAGGGGCAATTATCCGCTTGTCTGGATGCAAGTCTATACTTCAATCCAGACAACCCGCCCTTGATGACGGACAGCATGAGCAGTAAACACATCGACCTGCTGGATTTCAGCGAACTGCCGTCGGCGGTGTACTTCCGCTACGCCGATTTCGACGCCCACGAATACGCCGCGCCCCACCGGCATCCCTGGGGGACGCTGGAATACGCAGCCCACGGCGTGCTGCACATGGACGTCGAGGGCAGCCGCTTCATGTCACCGCCGCAATACGCGGTGTGGGTGCCGCCGCAGATCCAGCACAGTTTTTACAGTCACCAACCGGTCAACTACCGCGCGGTGTGCCTGGCCCCCAAGGTGTGCGCCGATCTGCCGCCGCGAGCCTGCACCCTGGCCATCAGCGACATCCTCAAGGCGATCCTCAAGGACTTCGCCGCCCGTGACGTGAAAATCCCCGAGCAGGTCGCCGACCAGCGTCTGGCCCAGGTATTGGTGGATCAACTGCAACAGGCCCCGGTGCACGAGTGCTACCTGCCCTACGCCAGCAGCCCCGGACTGCTGGGGATTCTGGAGTCATTGCAGGCCGAACCGGGGGATAACCGACCGCTGTCGGAATGGGCTGCACGCATCCATGTCAGCGAGCGCACACTGGCACGGCAGTTCGTGCGGGAACTGGGCATGAGTTTCGGTGAGTGGCGCCAGCGCCTGCGTTTTCTGGCGGCGATCGAAGCGCTGGATAGCCCGCGCAGCATTCAAGAGATCGCCTTCGACATGGGCTACAGCACCGGCTCGGCGTTTATCGCAATGTTCCAGCGTCAGGCCGGGTGTACGCCGGAGCAGTATCGACGCAGCCATCTGGAGAACAGGAAGGTGTAACAGGGGTTGTCTACACTCCAGTACAAGGCCGCGCCCCTCGGTGTGGCGATAAGGAGAGAACTCCATGAAGATGTTGCGTGCCCCTTTGTTGATGATCGGTTTGCTGCTCTGTTCCCAGGGCTTCGCCGCCACAGCCCAGCAGGAAAAGATGACCACCTGCAATGCCGACGCTACGGCTAAAAGCCTCAAGGGCGACGAGCGCAAAGCATTCATGAGCACCTGCCTGAAGGCGACTCCGGCGGCAAACGATGCCGGTAAGGCCTTGACCCCACAGCAAGAGAAAATGAAAACCTGCAACGCCGACGCCGCCACCAAAGCCCTCAAGGGTGATGAGCGCAAGGCGTTCATGAGCGATTGCCTGAAGAAAAAATAAACCCGGTCAGGATCTGTGGGGGCTGTGCTGGCGCCATCGCGAGCAAGCTCGCTCCCACATTTGCCAGGTGTACCCGGTTCCACTGTGGGAGCGAGCCTGCTCGCGATAAGGCCAGTCGAGAGACTGCAAACATCCAGAGTCCCCACTAAGGTCGCCCCACACAATCCCTAGTGCTCGCACCGGATCGCTGGCAGACTGCCAATCCTTTTTATGCCGTTCGTTTTTGAGGCTGTATGCCAACGTTTTCTCAGCGTCAAGTTTTGCTGGTCATCAGCTGGGTCATCATTTTTGGCGGGCTGCTGCTGGTCATCCCGCTGCGATTGCTGCCCAGCCTGCTCGCCGGGTTGCTGGTGTTCGAGCTGGTCAACATGCTCACCCCGCAACTGCAACGTTTGATCGAAGGCCGGCGCGCGCGCTGGCTGGCGGTGGCGTTGCTGGGGACTCTGATTGTCAGCGTGCTGTCGCTGATCTTCGCCGGTGCCATCAGCTTCCTGCTGCACGAGGCGGAAAACCCCGGCGCTTCCCTCGACAAATTCATGGGTGTGGTCGACCGCGCACGCGGGCAACTGCCGCCGTTCATCGACGCCTATCTGCCGGCCAGTGCCGCTGAGTTTCGCGTGGCGATTGGCGAATGGGTCAGCAAGCACCTCAGCGAGTTGCAACTGGTGGGCAAGGACGCGGCGCACATGTTCGTCACGTTGCTGATCGGCATGGTGCTGGGTGCGATCATTGCCTTGCAGCGCGTGCCGGACCTGACCAAGCGCAAACCGCTGGCTGCAGCGCTGTTCGATCGTCTGCACCTGCTGGTCCAGGCGTTTCGCAACATCGTGTTCGCCCAGATCAAGATTTCCCTGCTCAACACCTTCTTCACCGGGATTTTCCTGGCGGTGATCCTGCCGCTGTTCGGCATCAAGCTGCCGCTGACCAAAACCCTGATCGTGCTGACGTTCCTGCTCGGCCTGCTGCCGGTGATCGGCAACCTGATGTCAAACACCCTGATCACCATCGTCGGCCTGTCGCTGTCGATCTGGGTTGCCGTGGCGGCGCTGGGTTATCTGATTTTTATCCACAAGCTCGAATACTTCCTCAACGCGCGCATCGTCGGCGGGCAGATCAGTGCCAAGTCGTGGGAGTTGCTGCTGGCGATGCTGGTGTTCGAGGCCGCGTTCGGCCTGCCGGGAGTGGTGGCGGGGCCGATTTACTACGCGTATCTGAAGAGTGAGTTGAAGCAGGTGGGGATGGTTTGATCCGAAAGATGCAGGCTCTGGTCTGACGCTTTCGCTGGCAAGCCAGCTCCTACAAGGGCGACGCAATCCTGTAGGAGCTGGCTTGCCAGCGAAGGGGGAACCACTGAATCTGGATCAGTCCATCGAGCCGTAACGCTTGGCCGCTTCAATCGCCAGACCACTGCCGATACTGCCAAAGATATTCCCTTCCACATGCCGCGCATTCGGCAACATCGCCGAAACACTGTTGCGCAGCGCCGGAATCCCGCTCGAGCCACCGGTGAAGAACACCGTATCGACCTGATCGACCCGCACATCGGCGTCTGCCAGCAGTTGGGTGACGCTGTTGCGCACCCGCTCCAGCAGGCTGTCGATGGCCGACTCGAACAGTGCACGGCTCAAGTCCACGCTCAGGCCCGCTTCAATGCGATCCAGTGGCACGTGACGGTTGTCGGCGTGGGTCAGCTGGATCTTGGTTTCTTCCACTTCCATGGCCAGCCAGTGCCCGGCGCGCTGTTCGATCAGCTTGAACAGGCGATCGATGCCGCCGGTGTCCTCGATGTCGTAGCGCATGCTGCCCAGGGCCAGTTGCGACTTCTGCGAGTAAACCGAGTTGATGGTGTGCCAGGTCGCCAGGTTCATGTGGTGGCTGGTGGGCATGTAGGCGCCGCTCTTCATGCGGCTGCCGTAGCCGAACAGCGGCATCAGGCCTTGCAGGCTGAGCTGTTTGTCGAAGTCGGTTCCGCCGATGTGCACACCGCCGGTGGCGAGGATGTCCTCGTGACGGTTATCCACACCCCGACGCTCCGGCGACAGGCGCACCAGCGAGAAGTCGGAGGTACCACCGCCGATGTCGACGATCAGTACCAGCTCTTCTTTCTCGATGGTCGACTCGTAGTCGAACGCGGCGGCAATCGGCTCGTACTGGAACGAGACTTCCTTGAAACCGATCTTGCGCGCCACGTCTACCAGGGTGTCTTCGGCTTCTTTGTCGGCCATCGGGTCATCGTCGACAAAAAACACCGGCCGACCCAGTACCACTTCTTCGAACTCCCGACCGGCGGCCGCTTCGGCGCGGCTCTTGAGCTGGCCGATGAACAGCCCGAGCAGGTCCTTGAACGGCATCGCCGTGCCCAGGACGCTGGTGTCGTGCTTGATCAGCTTGGAACCCAGCAGGCTCTTGAGCGAGCGCATCAGGCGGCCTTCGTAGCCTTCCAGGTACTCGTGCAGCGCCAGCCGGCCGTACACCGGGCGACGCTCCTCGATATTGAAGAAGACCACCGACGGCAGGGTGATCTTGTCGTCCTCCAGCGCGATCAGCGTTTCCACGCCGGGGCGCAGCCAGCCGACAGTGGAGTTGGACGTGCCAAAGTCGATACCCAAGGCACAGGCTGGAGATGCGTTGTTCATGTCTTTCAGGTTCCGGTTAAAAAACGGCCGCGCAGTGTATGTCAGAGCGCGCCAGATTCGAAGGCCGGTTATCTGCTAATTCTTCGCAGACAATGCCTTGAAAGATGGGGCATCCCCCCCAAACTACCCTGCATCAACCGGACAGCCGCGGGAGTGCTCGCAAGAAGCCCCGCCTGCTGCCGATAAACTTCTGCTGCGCTGCCCGGTCACAAATTTGAGATCGGTCAAACCAATGGCTGCAAACAAGCGCATGCTGTGGCCTGTGGCGCGATTCTGATAACGGATGGTGATTCCTTCGATGGACTTCAAAGACTATTACAAGATTCTCGGTGTGGAGCCGACCGCAGACGACAAGGCGATCAAGGCCGCCTATCGCAAGCTGGCGCGCAAATATCACCCCGACGTCAGCAAGGAAAAGGACGCCGAGGCCAAGTTCAAGGACGCCTCGGAAGCCTATGAAGCGCTGAAAAGCGCCGATAAACGCGCCGAATACGATGATTTGCGCCGCTATGGCCAGCACGGCCAGCCATTCCAGGGGCCACCGGGCTGGCAGAGCCGTGGCGGTTTCGGTGGTGGCGGCCAGGACACGGGCGATTTTTCGGACTTTTTCAGTTCGATATTCGGTAATCGTGGGCCAGGCTTTGGTGGTGGTGGACAGTCGCGTCGCAGCACCGGACGCCGAGGGCAAGACGTGGAAATGGAGCTTGGGGTTTTTCTCGAAGAAACACTGTCGACCGAGTCGAAGAAGGTCACCTTCCAGGTACCGCAGTACAACGCGGCCGGCCAGCATGTGAGCAACACCAGCAAAAGCCTGAACGTGAAGATCCCCGCCGGCGTGAGCGACGGCGAGCGCATTCGCCTCAAGGGGCAGGGCGCTCCGGGCGTGGGTGGCGGCGCAAATGGCGACCTGTACCTGACGATCCGTTTTGCCCCGCACCCGAAATTCGATGTCGAAGGCGAGAACCTGATCATCACCTTGCCGCTGGCACCGTGGGAACTGGCACTGGGTGCCGAAGTCGCCGTGCCGACCCTGACCGGCAAGATCAACCTCAAGGTACCGGCGGGCAGCCAGAACGGCCAGCGCATGCGCGCCAAGGGCCATGGCCTGATGAACAAGGCCGGTGAGCGCGGTTACCTGTTCGTACAACTGAAGGCTGTCATGCCCAAGAAGTCCGACGATGACATCAAGGCCCTGTGGCAGGAACTGGCGAAAAAAGCCGCGTTCGATCCGAGAGAACACTTCTGAACCCAGACATGGAGTAGCCCGTCATGAGCAGCCCCCTGATCGTTCAACTGAACCTGGCAGAATTTTGTGAGGCGGCCGATTTGTCGGACGTCCATGTGATCGAAATCGTCGAACACGGCATCCTCGAACCTCAGGGCGCCCAGCCCAAGGACTGGCGATTCAACGATTATGAGCTGACCCTGGCCAAACGCGCCGTCAAGCTGCGGTGCGATCTGGAGCTGGAATGGGAAGGCGTCGCCCTGGCGCTGGACCTGCTTGAAGAGGTCCAGCAGCTGCGGGCGGAGAATCGAATGCTCAAACAGCGGTTGGGGCGGCTGCTGATCGAGTAAGAGTTCTGGTGTTTTTGTGTTGGCTGCCAGGTTGCTTTCGCAAGCAGGTGATTGCTGTGAACACAGGATTTGTGAACAGCACGATCCATTGCAGGAGCGAGCTTGCTCGCGATGAACGATAACGCGGTCCCCCTGCCCCATATTGTCCTGGGGAACACCACCGCCGATAAAAGCAGGCACATTCGTGGTTGTGTGGTGCGGTAAATAGATATTTTCGGCACCTGGATTTTCGAATGCACAGGGCTGTTTTTGTACATTGAACCAACGATTATTTGCGCTTTTGTTCACGGGACAAACGCATAACGATAGGGCCCCAATCAATGGTTTGAAGGTGTTCAAGACATGCCTGAATTGCAAGGAAGCAATCCAACAGGGCCGTCAAGTCCGGCAACAAAGGAAGACAACGGGGTTCATCACCAACGGATAAAACCGTTGATCCCCAAGGCGATTACCGAAGCACCACGGGCCAGGCTCCTGACGGCGGTGGATGTACCGCCGACGTTCCCTGCCTGGTATCTGAAAGCCCGGCCGGTGGACCGCGACTATCTCAAGCAACTCATCGACGAGCGCTGGCGCCTGCAAGGGCGGCTGGATGAATTGCTCGGCGATTTGCAGCACGACATCAAGGCCTTTGCCGAGCCGTTGCTCAAAACCCTGTTGCTCTCGAACTTCAACGAACATGGCAATCCTAATGACCTGCAATTGCGCCTGTATGTGCCGAACAACATCGCCGGTGTAATCGATACCCAGGCCAGTACCATCCGTCACTCCACGCTGCTCGAAGCGGCGCTGCACAACTTCGAAGAGGATGAAACCCGTGATGATGCGTTTCGCAGCGGCTCCGCGGTGTTACGCAAGGACTTTCGTGGCGACCTGCACGAGATCAAGGTCATCACCCCGCAAAGATTGGCGACGCTGTGTCGGCGCCTCGACATTGGCGGGCAATACCAGACCCACATCAAGTCATTGCTCACCCCCGCAGATGCCAATGCCGCTCGCCTGCTCAAGGAGCATTCGATCGCCAGTGACAAAGCGGCCCTCAAACTGGCGTCGACGACGGCGTATCTCAAGGGCGATATCGGCCTGCACGGTTACGCAACGATCGGCGGATTGATCGACGGCAAGTCTGATATCCAGTGGTATGGCCGTCCGCTGCAAAGTCATCGTTTGTCGCTAATGGGCTGCCAGATGACCGGCGTTGTGCTGTTCAGCGCGGTGGCCGAACCAACGGCGGTCAAAAGCGCCATTGATGAGCTGACGCCCGATGCACGCAAGCAATGGCTTGATTTCTCCCGACGGGCAACTTCCTCGCTACCCAATGGCTTCGATACCTTTCGCCTGCTCAAGGCTTTTTTCGCCAACGGCCCGAAAGGCGTGGTGGAAGAGATGCTGCGCAAGGACGAAATCTACAGCCAGAATCGGCTGAGCGGGCATTTGATCGCCTGGGTACCGGATGACCCGGATCATCCGCTGAAGGAATATGCCTCGCTCACCGACTTCATGAAAACGCTGATCGGCCAACTGCGTGAAAGTGACTACCAGGGTTTTTTCAGTCGTTTTGTCGCGCAGAAAGACAAGGCGATTTTTTTCAGCCGGGTCAATGAACGGCTCAAGACCATCACCTGGCAACAGCGCGAACCGCTGGACATGGGGCCATGGTGGCGAGAAACGCCGGTCGAAAACCCTGATGCGGAACCTGTCACTCATCTGATCAGCGACGACCTGTGGGACCGTCTGTTTCGTGAGCGCCGCGACAAAGCCATCGCCGATGCCCGATTGATCGCGGTGCCGACCGATGACGAAGACGCCAATGCTCGCTGGAAACGCCTGAGCGGCTATCTGGACATCGCCTGGAACCTGTTCAACTTTGGCGCAATGCTGGTGCCAGTGCTGGGGCCGGCCATGCTGGGCCTGATGGCTGCGCAATTGCTGGCGGAGCTGGTCGAGGGCATTGAAGACTGGAGCAAGGGTGACGTCGAAGAGGGCGCGGCGCATATCAACAGTTTCTTGATCAACGGTGCGCAATTGGCCCTGATGTTCATGGGGTACGTGCTGCCCAAAGGCCCCACGCCGATCAGACCATCACCCCTGATCGACAGCCTTAAACCGGTGGAACTGTCCAACGGAAAAACGCGTCTGATCAAACCCGATCATGCACCTTATGCGCACCGCCTGACGCTGCCCGAAACCGCAACACCCGATGACCTCGGCGTCATCGAGCATGACGGGCGCAAAGTGCTGCCGCTCGAGGGCAAGCAATTCGTGCTCAAGGAGGATCCGCTCACCGGACAGCCTCGACTGCAACATCCCAGGCGGCCGGATGCCTATCAGCCGAACATCGAACACAACGGTGCTGGCGCCTGGCACACGGAGTTCGAACAACCGATGGAATGGGACAAGGGCAAGCTGTTGCGGCGTCTCGGTCCATCAGTGGATGGGATCAGTGACGAAGTGCTGGAGCAGGTGCGGCATGTCAGCGGTGTCGAGGAAGGCGTACTACGTCGTATGCATGTCGAAAATGATCCACCGGCGCCCTTGCTCATGGATACGCTGAAGCGCTTCAAGGCTTACGCGGACGCCGACAAGCTCAGTGCGCAAATCCTGAATGGTCAGGTGCCGCAGGAACTGTCGGAGAAAGTGACGGGGTTTGTTACTGCGTTACATGGCTGGCCAGAATCCAGGGCCCTGGTGCTGGAAGCCGATGCCGCTTCGGGCCGACCGTCACTGAGTTTCGGTGCAGCTGAGGCTACGCCTGAAAATACCCTCAACATTTCCCGGGCTGATGTTTGCGAAGGCCGACTGCCGACACGAGTGGTTGACGCCCTCAGCGAGGCGCAATTGCAGGACTGGTTCGGCAGTGAAGTTGCGAAAGAACGCTCGGCGCGTATTGCCGAGCTGAAAAAACGCATCGCCCGCCAGGCGCAAGACAGCCAAAAAACACTGTTCGATACGTTGTACGAGGCCCGGGAAACCACCAGCGATGCACGGATAAACCTGCTGAAGCGGGATTTTCCGGAGCTGTCGAACGCCGCCGCACAAGCCCTGCTGGACGATGCCGCTGAAGCCGAGTTGTTGAAGTTGACCCGAAACAGACGGATCCCGTTGCGCTTGCGCGAAATGGCGCGCAAGTCTGTGTTCGGCTTGCGTTTGAGTCGCGCCTATGAAGGGCTTTATCTAGACGGATTGAGTAATGCCGACACCGACCGGCTGGCGCTGCATACCCTGGCAAACTGGCCGAAATGGCCAAAGGAGATGCGCATCGAAGTCCGTGCGTTCTCCTTCACCGGCGCACTGCATGACAGCGTTGGTCCGGTCGATGCCTCGGTGCGCAAGGTGTTGGTCATGCGCGAAGACGGGCGCTATGAAGCTTACGACCATGAGGGTGGCCATCTGCATGGAGCGGACGATCTGCACGGGGCATTGCTGCATGCCTTGCCCGATGCCGACCGCAAAACGCTGGGGTTTGAGATCAATCAGGGGGCGCAACTGCGTCAGGCTGTTAAACAATCGCCGCTGTCACACGACACGTTCTCGAAAACCCTGTTGGATCATCCGATACGCAAGCCCGCTTACGACCCGCAGATCATGCGTTTGCGTGGCGGAATGCGCGCTTACAGGGGGCGCTCACAAGACCCGGATCTTTTGCGAATGCGTATAAGCTCACTGCTTCCAGGTCTGGATGACAGTCAGGTACAGGCGCTTCTGAATACTTTTGGTGAGTGGGCCGACCAGCGAGTGACTGCGCTGGAAACCGGGTTCGACCGCTTCAATGATTCGATGCGTTCTTGGGTCAACCAACCTACCCAATCCTGGCGTCTTTCGCCCGAGGGAGTCGCGGAGTGGAAATCCAGAAACGATCTCTACACGAAGCTCCGCCGCTGCTTGCAGCGCACCGGACCGGCGGGCGTTGAGGTACCCGGCATCGTGGCGCCGCAGGCACTGAATCTGGATGGTTTTCCTCTGGACAGGCATTTGGCGACGATGCCTGAACTGTCGGTCAGTTTTGATCATGTAACCGAACTCAGCCTGAACAATGTACGACTGCGTGATGAGCATGTCCGATTCCTGCGGCCATTCCGGCAATTGCGGCAGTTGAACATGACGCAAAACAGATTGACCCGGTTTCCTCAAGAGATCGGCAACATGCGCCAGCTGACTCATCTGGTGCTCAGCGATAACAACATCTCCCTGGACAGCGAGGGAATCGCCCACCTCAGGGGACTGACCCGCTTGCACCTGTTGCGCCTGGATAACAACCCGTTACGCTTGCCGCCTGATGTCAGTCGTATGCCCAACTTGCAGGCGATTACCCTTAACCATGGCCAGCTCAATACCTGGCCCACGGGTTATCTTGGCCGCAATCGCCCGCGTAGCATTTATCTGAACCTTGAGTTCAACGTGCTTACGCAAATTCCCGAAGTGGCGCCCGGTTCCTTCCGTGCGGAGTTGCTGGCGCGCACATTCTTTACTCGTGAGGAGGGCTGGATTTCGCCCGAGAACCTTGAACGGGTGCGCACGTACATCGAATCGATCGGTCTGGACCCTGATCGAGCCTATCCCCCACGCGGTGTTCTCGACAGTTCCGAATGGGGGGAAGGGCTGAGCAACGCAGAATGGAATGCGAAACAGGAGATCTGGGACAGCGTCGAAGACGAGTATGGCTCGCTGCCGTTTTTCAATGAAATCCGGCGGCTGACCGAGTCCTATGATTTCAAGGCCGACGACAAAAGTTATCGTATCGGACTCACCGCCAAAGTGTGGCGCATGCTAGAAGCCATGGCCGAAAGAACCGAGTTACGGGAAAAGCTGTTTGCCGAGGCGACCAGCACCACCAACTGTGTTGATGGTGGTACTCAGTTGTTCAATGCCATGGGCGTCGAGGTATTAGTGCACGAGGCCCGTGCATTGGCCAATCCGGGGCTGGTGGAAGCCGAGCTGCTGCAGCTGGCGAGGGGCAAGGCGCGTCTGGACGAACTGGGCAGGATTGCCCGCGAGCGTGTCGCTGAGCGCTTGCGGGCCGGAGAAACTTTTTATCGCCCTGGAGCTGAAGGTGGAACCATCGATGAAGTCGAGGTGCATTTGGCTTACATGACGGATCTGGCGGAACGCCTGGATCTGCCATGGCAAGCGCGAGGCATGCAGTTTCGGGCTATTTCCAAGGTGAGCAAGGAGATGATCGAGGCGGCCTGTCAACGCGTGCTGGCTCTGGAAGAAGGGGGCTTGCTGACTGAGCGGATCCTTGAGCAACCGATCTGGCAAACCTTCATGGAAACGACCTATCGGCAAGAATTCGATGCCCTCAAGCTGAGGCTGGAAAACGCTGAGGATGAAGACATATTTCAGGCCATCAAGGCACTCGAAAAAACGTTGACCCAGCAGGCTCTGGGCCGAGCCAAACTGGACAAGGTGAACACCAAAATCGGTAGCTGACCCACAAGCCCCGAACGCCTGGCGTCCGGGGCTTCTTGCATTGCTCAGAACAGGAAGTAGCGCTGGGCCATCGGCAAGCTTTCCGCCGGCTCACACCACAGCAACACACCGTCAGCCTTGACCTGATAAGTTTGAGGATCGACGTCGATGTCCGGCAGGTAATCGTTGTGGATCAGGTCGGTTTTCTGCACGTCGCGGCAACCTTTGACCACGGCGATTTTTTTCTTCAAACCCAAGGCTTCAGGCAGTCCGGCCTTCTGTGCAGCCTGGCTGATAAAGGTCATGCTGGTGGCGTGCAGCGAACCGCCGAAGCTGGCGAACATCGGGCGGTAATGCACCGGTTGTGGCGTCGGGATAGAGGCATTGGCGTCGCCCATCAGGCTGGCCGCAATGGCACCACCCTTGAGAATCAGCGTCGGTTTCACGCCGAAAAACGCCGGGCGCCAGAGCACCAGATCGGCCCATTTACCCACTTCCACCGAGCCCACTTCATGGCTGATGCCGTGGGTGATCGCCGGGTTGATGGTGTATTTGGCGATGTAGCGCTTGGCGCGGAAGTTGTCGTTGCCTTCGCCGTCAGCGGGCAATGGGCCACGCTGCTTTTTCATTTTGTCGGCGGTCTGCCAGGTGCGCGTGATGACTTCGCCGACGCGGCCCATGGCCTGGCTGTCGGAGCTGATCATCGAGAACGCGCCGAGGTCGTGGAGGATGTCTTCGGCGGCAATCGTCTCGCGACGAATGCGGCTTTCGGCGAAGGCCACGTCTTCGGCAATGCTCGGGTCGAGGTGGTGGCAGACCATCAGCATGTCGAGGTGTTCGTCGATGGTGTTGCGGGTGAACGGCCGGGTCGGGTTGGTGGAGCTCGGTAGTACGTTGGCAAAACCGCAGGCCTTGATGATGTCCGGCGCGTGACCGCCACCGGCACCTTCGGTGTGATAGGTGTGAATGGTGCGGCCCTTGAAGGCGGCGAGGGTGGTTTCGACGAAGCCCGACTCGTTGAGGGTGTCGGTGTGGATCGCCACCTGCACATCGTACTGATCGGCCACGCTCAGGCAATTGTCGATGCTCGCCGGCGTGGTGCCCCAGTCTTCGTGGAGCTTGAGGCCGATGGCGCCGGCCTTGACCTGTTCGATCAACGGCTCCGGCAGGCTGGCGTTACCCTTGCCGGTCAGGCCGATGTTCATCGGGAACGCGTCGGCAGCCTGAAGCATGCGCGCCAGGTGCCATGGCCCGGAGGTGCACGTGGTCGCATTGGTGCCGGTGGCCGGCCCGGTGCCGCCGCCGATCATGGTGGTAACGCCGCTCATCAACGCCTCTTCGATCTGCTGTGGGCAGATGAAGTGGATGTGGGTATCGATGCCGCCGGCGGTGAGGATCATGCCTTCACCGGCGATCACTTCAGTGCTGGCGCCAATGGCGATGTTGACGTTGGGCTGGATGTCCGGGTTGCCGGCCTTGCCGATCGCCGCGATGCGCCCGTCCTTGAGTCCGACGTCGGCCTTGACAATGCCCCAGTGATCGATGATCAGCGCGTTGGTGATCAGGGTATCGACGACCTCGGCGGCCAGTAACTGGCTCTGACCCTGGCCGTCACGGATGACTTTACCGCCACCGAATTTCACTTCTTCGCCGTAGGTGGTGAAGTCCTGTTCCACTTCGATCCACAACTCGGTATCGGCCAGACGGACCTTGTCACCGACGGTGGGGCCGAACATGTCGGCGTAGGCTTGTCTTGAGATTTTCATGCGCTTGCCTTGGGATTCAATTGATTTGGAGACCGCTCGCATTACTCGCTATCGCAGCCTCGCTGCGCTCGGCAGCTCCTACGGGTGTTCACACAGCATTCGCGCGCCCGGTCCCTGTAGGAGCTGTCGAGCGAAGCGAGGCTGCGATCTTTTGGGAGCACCGCATTTGTCAGTCGAGGTCACCCATGATTCGCCCGGCAAAGCCGAACACCCGACGATGCCCCGCCAAATCCACCAACTCCACCTCACGGGTCTGCCCCGGTTCGAAACGCACCGCCGTGCCAGCCGGGATGTTCAGGCGCATACCACGACTGGCGTTGCGGTCGAACGACAGCGCGTCGTTGGTTTCGAAAAAGTGGTAATGCGAGCCGACCTGGATCGGCCGATCACCACTGTTGGCCACTTTCAGACTGATCGTGCGCCGACCGACGTTGAGCTCGATCTCGCCTGGCTGGATCTGGTATTCACCGGGAATCATCAATGGGCTCCTTGGAGAATCTTGTAGTAGAGGGCAGTCGGCTTGTAGCGGCCGCTCGGGTCGCAGGCGTAATCGGGAATTTCACCGGCGCGGGTATAGCCCAGCGATTGGTAGAAGTCTTCGGCGGGCGAGCCGGCTTCGGTGTCGAGATAAAGCATGCCGCGCTTGTGCTGCAGGGCGGCCGCCTCCAGGGCACTCATCAGTTGCTGGCCCAGACCGCGACGCCGCGCATGTTCGCGCACCAGCAGCTTCTGCACTTCGGCGCGGTTCAGGCCGTTGGCTTTCTGGCACAAACCCAACTGCACGCTGGCCTGGACCTGTTCGTCCTTGACCACCACCCACAGCAACACATTGCCCTTGTTCAGGTTCTCCTGAACCTCATCGAAATACGCACGCGCCTGGATGGCATCGAGTTCAGCCATGAAGCCGACACTGGCGCCATAGCCGACGGCATCGAGCAGCAGGTCGATCAGGCCCTGACGATAATGCGCAAAGCTTTCTACGTTGACGCGTCGCAGTTGGGCGGCGTTCATCGGGGATTACTCCTGGTTGATGCTTGGCGGCTGCGCGCCGGGATTCAGGGTCAGTTGCATGAAGGTCAGGTCCAGCCAGCGACCGAACTTGGTGCCGACCTGCGGCATTTGCCCGGTGGTGATAAAGCCGATGCGCTCATGCAAGCGAATGGAGGCAGCGTTAGCGCTTTCGATAGCCGCGACCATCACGTGCTTGTCGCAGCCTTTGGCGCGTTCGATCAGCGCTTGCATCAGTTGCGGGCCGAGGCCGTTGCCGCGCTGGTCGCTGCGCACATAGACCGAGTGCTCGACGGTGTGGCGGAAACCGTCGAAGGGCCGCCAGTCGCCGAACGAGGCGTACCCGAGCACCGTGTCGTCGGCATCGACGATCACCAGAATCGGATAAGCCTGGGATTGCCGGGCGTTGAACCAGGCCTGGCGGTTGTCGAGGTCGACCGCGTGCTCGTTCCAGATCGCCGTGGTGTTGAGCACCGCGTCGTTGTAGATGTCGCGGATGGCCGGCAGATCGGCATGCACGGCATCGCGGATGTGGTAAGTCATGGCGCGGCCTCAGGCGATGGGTTGGTGGACGGTGACCAGTTTGGTGCCGTCGGGGAAGGTGGCCTCGACCTGGACTTCCGGGATCATTTCCGGGATTCCTTCCATCACTTGTTCGCGGGTCAGCAGGGTGGTTCCGAAGTGCATCAGCTCGGCCACCGTCTGCCCGTCGCGTGCGCCTTCAAGCAGCGCGGCGCAGATGTAGGCCATGGCTTCCGGGTAATTGAGTTTCACGCCGCGAGCCAAACGCCGCTCGGCCACCAGGCCTGCGGTGAAGATCAGCAGCTTGTCTTTTTCGCGTGGGGTCAGGTCCATCGTTTGAGATCCATAATCGGCAGTTAAAAAGGTGTCAAATCTTGCAACCCACAGGACTGTAGGAGCTGACGAGTGCAACAAGGCTGCGATCTTTTAATCCAGGTCTTTCCCGTGCCGCTGAAGATCAAGATCAAAAGATCGCAGCCTTCGGCAGCACCTACAAGGTATGCATACTCAGGTGCTCCATATTCTGGGGGGGACCGCTTCGCGACCGAGCAACGCCGGCCTGAGCAGTCGCCACAATTCAATCAGCCATCCCCGCGCCAACAGCGCTTCACTGGCCAGGCATCGGGCAACCAGCAACCCCGGCAATTGGGTCAAATCCCCGCGCACGTCGTCGGGCAGCGAGCGGCAGGTTTCCAGCAGTTCGCTATCGATCTCACCCGTCACCAACAACGTCGCAAACACCGGTTGCCCGTCCAGCCCGATGGGCGAATCGAGCAAGCCGTCCGCCCCGACAACGCGCTGGCGTTCATGCCAGAGCAACTGGCCGTCGCGGCGGATATCCAGATGTGCCTGGAAGTGCCCAAGGTCGAAGCGCTCGCCACTGGCCGGCCGGCCCAGCGCCACGACGTCCCAATAGAACAGCCGTGCATCGCCTTCAAGGTCGATGCAGGTGCTGAGTTCAGCCTGGGCCGCGCTGAAAATGATCGTCTCCTGGGGCAGCCATTCCAGTGTCGCACCGGCTGCCACCTTCAACTTCAGCTGCTGATAGGCGGGGCCGGCGGCGCGATACCACTTGGCCGCGCCGGGGCTGGTGATCTGCGCCCAGGCATCGCGCTCGACGCGGGCTGAAATATCCAGCCGATCACCGCCGGCAATCCCGCCTGGCGGGTGGACGATGATGTGTTGGCAGACTTCAGGCCCTTCGGCATACAGATGCTTCTGTACCCGCAGCGGGCCCAAGTGGCGGCGCTGGACCGGACGTGTGCTATCGCCGAAGCGGGCGTAACCCAGCTCCAGCTCGGCGTGCCAGCTCGGGGTGAACAGCGTTGTTTGGGCAGGTAAATTCATGATTTCTAATTATCGTTAGGTCGCTAAAGATTAGATCGTAACCAGACCGCGCACACCCTCGGCTTCCATATTTTCTCCGCGACCCTGTTGCACGATCTCGCCTCGGGACATCACCAGGTACTGGTCAGCCAGTTCGGCGGCGAAATCGTAGAACTGCTCCACCAGCAGAATCGCCATGTCGCCCCGGGCTGCGAGTTTTTTGATCACGGCACCGATCTCCTTGATTACCGACGGCTGGATGCCTTCGGTGGGCTCGTCGAGGATCAGCAGACGAGGGCGGCTGGCCAGCGCCCGGCCAATGGCCAGTTGCTGTTGCTGGCCACCGGACAGGTCGCCGCCGCGCCGTTGCTTCATTTGCAGCAGCACCGGGAACAGTTCGTAGATGAAGGCAGGGACTTCCCTGGCTTCGCTGCCGGGAAAGCGCGACAGCCCCATCAGCAGGTTTTCTTCCACGGTCAGGCGGCCGAAAATTTCCCGGCCCTGCGGTACGTAAGCGATGCCGGCATGCACACGCTGGTGCGGCTTGAACGTAGTGATCGGTTTACCTTCCCAGTTCACTGCGCCCTCCTTGGGCGGCAGCAAACCCATCAGGCATTTGAGCAGGGTGGTCTTGCCTACGCCGTTGCGCCCGAGCAGGCAGGTGACTTCGCCGACCTTCACGTCAAATGTCAGGCCGCGCAGGATGTGGCTTCCGCCGTAATACTGGTGCAGTTTGTCGACTTGCAGCATTTTCAAATACTCCTCAAATCCCCGTAGGAGCTGCCGAAGGCTGCGATCTTTTGATCTTCAAAAGACAGATCAAAAGATCGCAGCCTCGTTTCACTCGACAGCTCCTACAAGGGATACAAATCAGCGACCGAGATACACCTCGATCACCCGCTCGTTGTCCTGCACCTGCTCCAGTGATCCTTCGGCCAGCACACTGCCCTGATGCAGCACAGTAACGTGGTCGGCAATCGAACCGACGAAGCCCATATCGTGCTCCACCACCATCAGCGAGTGCTTGCCGGCCAGGGTCTTGAACAGTTCGGCGGTGAATTCGGTTTCGGCATCGGTCATGCCCGCCACCGGCTCGTCGAGCAGCAGCAATTGCGGGTCCTGCATCAACAACATGCCGATCTCCAGGAACTGCTTCTGGCCGTGGGACAACAGGCCCGCCGGGCGATTGACCGAAGAGGTCAGGCGAATGGTCTCCAGCACTTCGTCGATGCGGTCTTTCTGCTCGCCGCTCAAACGCGCCCGCAGGCTTGCCCACACCGACTTGTCGGCTTTCTGCGCCAGCTCAAGGTTTTCAAACACGCTCAAGGCTTCGAACACCGTCGGCTTCTGGAACTTGCGGCCGATACCCGCCTGGGCGATCTGCACTTCGCTCATTTGCGTCAGGTCCAGGGTTTCGCCGTACCAGGCCTTGCCGTGACTGGGACGGGTCTTGCCGGTGATCACGTCCATCAGCGTGGTCTTGCCCGCGCCGTTGGGGCCGATGATGCAGCGCAGTTCGCCGACGCCGATGTACAGGTTCAGATTGTTCAGCGCGCGGAAGCCGTCGAAGCTGACGCTGATGTCTTCCAGGGTCAGGATGGTGCCGTGGCGGGTGTTGAGGCCGGGGCCGACACGCTGGCCGAGGCCGATGGCATCGCGGCTGCTGCCGGCGTCCTTGTTGGGCTCCACAGGAAAAAAAGCCGGTTCGAGCATGAATTCAGCGGTTGCAGTGACTCTCATTGCTCACCTCTTTTCTTCAACAGGCCGATCACACCCTTGGGCAGGTACAGGGTCACGACGATGAACAGCGCGCCGAGGAAGAACAGCCAGTACTCGGGGAACGCCACGGTGAACCAGCTCTTCATGCCGTTGACCACGCCGGCACCGAGCAGCGGACCGATCAACGTGCCGCGGCCGCCAAGGGCCACCCACACCGCTGCTTCGATCGAGTTGGTCGGCGACATCTCGCTCGGGTTGATGATCCCGACTTGCGGCACGTACAGCGCGCCGGCCAGACCGCATAACACCGCGCTCAGCACCCAGACGAACAACTTGAAACCGCGCGGGTCGTAGCCGCAGAACATCAGGCGGTTCTCCGCATCGCGAAGCGCGGTCAAGACCCGGCCGAACTTGCTCTGCGCCAGGCGCCAGCCGATGTACAGGCTCGCCACCAGCAACAGCACAGTGGCGAAAAACAGCACCGCGCGGGTGCCCGGTTCAGTGATGCCAAAGCCGAGAATCGTACGGAAGTTGGTGAAGCCGTTGTTGCCACCGAAGCCGGTTTCGTTGCGGAAAAACAGCAGCATCCCGGCGAAGGTCAGGGCCTGGGTCATGATCGAGAAATACACGCCCTTGATCCGCGAACGGAAGGCGAAGAAACCGAACACCAACGCCAGCAACCCCGGCGCCAATACCACCAGGCACAGGGTCCAGAGGAAGCTGCTGGTGCCGGTCCAGAACCACGGCATTTCGGTCCACGACAGGAAGGTCATGAACGCCGGCAGGCCATCGCCCGAGGCCTGACGCATCAGGTACATGCCCATGGCATAACCACCGAGGGCGAAGAACAGGCCGTGGCCGAGGGACAGCAGGCCGGCATAACCCCAGACCAGATCGAGCGCCAGTGCGACGATGGCGTAGCAAAGAATCTTGCCCACCAGCGTTAGCGTGTAGGCGGAGACATGCAGCGTACTGTCCGCCGGTAACAGCGACAGCAGCGGCAATGCCAGCAACAGAACGAGGATCACCACACCTACGGCAATCGTGACTTTCGGGCCGGCTTTTTGTGTGGCCTTGAGCATCAGGGGCTGGTTCATCAGTCGATCACCCGTCCTTTGAGCGCGAAGAGGCCTTGCGGACGTTTCTGGATGAACAGAATGATCAGCGCAAGGATGAGGATCTTGCCGAGCACGGCACCGATCTGCGGTTCGAGAATCTTGTTGGCGATCCCCAGGCCGAACGCCGCCAACACGCTACCGGCCAACTGACCGACACCGCCGAGCACCACCACCAGGAACGAGTCGATGATGTAGCTCTGGCCGAGGTCCGGGCCGACGTTGCCGATCTGGCTCAGGGCCACGCCACCGAGGCCGGCGATGCCCGAGCCGAGGCCGAAGGCGAGCATGTCCACGCGCCCGGTCGGGACGCCGCAGCAGGCGGCCATGTTGCGGTTCTGCGTGACGGCGCGAACATTCAGGCCGAGGCGAGTCTTGTTCAGCAGCAGCCAGGTCAGCACCACCACAAACAGCGCAAAGGCAATAATGACGATGCGGTTGTACGGCAGCACCAGATTGGGCAGCACTTGAATGCCGCCCGACAGCCACGCCGGGTTGGCCACTTCGACGTTCTGCGCGCCGAACACCAGTCGAACCAGCTGAATCAGCATGAGGCTGATGCCCCAGGTGGCGAGCAGGGTTTCCAGTGGGCGGCCATAGAGATGGCGAATCACCGTGCGCTCAAGCGCCATGCCGATGGCAGCGGTGACGAAAAACGCCACGGGCAGCGCGATCAGCGGATAGAACTCGATGGCCTGCGGAGCGAAGCGCTGGAACATCAGTTGCACCACATAGGTCGAGTAGGCGCCGAGCATCAGCATCTCGCCGTGGGCCATGTTGATCACGCCGAGCAGGCCGAAAGTGATCGCCAGACCGAGGGCGGCGAGCAGCAGAATCGAGCCCAGCGACATACCGCTGAATGCCTGGCCGAGCATCTCGCCGACCAGCAGTTTGCGTTTGACTTGAGCGAGGCTGGTTTCAGCGGCGGTATGCACATTGGCATCGGCTTCAACGCCGGGATCGAGCAAACCTTCGAGGCGGGTGCGGGCCAACGGGTCGCCGGTTTCGCCGAGCAGACGTACAGCGGCGAGGCGTACGGCCGGATCGGCGTCCACCAATTGCAAGTTGGCCAAGGCGAGGCTCAATGCCGCGTGAACACCTTCATCCCGTTCGCCAGCGAGCTGCTGGTCGAGGAATTTCAACTGCGCCGGTTTGGCGCTTTTCTGTAAATGCTGCGCAGCTACCAGACGAGTTTTGGCGTCGGCGGTGAGCAACTGATGGCTGGCCAGCGCGGTGTCGATCAGCCCCCGTAGGCGGTTGTTCAGGCGCAGGGTTTTCGGTTGGCCGTCGATGGTCAATTCGCCTTGTTGCAGGGCATTGATCAACTTGCTACGGGCCGGGTCGGGCTGCGCGGCCCAGGTTTCCAGCAACTTGGCCTGCTGCACGGGATTGGCGGCGACGAAGTCTTCGGCGTCACCGGCGTGGGAGGCCATCGGCAACAGCAGTGCGATGGCGAGGATGAAGCGGTAAATGGCAGTGGGCATAAAGAGTCGCCTTGACGCGGACATTGTAGGAGCGAGCCTGCTCGCGAAAGCGGTCTGACATTCACCTTCAATGTCGACTGTCAGAGCCTCTTCGCGAGCAGGCTCGCTCCTACAGGGATTTGTGTCGGGCATGAGCAACGTGCTCAGGCACGACACCCAATGACTCAGTTGCTCTTCACCGCATACTCCGGCTTCTTGTCGTTACCCGGGATGAACGGGCTCCACGGCTGGGCGCGGATTGGCCCTTCTGTCTGCCACACCACGTTGAACTGACCGTCAGACTGGATTTCGCCGATCATCACCGGCTTGTGCAGGTGGTGGTTGGTCTTGTCCATGGTCAGGGTGTAGCCGGACGGCGCGGCAAAGGTCTGGCCGGCCAGGGCTTCGCGGACTTTGTCGACGTCGGTGGATTTGGCTTTTTCCGCCGCTTGCGCCCACATGTGGATGCCGACATAAGTGGCCTCCATCGGGTCGTTGGTCACCGCCTTGTCGGCGCCCGGCAGGTTGTGTTTCTTCGCGTAGACTTTCCAGTCATCGACGAACTTCTTGTTCACCGGGTTCTCGACCGATTCGAAGTAGTTCCACGCCGCCAGGTTGCCCACCAGTGGCTTGGTGTCGATGCCGCGCAGTTCTTCTTCGCCGACCGAGAACGCCACGACCGGAACGTCGGTGGCTTTCAGGCCCTGGTTGGCCAGTTCTTTATAGAACGGCACGTTGGAGTCGCCGTTGACGGTGGAGATAACCGCGGTCTTGCCGCCCGCCGAGAACTTCTTGATATTGGCGACGATGGTCTGGTAGTCGCTATGACCGAACGGGGTGTAAACCTCTTCGATGTCCTTGTCGGCCACGCCTTTGGAGTGCAGGAACGAACGCAGGATCTTGTTGGTGGTGCGCGGGTAGACGTAATCGGTGCCGAGCAGGAAGTAGCGTTTGGCACTGCCGCCTTCTTCGCTCATCAGGTATTCAACGGCAGGGATCGCCTGCTGGTTCGGCGCAGCGCCGGTGTAGAAGACGTTTGGCGACATTTCTTCGCCTTCATATTGCACCGGGTAGAACAGCAAGCCGTTGAGTTCTTCGAACACCGGCAGTACCGATTTGCGCGACACGGAAGTCCAGCAACCAAACACCACGGCGACCTTGTCCTGGGTCAGCAACTGACGACCCTTCTCGGCGAACAGCGGCCAGTTCGAGGCCGGGTCGACCACCACCGGCTCGAGCATCTTGCCGTTCACGCCGCCCTTGGCATTGATCTCGTCGATGGTCATCAGCGCCATGTCTTTCAACGACGTTTCGGAGATCGCCATGGTTCCGGACAACGAATGCAGAATACCGACCTTGATGGTCTCGGCGGCCTGGACGGTCCAGGTCATGCCCATCGCGGCAATGGATGCCGAGAGTGTGAAAGCCTTGATCAAGCTGCGACGCTTCATTGTGCGATCTCCATGAACGTTAAAGTTTTTTATGGTTGGCAGATGCGGACTACTGAAGGTGTGTTTTGCAAGGGCTGTGCCCGGTCGGAAAAAGGCAGGGAAACGTCGTTCCAGAGCGGTTGCACGGTTCTCAAGCGCACCATGAGAGGACATGGTCAGTGGTCTGGTGCGCTGAGGTGCGTCACATTGGGGCGCGGATTTTATGAGCAACACAAATCAAATGTGGGGGCGGGCTTGATCTGTGTGAATCAGCGGCGGCGCATCAGGCCGATGAAGAACAACCCGCCAATCGCAGCGGTGGCGACGCCGATAGGAAGGTCTTCCGGAGCGATCAGTGTCCGGGCGGCGACGTCGACCCAAACGAGGAATACACTGCCGAGCACCACGCACACCGGCAGCACACGTCGGTGTTCGGCCCCGACCAGACGCCGCGCAATGTGCGGCACCATCAGCCCGACAAAACCGATCGAGCCGCTGATCGACACCAGCACCCCGGTCATCAGTGACGCAATCAAAAACACCCGCAGGCGCACGGTGCGCGCATTCAAGCCCAGGGTCACCGCCGTCTGTTCACCGGCCATCAGCGCATTCAGCGGTCGCGCCATGCCCAACAGCAAAATCAGCCCGAGCAACACACTGGCTGTCGGCACCGCCAGCAGCTCCCAGCGTGCCAGCCCGAGCCCGCCGAGCATCCAGAACATCACTGCCGAACTGGCACGATGGTCGCCCAGGAACAGCAGCAAATTGGCAATCGCCATCATCACGAATGACACCGCCACACCGCATAACAACAAACGATCACTGTCGAGGCGACCGTGGCGACTGGCGATCATCAGCACCACCAGCATGCTCAGCAATGCACCGATAAATGCCGCGATTGGCAGGCTCAGCCGGCCAGCGATCTCACCGACATGCAGCACCACAATCACTGCGCCCAACGTCGCGCCGGACGTGACGCCGAGTAAATGCGGGTCAGCCAAGGGGTTGCGCGTGACCGCTTGCAGCACCGCGCCGATCAATGCCAGGCCGGCGCCCACCAGCGCGCCGAGCAGCATGCGCGGGACGCGGATCAGCCAGACGATATACTCTTGTCCGGGGTTCCAGTCCGGCACAGCTAATCCGAACAGTTTGTACAACAGGATGCGCCACACCACGTCCACCGGCACCCGTGCCGGGCCGAAACCCAGGGACACCACGCACGACACCAGCAACAGCGCACCGAGGGCGATCAACAACAGGGCGTAGCGACGGTTGATCATTCGCCGTGGAAACCCTTGGCCAGGGTTGCGACCGCCAGCACGTTATCGATCCCCGGCGTGGCCTGCACGTAAGGAATGACGATGAAGCGCCGGTGCTTGATCGCATCCACCGATTGCAGGGCTTTGTTGTCCAGCAGAAATTGAATCTTCTGCTCTGCGGTGACTTCGCTGTAGTCGACGATCACGATCACCTGCGGATTGCGCTCGACCACGGTTTCCCAATTGACCCGGGTCCAGCTCGCGTCGACATCCTCCAGAATATTGCGTCCGCCAGCGGCGTCGATCAGTGCTTGCGGCATGCCCAGGCGCCCCGAGGTCATGGCCCGGTCTTCGCCGCTGTCGTACAGGAAGACCCGCGGTTTTTCCGCGGGCAGGCCTTTGCCAATGTCCGCCACTTGCGCCTGCATGTTGGCGATCAGGGCATTGGCGCGGTCCTGTATGTCGAAGATTCTGCCGAGGTTTCGCAGGTCGTTATAGGTGTCTTCGAGGCTGGCCGGTGGACGCTTCATCACGAAGGCGCAGGACTCGCTCAGCTCATACACATTGATGCCCAGCGGTTGCAGGGTTTGTGGCGTGAGATCGCCGCCGATACGCATACCGTAGTCCCAGCCGGCGAAGAAGAAATCGACGTTGGCATTGAGCAGGGTTTCCACCGACGGGTACTTGGCCGCCAGTTCCGGCAGGCCTTCGAGAATGCTGTGCATCTCGGGCGTCACGGCCTTCCAGCCACTGATGCCGCTGTAACCGGCCATTTGTGGTTTGAGGCCGAGGGCGAGCATCATCTGGGTCATGTTGATGTCGTGGCTGAGGGCGTGTTGCGGTGCCTGCTTGAAGGTCACCTCGCGGTTGCAGCTTTTGATTGTCAGCGGGTAACGGGTGGCTTCGGCCAATGCCTGGGTGCAGCCCAGCAGCATCACGAGAGAGAGGCCGCAGCGCAGCAGGGAACGCAAAGTCATGGTTGGGTTATCCAGGTGATTCGTGGGTAGCCGTGCAGTGGATGCTCATCGATCAGCGCTTCGACGCCGAACACATTGCGCAGCAGCGCAGCCGTCAGGACTTCTTTCGGTGTGCCGCTGGCGACGATACGACCATGGTTGATCACGTACAGCCGATCACAAAAAGCCGCCGCCAGATTGAGGTCGTGGATGCTCGCCAGGGTGCCGATGTTCAAGCGCTTGACCAGCTTCAAAAGCTCAAGCTGATAACGCGGATCGAGGTGGTTGGTTGGCTCGTCGAGTATCAGCAACTGTGGTTGCTGAGCCAGTGCGCGGGCGAGGATGACCCGCTGTTTTTCACCACCGGAGAGGGTGGCGAAGCCGTGGTTTTCGAAGCCCTTGAGACCGACAGATTCCAGGGTCTGATTGATAAGATCGCGGTCTTCAAGGGTGTCGCCATCGAACAAGCCTTTGTGCGGCGTGCGGCCCATGGCGACCACTTCCTCGACGGTCAGGCCGAAGGCGTCGGGGAACTCTTGCAAGACCACGGCGATGCGTTGCGCGCACCAGCGCGAGGATTGCTTCCAGACGTTGTGGTGATCGAGTCTGACCTCACCGCTTTGCGGTTTGCTGAAGCGCCAGGCACAACGCAACAGGCTGGTCTTGCCACTGCCGTTGGGGCCGATCAGCCCGACGAACTCACCGGCAGCCACGTGTAACGAGGCATCACGGAGCTGGAACTGATGGTGGCAATGGCCGTGGCCCAGTGGGGACCAGGTGAGGTTTGTGAGGTTCAGCGAGGACATGCAGTGACTCTTGAGGTGATGCTGATGGCCCCTTCGCGGGCTTGCCCGCGAAGGGGCCCGAAAGGACACCCAGAATGCGAGAGGGTGACGCGCGGGGGAGTTTACAGCCCATTGAGCCCCGCGCATCTCGCCTGTTTCAAGATGAAGATGAGGCGCTTTCAGTCTGCCGGGTGAAACGCGACAGCAGTACACGATCCAGCACCCACACCGCCACCAGCGACGCGCCCACCAACGGAAAGGCCACCGCCAGGGTGAACATGATCAACATCGCGGTTTTCCATTTCGGCAGGTCATGGCGCAGTGGCGGCACGCCGAGTTTTCCTTGCGGACGGCGCTTCCACCAGATCACCACGCCGCTGACCGCGCTGAGCAAAATCAACAGGCAGATCAGCAACACCACGATTTGATTGAACACACCGAACATCTTGCCCTCGTGCAGCATCACGCCGATTTCCGTGGCACGGGCGACGGTGCCGTAGTGCTCGAAACGTACATCGGCCAGGACCTTGCCGGTGTATTGATCGATGTGCAGCGTGGCGTCATTGCGCGGGTCGTCGGCGAACACGGCGATGGTGAATACGCCGGTCGCGGTGGTCGGCAGGGTGATGCTGTAACCCGGTTCGACCTTGCGTTCGCTGGCGATGTTTTGTACGTCCTGCAGGCGGATCAACGGCGAGGCCGGGCCGGCCGACGCTCCATCGTGAGCCATGTGTTCGGCATGGTCGCCGGACATCGGCATCGGCGTGTTTTCCATGGCCCACGGCACGGTCTGGCGGGTCGCGGTGTTGAGGCTGCGCGCCTCGACATCGGACTTCGGTACGTCATCCCACATGGCCGCCGGGAACACGTTCCACACTTCGGCGTATTGCTTGCCCCAGAAGCCGGTCCAGGTCATGCCGCTGAGCAGCATCACCAGCAGCAGGGACGCGCCCCAGAACCCGGTGACGGCGTGCAGGTCACGCCACAATATGCGACCGCGACTGTTCAGGCGCGGCCACAAGATGCCTGCCGCCTGACCACGCGGCCACCACAGGAAAATCCCGGACACCACCAGCACTACGCCCCAACCGGCGGCCAGTTCGATCAGCCGATCGCCAACAGTGCCGATCATCAGCTCACCGTGAATCGCTCGGGCAATGGCTTGCAGATTCTTCTTGGCGTCTTGCTCACCGAGGATGTCGCCGTGGTAGGGGTCGACGAAAACGTTCAGCTCCTTGCCATCGTTGAGCACGACAAACTGCGCGCTACGCTCGGCGTTGACCGGCGGCAGGTATTGGGTGACCTGGCCTTGTGGGTAAGCCGTTTTCACCCGCGTCAGCAGGTCGTCGGCCGGGACGATGTGATGACCGGACGGGACGTTGAACAGGCTGCTGTACATCAGCGAATCGAGCTGCGGTTTGAACAGGTAGATGATGCCGGTCAGGGCCAGCATCACCATGAATGGCGCAACGAACAATCCGGCATAGAAATGCCAGCGCCACGCCAGGTTGTAGAAGTTCACTTTGGGCTGTTTCATCGGTTGTGCTCCGCTTGGCGAATCAATTGTTTGTAAAAGATCGCAGCCTCGTTTCACTCGACAGCTCCTACAGGGCGTACGCGCTCCAATGTAGGAGCTGGCGAAGCCTGCGATCTTTTGACTTTTTTTGTTAGAAACTCATGTCCACCTTGGTCCAGAGCGTGCGCCCCGGTTCCTTGATGGCTTGCGGGTCATTGGCGGGGTAGCCGAAACCGGCGTTGCCGGCCAGGTTCAAGTGCTCGGCGTAAGCCTTGCCGAACAGGTTGTCGACGCCGCTGCTGACCTTCCAGTTGCTGTTGATCCGATAGGCACCGTTGAGGGAGAACACGCCGAAGCCCGGCGTCTTGCCGAAATCCTTGCCGACCACGTTGCCCTTGTTCTGGTCGATGCGGTTTTGCGCGGCGACCACTCTCCACAGTGCGCCGGCGCTCCAGTTGTCTTCGCTGTAGGTCAGGCCGAAACGGGCATCCAGCGGCGGCATCTGCGGCAACGGATTACCATCGCTGCTGTTCTTGCCCCAGGCGTAGGCCAGGGCCGCGTCGGCGTTCCAGTTGTCGGTGAAGTTGTAAGCGGCGCCCAGTTCGCCGCCCATGATTCGCGCGTCGATGTTTTCGGCTTGCGAGGTCGTACCCATCATTGTCGGGGTGTAGTTGAACAGGATGTAATCGCGAACCTGTCCGACGTAAGCCGAGGCCCAGGCTTCGATTTTTTCGGTCTTGTATTGCAGGCCGAAATCGAGCTGGGTGGTTTTTTCCGGTTTGATTGAATCGAAGGCATTCACCGAACCGACGGGGCCGGATTTGGGTGAAAACAGCTCCCAGTAATCCGGGAATCGCTGGGTGTGACCTATGCCTGCATACAAGGTGGTCGGGCTGTCGGCCAGGTCATGCTCGTAGCGGATGAAGCCGCTCGGCAGGGTATCGGTGCGGGTGTCGTCGGCGGTTGGATTCGGGCGGGTCATCATGCCCGAGCCGGTGGTCTGCCGATAATCCTTGGCCGAGGCGCGGTCCAGGCGTGCGCCGCTGATCAGGCGGTCACGGTCGGCGGCGTACCAGGTCAGTTCGCCGAACACACCGTAGTTATGGAAGTCGGCATCCTTGGTGTACGGAAGGTCCTTGTAGGTGTCGACACCCATGGCGCTGCGCTGGCGATGTTCGTTGGTCTGCGCTTCGATGCCGCTGATCAGTTGCACATCAGCCCAGCGCCAGGTGGCCTTGACCCGGGCGCCGAGGGTGCGGCGGTCGACGTTGGAGGCCATGGGCCCGGCCATCACCCCGGTACCGGACGGCGTGCGCAGGGTGTAGTTGTCCATCACGTGATCGGCGTAGTTGTAGTAGACCTGCGCCTCGACCTTGTCCAGTACCTCGCCGATGTTGGACTGCTCGAAGCGCAGGCCGAGGCTTTCGCGCAGGAACTGCGAACCGTCCATGCTGCGCCCGGCGTACCGGGCTTCACCATCGCCATGGCCGGCGGTCAGTTCCAGCAAGGTGTCGGTATTCGGCGTCCAGCCGACGGCCACGTCGCCGTTCCATTTTTCATAGCGCGACGCCACGGTGTCGTTGTTGCCGTCCTGGTAGTCGTCGGAGTGCGCGGTGTTGCCGATGACCCGCACGTAACCCGACTGGCCACCGGCGGCAGCGTCCAGCAGTTTGTCGAAGCGGCCGTAGGAACCGGCCAGCACGCTGGCATTGACCCGTGTACCGAGTTCGCCGAAGTGCTCCGGTTCGCGGTCGAACAGGATAGTGCCGGCCGAAGAACCCGGCCCCCACAGCACGGTTTGCGGGCCTTTGATCACAGTGAGCTTGTCGTAGGTTTCCGGCGAGATGTAGGAAGTGGGAGCGTCCATCCTCCCCGGGCAGGCGCCGAGCATCATGCTGCCATTGGTGAGGATGTTCAGCCGCGAGCCGAACATGCCGCGCAGCACCGGGTCACCATTGGTGCCGCCATTGCGCACCATGGCGAAGCCCGGGATGGTTTTCAGGTAATCGGCACCGTCGCTGGCCGGCACCGGTTGGCGCGGTTCCTTGGGGTTGGTGACGATGGTCAATGGTGAACTGGGGGCAACGGCGGTAATCACTGTCGGGCTCAGTTCTTCACTGTGACCGGCATGCTCATCGGCGAGCGCAGAGGGCGCCAGCAATGCACCGCACAGGATCGCGGTGGCGTGCCTGAAACGAACGCCGGATTCGTTCAGGGCATAAGAGGCTTGGGCAGGGCTCAAGCACGGGACAGCAGAAAACCTGGACATGACAATTTCCATCGAACAGTCGTAAACGACACGGCCGGCAGCCTGAGGCTGTCTTCTCAACCGTGTGAAATCAGAAGTGAGTGTTTACGCGACGACAGGCGGGGCGCGGGTGCGGGCGCCGGGAAAGAAGGTTTGCCGGGCATGGCCCAAGCGTGGGGAAGGCGTGGTGAACGTGTTGACGGGTGAGATGACGAAGTTGGCGAAAGACACGCCACCGGTCAGCGCCGGGCAATTGAACAGCAGGCTGCAATAGCCGCACTTTTCCCATAACACAGGGTGCCCCGGGGCGGGCGGACAATGCTCGGCGGTGGCTAGCGTGCCATGGTCGGCAGGTTCCATCGCCGACATGTCCATGCTCATGTCCATGCTCATACCCACAGGCATGGTCATCGACATGGCGCGCGAATCCATCGGCATCGACTGAGAAATCAGCGGACCGATAAAGATCATCAGCATGGCGAACAGGCTGATCCAGCTGCCGCGTGTCAGGCTCAATGCCTGATCGCGTGACCTGGATGACCTGGCGCTAAGCGGGCGCATGGGCGTTTTCAGTTCAGGCGATTACGGCTTGTGCACGTGCGCTTGCATGGTGTCCGGCGCCTGCTTCTGCACCGCGACTTCGACCGTCACGTCACCGGACTTCTCGAAGTGCAGCGTCATGGGGAAACGCTTGCCGTCAGTGAGCAGGCTGCGGTCCTTGAGGCCCAGCAACATCACGTGATAGGCCATCGGTGCGAAAGTGACCTCGCCACCGGCGGGCACTTCCACGCTCGGTACGTGCTGCATTTTCATCATGTCGCCTTGCATCACGTGCTCATGCAATTGCGCTTCGCCCGCAATGGGGGTGTCGACGCTGAGCAGGCGGTCGGCGGTCTTGCCTTCATTGTTGATCACGAAATACGCCGCAACGGTGGGCGCATTGGGTGGCAACTCCTGGGACCACGGATGCGCGATTTCCAGTGCGCCGACCTTGTAATCATGGGCATTGGCAAAGCAGGCAGGCAGCAGCAACGCGCCCAGAACGATAAGTTTGTTCAACATGGCAGTTCTCCGGAACGATTTAAAACGCAGTCAATTGCGAGAAAAAATCACACCAGAGGGGACGCGCGGGGGTTGAGGCTCGGCCATTGCTGGCGCGGTGACGGGCTGTCGAGCGAGGTGGCGGGCAGGCTTCGGTTGGATTCGAAGTGCGCGAAATACAGCTGTGGCGAATGCCCCGGCAACGCCACCAATGGCGCAGAACCGGAGCAGCACCAGCAATGCTGCATGTTGGAATGATCGTCGTTTTGCGGGGCTTTCTGTTCAAGGTCCCCGATGGAAATCGCCACCATCCTGGTGCCGCTGGAACTGCAGAAACTGCCCCACAACAACTGTTCGGCAGGTGAATTAGCCGTTTGTGCCATCGCTCCGGACATCGGCATGGCGAGCATGTTGAACAGCACTGCGAAGCAGGCTATCCAGGCAATTGCGAGCCGTTGTCGGGACATGGGACAAAATCCGTTTGGGTGGGCGATCAGGCGCGGGCTATTTAGCCTGATCGGGGCCGATAAGTAAAAAGGCGGCGTGCGGTTTGGTGTCGCAGCGCCATCCTTTCGTAGCCTTCATGATAGTCGTGAATTTCAAAGCGCCAGTAGTGCTGGAGCTTTGTTCAGAATCCGCCGGACTATAGGGTTGGAGACCTGGAATGGATAATCGGCGTACTCCGAAGGTGTCGTAGGAAAAGTCCCGGCGGACGGGGGATCAGGAGCCGTCGAAGAGCGACAGGGCCATCAGGATTTCTGTCACACCCTCAAACTCCCGATCAACCCCCGGCAACACCGGCCGCTTCAAGACAATTACCGGCACACCACGCTCACGCGCGACTTCCAGCTTGGGCTCGGTCGCCGTGCTGCCGCTGTTCTTGCTGACCAGCACGTCGATGTTTCGCCGTTCGAACAACTCACGTTCATCGTCAATCAGGAAGGGTCCCCGTGCGCCGATCACTTCGCAGCGCTCGTTGCCCGGATACGTGTCCAGTGCGCGCAGGGTCCAGAATTGCTCCGCAGGAATTTCGTCCAGGTGTTGCAGGGGCTCGCGGCCGAGAGTGAACAGCGGTCGACGGAAGGGTTTCAGGGCTTCGATCAGTTCGGCCCAATCGCTGACTTCCCGCCAGTCATCCCCTGCCTGGGCTTGCCAGGCCGGACGCCGTAGCGCCCAGCAGGGAATGCCGCTCAAGCGCGCGGCGGTCGCGGCGTTCTGGCTGATTTGGGCGGCGTAGGGGTGAGTGGCATCGAGCAGCAGATCGATGCCTTCATCGCCAATGAATTGCGCCAGGCCCTCGGCGCCGCCGTAGCCGCCGACACGAACCTGGCATTGCAGGTCCGTCGGCACCCGACCGATACCGGCCAGGCTATAGATGTGCTGCGGCCCCAGCGTGCGGGCAATGGCCATGGCTTCGGTCACGCCGCCTAGCAGGAGAATGCGCTTCATTGAAAGGCTCCCGCATGGCCAACGATCCCGCCCTGGCGATCGATGGCAAAGACTTCCACCTGAACCTGCGCCGGCACCACGCTGCGGGCAAAATCCAGGGCGTGTTGACAGACTGCATTACCCAGGGCGACCCCGGCTGCGGCGGCCATGGCCAGTGCCTGCTGGCTGGTGTTGGCCTCGCGGATGCTCTGCTGCAACGCCGCATCAGCGCCGACCTGTGCCGCCCATAGCGCCAGTTGCGGCAGGTCGATGCTCGAATGGCGACTGTGCAGATCCATGTGCCCGGCCGCCAGTTTGCTGATCTTGCCGAAACCACCGCACAGACTGAGTTTTTCCACCGGTACTTTGCGCAGGTGCTTAAGCACGGCGCCAACGAAGTCGCCCATTTCGATCAGGGCGATTTCCGGCAGGTTGTAGACCCGGCGCATGGTGTCTTCGCTGGCGTTGCCGGTGCAGGCGGCGATGTGCAGGTAACCGTTGGTTTTCGCCACGTCGATGCCCTGGTGGATCGAGGCGATGTAGGCCGCACAGGAAAACGGCCGGACGATACCGCTGGTTCCGAGTATCGACAAGCCGCCAAGAATGCCCAGGCGCGGGTTCATGGTTTTCAATGCCAGCGCCTCGCCGTTCTCGACATTGACCGTGACCTCGAAGCCGCCGCTGTAGCCGAGTTCGTCGGCCAGCCGGGCCAGGTGCTCGCTGATCATTTTGCGCGGCACCGGGTTGATCGCCGGTTCGCCGACACCCAGCACCAGCCCGGGCCGGGTCACTGTGCCGACGCCGCGACCGGCCTTGAAGCGAGTCCCGGGTTCGCTACTCAGGCGCACCTGGGAGTAGAGCAGGGCACCGTGGGTCACGTCCGGATCGTCACCGGCGTCTTTGAGTGTTCCCGCTTCGGCGCCGTCCTCGGTGAGGCGGCAGAACTCCAGGCGCATCTGCACCTGTTTGCCCTTGGGCAACACGATTTCCACCGCATCGGCCGATGTGCCATCCAGCAGCAGACGCGCGGCGGCGAGGCTGGTGGCCGTGGCGCAACTGCCGGTGGTCAGGCCGCTGCGCAGTGGTGCGGGTTGTTCGGCGGTTTCGTCACGCATCGAAGGGTTTCGTCACGTCCAGCAAGGTAATCGGCAAGGCCTGGCGCCAGGTGTCAAAGTCGCCCAGCGGTTGTGCTTGTGCGATATGAATGCGCGTCAGCTCCCCGCCGTGTTGCTCGCGCCAGGTCATCAGGGTCATTTCACTTTGCAGGGTGACCGCGTTGGCGATCAGCCGGCCCCCGGCTTTGAGTTCGGCCCAACACGTATCGAGCACGCCTTCGCGGGTGACACCGCCGCCGATGAAAATCGCATCCGGTCGCTCCAGCCCGGCCAGGGCCATTGGCGCACTGCCGCGAACCAATTGCAGGCCGGGAACGCCGAGCGCATCGCGGTTGTGTTCGATCAACGTTTGTCGGCCCGCATCCGCCTCGATGGCCAGTGCGCGGCAACTGGGGTGAGCGCGCATCCATTCGATGCCGATCGAGCCGCTGCCGGCGCCGACGTCCCACAACAGTTCGCCAGGGACCGGGGCCAGGCGTGCGAGGGTGATGGCGCGCACATCGCGTTTGGTCAGTTGGCCGTCGTGCTGGAAGGCCGAGTCCGGCAGGCCGGCCAGTCGCGACAGCCGCAGCGTGTTCGGCTCGGCGACGCATTCGATGGCGATCAGATTCAAGTCGGCGATCAGCGGATCGTTCCAGTCGCTGGCGATACCGTCGATACGCCGCTCGGCTTCACCGCCCAGGTGTTCCAGCACGGTGAGACGGCTAGGGCCGAAGCCACGTTCGCGCAACAGGGCCGCGATGGCGGCGGGGCTGCGGCCGTCGTTGCTCAACACCAGCAAGCGCACGCCACTGGACAAGTGGGCGTTGAGTGCGGCGAAAGGCCGGGCCACCACGGACAGTGTGACCACCTCCTGCAAGGGCCAACCCATTCGTGCAGCGGCCAGCGAGCAGGAGGACGGTGCGGGAAGCGTCAGCATCTCGGCTGCAGGGAGTTGCCGGGCGAGGCTGGCGCCGACGCCGAAGAACATCGGGTCGCCACTGGCCAGGACGCAAACGGGGTCGCCACGGTATGACAGCAGCGACTCAAGGCAGAAGGGACTCGGCCATGGCTGGCGCTCGCCGCGTATGCACGGCGGGAGCAAATCCAGATGCCGCTGGCCGCCGAAGATTTTCGCTGCGCGCAACAGCGCATGCCGGGCGTTCTTGCCCAGACCCTTGAAACCGTCTTCGCCGATGCCCACTACCGTCAGCCAGGGTGTCATGCCATTCCTCAATCACGCGTTAAACGTTGTTGGGCGGCATGATAGCGCGGGTTCCTTGAGCTGACTGCCTTCTCTTCCCGACCGGAGTCTTTTCATGCGGCGAAGTAAAGCAGGCATAATACCGCGCACTTTCGCCGTGAATCGCCTCGCCACCTGAACGGGTCCGCCTTGAACCAACGTCCGCTGTCCGCTGCCTTACGCCCCTCGGCTTGCCCGGGGTTACTGCGTATTGTCCCGGCACTGGATGGCGGTATCTGCCGGATCAAGTTGAACGGCGGTTCGATCAGCAGCGTCCAGGCCGAGGCCGTGGCGGCTGCGGCCGAGCGGTACGCCAGCGGGGCGATCGAGGCGACCAACCGGGCCAACCTGCAGATCCGCGGCATTGGTAGCGAGCAAACGGCGTTGATCGACAGCTTGCTGGCCGCCGATCTGGGACCGCAAAACGCGGCCGGCGACGATGTGCGTAACCTGATGCTCAGCCCCGGCGCCGGGATCGACCTGCGCATGCTGTTCGACACTCGCCCGCTGGCAGCGCAGATCCTCGCCACACTGCAAGGCCACGAAGTGTTCCACGACCTCAGTGCCAAGTTCGCCGTGCAGCTCGATGGCGGCGAAGACCTGGCGATGCTCGAACATCCCCATGACCTGTGGCTCTCGGCGTTTGAACAAGATGGCGAGCGACGGCTGGCGTTCGGTCTGACGGGATGCCCGACGGACAGCCCCGCCGGTTCGGTTGCGCTGGCTGACGGGTACTCTCTGGTGGTCGCGGTCCTTGAGTTGTTCCTGGAGCTGGCGCGCCCCGAGCAGACGCGGATGCGTCATTTGCTGGTCGGGTATTCGGTCGAGGACGTTCTACTTCGGTTGGCTGAGCGTGTATCGATGCAAGCGGTTGTCGGTTGGCAGCGGGTTTCGGGTTCCAGTGATGTGCACTTGGGCGCCCATCCCCAGGCCGAGCCGGGTGTTGTCTATGTGGGGGCTGTCCCGCCGCTGGGTCGGCTCGATCCGACGATGCTGCGGGGTGTGGCGCAACTGGCACGCGAGTTCGGTGATTGCAGTCTGCGCTTCACACCCTGGCAAAGCCTGCTGCTGCCTAATGTCCACGCGAAAAACGCCGCCGAGGTCATTCGGCAATTGAAATGTCTGGGCTTGCAGTGCGAAGCCGATCAGCCATTGTCCCGGTTGATCGCCTGCACCGGTTCCAACGGTTGCGCCAAGGGGGTGGCCGAAACCAAGGGTGATGCCCTGAAATTGGCCGAATTGCTGCAGCGTCACGGACAAGCGCCGAACGTACATTTGAGCGGTTGCCCGCGTTCCTGCGCCGCCGCGCATACGGCGCCCGTCACCTTGCTGGCCGTGGCCCCCGGTCACTACGATCTCTATTTACGCGATGCAGCGCAGCCGGGTTTCGGCGCGCTGCACGCACGCAACCTTACTATTGAAGCGGTCGCGGCCTTGCTCGACGCCCGCTCACGGAGCCCCATCGATGCTTGATTACATCCGCGACGGTCAGGAGATCTATCGCAACTCCTTCGCGATCATTCGCACCGAGGCCAACCTCGAGCGCATTCCGGCCGATCTGGAGAAACTCGCCGTTCGGGTGATTCACGCCTGCGGCATGGTCGAGGCCATCGACGGGTTGCAGTTTTCCGAGGGGGCAGGCAAGGCCGGGCGTGATGCGCTGGCGGCCGGCGCGCCGATTTTGTGCGATGCGCGGATGGTCTCCGAAGGCGTGACCCGCGCGCGGTTGCCGGCGAACAACCAAGTGATCTGCACCCTGCGCGATGACAGTGTTCCAGCACTAGCTCGCGAGCTGGGCAACACCCGCTCCGCCGCCGCGCTGGAACTGTGGCGCCCGCACCTGGAAGGCAGTGTGGTGGTCATCGGCAATGCGCCGACGGCGCTGTTTTACTTGCTGGAAATGCTCGACGCCGGTGCACCGAAACCGGCGCTGATCCTCGGTTTTCCAGTGGGCTTCGTCGGCGCCGCCGAATCCAAGGCAGCGCTGGCGGCCGACAGCCGTGGCGTGCCTTTTGTCATCATGCAAGGTCGCCTGGGCGGTAGCGCCATGGCCGCCGCCGCCGTCAATGCCCTCGCCACGGAGATCGAATGATGCAGCAACCTGGACGTTTGATCGGCCTCGGCGTCGGCCCCGGTGATCCGGAACTGATTACCGTCAAGGCCCTGCGTTTGCTGCGCGAGTCGCCGGTGGTGGCGTACTTCGTCGCCAAGGGCAAGAAAGGCAACGCCTTCGGCATCATCGAAGCCCACCTGCAAGACGCACAGAATCTGTTGCCACTGGTGTACCCGGTGACCACCGAAGCCTTGCCGGCGCCGCTGTCCTACGAACAAGTGATCAGCGACTTCTACGATGACGCTGCCGAAGAACTGGCCACGCATCTCGACGCAGGCCGTGATGTGGCGGTGATCTGCGAGGGTGATCCGTTCTTCTACGGCTCCTACATGTACCTGCACGACCGGCTCGCCGAACGTTATCAGGCTGAAGTCGTGCCCGGTGTGTGCTCGATGCTCGGCGGCGCCTCGGTGCTCGGTGCACCGCTGGTGTATCGCAATCAGAGTCTGTCGGTGTTGTCCGGTGTGTTGCCGCACGACGAACTCAAGCGTCGCCTGGCCGATGCCGATGCGGCGGTGATCATGAAACTGGGGCGCAACTTTCCCAAGGTCCGCCAGGTGCTGGAAGAACTCGGCCTGGCCGAGCGTGCGCTATACGTCGAACGCGCGACCATGGCCAATCAGAAGATCGTGCCGCTGGATCAGGTCGAGCCGATGTCTTCACCGTACTTCTCGTTGATCATCGTTCCCGGCGAAAGGTGGCAAGGCTGATGACTCGTCCAGTTCCGGCGATTGTCATTCTCGGCAATGGCAGCCTCGCTACCGCACGCAGCATTCAGCAGGTGTACCCTGCAGCCCTGATCCATGGCCTGGCCGAACGGGTCGAAGGCGCGGATCGGGTCTATCACGAATTCGGCGCGACCCTGCGCGAGCTCTATCAGCAGGGCACACCGATCATTGCCCTGTGCGCGGCGGGGATCGTGATCCGCACGCTGGCGCCCTTGTTGCTGGAAAAAGGCGCCGAGCCACCGGTATTGGCGGTGGCCGAAGACGGCAGCGCCGTGGTTCCACTGCTGGGTGGTCTCGGCGGGGTGAATGTGATGGCGCGGGAGATTGCCGCCGCACTGGAAGTTTCCGCGGCGATCACCACCAGCGGTGAGTTGCGTTTCGGCACGTGCCTGCTCAACCCGCCCAGCGGCTATGCCCTGGGCGATCTGGAACTGGGCAAGCGTTTTGTCTCCGATTTGCTCGCCGGGGAAGCGGTGCGAATTGAGGGTGAGGCCCCTTGGCTGGCGCGGGCGCAGTTGCCCGAAAATGCGCAGGCCCGATTGGCGGTGCATGTCAGTCATGTCGAGCGGGCACCTGCTGCCAACGAACTGTTGATCTATCCGCGCAATGTGGCGGTCGCTGTGGATACTGGCCTGGTGAATGTCGCGGCGGCGGTGCGCGAGGCATTGCATCAGGGAAAAATCGCCGTGCAGTCGCTGGCCTGTCTGTTGGCCGCCGATACGGAAATGGCCAGTCCGGCGTTGCGTGAGGCAGCGCTTGAATTGGGCGTGCCGTTGCGTTTTGCCGGCGCTGAGAAGGCGCTTGGCGAACGTCTGCGTACTGCCATAGGCCAGCCATTTTCCATGCTTGGTAGCGACACCGTTGCCATTGCGGTGGCAGAGCAGCCGCTGGCCCCATTGCAAATCGGCCGCCCGCGTGGACGGCTGGCGGTGATCGGCCTCGGGCCGGGCGCTGCTGAACTGATGGTGCCGGCAGTAAAGGCTGAACTGGCTCGCGCAACCGACGTGCTGGGCTACGAAACCTATGTGCGCATGGCCGGGCCGTTTCGCGCCGATCAGGTGCTGCACTGCACCGACAACCGCGAAGAGATGCAACGCGCCCGCCACGCCTTCGAACTGGCGGCTCAGGGGCTCTCGGTGGTGGTGGTTTCCTCGGGAGATCCGGGGGTTTTCGCCATGGCCGCTGCGGTGCTGGAGGCGCTGCACGAGTCCACCGACGTCCATTGGCACAACGTTGATCTCGAGATCCTGCCGGGCGTCTCTGCTTCGCTGGCGACTGCCGCGCAGGCCGGCGCGCCGCTGGGACATGACTTCTGTGTGCTGTCGCTGTCAGATAACCTCAAGCCCTGGGCAATCATCGAAAAGCGCCTGGACCTGGCCGCTCAAGCCGATCTGGCCCTGGCTTTCTACAACCCGATCTCGCGTGCACGTCCATGGCAATTGGGCCAGGCGCTGGACATCGTCGCCCGACACCGCGTACCCGAGACGCCTGTGGTGCTGGGTCGGGATATCGGGCGCCCGGGGCAGACACTGCGGGTTACCTCCCTTGGCCAGTTGACCCCGGATCAGGTCGACATGCGCACCATGGTATTGATCGGCTCGTCCCTGACCTGTGCTTTTCCGCGGGTTGGCGGAGGTGACTGGATTTACACGCCACGCTGGTACCCAAGCAAGCCAGCCACTTGAGTGAAAGCGGCTTTGTTCGAAGGTCGCTGATGTTCAAAGTAGCAACTAACGGTAGGGCCTGTGAATAACGAAAGTTATCGCGGGCCCTTTTGTTTTCTGATAACTCCTGAAATAAGTTCTAAGTGTTTTTGCTTTGACCGGTTCAACCCTGTGCTTTAATTTTCAGGTGGTCGCATGAGGCGACTTATTAATAAAATGGAAATTTAAATGACTGATATAAGTGTTCACTCAGTGGCTCAAGTCGCATTTGATGATGCCATGCAGGACAAGTATTTCGAAGGCATTGCGGCAGAACTGAAAAACGTCGCGCCACGGGGGCGGACCAAGCGCTCCACCTCGATCCTGAGCGCAGCATCGAGTGATTCGTCGGCGCAAGGTGTCGGGACTTCGGTAGTAGGGCCCTCGCTGGTGGTGTTCGACCAGGCGCTTTCGGAGGAAGACAGGCAGGATGCGCTGGACTGCCAGCAGTTTGCTGAAGCGGTGGTCCGGCGCCTGCCCAAGGGAACCAGCAACGAAGAGCGGTACCATAAGTACAACCAGGCATTGTTGGCAGTGGGTTGGGTGACGGAAAGCTTCACCTACAAGAAATACGTCAGCAAGCAGCTCACCATCACGATGAATGAGGCAGTGTTGCAGGTACTGGAGACCGTCATTTCCAGTGGTGCGAGCAGTGTCCTGAACCTGGTGGCGTCGGGTTTCAGCAAGCTTAAGGGCGATAAGGATGCACTGAAGATTGTCGATGCCGGCAGCAAGAAAAACGATGTCGTCAGCTTCAAGGCTGTGCCTTGCATTACGACGCCAGGCGGTGGCATGGCCATGTTGATGGGCGGCCTTGACTTGGTGGATAAGGAATATAACGGAAACTTTTTATTCGTGACTTACAAGACTCAAGGTTTGCAGGTTTTCCAGGGCGCCGGTGTGCGCAACTTTAATCGGCGTGCATTCGAGCGAAAGAAAAATATGGTGTATGCCTATAACGACCAATTTGCCGATGGTCTTTTCAAACAATTGACAGGTCAATAAGGTGGGCAGGCTTTGATCGAAGTAACCGATTAAAGCACTGGCTGTATGGGGGTAAATATGCCCGAGTCTGTTAATGCTGTCGTAGTGGGTGGTTGCCTGTTGTCCTTTACCCAGCGGGTAAGTTTGCAAGACCAGGAGGATATACAGGACTGCCTGTTGTACGCGGAACTGGCGGCCAATGAGAAATACCCGGGCCAGGTGTCGAGGAAGGTCTGGTTCGACTATTTTCAAGGGCGATTGCTCAAGGCGGGATACACGCTCAAGACCATCGTTCCGGCCGAACCGATCCTGGTCACGAGTGTCCGACAATTGCTCAGCGCCAGTTATAGCGTGATTGGCCGCTTGGGCGTGGAGAGCTTGGGCCAGCTCCTCGAGGACACCTATCAGGCGTTGCGGCTGGATGAGTTTGCCTGGAACTTCTTTCGCGGCAATGTCGCCAATGGCGGCTCGGGCATCCTCAAGTGCGCGCCTTGCGAGCGGCTCGCCTCGGGTGAAGTGGTCGTCTGCCTGCTTGGCTTGCGCTACATCGCGACCGTGATTGAACGCGACTTTTTCCTGTGGAGCGAGTTCAATCGAGAGCTGGCGATCATTCCCAATGGCGGGGTGTTTGTGTTCAACCGACGGGTGTTTGAAAACTACCGTAAACGGGTCCACGAAAAAATCGAAGCTTATTCGAACAAGGTGTTCGTGCGCAAACTCCAGTCCTGACTGAAAGGCTTTACACACAATAAAAAGGCAAGGCCCTGTGATTGATGCACAGGGCCTTGTTTTCGGGGTTGGACAAGCCGTCGCTTCAAGGCACCAGGTAACCCTTGACTCCGGTGAAGATGATCTGCGCCGCCAGCGCGCACACAAACAATCCCATCAATCGGCTGACTATCTGTAAGCCCTGATCGCCGAGAATGCGTTCGATGCGGCTGGACAGATAAAGCACCACCCCCACGGTGAAGCTGGCAAGGGCAATGCTGACAATGGCGGTGAGTTTGTCGTCCCAGTGCGGCTGGCTCACGCCCATCACGAGTAAGGCACCGATGGTGCCGGGGCCGACCGTCAGCGGAATGGTCAGCGGGACAATGGTCACATCCTGCTGCACGTTGTCGGTCTGTACCGCCGATTTGCCTTGTGCCATCCCTAGTGCCGAGATGAACAGGACACTGCCTGCGCCGATGCGGAATGCGTCCACGGTGATGCCGAAAACACTGAAAATCACTCGGCCGAACAAGTACAGCAGAACACTGGAGACCAGGGTGGCGACCGCTACTTTCCAGGCCAGCCGACGCTGTTCCTTGCGCGAATAACCACGGGTCAGGCTGATGAAGCAGGACAACACGAAGAATGGGCTGTAGAGCACCAGCATCTTCAGGTAAACGCTGAACAACACATGGAGCATGGTGCCGGGCTCACTGGCGAGGGAAGTCGAGGGGGAGTCTATCAGGGGTTGCGCAGTCTGTCGGCTCAGGACGTTTGGGTCGTTGCGCGATTCTGCTGGTCACGCTGGGCGACCCAGTGCTCGATCAGTTCGCGCAGCTGCGACAGTTCCACCGGTTTGGCCATGTGCCCGTCCATGCCGGCCTGCCGCGCACGTTCTTTGTGTTCGGCCAGGATATGGGCGGTCAATGCCACCACGGGGGTTCGGACCCGCTGGTTGCTGACTTCCCAGGCACGCAATTGCTGGGTGGCCGAGAAGCCGTCGAGGATCGGCATTTCGCAGTCCATCAGCACCAGGTCGTAACGCTGGGCTTTCATCGCTTGCAAGGCTTCTTCGCCGTTGCAGGCAGTATCCGGTTGCAGATTGAGCTTGCTCAGCATGCCGCGGATCACCTTGGTCGAGATGCTGTTGTCTTCGGCCACCAGAATGCGGAAGTCGCAGGGGACCTTGACCGGCAGGACCTGGCCGCTTGGCACGGGCTGGGTAGCGACGAGACCTTTGTTGCGTTGGGTCAGTTCGTCGGCCAGAGTGGTCTTGAGGGTGTAGCCGGCTACCGGTTTGGCGAGGATGCGCTTGATCCCGGAATTGCGCGCAATGATCTTGCTCGGTGCGTTGCTGATGCCGGTGAGCATGATCAGCAGGATGTCGTGGTTCAGGCTCGGGTCTTCCTTGATCTTGGCCGCCAGTTGCATGCCGGTCATGCCGGGCATGTTCTGGTCCAGCAGGACCACATCGAAGTAATCACGCAAATGAGCCTTGGTGCGCAGCAGTGCAAGCGCTTCCTTGCCGGAAGGCGCAGCGCTGACGTTCAGGCCCCAGGCGCTGCATTGCTGCACCAGTACCTTGCGACAGGTGTCATTGTCGTCCACCACCAATACCCGCGCACCTTGCAGAGGGCCGTCGAGGTCGGAGGTCGGGTGTTCGAGGCGATCCGGGTCCAGCGGCAGGGTCAGCCACAGCGTGCTGCCCTGGTTGCTGCCGCTCTTGATTCCGAACTCCCCTTGCATCAAGCGGATCAGCTGGCGGGCAATCACCAGCCCCAGGTTGCCGCCCGGATGGGTGGCCGAAAGGAAATGCCGGCTGTGCAGTTCGGCGTGCATCAGGGCGTCTCGTTCTTCGGCGTCCATGGGCTCGCCGCTGTCCTGCACGGCAATACGCAGGCGTGGTTTGTTGTTGCGCTCGTCGAGCGCCACGACGATCAGGATTTCGCCTTCATCGGTTTTTTTCAGGGCGTTTTCCAGCAGGCTCAACAGGGTCTGGCGCAAGCGTGTCGGGTCACCGCTGATCACCCGCGGCACTTGCGGCTGGATGAAGCTGATCAACTCGACGTTTTGCTGCTCGGCCTTGGCGCGGAAGATGCTCAGGCAGTCTTCGATCAGCGCGTTGAGGTCGAACTGCACATCGTCCAGCTCGATCTGCCCGGACTCGAGTTTTGAAATGTCGAGAATTTCGTTGATCAGTGTCAGCAGCTCGTTGCCGGCGCTGTGGATCGTCTGCACATAGTCGCGTTGCTTGACCGAAAGCGGCGTGCCCAGCAGCAGCTCGGTCATACCGAGGACGCCGTTCATCGGTGTGCGGATCTCATGGCTGATTTTCGCCAGGAACTCGGCCTTGGCGTTGATCTCGGCGTTGCTGGCCGCCAGGTCACGGCTGATGCTGAAACGGTCTTCGGTGATGCGGCGCTGGCGCTCGCTCAATGCAATGCTCATCAGCAGGCCGCTGATGCAGATGAACACCAGCAAGGTGGTGAGCAGGCCATGGGGCTCGATCAGGGTCAGCCCCAACAGGGCGGGCAGGATGATCAGTGTCCCGAGGTTGAACACCACCATGGCCACCACGAAGAGGCGAGCCGGGCGATAACCTTTTTGCCAGTGATAGACGCTGATGAACAGCATGGTCAGGCCTGCCAAGGCTACCAGGCCGTAGGTAATGAAGTTCAGCGGCAAGGTATTGACGAACAGCAGCATCAGGCCGCAGATGATGATGAGCAGGATCTCGCCGAGCAGCAACCGGTTCAGCGGGTGCGGCCCGAGCGGGGAGAAGAAGCGATAGGCAAGCATCAGACCGCAGGGCGCCGTCATTAACAATGCCAGGTAAGCCCCCGGCGTTTGCAGTGCATGCCAGTCCGGCAGCCAGGGACCAGCGAGGTTCAGCAACAGCAGCAGGCTGAGCATCAACAACCCTTCGCACGTCGCCAACCAGAGGGCGCTGTGCGAGCGGGTGTAGGTGTAGCGGATGAGATTGTGCAGGATCAACATGGCGATGCAACCGAAAAGCAGGCCATAGATCAGCGTCTGGTTCTGGTTGGCAGCCGCGAGGATCGCCGATTGCAGGGTGATATAGGGGCGTAACTGGTGGTCGGAGGTCAGTCGCAGGTAAACGTCGAGGGGAGTGTCGCTTTGCGGCAGGGCCAGCATGAAGTCGCTGCTGGGCAATGGTCGCTCGGATTGCGGCTGTTCGTTGCCCGTGCTGGATTGATCGATCAGCTTGTCGCCGTCCAGCACGTACATGTTGAACTGGCGCAGGTCAGGCGCGAACACTCGCAGCAACTGTTCGTGGTTACCCGGCGCAAGCCTGAATCGCAACCATAACGCGCCATCGGGTTCGGCCGCGGTAATGCGGTCGAGTTCGATAGGGCTGAATTGATTGGTATAGCGTGCGGAACGGATGTCGCTCAGTTGCAAGTCGCCCTGTTCGTCGAGCAATACCGCCCAGCCACTGCCTTGCGTGGCCTGGGCCGGTAGCATGCAGAGCAAGGTCAGCAAAGTGACGGTCAAGCTTATGGCAATCCTGAGCCAGCGCACGGCGAAATCCCTTCGTTAGGTTGATGCCAGAATATAACGATGCGCGACGCCGGAACAGCCAGGCAATAAACCGTGTTCATTGCCTGGCGCGGTGTTTACCTTATTCCTGATTTTCGCCACGCTCGCGGGCAATGGCACGGTAGCCAATGTCCTTGCGATAGAAACAGCCTTCCCAGTCAATCGATGCCGCCAGTTTGTAAGCCTGCTGCTGTGCAGCGTCGACGCTGGCGCCCATGGCCGTGGCACAAAGCACTCGACCACCGGCCGTTACGACTTGACCGTCCTTGAGCGCAGTACCGGCGTGGAAGACTTTGCCTTCCAGTGCAGCTGCTGCATCCAGGCCGTTGATGGCCACACCTTTGGCGTAGTCACCAGGATAGCCGCCTGCGGCCAGCACGATACCGACGCTCGGACGTGGATCCCATTGCGCTTCGACCTTGTCCAGCGCCTGCGCCAGAGCCGCTTCGACCAACAGCACCAGGCTCGACTGCAAGCGCAGCATCACCGGCTGGGTCTCAGGGTCGCCGAAACGGCAGTTGAATTCGATGACTTTTGGGTTACCAGCCTTGTCGATCATCAGGCCGGCGTACAGGAAGCCAGTGTAGACATTGCCTTCCTCGGCCATGCCGCGCACGGTCGGCCAGATCACCAGGTCCATGACGCGCTTGTGCACGTCGGCGGTGACCACTGGTGCCGGGGAGTAAGCCCCCATGCCACCGGTGTTTGGACCGGTGTCGCCGTCACCGACGCGTTTGTGGTCCTGGCTGGTGGCCATCGGCAGCACGTTCTTGCCGTCGACCATGACGATGAAGCTGGCTTCTTCGCCGTCCAGGAATTCTTCGATGACCACGCGCGAACCCGCATCGCCAAAGGCATTGCCCGCCAGCATGTCGCGCACGGCGTCTTCGGCTTCAGCCAGGGTCATGGCGACGATCACGCCTTTGCCGGCGGCCAGGCCGTCGGCCTTGATCACGATCGGAGCGCCTTTTTCACGCAGGTAGGCCAGGGCTGGCTCGATTTCGGTGAAGTTCTGGTAGTCGGCAGTCGGGATCTTGTGGCGAGCCAGGAAGTCCTTGGTGAAGGCTTTCGAACCTTCCAGCTGTGCAGCGCCGGCGGTCGGACCGAAGCAATCGAGGCCGCGGCTGCGGAACAGATCCACAACACCGGCAACCAGAGGCACTTCAGGGCCAACGATGGTCAGGGAAACGTTTTTCTCGGCAAAGTCTGCCAGTTGCTCAAGCGCCAGTACGTCAATGGCGACGTTCTCGCACTTGGCTTCGATGGCGGTACCGGCGTTGCCCGGAGCCACGAACACCTTCTGCACGCGCGGATCCTGAGCCACTTTCCAGGCCAGGGCGTGTTCACGGCCACCGCTGCCAATGATCAAAACATTCATTTCAAAAACCTCAAAATTCTGTGGGTGCGCTGCAAAACCCCTGTGTAACTACTGTGTAGGAGCTGCCGAAGGCTCGGGCCGCGTTCGGACGATCTTTTGATCTTGCCTTTTAAAAACAAGATCAAAAGATCGCAGCCTCGTTTCACTCGACAGCTCCTGCAGAGCTCCTACACACAGAGGGAGCGGGTATCAGTGGCGGAAGTGGCGCATGCCCGTAAAGACCATGGCGATACCAGCCTCGTCAGCTGCTGCAATCACTTCGTTGTCACGCATCGAACCGCCCGGCTGGATCACCGCAGTGATACCGGCCTTGGCCGCGTTGTCGATGCCGTCGCGGAACGGGAAGAACGCGTCGGATGCCATGACCGCACCTTGAACCTGCAAGCCGGCATGTTCTGCCTTGATTGCAGCAATTCGCGCGGAGTTCACGCGGCTCATCTGGCCGGCGCCGACACCGATGGTCTGGCGGTTCTTGGCGTAGACGATGGCATTGGACTTCACGTACTTGGCGACTTTCCAGGCGAAGATCAGGTCGTTGATTTCCTGTTCGGACGGTGCGCGCTTGGTGACCACTTTCAGGTCGTCGGCGCCGATCATGCCGATGTCGCGGCTCTGTACCAGCAGGCCTCCATTGACGCGCTTGTAGTCCCAGGCCGCCGCGCGGTCAGCCGACCACTCGCCGCAGGCCAGCAGGCGTACGTTGGCTTTGGCGGCGACGATGGCGCGGGCTTCTTCGCTGACCGATGGAGCGATGATCACTTCGACGAACTGACGTTCGACGATGGCCTTGGCGGTCTCGGCGTCCAGTTCGCGGTTGAAGGCGATGATGCCGCCGAAGGCGGATTCGGTGTCGGTGGCGTAGGCCAGGTCGTAGGCCTTGCGGATGCCGCCTTCGGCATCAGGGCTGACAGCCACGCCGCACGGGTTGGCGTGCTTGACGATCACGCAAGCCGGCTTGACGAAGCTCTTCACGCACTCCAGCGCGGCATCGGTGTCGGCCACGTTGTTGTACGACAGTTCCTTGCCTTGCAGTTGGGTCGCGGTGGCGATGCCGACTTCGGCAGGCTTGGCCTCCACGTAGAACGCCGCGCTCTGGTGCGGGTTCTCACCGTAGCGCATTTCCTGGGCCTTGATGAACTGGCTGTTGAAGGTGCGCGGGAACTCGCTGCGACCTTCTGTGCTGAGGGTGTCAGCAGCCTGGTTCACGGTGCCCATGTAGTTGGCGATCATGCCGTCATAGGCGGCGGTGTGCTCGAAGGCCTTGAGCATCAGGTCGAAACGCTGAGCGTAGGTCAGGCCGCCGGCCTTGAGGTTTTCCAGGACGCGGGCGTAATCGCTGGCGTTGACCACGATGGCCACATCCTTGTGGTTCTTGGCAGCGGAACGGACCATGGTCGGGCCGCCGATGTCGATGTTTTCGATGGCGGTCGGCAGGTCGCAACCTGGCTTGTTGATGGTGGCTTCGAACGGGTACAGGTTGACCGCAACCAGATCGATCGGCTTGATGCCGTGCTCGTTCATGATGGCGTCGTCGATACCGCGACGACCGAGGATCCCGCCGTGGATTTTCGGGTGCAGGGTCTTCACCCGACCGTCCATCATTTCGGCAAAGCCGGTGTAATCAGCGACTTCCACTGCGGCAACGCCGTTGTCCTGCAGCAGCTTGAACGTCCCGCCGGTGGAGAGGATCTCGACGCCCAGGGCTTCAAGCTCCTTGGCGAATTCGAGGATCCCGGTCTTGTCGGAAACGCTGATCAAGGCGCGGCGGATCGGCAGGCGGGTAGTCTGGTCGGTCATCTCAATTTCCATCAAAAGCAAAGGAAGTCAGCAAAAAAGGCGACCGGTTTACGCGGGCGCCTTTCTGGTTTGATTGAATGCTTACAGCAAATCGTACTGCTTGAGTTTCTTGCGCAGCGTGCCTCGGTTCAGTCCGAGCATCTCGCTGGCCTTGGTCTGGTTGCCCTTGACGTAATTCATCACGCACTCGAGCAGGGGAGCCTCGACTTCGGAGAGCACCAGGTTGTACACATCCGTGACGGCAGCGCCCTCAAGGTGGGCGAAATAATTGTGCAGCGCCTTCTCGACACTCCCGCGAAGGGTCTGGCCTTCTTCGCTTGGCGTATTGAGGTGCTGTTTCAAATTTACGTTGTCGCTCACGGGTGTTGTTCCACTCACTAAAGTCTCGGTCATCATCGTCATGCGGCCACCCACTCTCCGTCCCCTGTCAGGCTCTTGTAACGCTCGGCGAAAAACGCCCGAACGTTGGCGCATTGTGTATCCGTACCATCCAAACGATTGAAGTGGGCGCGAAACTCCCTGGCGCCCGGCAGGGTTGCGAGATACCAGCCCACATGCTTTCGAGCAATGCGCACACCCATGACATCGCCATAGAAGGCGTGCAGGGCGGCCAGATGCTCTAGCAGAATGCGTTCCACCTCGATCAGTTCCAGCGCCGGGAGCTTCTCGCCGGTACGCAGGAAATGGTCGATCTCGCGAAAAATCCATGGCCGCCCCTGGGCAGCCCGGCCAATCAACAAACCATCGGCACCGGTCGCGTCGAGCACGTACCGGGCTTTTTCCGGCGAATCGATATCGCCGTTGGCGAAGACCGGAATCGACACCGCCTGCTTGATCGCGGCAATGGTGTCGTACTCGGCAACACCTGTGTACAGGTCGGCACGGGTGCGGCCATGCACCGCCAGCGCCGTAATGCCTGCCTGCTCGGCGATCTTTGCCACCGTCAGGCCATTCTTGTTGTCCCGGTCCCAACCGGTCCGGATCTTCAGGGTAACCGGCACATCGACCGCAGCCACGACGGCCTGCAGGATCTCGGTTACCAGGGATTCATCCTTCAACAGTGCGGAACCGGCAGCCTTGTTGCAGACTTTTTTTGCCGGACAGCCCATGTTGATATCAATAATCTGCGCGCCCATTTCAACGTTGGCACGGGCGGCGTCCGCCAGCATCTGCGCGTCCCCACCGGCGATCTGTACCGAGCGTGGCTCGGGATCACCTTTGTGGATCATGCGCATGCGCGACTTGCGGGTGTTCCACAAACTCATGTCGCTGGTGACCATTTCCGAGACCACTAGTCCCGCGCCCAAGCGCTTGCACAGCTGACGAAAGGGCTGGTCGGTGACGCCCGCCATGGGGGCGAGAATCAAGCTGTTATGTAATGTGTATGGGCCGATGCGTACCGCCGACATAGGACTTCCCTGTTGTGGGGCCGGATCATGGGAGTTCGAAAAAGGGTTGGCATGATACCCGCTCTCGATGACTGGATAAAGGCTGAATTGAACAAATTCTGAACAGTTATTCTGTTATTACCCGTGGTTTGGTTTGCCGGGTGGATTCAGAAAGCCGACGTCAATCGGGGAGCGATGGAGCGTTTCACTCCGGAGAGTGGAAGCTCAGACTGTAGTTCACGGCCTTGGCGCCGGGGTCGAGAATGTCCAGGGCGATGTGGATCGGCGTTTGCGGAGGCATTTCCGCCATGCCTTCGAGATCGCCATTGAGGTACTCGCCGGGTTTGAAGCGGCGACTGGCGATCAGGTGGCCATTGAGATCGGCGAAGCGCAGTTCCAGCAGCGGGAAGGGCTGGGAGAAGGGCGCGCGGTTATAGATGATCGCATCGACCACCAGGGCGCCATTGAACTCGGGATGGCTGCGCACCACCAGGTTGCTGCTCTTGATTTTCGCTATGTCGACCTTGGAGGGCACGGTGCAGCCGATTTGCGGGCACAGTTGCTGGAACCACGGGCGATATTGATCCTGTCGCGCCAGTTCGTCGAAATGGTAGGCGATGTACTGGCCGGCGAGGGCGCCAGCGGCAATCAGCACCAGCAGCAACCACAACAGCCGTCGGCCCCAGGGCGAGCGGCGTTTTTGCCAGTCCAGTTGCAGCGGGTCGTCGGTCAGATCTTGCAGCACTTCGGCACGCACGCCCGGCTCGCTGCGTTCACGCCGCTTGCGCAGCGGTTCGATCGAGGGCAGGTCGTCGTCGATTTCGTTCTCGTCGGCGGCCGACAGGCGTTCGTGGCTCAGCGGCGCATCGAGCGGGTCGTTCAGGCGCAGCTGGGGTGGTTGCTGCTCGTCGTCGAGATCAACCGGTTCCAGGGACAGCGAAGGTTCGGTGCGCGAGGCTTTTCTCGGTTCGACCGTCGGCTCTGGCGATTCAAGGCTGTCGAGTGGTTCGTCGAGTTGCGCACGATCGGCCGCCGACTCACTGAACAGGCTGTCGGACCACGACTCCTCGTCATCCTGCCCGGTGCTGTCACGACGGGCGCTCAGCGAGTCGTCGCGATGGCGGCCGAGCTCGGTGGTCGGCTGGATCTCCCTCTGTTCGAGCCGGGCGAGTTCTTCGTCGAGGTCGAGACTGTCCAGGTCCAGCTCGGTGGCGCTCCATTGCTTTTGGCTGATGGCGCGCGGCGGCGCTGCTTCGAGGGGCTGCGCAGGCGGGAGCGGCTTCGCTGCCGGTGGTTCCTTGCCGGCCTGCTCAAGCAGCTGCCTGGCGGCATTGAACACCTGCAGGCAGGAGCCACAGCGAACCACACCACGCGCCACGCTCAACTGGGCATGGCTGACGCGGAAGCTGGTTTGGCAATGCGGGCACTGAGTGACGAAGCTATCGGTCATGCGGCGATCCGGATTATGCAGACGGCCATTCTAGCGCCGACGGCCAGTGATGCGCACCCAGCCATCGCGATTGGCGATCGGGTCCAGATCGAAGTCCTTGGCGTAGGCGGCTGCGACTTCGTCGCCCTGTTCGGCGAGGATGCCCGACAGCGCCAGGCGACCGCCGGACTTGACCAGGCCGGACAACTGCGGCGCCAGGGAGACCAGCGGGCCGGCGAGAATGTTGGCCACCAGCACGTCAGCCTGAACCTGTGGCAAGTCTTGCGGCAGATACAGCGGGAAGAGCTCATCGGCAATGTTGTTGCGTCCGGCATTGTCGCGTGAGGCTTCCAGTGCCTGCACGTCGATATCGGTGCCCACGGCCTCTCTGGCGCCGAGCAACAGCGAGGCAATCGCCAGAATCCCCGAACCGCAACCGAAGTCCAGCACGTTGCAGCCTTTCAGATCCTGACCGTCGAGCCATTCCAGGCACAGCGCGGTGGTCGGGTGGGTGCCGGTGCCAAACGCCAGGCCCGGGTCCAGCAGCAAATTCACGGCATCCGGTTCCGGCGCGGCGTGCCAGCTCGGCACAATCCACAGGCGCTGGCCGAAACGCATTGGCTGGAAACCGTCCATCCAGCTGCGTTCCCAGTCCTGATCTTCGATCACTTCGCTGTGGTGCTCGGGCAGCGGGCTGCCGGTCAGCAGCTCCAGATGGGCCAGTACCGGGCCTGGCTCGGTGCCACCTTCGAACAGGGCCAGCAGGTGCGTGTGGGACCACAGCGGCGTGGTGTTGAGTTCTGGCTCGAAGATCGGCTGATCTTCGGCGTCCATGAAGGTCACCGACACGGCGCCCACTTCAAGGAAAGCGTCTTCATAGGTTTCGGCTTGTTCTGGGCTGATGGCGAGACGTACTTGCAGCCAAGGCATGGCGGGCACCTTTGAAAAATGTTGATTGCAGCCTAGCGGGCTGCGAGAAGCGCGCAAGTTTACGCGAGCGCGCGGCAGAACACGACCATGGCGCAAAAGCAAAAGATCGCAGCCTGCGGCAGCTCCTACAGGGGAATGCATTCCAAATGTAGGAGCTGCCGCAGGCTCGGTCCGCGCTCGGGCGATCTTTTGATCTTTCTTTCCCGCAAACAACAAAGCCGCCCGAAGGCGGCCTTGTTGATGGGGTCGAAGCTTAGTGCTTCTCGCCAGCCAGCTTGTGCTCGAGGTAGTGAATGTTCACGCCCCCTTTGCAGAAGCCTTCATCGCGGGTCAGGTCGCGGTGCAACGGGATGTTGGTCTTGATCCCGTCGACCACGATTTCGTCCAGCGCATTGCGCATGCGCGCCATGGCTTCGTCACGGGTTGCGCCGTAGGTGATCAGCTTGCCAATCAACGAATCGTAGTTCGGTGGAACGGCATAGCCACTGTACAGGTGCGAGTCGACGCGAACGCCGTTGCCGCCTGGAGCGTGGAAATGCTTGACCGTGCCCGGGCTCGGCATGAAGGTTTTCGGGTCTTCGGCGTTGATCCGGCATTCCAGTGCGTGACCGCGGATGACCACGTCATCCTGGGTGAACGACAGCTTGTTGCCGGCGGCGATGCTGAGCATCTCCTTGACGATGTCGATGCCGGTGACCATTTCCGAAACCGGATGCTCTACCTGGACACGAGTGTTCATCTCGATGAAGTAGAAGCGACCGTTTTCGTACAGGAACTCGAAAGTGCCTGCGCCACGGTAGCCGATATCGATGCACGCCCTGACGCAGCGTGCGAGTACTTCCTCACGTGCGTTCTCGTCGATGCCCGGTGCCGGCGCTTCTTCAAGAACCTTCTGGTGACGACGTTGCAGCGAGCAGTCGCGGTCGCCCAGATGGATAGCGTGACCCTGGCCATCGGAAAGTACCTGGACTTCCACGTGACGTGGGTTGGTCAGAAACTTTTCCAGATAGACCATCGGGTTGCCGAACGCCGCGCCTGCTTCGGAGCGGGTCAGTTTCGCCGAGGAAATCAGGTCTTCTTCTTTGTGCACAACGCGCATGCCGCGACCACCGCCGCCGCCAGCGGCCTTGATGATCACCGGGTAACCGACTTCGCGACCGATGCGCAGAGCGGTTTCTTCGTCTTCCGGCAGCGGGCCGTCAGAACCCGGAACAGTCGGTACGCCGGCAGCGATCATGGCGTGCTTGGCCGATACCTTGTCGCCCATCAGGCGAATGGTTTCGGCTTTCGGGCCAATGAACGCGAAGCCGGAATTCTCGACCTGTTCGGCGAAGTCGGCGTTTTCCGCAAGGAAACCGTAGCCCGGGTGAATGGCGGTGGCGCCAGTCACTTCGGCCGCGGCAATGATTGCCGGAATGTGCAGGTAGGAATGGGCGGCCGATGCCGGACCGATGCAGACGGATTCGTCTGCCAGGCCCAGGTGCATCAGTTCCTTGTCAGCCTTGGAGTAAACGGCGACGGTCTTGATGCCCATTTCTTTGCAGGCGCGCAGGATCCGCAGGGCGATCTCACCGCGGTTGGCGATCAGAACTTTTTCCAACTTCGCAGTCATCAAAGGCTCTCCGCGGTTCAAACGATGGTGAACAGCGGTTGGTCGTACTCAACCGGCTGGCCGTCTTCGACGAGGATGGATTCGATCACACCGCTGGTTTCAGCTTCGATGTGGTTCATCATCTTCATGGCTTCAACGATGCACAGGGTGTCGCCTTTCTTCACGGTCTGGCCGACTTCCACGAAGGACGGCGAGGTTGGCGAAGACTTGCGATAGAAAGTACCGACCATCGGCGAACGGGCAACGGTGCCGTTCAGTGCTGGCGCGGCCGGAGCAGCAGGTGCGGCAGCGGCAGCCGGAGCGGCGGCAGCGACAGGCGCGGCAGCCGGAGCATGCATTGGAGCTGGTGCGTAGTACTGCTGAGCCGGGGTCTTGCTATGACGGCTGATGCGTACGGACTCTTCGCCTTCCTTGATCTCGAGCTCGTCGATGCCGGACTCTTCCAGCAATTCGATCAGTTTCTTAACTTTACGGATATCCATGAATCATCAACTCCCAAGGGTCGGTCAGGGGCGGTTAACTTGTTGTTCAAGCTGTTCCAGGGCGGCCTCCAGGGCCAGTCGATAACCGCTGGCGCCAAGGCCGCAGATCACTCCCACCGCTACGTCGGAGAAGTAAGAGTGATGGCGGAAAGGTTCGCGTTTGTGCACGTTAGACAAATGCACTTCGATGAATGGGATGCTCACCGCCAGCAGCGCGTCACGTAATGCGACACTTGTATGTGTAAAAGCTGCTGGGTTGATCAGAATGAAGTCCACGCCTTCAATGCGGGCAGCGTGAATGCGGTCGATCAATTCGTACTCGGCATTGCTTTGCAGGTGCAGCAGATGGTGACCGGCTTCGCGGGCACGGCGTTCCAGGTCCTGGTTGATCTGCGCCAGCGTCGTGGCGCCGTAGGTGCCCGGTTCACGAGTGCCGAGCAAGTTCAGGTTGGGTCCGTGCAGAACGAGTAACGTCGCCATCGGCGGTTCCTATGTTATCTGTGAGCAATTGTCAGAACCCGGCGACTATGCCGCAAAGCCTTTGTGACTGTCCAGTTCTCTGCAATAGCCAGCACGATGACCGATGTTTGCGCGAAATATATGACTGCTTGATTAAATGTGGTCATTCGCCCTGGCAACACGTTCGGCGAAGTCCCTGGCGTTGATCTCGCCGATCACCCGTACATCGGCGCGTTCGACACCATCCTTGCCAAAAAACATCAGCGCCGGAGGACCGAACAACTGGTAACGGTCGAGCAGGGTGCGTTGCTCGGCGTTGCTGGCGGTGATGTCGAAGCGGATCAGCCGGTAACCCTTGAGGCGTTCGATGACGACAGGGTCGTCCAGCACCTCATGTTCGATGACTTTGCAGCTGATGCACCAGTCGGCGTACCAGTCGAGCAGCAGCGGTGTGCCGGATGACCGGGCCTCGGCGAGCACGCGGTCCAGATCGGCGGAAGTGCTGACGGTTTGCCAGACACTGGTGCCTTGTACAGGCTGGTTGCCCTCGACGACGTGCGGCTGGCCAATCGGATTGAAGGGGTCGGTCTGGCCGCTGAACGCGCCGTACCAGCAGGCCAGGGCGTAAAACACCAGGAACATTCCGAGCAACTGCCCGAGACGCTTGCGCGGCGGCTTGTAGACGAACTCCAGCGCGCCCATGAACAAGCCGACGCCACCGGCCAGAAGCCCGATCAACAGCAAACTGACCTGGCCGGGCAAGACCCGGCTGAGCAGGCCGATCGCCAGTCCCAGCAACAACACGCCAATCGCGTTTTTCACGTAGACCAGCCACGGACCGCTTTTCGGCAGCCAGGCTGCGCCACCGGTGGCCACCAGCAACAGCGGTGCGCCCATGCCGAGGCCGAGCATGAACAGTTTCAAGCCGCCGCCCAGCGCATCGCCACTGGCGCTGATGTACAACAGCGCGCCGGCCAATGGCGCCGAAACACAGGGTGAAACCAGCAAGCTGGAGACCACGCCCAACACCGCAGCGCCCCACAGTGAGCCGCCTTTGGCGCGACCGGCGATGCGGTCCAGGCGACTGCTGATGGCGTGCGGCAATTTGAGTTCGAAGACGCCGAACATCGCCAACGCGAACAGCGCAAAAAACATCGCGAAAGGCACCAGTACCCAGGCCGATTGCAGCCGCGCCTGCAGATTGAGCTGGGCGCCGAATAGCCCCATCAGCGCACCGAGCAGGGCAAAGCAGGCGGCCATCGGCAGCACATAAGCCAGTGACAGATTGAAACCGCGCCAGCCACCGACCTGGCCGCGCAGCACCACGCCGGACAGGATCGGCAGCATGGGCAGCACGCATGGCGTGAACGTCAGGCCCAGGCCCGCGAGGAAAAACAGCGCCAGTTCACGCCAGCTCCATGGAGAAGCCGTCGCCGGAGCGCCGCTGCCGTCGATGCTCAAACGCTCGGTTTCCGGTGGATAGCACAAACCTTTGTCGGCGCAACCCTGATAGGTCACGGCCAGAGTGAAGGCGCGCTGATCGGTGCGTGGTAACTCGACGTCGAGAATGCCGTGGTAGACCTCGACGTCGCCGAAGTATTCATCGTGCTTTTTCTGACCCTCGGGCAGTTTCGCAGCGCCGAGGACGACATCGGCCGGGTCGGTGCGAAATTGAAAGCGGTGGCGGTAGAGGTAATAACCTTCGGTGGCGACGAAACGCAGCTTGATCGATTGCGGCGTGCTGTCTACCAGGCTCAACTGGAAGGCTTCACGCACCGGCAGGAAGTCGGCGCTGTTGTTGATCGAGCCCAGGGTCGAACTGGGGCGATTCTCCAGCAAGCCAGTGGCGCTGGCCGGCAGGGCGAACACTAAAAACAGCAGGCAAAGCAAACGGCGCATGACGATCTCGCGTATCGGAATTGGGGGGATGATAGCGGACAGTAGTGCGGTGTGCAGAGCCAAGGATGTGTGGTGATTGAACTGACGCTTTCGCTGGCAAGCCAGCTCCTACAGAAACTCCGCGCACCTGTAGGAGCTGGCTTGCCAGCGAAGGCGGTCTGTCAGACGCGAAAAGCCTGAACGGCCGTATGCAATCGCCCACCCAGTACAAGCAGGTTCTCCCCTTGCTCACGCCCTTCGCCGATACGCAGCAGGTTATCCCCACCCAACTGGTGAATCCGCTCACTGTGGTCGCGGATCTCGCTGACAGCGCCGCTTTGCTGGGCTGTGACATCGGCGATGCGGACCGCCGTGTCGGAAATGGTCTGGATCGCCCCGACGATTTTATCCAGCGCACCATCGGCGGCCTGGGCCTGGTTGGCCGTGGCCTCGGCGTGTTCGACCTGGGCGCGCATGCCTTCCACCGATTGCCGTGCGGCGGTTTGCAGCCCTGCGATCAGCGTCTGGATTTCCGCCGTGGCCCCGGCTGTACGTTGCGCCAGTGAGCGCACCTCTTCCGCCACCACGGCAAAGCCTCGGCCCATTTCCCCGGCCCGGGCCGCCTCGATGGCGGCGTTCAAGGCCAGCAGGTTGGTCTGGTCGGCAATCGAGCGGATCACCGTCAACACGCCGCCGATGGTGGCCGACTCTTCGGCCAGGTGTTCGATCATTTGTGCATTGCCTTGCACTTCATTCACCAGCGCATGCAGGCCGGCGAGGCTCAGGCCGATGACTTTCTGTCCATGCTCCACGGCGAGGCCGGCGTGGCGGCTGGCATCGGCGGCCTGGCTGGCATCGCCGGCGACTTGTTGGATGGTCGCTTCCAGCTCACTGAGGGAATCGCGGATCAGTGCCGTGTCGCCGGCCTGATGCTCGGCACCGCTGTGCAAGTCGTTGCTCAGGTCAGCCAGGGTGCGACTGCTGCCGGCCACCTGTTCGGCGTTGCGGCGAATGGTCCCCACCAAGTCCACCAGATAGGCGCGCAAGCGGTTGAGCGACGCTTCAATGTCATGCAGTTCGCGGTTGGTGTTACCCAGTTGAATGTCGTGGCTGAAGTCGCCTTCGGCCCAGGTCGAGAGGGCCGGAGCGAGGTTCGTCAGGGTCCGTGCCAGTTTGCGCTGCAGGGTGTCTATCAGCAGTGCGATCAACAGAATCAAACCGATCATCACACCTTGCATCAGCCGCACTTCACCCTGGATCTGCCCATGCTGGGCGCGCACCACCGGTTCCAGCCCGGCAATGGCCTGTTGCACGTCGGCGATTTTCACGTGAGTCGCGGCGCTGAGGTCGGCGCGTTTCTGGATTTGATCGCGAGTGCGCGTGAGCTCGGCCGGATAGCGGGTGAGCAGGCTGTTGAGTTCGCGCTTGAGGCCGACACCAGCATCTTCGGCGACGGTTTTTTCCTTGTTCTCAAGGCCCATCATCGAGGCGAAATCGTCGGTGTTCGACTCGTTGCTGGTGGTCACGCCCAGCAAGGGCAGGGCGTCGAGTTTCTCTGCCTGGGTGCGGATGTTGGCCACTTCGCGTTCGACATCGAAGGCCAGTTCACTGCGGCCGCTGCTGACCAGTTTGTCCCGGGCCAGGGACAATTTGCCCAGGTGCTGCGATGCGGTGAGCAGCGGCGTCAGGTAGGCCGCATTGCCACTGGCGTACTGGCTGAGCTGATCGAGACTGGCACCCAGTTCCCGCTCGGCCTGTAGCAGCAAGGCCTGCGGATCGCCTGCCAGTTTGCCGGCGGCCAGCAGGTCGGTTTTGCTGAATTCTTCAAGGGTCGACAGGCTGGGGCGCAGCGTCTCGGCCAAGGCCGGTGGCAATTCGCCGAGTTCTTTCTTCAGGCTGTCGATGCCTTGGGAGGCACTGCTCAGGCGCAGTGCATCGCCGCTGCCCAAGTAATCCTCGACGCTGCGGGCCACTTCATTCTGAAACTGCTGCGACAGGCCCAGGTAGCGCTCCATTAATAGATACGGACGCTCAAGGGCCTTCTGCGACCACCACAGCGTAGCGCCGAGGGCCACGCACACGGCCACCAGAAGGAGGGTATTGAGATTGGTCAGCAGCTTCAGGCGCATTACGGACTACCAACGGCAGAAATGGTAAGTGCCTGAAGTTATTGCGTTTCTGTTACAGGGTTATGACTGTATCGGTCGACTCCGATAAAAAAGTGGCACTTTGCTTTGGTGTGCGAGCGGCCTGTATTCGATTGCGTCCGCCATGTTTGGCGCGATACAGCGCATCATCTGCCTGACTGGCCATCATCAGGCTGTCAGAGCTTTCGCATAACTCCACCAACCCGGCGCTGAAGGTGCACCACAGATCCTGGGGTTGCGCGGGGTAGTGAATCTCGGCAAAACGCTGTCGGATTTCATCAAGCACGTTGTAGGCCGCTTCGATATCGGTGTCCGGCATGACAATGGCGAACTCTTCACCACCGTAGCGGCCAATGAAGTCGGTTTTGCGCAGGCGTTGCTTGAGAAACAGCGCCAGGCTCTTGATCACCCGGTCACCCATGGGGTGACCGTGGCTGTCGTTGACCCGTTTGAAATGGTCGATGTCGAGCATGGCAAAGCTCAGCGGCTTGCTTTCGCGGCGGGCGCGGAACGAGCAGTCTTCGAGCAATTGCAGGATATGCGTGTGGTTGTACAGGCCGGTGAGACTGTCGCGGACCATTCGTGCCTTGAGGTTGCGTGCCCGTGCCGCGCGGTTACGCACGGTGGTGATCAGGTGCCGGGGCTTGATCGGTTTGGTCAGGAAGTCATCGCCGCCTTCGCTCATGGCGTCGAGCTGTTTGTCCAGGTCGTCTTCGGCCGACAGGTAAATGATCGGCACGCTGACGTAACGGTCGTTATGGCGGATCACCTTGGCCAGTTCCGTGCCGGTGCAGGCCGGCATGTACATGTCTAGGATGATCAGGTCCGGCTGGAAATCCGCCAGTTCGGCCATGGCCTGGATCGGCTCGATCAACGTCCGGGTGACGATCCCTGCGCTGTTGAGCAGGCGCTCGGTGTGCAGGGCCTGGGCGCGGGAGTCGTCGATGATCAGCACTTTATAAGGTTCGTACTGGGCAACGCAGGTCAGGACTTCGATCTTCTCCAGCAGGCTCGACGCTTCGAGGGTACCGGTGAGGAACTCCTGGCCGCCGGCACGCACGGCGGCGAGGCGGGTCGGGGTGTCGGTTTCGTGCAGGCTGAAGAACAGCAGCGGCAAGCGATGGTCCAGGCCTTCCTGGGCTTCGGCGGCCAGTTTCAGGCCGACGCCGGGGCCGCTGAAATCCACGTCCATGACAATCGCCGCCGGCAAGCGCTCGACCATCGATGAGCGAAACGCGTCTACGCTGTCCAGGGACTGGGCACTGAGCCCGAAGAATTCCAGTTGTTTGGCCAGGCGCTCGGCGCGGCCGTGATCCTGCAGCATCACATAGACGGGCTTGCGCAGCGGTGGCAGGAAGGTCTGATCGAGTTGGTCGCCATGGCGCAGGCCGGTACGTGACAGGCGCTGCATCAAGCGATTGAGGTCGGTGATCAGGCCGCTGCTCAGGCGTCCGCGATTGGCGTCGACCGCCTCCAGGGACTGACCGATGTGACGTGCCAATTGCGTGTGTTCCGGTTGTTCGAAACGCTCGGCGAAACGCAGCAGACGCAGATTGGCCTCGCTCAATTCCGACAGGTCGGCGGTGGACCACTCACTGCGTTGCAGGCGCTGCCATATCTCAAGAATCTGACGAGCCTGATGAATTACCCGCTGGGCAAAGTGGTGCTTGAGGCGCTCGCGGCTGGGGTCTTCTGGCTCGGTCATATCCTGACTACTAGTTAGGGTGCACGCTGAGGTCGACTGGTGGCTCTATGCTAGCACCACTTTTCCATTACATGAGTGCTGTACGTCAATAATCTGCAATGTCGCTTCATTCAATTTGTGATCGATCGGTCTGATTCTGGGCTGTTTAGTCGCCGTGTGCGGAGGCGAAGTGCCGTGAATCAGGGCGCTTGACGGGCGTAGGGCAGCAATTGGCGGGTGACAGACCATTGGTCATTTACGGCGGTCTGAGCGGTGCGGATCGGCCAGTTTTTATTGGCCTCAGGGAGCAGGGATTCCCTTGGGGCGTGTCATCCAAACCATTAGGAGGATTTCGACGGCAACACAGTCATCTGGTGGGCAGGAACTCTTTTCATCCGCAAGACCGGTAATTTTCCGCATCGGTGCGATGGCGGGTGCCGGGCCAAGGCACGTTGTTGTATGGTTGTGGTCGAACCGTTGACCTCAAGAGCTTGAAAGGATATCGCCATGCTGGACTGGAAGAACCGCACAGGCAGTGCGCCTGAACGTGCCGCTGAACCGAAGTCGGAGACCCGCAGTTATCTGGGCGGTCTGTTGTTCAGCCGGGCGCTGGCCACTTTGCTGGGCATCTACCTGTTGGTGGCGAGTGTCCTGGGCTGGTACTGGAGCCAGGAGCCGGCGCTGTTCCCGGTCCAGCAGACCGCTCAACTGGCGGCCGAGAAAGAAGGCAAGCAGATGGTCGTTGGCTACACCACAGTGGAAACCCTGAAGACCGTCGCCGGCACCTTGCTGACCAAGCCGGGCGGCTATATTTCCAACGACCGATTTCCGCCAGGCCTGTGGATGGACAACATGCCGAGCTGGGAATACGGTGTGCTGGTGCAGGTCCGCGACCTGAGCCGGGCAATGCGTAAAGACTTCGCCCGTTCGCAGTCGCAGTCCGCCGAAGACGCCGACCTGGCCAAGGCCGAGCCGCGTTTCAACTTCGACAACAAGAGCTGGGTGCTGCCATCCAGCGAGTCCGAATATCAGGAAGGCATCAATTCTCTGAGTCGCTATCAGGCGCGCCTGTCCGATCCGAACCAGAAGAGCGCGCTGTTCTATGCCCGCGCCGATAACCTGAACAACTGGCTGGGTGATGTCGGCACCCGTCTGGGTTCGCTGTCGCAACGGCTGTCGGCCAGTGTGGGCCGAGTCAAGCTCAACACCGCGTTGAAAACCGAGGTGGTAGCACCGGGCGTGGCGCCGCAGGTCGACGAAGAAATCGTTGAAACCCCATGGTTGCAAATCGACAACGTGTTCTACGAAGCCCGCGGCCAGGCCTGGGCGTTGTCGCATTTGCTGCGCGCCATTGAAGTCGACTTCGCCGACGTACTGGCAAAGAAGAACGCCACGGTCAGCGTGCGCCAGATCATTCGTGAACTGGAGGCGTCGCAGGAGCCGGTATGGAGCCCGATGATCCTCAACGGCAGTGGCTTCGGCGTACTGGCCAACCACTCGCTGGTCATGGCCAACTACATTTCCCGGGCCAACGCCGCGGTGATCGATTTGCGTCAATTGCTCAATCAGGGCTGAGTCATGGTCGATAACACCAGGGAAGCCGCGCACCGCGCGGCGTCCGATGCCGAACAGATCGCCTGGGTCGACGAGCAGGACAACCTGCTCGGCGCCCTGGTCCGTTCCGACTTGCGCGAGCGCGGGCTGATCGGGCGTGGCACCTACATCATGTTGTTCAATTCCGCTGGCGAGTTGTGCGTGCACCGGCGCACCCTGAGCAAGGCGATCTATCCCGGTTTCTGGGACGTGGCGGCGGGCGGCATGGTGCTCGCCAGTGAAACCTACGCCGAGTCGGCGGCCCGGGAGCTGGAGGAAGAGCTGGGAGTGAGTGGCGTGGAACTGACCGCTCATGACCATTTTTTCTTCGAGGACACCGGCAATCGCCTGTGGTGTTCGGCGTTCTCGGCGGTATGGGACGGCCCGTTGATCCTGCAACCGGAAGAGGTGCTGGAAGCGCGCTTTATCCCCATTGATCAGGTCATGCTGGAAATCGGGCAAAAGCCTTATTGCCCGGACTCTCTGGCCGCGTTGAAGCGCTATTTGCGCTCACACCGGATCGACGTCGCAAAACAGCTATAAATTGGCGCCGATTGGCTCTTAGCAATCGGCGTTTTTGCCGTTACACTGCGCGACTTTTCAAACTGAACCGGTATTGCCCGTTGTAGGAGCTGCCGCAGGCTGCGATCTTTTGACTTTGCTTTTGCGTCGAAATAAAAAGATCGCAGCCTCGTTGCACTCGTCAGCTCCTACAAAGAGTCGTACCGTTTCAGTAGCGCTGCCCCTGCCTGAGTGGGGCTTCGCGGTCGATAGCCTTCCCGAGTGCTGCGACCAGTCTTTGTCCTCCGAAGAGGATTGCCGGTGGCCAAAAAAGCCGCATCCTTCGCCGCCCTGGGCGGCCTGGTATTTTCCACCGACGCAGGTCGTCATTGCCCGGAATGCAGTAAACCGGTGGACGCCTGCATCTGCAAACAGACCGTTATCCCGGCCGGTGACGGCATTGCACGCGTGCGTCGCGAAAGCAAGGGCCGTGGCGGCAAGACGGTGACCACCATCACCGGCGTGCCATTGGCTGAAGACGCGCTCAAGGAACTGGCCACGACGTTGAAGAAACGTTGCGGTACCGGTGGCGCGTTGAAAGACGGTGTCATCGAAATCCAGGGCGATCATGTCGAGCTACTCTTGGCAGAACTGATCAAGCTCGGTTTCAAGGCGAAGAAGTCCGGCGGCTAGCAGCCTCTGTGAAAGCCACCCACGGCTTGATCCAGTCCCGTTCATTCTGGTCTGGCGTCGTCTCCATGGTTTTCACAGAGCCTGTTCATGACTGGTTTCTAAACTCACTGCGGTCAGCGAGGTCTACCCCCTCGTTGACGAACCGTCATTTTCATACTTTAGACTGCGCCGGCCTGAACCCAGGCGACGCTCTATGACTTCTTTATAGGGGACTTCGATGTCCGTACGACGCACACGCAAAGACGATGGCAGCCAATGGACAGTTGCGGACAGCCGCAGTGTTTACGGGATTCGCCATTGGGGGGCCGGGTATTTCGCGATCAATGACGCCGGTCGCGTCGAAGTTCGTCCGAACGGCCCGACCAGTTCGCCTATCGACCTGTTCGAGCAAGTCGACCAACTGCGCAAAAGCGGTTTGTCCTTGCCATTGCTGGTGCGTTTCCCCGACATCCTGCAAGACCGCGTGCGTCAGCTGACCGGTGCGTTCGACGCCAACATCGAGCGCCTGGAATATCAGAGCAAGTACACCGCGCTGTACCCGATCAAGGTTAACCAGCAGGAAGCGGTGATCGAAAACATCATTGCTACCCAGAACGTTTCCATCGGTCTGGAAGCCGGCTCCAAGCCGGAACTGCTGGCGGTACTGGCATTGGCGCCGAAGGGCGGCACCATCGTCTGCAACGGTTACAAGGACCGCGAGTTCATCCGTCTGGCGCTGATGGGCCAGAAGCTCGGCCACAACGTGTTCATCGTGATCGAGAAAGAATCCGAAGTCGGTCTGGTGATCGAAGAAGCGGCGGCGCTCAAGGTCAAGCCGCAGGTCGGCTTGCGCGTGCGTCTGTCGTCCCTGGCGTCGAGCAAGTGGGCAGACACCGGTGGTGAAAAATCCAAGTTCGGCCTGTCGGCGGCGCAACTGCTGTCGGTGGTCGAGCGTTTCCGCGCTGCCGGTCTGGATCAGGGCATTCGCCTGTTGCACTTCCACATGGGCTCGCAGATCGCCAACCTGGCGGACTACCAGCACGGCTTCAAGGAAGCGATCCGTTATTACGGCGAGTTGCGCAACCTTGGCCTGCCGGTGGATCACATCGACGTCGGCGGCGGTTTGGGCGTGGACTACGACGGTACTCACTCGCGTAACGCCAGTTCGATCAACTACGACATGGACGATTACGCCGGTGTCGTCGTCGGGATGCTCAAGGAGTTCTGCGACGCGCAGAGCCTGCCGCACCCGAACATCTTCTCCGAAAGCGGCCGCTCCCTGACCGCTCACCACGCCATGCTGGTGGTGCAGGTGACCGACGTCGAGAAACACAACGACGACGTGCCGAAGATCGATAACAAGGAAGAGCTGCCGGAAACCGTGCAGTGGCTGGTTGACCTGCTCGGCCCGACCGACATCGAAATGGTCACCGAGACTTACTGGCGCGCCACGCACTACATGAGCGACGTGGCCACTCAATACGCCGATGGCAAGCTGACCCTGGCGCAAAAAGCCCTGGCCGAGCAATGCTACTTCGCCGTTTGCCGCCGCCTGCACAACTCGTTGAAAGCCCGTCAGCGTTCTCACCGTCAGGTGCTCGACGAACTCAACGACAAGCTGGCTGACAAGTACATCTGCAACTTCTCGGTATTCCAGAGCCTGCCGGACACCTGGGCCATCGGCCAGGTCCTGCCGATCCTGCCGCTGCACCGACTCGACGAAGAGCCGCTGCGCCGTGCCGTGCTGCAAGACCTGACCTGCGACTCCGACGGCAAGATCAAGCAGTACGTCGACGAGCAGAGCATCGAGACCAGCTTGCCGGTGCACGGTCTGAATGAAGGTGAAGACTATCTGCTGGGGATCTTCCTGGTGGGCGCCTACCAGGAAATTCTTGGCGACATGCACAACCTGTTCGGTGACACCGACTCGGTGAACATCTATCAGAACGCCGACGGTAGCGTGTACCACGCGGGTATCGAAACCCACGACACCATCGAAGACATGCTGCGTTACGTGCATTTGTCGCCGGAGGAGCTGATGACTCACTACCGCGACAAGTGTGCCAGTGCCCGCATCAGCGCCACCGAGCGCACGCAGTTCCTCGATGCCTTGCGTCTGGGGCTGACCCGTTCGTCTTACCTGTCTTCCTGAGGTAAGCGCCATGCTCATCAGGTTGTCTGAAAATTTTCCGTTTGCCGCGGAAATTTCAGATGACCTGGTGCGGCAATTCTCCTATTCCAGGCGAAATTTCCCGCGTCCTCGGCCACCCAAAGCATTTGGTCTCCTTTTCGCGTAGGTTATTTCCTAATTTGTATTTCGGCACTCTACTCGGCCATGTCTCTCAGCGAGAATCCCCGACCGCCCCTCCTGTAGAGAAACGCCGATGTTCAATCCAGTCAGCGAACCGTCATTTCGTCTGGATGTAGCAGGTCTGCCCGACTCCTTTGAGGTCCTGGCCTTTACCGGTAAAGAGGCCATCAGCGAGCCGTTCGTGTTCGACCTGGAACTGCTGATCGATGACCCGGTGCTTGACCTTGCCAGTTTGCTGTACCGCCCGGCCTCGTTGCATTTCGGACCAGCTGGAAGCCACGTGCATGGACAATTGCATGAACTCGTCCAGCGTGATCATGCCTCGGGACCCCGGCTCTGCCAGGTGCGTCTGGGGCCAAAACTGGCATGCCTGGCCCAGCGCTTCAGCCAACGAATTTTCAGCGCCCTTTCAGTGCCGCAAATACTCGACCGGGTGCTCAAGGAGCACGGCATTACCGGCAAAGATCGACGCTTGGCGCTGAGCGGCGAATACCCGCCCCGGGATTTCTGCACGCAATATCGAGAGTCGGATCTGCAGTTTCTGCAGCGACTGTGCGCCCAGGAACGGCTTCACTACCGCTTCGAACACCGGGCTCGCGGGCACTGTGTGGTGTTTGGGGATGATCATCAGCATTTTCCAACCGGCGAACCTGCGGTATTGCGCAGCGAGGGCGATCGGCCGGCGGTGCGGCAGTTCGAACGTCAGCACTGCGGTGGGACAGCGGCGCAGAGTGCCGAATGCCGGACAGACCTGGTGACCCTGCGCAGCGGTCGGCTGATGCCGCTGTCCGGTCATCCGGTTGCCGAATGCAATCGCCTCTGGTTGCTAACCCACGTTGAGCATTGGGGCAGTCAGGATACGGCGACGCCTTACCACAATCAGGCCCGTGCCCTGCAGTGGCCGACACCCTTCGCGCCGCCCTGTGTGACGGTCAAACCACAAATGCATAGCCTGCAACGGGCGTGGGTCGTCGAGGTCGATGAACCAAGCCCCGACCCGGCAAGGCCGGTACCGGTGCAGTTCGACTGGCTTTATCAGGGCGAAGGGGCTGCGCCCAGCCATTGCTGGTTACCCCTGGCCAGGCAACTGCAGGCATCGACGTTCTTGCCATTGCGGGAAGGGACTGAACTGGTCGTGGGTTTTGTCGAAGGCGATCCCGATCAACCGCAGATAACCGGGCTGCTGCATGCGCCGGCAACGGTCGAAGTGACGGACGCTGACACCCCCCAGCCCGGCTGCACCCATGATGAGGGCCTGGAGCAATGGTTGCGGTCGGGGGAGCCATTGCTGGTGTTGTGCCTGCTGCCCGGCGGTGGCAGTTTCAACCATTGCGCACAGGCGTTGTGCACCTGTCGTCTGGCGACGCAGCTTGGCCAGAGCTCTGGAGCATGATCGCCACACGCACGCCCGAGGCACCCCCGCAGTGGCTGTTGCTGGATGTGCCGGGCACGCCGCAGGCGGGTGCCACACTTCGGCAGATGTTTGCGCAAGCCCGGTGGTCAGGGTTGTTCGAAGGCACGGAGTGGCATGCGCTGCATGAGCAGGGACCGGTCCTGGTCGATCTGCGCACCTGCCCGGCACTGGCCGATTTATGCATCGTCGACGGACAACGCTGGCCCGGATTGCTGATGGTCAGCGAGGCCAGCGCTGCGTCGTTGCTGGCGCATTTGCGGCGCATGCTCACGGTCACGCTTGGCCTGCACCGGGCCCTTTTGAGCTACTACAACCCGATCACGGCAAGCTATTTCTTCGATGCCAGCGATGCCGTTGAACTGAGTCGCTGGCTCGGGCCCATCAACCAGTTGCGCTGGTTCGGTGGCAGCTGGGCCGACCGCGCGATGGGATGTGAGGGCTGGCAGCGCTTGTCCAACCCGAGGCTGGCGGTCAGCCCGTTGGCAGTCGAGGAGAACCTCAGCGCCGGGCAACAGGAAAAACTGCAAACCTGCCTGCTCGAGCAGCAGGCCTGGCGCTGGAGCCAATCCACCGGTGCCGATTTCTCTCGCCTGTGGGCCTATGTGCAAGAAGGGGTGGCGCTGGGTTTCAGCGAGCGCCCGGTGCTTGATGGCTGGATATGGCTGCGCTTGCAGTATCCCGACGCCGTGCCCGTGCAGCCGTTGCCGGGGCGGACTCAACAGGAACGCCTCGATAGCCTGCGTCACTTGTGGCAGAACGATCCACCCGGGTCATGAGGTCGCCCCGTTCAGTGAGTGCTGCCAGCGAACCAGCCATCGTGACGGCGCAGGCGCCAGGCAATCACGCCAAGGGTCAGACTGCGCAGGAGCATGAACAACAAAAAGGTTATCCACAGGCCATGGTTGCCCCCGCCTTGCAGTGCCCAGCCGATAGGCAGCACCAGCGCCACGGTCAGCAGCATGCCGTTGCGCATTTCCCTGGCGCGGGTGGCGCCGATGAACAGACCGTCGAGCAGGTAACTCCAGACGGCAATCAGCGGCAGCACGGCGAGGTAGGGCAGGTAGATGAATGCGGTGTCGCGTACGCTCTGAATGTTGGTCTGCATTTCGATGAATAGATGCCCGGCGAACAGAAACAGCGCGGCGAACCCCAGGCTCGCCAGCAACGACCAGCCACCAGCCACCACCAATGAACGGCGCAGGGCATCGCGGTCGCGGGCGCCAAGCGCATGTCCGCACAGGGCTTCGACGGCGTGGGCCAGGCCATCGAGGGCGTGGGCGGTCAGCAGCAGGCCATTGAGCAAAAGAGCGTTGGCGGCGACCGTGGCGTCGCCCAGCCGCGTGCCTTGCACCGTGATCAGGAAGAACACCGATTGCAGCGCCAGGCTGCGGATGAAGATGTCACGGTTGACCGCCAGCAATGGCCGCCAACTCTGCCACAGCGCCAATGCCGCCCAAACGATAGGCCCGGGGTAGGCGCGCAGGGCTTTGCGAGTCATCAGCAAACCGATCAGTGCACCGGTCCATTCGGCAATCACCGAGGCCCTGGCCGCACCGACCACGCCCCATTCCAGGCCGAGGACGAACCACAGGTTCAGGGCAATGTTGACCAGGTTGGTGGTCAGCAAAATCGCCAGCGGCGCCCGGGCATTCTGGGTGCCGAGAAACCAGCCGACCAGTGCATAACTGGCGAGCGCCGCCGGCAGGCCGAACAGGCGGGTGTGGAAGAACTCGCGGGTCAGTTGATCGAGCTCAGCCGACGGTTGCATGAAGTGCAATGCGATCGCGCTCAATGGCACGCCCACCGCACCCAACACCACGGCCAGGCCGATGGCGAGCAGCAGGCCTTGCAACAGAATCTGCCGCAAGGCCGCGCCATCCCCGCGCCCCGCCGCCTGGGCGGCGAACCCGGTGGAGCCCATGCGCAGAAAGCCCATGGCCCAGGCGAGGAAGGTGTACAGGCTGGCCCCGACCGCGACGGCGCCAAGTTGATGGGCATGGGGCAGGTGACCGATGACGGTGCTGTCGACCAGTGCCACCAGCGGTACGGAAATGTTCGAAAGAATCATCGGCGCGGCGAGTGCCCAGACCCGGCGATGGGTAGGGCGGTCGCGCCAGTCGGCGGTCAGGTTGGACATGCAGGCTCCTTGGGAGCAGGCATTGTAGCGGCACATTCCGGATATGCCGCGCTCCAATGTAGGAGCTGGCTTGCCAGCGAAGGCGTCCGCAAGTGCGATGCAATATTGGAGGACGCCTTCGCCGGCAAGCCGGCTCCTACAGGAATTGATGGTGTCAGTGGATGATCCAGCTGAGCAACCAAAGCCCCAGCACCAACCAGATAATCCCCATGATGAACGACGCATTGAGAAAGGCGCGGATCGCCGACCACAGCAGTAGCAGCCCGAGGATCAGGGTCACGATGCTGACGACCGAGGTATCCATGCCCAGCGCTTGGGACAAGCCTTCGATAAAGTTGCTGCTGGCGTTGCTCAACAGATTGAACAGCCCACTGAGGCCATCAACGATGAAGCGGATGATCGAGCCGAGTACCTGGCCGAGCCATTCGGAAAAACCTTCTACCTGCATGGAGTGAACGTCCTGATTAAAGAGAATTGAGTCTTGGGCTGTCGATCATGCTGCCGAGTTCCCACAAGCATAGAGGGTTGCACAGATGAGCATGTATCTTCTGCCCCTTGCCTTCACCTGTGATCCCCCCGAAGCTATACGCCTTCAGGAGAGCCCGATGAACCTTGTTGAACTGACCGAACGCCTGCACGCCATCCGTGACCGCAATGACTGGCGGCAATTTCACAGCCCGAAGAACCTGGCCATGGCCGCGAGCGTGGAAATGTCCGAGCTGGTGGAGATTTTCCAGTGGATGACCGAAGACCAGTCACGCCAGTTGCCGGCGGACAAACTCGTCCACGCCGGGCAGGAAGTCGGTGACATTGTGCTTTATCTGTTGCTGTTGTGCAGTGAGCTGGGCCTGGACATGGATGCCGTGGTGCGCAGCAAACTGGCGGACAGCGAACGGAGGTTCAACTGATGAGCGACCGTCATTTCGATCAACTGGCGACCCGTTTCGCCGAAAAAATCTACGGCGGTGCCAAAGGTGCGATCCGTCTGGCGGTGTTGCAGGCCGATCTGGCCGAAACCTTGCCCGACCGGCCGCTGCGCGTTCTGGACATCGGCGCCGGCCTTGGCCATATGTCGTTGTGGCTGGCCGAGCGCGGCCATCAGGTGACCCTCGCCGAGCCTGCCGAACCGATGCTCGAAGGCGCCCGCCAGCGTTTTGCCGAAGCCGGGCAGAGCGCCACATTCATTCAGGCACCCTGGCAGGAACTGCTCGGGCAGCTCACCAAACCTTACGATCTGGTGCTGTGCCATGCGGTGCTGGAATGGCTGGCCGAGCCCCACGCCATCCTGCCGGTGCTGCATCAACTGACCAAGGCGGATGGCTGGCTGTCCCTGGCGTTCTACAACCGCGATGCGCTGATTTATCGCAACTTGCTCAAAGGCCATTTCCGCAAGATGCGCAAGAACGACATGGCCGGTGAAAAGCAGAGCCTGACCCCGCAGCAGCCCCTTGATCCGCGCGAGCTGGCGGCGCAACTTGAAGGCCTGTGGAAGGTCGAAATACAGAGTGGCGTGCGAGTTTTTCACGATTACATGCCGGTGGAATTCCAGGCCCGTGCCGAACTGGTGGACCTGCTCGAAATGGAACTGGCCCATCGCCGTCATCCAAGCTTTGCCGGGCTTGGGCGTTACTTGCACTGGATCTGTCGGCCTGTCTGATCGGAGCACGAAATGAAAAATCATTCAGGTGTGCTGGTGTTCTGCGTGGGGCTGGCCGCTTGTCAGGGCAGCAACCCCTATGTGGCCACTTCCAACCCTTTGCCATCGGCGCCACCCCAGGCCGCCAATACTTTTGATCGCAGCGCTTACCCGGCAGCGCCGCGTGACTATGGACGTTATCGCAGTTGGGCCTGGCTCGATGGGCATCTGCCACCGGGCACCGCCTGGGCCGACTCGGCGCAGATCGCCGAAGCGGTCAGCAATGCGCTGGATCAGCGGGGTTTGCGTCCGCTGCATGACAATCGTCCGGCGGACCTGTTTGTCAGCGCCGACCTGCGGATGGAAACCCGCTTGCGTCAGGTTCGGGACGACTATTACGGCGGCGGTTATGGTGGCTACAACGGCTACGGCCCTGGATATGGCGGATATGCCACCGTGCCGATCATCCGTACCTATCGGGAACAGGTCGTGGTCGTGCAGGTGGACATGTTTGACGCCAAAAGTGGTCAGCCGATATGGAGCTCCAGTGCTGAAACCGGCAACCGGGGCAGCGAAAGCGAGCGCGCCGATACCATACGGGAGGCTGTGGAAAAGGCAATGTCGGCGTATCCTCCTAGTTAGCTTCTTGTAGATAAGAAGCATTCCACAGGATCATGTCTTCTACCGGAGAATCATCATGTTCCGCCGTTTTGTTTTACTGGCAGTGGCCGCGCTGCTCAGTGCCTGCGCCGCCAACCAGGTCAATCATGACTTCGACGCCAGCCGCGACTTTGCTGCCTATCGCAGCTGGACCTGGAAAGAACCCGCCCTGCAATACCGTCCCGATGATCCTCGAATCAAGAGCGACCTGACCGAACAGCGCGTCCGTCAGGCGGTTGCCGATCAACTGGATCAGCGCGGTCTGCGTCCGGCTGCTGTAGGCGCCAAGGGCGATTTGAATGTGCAGACCTACCTGATTGTCGAAGAGCGGCAACAACAGGTGACCACCAATTACGGCGGCGGCTGGGGTAACCCTTGGTATGGCTACTACGGCGCCCCCATGTACAACGAAACCCGCAATGTCAGCTACAAAGTGGCGACCATCCAGATCGACCTGCTCGATGGCAAGGACGGCAAACTGGTGTGGCGCGGCAGTGACGAACAGATACTCAGTCGCACGCCGAACCCGACGGATCGTCGCGATGCGATCTGGCAAACGGTCACGCGGATATTGGCCAACTACCCGCCGCACGCATCCTAGAATCAGCCGGCCTCTCAACCCCTGTGCATCCACAGGGGTTTTTTTTGGATGGTGTACATATCCATTGCTGCGGTAACGGCGGCTTATGGTTTCGCCCTTACGGCGAGTCCCTTTGGCAAACGCCCCAAAGGAACCAAAGGTCTCGCCCCTTACGTACGGCCCCTCGCTTAGGCTCGGCGTTCCTTCGCTCCGGTATTCATCCGGGGGCATTGCCCTCCGGTCTGCTTCGCGACGACCTACATGCAATGAGTTCGACTGCGTCGAACGGCGCTGCGCGCCCATCCCCGGATGAACACCTCCACTCAGCCTCCCGAGGGGGCGGGTAAATCAAGATCAAAAGCTGCAGGCGAGCTAACGCTCGGCCTGATGAGTGGTGAAAAGCGTCGGTGTACGCCGATCAACTGTAGGAGCTGGCTTGCCAGCGAAGGCGGCCTGCCAGCCGACCAATCTCTTGCAGGCATACTCTGATCAACTGTAGGAGCTGGCTTGCCAGCGAAGACGGCCTGTCAGCCGACCAATCCTGTGTAGTTTTCCTCAAGTCCCGAGGAAACCTCCGACATGTTTTTCAGGTTGTCCGTCAGAAGCGCGATCTCTAGCCTTTGTCTGTCGCTGCAAAATCAGTGATCGGGTTTGGTCGCCCGGGTTTAGAATGGCGCACAGTGCCGCGCGAGCGGCATTTTTGTGCTTGCTTAATGGCGAGCTGTGCGTGGGAGGGCCCAGGCCCTGCCGGGTTTCCATTCCCTGGTCGACCAACCTGCGTACGGTTCGCCACCCTTCTGCTTGGTCGCAGTGATGGCGAACTCCAAATCCAAGAATGGAGCTTCACCATGTTCAAACCCACCCCAAATCCCCCCGAAACCGACGAGGTTTCCCCCTATCAATCCCCCCACTCAAACAAACTCCACGAAGCCGCCGACCGCGCCCTCGATCACTACCTCAATCCACCTAGGCAACCTGTCACCCACAAGCCCAGCACGATGTTCGTCATCGCTCCGGACATCGACACTGAAACCCTGCTGGCCCACGCCTGTGAATCACTGGCGTCGGCGAGTGTGATGGCGAGTGATTTCGCGGGGTTTCTGGAAGGCTCGCAGCGCAATACGATGCTGGGGATTGCGCAGGTGATCATGCTGGGTGAGCTGGCGGTGAACCGGGCGTTGGATAATCTCGATCCGCAAGACTGACCACGCAGCTTTTGTGGCGAGGGTGCAAGCCCTCTCGCCACAGACATCAGCCTTGTCAGGCAACCGGCCGCCACTGCCCGACCATATGCTCCAGATCCCCGGCGCCCACCAACTGCAGATCCCCGCTAGGTCCCGGCGCACTGGCCAGCAACGTCACTTCACTGGGCAACCGTACCGGCTTCTTGAATTGCACCGCGATCTCGACATTCGCCGCTGGCAGGTGCCCGGCCAGCGCAGCCAGCGTGCGCGCCTTGTTCCACAAGCCGTGGGCGATGGCGGTCGGGAAACCGAAGAGTCGGGCGCTGGCCGTGCTCAGGTGGATCGGGTTGTAGTCGCCGGACACCTTGGCGTATTGCCGGCCGATGTCCGAGGGCGCTTTCCAGTGCTCGATTTCGCTCAAGGCCAGGTTGGTTGTCAGAGGTTCTTCCGGCGGTTCACCCTCGAGTTTGACGCCGCGACAGAGCATCCGGCTTTCTGCTTCCCACAACGGCCCCAACTGATCGTCGAGGCTGGTCAACAAATCGAACGTCGCGCCTTTGGCGTGGGGTTGCAGGTTCTGCACTTGTACGCTGACGCGCACCCGATTCACCCCGCCCATGGGGCGCAGTATACGAATGCGATTGCTCAGGTGTATCAGGCCCAGCAGCGGGAACGGGAAGTCCCTGGCCGTGAGCAACTGCATCTGCAAGGCAAACCCGAGGATGTGCGGGTAGGTCGGCGGTAGCAGGCCGTTGTCGGCGAAACCACAGACCTTGCGATAGGCCGACAGGCGCTTGGGATCGACTTCGACCCAGCAACGCAAGCCCGAATCGGGCAGGGTGGTGCCGGTGATTTTGCGCCGTGTCGCCGCTCGTGCGTACAACCCCGGCAAGCTGGGTTCGCGGTTGAGTGTGTGCCAGTCGGTGATCATCCTTAAGCCCCCAGAGCGCTTTGCCCACACACGCGCAACGCTTGCCCGGTAAACGCGCCGGTGCCCGGTTGCGCGAGCCAGGCCACGGCTTCGGCGACGTCTTGTGGCAAGCCGCCTTGGCCAAGCGAACTCATGCGCCGTCCGGCTTCGCGCAGGCCGAAGGGAATGTGCGCGGTCATCTGCGTTTCGATGAAGCCCGGCGCCACGGCGTTGATGCTGATGCCGCGCTCGTGGAGCAGTGGCGCCCAGGCTTGCGCCAGGCCAATGAGCCCGGCCTTGCTCGCGGCGTAATTGGTTTGCCCGCGATTGCCGGCGATGCCGCTGATGGACGCCAGCAGTATCACCCGGCCGTTGTCGTGCAGGGTGCCGCTGTCGAGCAGGGCTTTGGTCAGCACTTGCGGCGCATTGAGGTTGACCGCCAGCACGGCGTCCCAGTATTCGGGGGTCATGTTGGCCAGGGTTTTGTCACGAGTGATGCCGGCGTTGTGCACCACGATGTCAAGGCCGTCGGGCAACTGTTCGATCAACTGCGCGGCGGCGTCTTCGGCGCAGATGTCGAGGGTGATGCTGCGCCCACCGAGGCGTGCGGCGAGGGCTTCGAGATCGGTTTTGGCCGGGGGCACGTCGAGCAGGATGACGTCGGCACCATCACGGGCCAGGGTTTCCGCGATGGCGGCACCGATACCGCGTGCTGCGCCGGTGACCAGTGCCTTGGGCCCGGCGAGCGGGCGTGTCCAGTCGGTGACTGGCGTTGAGCACGCATTCAAGCGAATGACCTGCCCGGACACGAAGGCGCTTTTCGGTGAGAGGAAAAACCGCAGCGGGCCTTCCAGTTGCGCCTCGGCACCTTCGCCGACGTAGATCAATTGCAAGGTGCCACCGCTGCGCAACTCCTTGGCCAGCGAACGGCTGAAACCTTCCAGGGCACGCTGCGCACTGGCGGCGAACGGGTCGCGCAGGCTTTGCGGATCGCGTCCGAGAATCACCAGGTGCGCGCAGTGTTCGAGGTTCTTCATCAGCGGCTGGAAGAACTCGCGCAGTTGCTTGAGCTGGTCGGTGTGCAGCAGGTCACTGGCATCGAACACCACAGCCTTGAGTTTCGGTCCATGGCCGGGAATCCAGGCCGTGGCCATCGAAGGCTCGGTGCCGTAGCTGTAGATCACGTCGGTCAGGCGGTTGGCGAAGGCGCTGACGTGTTCCGCCAACGGCCCGCCGCCGATCAACAACGCACCTACCACGGGCCGCAGTCGGCCTGCTTGCCAGCGCTCCAGCCTGGTCGGCGCCGGCAACCCCAGGGCGCCGAGCAGGCGATGGCCGATGGACGAATTGGCGAAGTCGATATAGCGGTCAGACATGGAACACGCTCCAAAAGCTGGGGATCAAAGTGTGGACCATGAATGGCTATCAGTCGTTCGATCCACGAGATAAGGCCTACGCTTGGTCATTGTAGGAGCTGCCGAAGGCTGCGATCTTTTGACTTGGCTTTTTGGAATCAAGATCAAAAGATCGCAGCCTTCGGCAGCTCCTACAGGGGGTAGTTTCAATTTTGGCTATTTCATCAGGAGCATTTCATGACCCAACTGCGCCGCGTCGCGATTATCGGCGGTAACCGGATTCCCTTCGCCCGCTCCAATGGCCCCTACGCCACGGCCAGTAATCAGGTGATGCTCACCGCCGCCCTCGAAGGCCTGATCGAACGTTACAACCTGCACGGCCAACGCATCGGCGAAGTGGTCGCCGGGGCCGTGCTCAAGTTGTCGCGGGACATGAACCTCACGCGCGAGTGCGTACTCGGTTCGCGACTGTCGCCGGCCACTCCGGCCTATGACATCCAGCAGGCGTGCGGCACCGGGCTGGAAGCGGCGTTGCTGGTGGCGAACAAGATTGCCCTGGGCCAGATCGACTGCGGCATTGCCGGTGGCGTGGACACCACCTCGGATGCGCCGATCAGTGTCAGCGAGGGCCTGCGCAAAACCCTCCTGCAAGCCAACCGCTCGAAAACCACCGGCGACAAACTGAAAACCTTCCTGCAGTTGCGTCCCAAGCATCTGATCCCCGAATTCCCGCGCAATGGCGAGCCGCGCACCGGGTTGTCCATGGGCCAGCATTGCGAGCTGATGGCCCAGACCTGGAACATCCCTCGCCAGGCACAGGATCAATTGGCGCTCGAGAGCCATCAGAAACTGGCCGCGTCCTACGCCGAGGGCTGGCACAACGACCTGATGACGCCATTTATGGGCCTTACTCGCGATAACAACCTGCGCCCGGACTCCACGCTGGAAAAGCTCGCCGCGCTCAAACCAGCCTATGAGAAAAGCGCCAAGGGCACCCTGACCGCAGGCAACTCCACGCCGCTGACCGATGGCGCGTCACTGGTGCTGCTGGGCAATGAGGAATGGGCCAAGGCACGCGGGTTACCGATTCTTGCCTACTGGCGCGACGGCGAAGCGGCGGCGGTGGATTTTGTCAACGGTGCCGAAGGGTTGTTGATGGCGCCGGTCTACGCCGTGCCACGTTTGCTAGCGCGCAATGGCCTGACCTTGCAGGATTTCGACTACTACGAAATCCACGAAGCCTTCGCCGCGCAAGTGCTGTGCACATTGAAGGCCTGGGAAGATCCGCAGTATTGCAAAACCCGTCTCGGCCTCGATGCGCCATTGGGCTCGATTGACCGCCGCCGACTCAACGTCAAAGGCAGTTCCCTGGCGGCGGGGCACCCGTTTGCCGCCACCGGCGGGCGCATCGTCGCCAACCTGGCGAAGTTGCTGGATGCGGCGGGCAAGGGACGGGGACTGATTTCGATCTGCGCGGCGGGCGGGCAGGGGGTGACTGCCATTCTCGAACGTTGAACAAGAATGCCGTTGTTTCTGTTTCGACCGTGAGATCGCCTTCGCTGGCAAGCCAGCTCCTACAGGTTGGGCCGCTGCGCAACACGTGTAGGAGCTGGCTTGCCAGCGAATGGCCGCGAAGCGGCCACCCGACAATAGGGATCAGGTACGGAACCTGCGCACCAACCCGTCCAGCTCATTCGACAACCCGGCCAGGCTCTGGGAATCCAGGCGCGCCGAGTTGGCCAGTTCTGCCACCAACTGCGCATCGCCATGGATCTGGCTGATGTGCCGGTTGATGTCTTCGGCCACTTGATGCTGTTGTTCCGCCGCCGTGGCGATCTGGGTGTTCATGTCGCGGATCACGTCCACCGACTCACGAATCTGCCCGAAGCTGTTGCGCGCCTCGCCGATGCGCGTCACCGATTGCTGGGACACTTCCAGGCTGGCGTGCATCTGCTGGGTCACCTGGCTGGTGCGTTTGGCCAGGTTGCCCAGCAGCCCGTCGATTTCTGCGGTGGAGTCGGCCGTGCGCTTGGCCAGGGCCCGCACTTCGTCAGCCACCACGGCAAAGCCGCGCCCCTGTTCACCGGCACGGGCCGCTTCGATCGCGGCGTTCAGCGCCAGCAGGTTGGTCTGTTCAGCGATCGAGCGGATGGTCCCCAGGATCGACTGGATGTCGTTGCTGTCGCGTTCGAGCTGTTGCATCGACTGGGCCGACTGTTCGATTTCCTGGCTCAGGCGATCAACGCTGTTCACCGCCGCATCGATCTGCTGCTGACCTTCGCGCGCCTGGCGCTGGCCACTGTCGGCAGACTCCGCCGCCTGACTGCAAGAACGCGCGACTTCGTTGGCGGTGGCGACCATTTCGTGGAACGCCGTGGAGACCATGTCCACTGCCTCACGCTGGCGTCCGGCGGCTTCGGCCATGTCGCTGGAGACCTGGGTCGAGCTCTTCGATGTGTCGAGGATCTTGCCCGCCGCACCGCCGATGTTCTGGATCAGGTTGCGAATCGCCGTCAGAAACTGGTTGAACCAGTTGGCCAGTTGCGCGGTTTCGTCGTTGCCACGGATTTGCAGGTTCTGGGTCAGGTCGCCTTCGCCCTGGGCGATGCCTTCCAGGCCGCTGGCCACGCTGCGGATCGGGCGCACGATGAGGCTGGCAAAACTGGCGCCGACGATGGCGAAGATGACGGCCAGGACGGCGGCGATGATGGCGATCAACCAGGTCAACTGGGTCGCGGAACTCATCACGTCGTCCTGCTTGATCAGGCCGATGAAGGTCCAGCCCAGTTGCTCCGACGGCCAGACGTTGGCCATGTAGTGTTCGCCGTTCAACTCCACTTCCACCAGGCCCTTGCCGGCCTTGGCCAGTTGCGCGTAGCCGTCGCCAAGGCTATTCAGCGGTTTGAAGTTGTGTTCCGGTTGTTTCGGATCCACCAGCACCATGCCGGTGTTTTCCAGCAGCATCAGGTAGCCGGTTTCACCGAGCTTGATCTGCTTGACGATTTCGGTGAGCTGCTTGAGCGTCACGTCGATGCTGACCACACCGCCGTTGGTGCCCAACTTGTTGTCGATGGTGCGCACGGTGCTGACGTAGGTCGCGTCGTCCTGGGCCCAGTAATAGGCCTCGGTGCGCAACGGCTTGCCCGGTTTGGCCTGGGCCGCCTTGTACCAGGGGCGCTGGCGCGGGTCGTAATTGTTCAACTTCGGATCATCCGGCCACGACACGTAGCCGCCCGCCGCCGTGCCGAGGATGGCGTAGGCGTAGGCCGGGTGGCTGTTGCCCAAGTCCTGGAGCAGGGTGAAGACTTTCTTGTCCGCCTCGCCCTGAGGGACGCTCTCGGCGTTGGCGGCCATGTAAGTCTTGAGGCTGTCGTCGGAGTTTCGGATCAGCGGCTGCTTGGCCAGGTAATCGACGTTCTGGCTGATGCCGTCAAAGAACAATTGCATGGCGTTGCTGACCTGACGAATCTCGCGGGCACTGCCGTCGACGAATTCGTCCCTGGCATCACTGCGCAGGTTCAGCACAACGAGGGTGGCGACCAGCACCACGGGCAGGCAGGCGATGATTGCAAACGCCCAGGTCAACTTCTGTTTGATGTTCATCCGCGCTCCAGATTTTCTTATAGGCCCACGCAGTGCAGATGACTCGCGGTTTATTGGCAGGCGTAAACGTTCTTGGTCAACCCGGGTCCTTGAGTGCGGCATCGCCATTATTGGGGGAGCGATTGTCGGACAAATCACTTTGTCACTAAGGACTTCGGCTGTTGTCGGAGGAAATTGAGGCCCGATGGGAAAAATCCTACGGAAGGTGTGAGTTGTGATGTCAGCTCCTGTCGCTATTGCCCTCAATACCCTTGCACAACAAGTGACGCAGGCTCGGCTATGATCTGGAGCGAGCCGTGACGGTCGTCGGTTTTTCCTGATGAAATCGGCACATTGTGCGCTTGTGCAATACTCATAAGTCGGTAACCCCTCCCCCCCGTGGGTGGATTGCCGTATAACGAATGACTTTCGCGTGTTTGGTAATAAAGGACCCACAATAAAAGCTGATGAAGACTCCAAAACGCATTGAACCCCTGATCGAGGACGGTCTGGTCGACGAGGTGCTGCGCCCACTCATGAGTGGTAAAGAAGCAGCTGTTTATGTGGTGCGCTGCGGTAACCAGTTACGTTGCGCGAAGGTCTACAAGGAGGCGAATAAACGCAGTTTCCGTCAGGCGGCCGAATACCAGGAAGGCCGCAAGGTGCGCAACAGCCGTCAGGCCCGTGCGATGGCCAAGGGCTCGAAGTTTGGCCGCAAGGAAACCGAAGACGCTTGGCAGAACGCCGAAGTGGCGGCGCTGTTCCGCCTGGCCAATGCCGGTGTGCGGGTGCCCAAGCCGTACGACTTCCTCGAAGGCGTACTGCTGATGGAGCTGGTGGCCGACGAATACGGCGATGCCGCGCCGCGTCTGAACGATGTGGTGCTGGAGCCGGACCAGGCCCGCGAGTATCACGCGTATCTGATTTCCCAGATCGTGCTGATGCTGTGTACCGGTCTGGTGCACGGCGACTTGTCCGAGTTCAACGTGCTGCTGACGCCGACCGGCCCGGTGATCATCGACCTGCCGCAAGCAGTGGACGCGGCGGGCAACAACCACGCGTTCAGCATGCTGGAGCGCGATGTGGGCAACATGGCGTCCTACTTCGGGCGGTTTGCGCCGGAGTTGAAGAAGACCAAGTACGCCAAGGAAATGTGGGCCTTGTACGAAGCTGGCACCTTGCACCCGGCCAGTGTCCTGACCGGCGAGTTCGCCGACACGGAAGAGCTGGCCGACGTGGGCGGAATCATGCGCGAGATCGAGGCCGCGCGCCTGGATGAAGAGCGCAAGCAAGCCGTGCGCGCGGCGGACGATGCGCCGCCGGGCAAGACCGAAGAACCGCCTCCGCCCTGGATGCAGTGATCGGTTAAAGCAAAACCCGGCTTCGGCCGGGTTTTTTGTGCGCCTCTGTAGGAGCTGCCGAAGGCTGCGATCTCTTGATTTTGTTTTTTTAGAAGCAAGATCAAGAGATCGCAGCCTGCGGCAGCTCCTACAGGGTGATTTGTGATCAGGGGCAACACCCCGATTCCAGATTCTTCAGGATCGGGCAATCCGGCCGATGATCGCCCTGACAGTGCTCAACCAGGTCCTGCAAGGTGTCGCGCAACTGACCCAGCTCGCGGATCTTCTGGTTCAACTCATCGATGTGCTGGCGGGCCAACGCTTTCACATCGGCGCTGGCGCGCTGGCGGTCTTGCCAGAGGGTCAGCAACTTGCCGACTTCTTCCAGGGAAAACCCCAGGTCCCGCGAGCGCTTGATGAACGCCAGCGTGTGCAGGTCGTCATCGCCGTACACCCGATAACCGCTGTCGGTGCGATGGGCCGCCTTGAGCAGGCCGATGGATTCGTAATAACGGATCATCTTTGCGCTCAGGCCGCTGTGGCGGGCCGCTTGGCCGATGTTCATCGGTTATCCTCCAGGTCCTTGGGTTTCCAGGTTTTCAACAGTAACGCATTGCTCACCACGCTGACGCTCGACAATGCCATCGCCGCACCGGCCAGCACTGGATTGAGGAAGCCGAACGCCGCCAGCGGAATGCCGATCAGGTTATAGACGAAGGCCCAGAACAGGTTTTGGCGAATCTTGGCGTAGGTCTTGCGGCTGATCTCCAGTGCTGCCGGCACCAGCCGCGGATCGCCGCGCATCAGGGTGATGCCGGCCGCGTGCATGGCGATGTCGGTGCCGCCGCCCATGGCGATGCCGATGTCGGCGGCGGCCAGTGCCGGGGCGTCGTTGATACCATCGCCGACCATCGCCACCACCCCGGTTTGTTTCAGTGCAGCGACTGTGGCGGCTTTGTCCGCCGGCAGCACTTCGGCGTGCACATCGTGGATGCCCAGTGCCTCGGCCACCACGTTGGCGCTGCCGCGATTGTCGCCGGTCAGCAGATGGCTACTGATGTTCCGTGCGCTCAGTTGTTGTACCGCCTGCAGCGCGCCGGGCTTGAGGGTGTCACCGAAGGCGAACAGGCCCAGCACCTGCGGTTTTGGGGATTGTTCGATCAGCCAGGACAAGGTCCGGCCTTCATTTTCCCACGCGATTGCCGAGTCGGCAAACGACCCGGCATTCAAGCCGCTTTCCTCCAGCAGACGCCGATTGCCCAGCGCCAGGCGACGCCCTTCGAGGTTGCCAGCGATGCCGCGGCCGGTCAGGGACTGGCTGTCGCCGACATCGGCCACCTTCAATCCACGCTCGGTACAGGCATCCAGAACAGCCTTGGCCAGCGGATGCTCACTGCCGCGTTGCAGGGCGCCGGCCAGTTGCAGCAGGCTCGCCTCATCACCGTCGATGGCGCTCAGATGAGCAATGCGTGGGGCGCCGGAGGTCAGGGTACCGGTCTTGTCAAACACCACAGCGCTGACTTCATGGGCACTCTCCAGTGCTTCGGCGTCCTTGATCAGAATCCCGTAGCGAGCCGCCACGCCGGTGCCGGCCATGATCGCCGTCGGCGTGGCCAGGCCCAGGGCGCACGGACAGGCGATCACCAGCACCGCCACGGCATTGATCAGCGCGGATTCCATCGGCGCGCCATACAGCCACCAGCCGATCAGGGTCGCCAGGGCAATCAGCAGCACGGTGGGCACGAACACCTGGCTGACTTTATCCACCAGTTTCTGGATCGGTGCTTTTGCGGCCTGGGCGTCTTCTACCAGACGGATGATCCGCGCCAGCACGGTTTCCGCACCGAGGGCCTGGGTACGCACCAGCAACCGGCCTTCACCGTTGATCGCGCCACCGGTGACTTTGTCGCCGGGTTGCTTGGGCACCGGCAGGCTCTCGCCGCTGATCAGAGCTTCGTCGGCATGGCTCTGGCCTTCAACCACTTCGCCGTCCACCGGGAAGCGTTCGCCGGGTTTGACCATCACCAGGTCATTGAGGCACAGGGTGCTGATGGCGACGTCTTGCTCGTGGCCATCGATCACCCGAATCGCCCGTTCCGGGCGCAAGGCTTCGAGGGCACGGATGGCGCTGGCGGTCTGGCGCTTGGCGCGGCTTTCCAGGTACTTGCCCAGCAGCACCAGGGCGATCACCACCGCCGAAGCTTCGAAATACAGATGCGGCATGCGCCCGGCGGCGGTGGCCCATTCGTACAGGCTCAAGCCATACCCGGCGCTGGTGCCCAGGGCAACCAGCAGGTCCATGTTGCCGGCCCCGGCGCGCACGGCTTTCCACGCGGCGACGTAAAACCGTGCGCCGAAGATGAATTGCACCGGCGTGGCCAAGGCAAATTGCACCCAGGCCGGGAGCATCCAGTGCACGCCGAAGGGTTGTAGCAGCATCGGCAATACCAGTGGCAAGGCGAGGGCAATGGCGATGATCAAGGCCTGGCGTTCGCGATGCAGGCGTTGTTGCTGGTTGTCGGTCGACGGGTGTTCGACTTCCCAGATGCTGGCGCTATAGCCAGCCTTGGTCACTGCGGCGATCAAGGTTTGCGGATCGATCTGGCCGAGCAGTTCAAGGTGGGCGCGTTCGTTGGCCAGGTTGACGCTGACGCTTTTCACGCCCGCAACCTTGCCCAGCGCACGCTCGACCCGACCGACGCAGGATGCGCAGGTCATGCCGTCGATGCTCAGTTCCAGGCTGTGCTGCGGCACGCTGTAGCCGGCCTTGGCTACGGCATCCATCAAGGCAGGCAAGCTGTCGCTGGGTGCCTGCACCCGCGCCTGTTCAGTGGCGAGGTTGACGCTGACGGCACTGGCGCCAATGACTTTGCTCAAGGCGCGCTCGACCCGTCCGGCGCAACTGGCGCAGGTCATACCGGCAATCGGCAGGTCGAACGTGGTGGATTCGGACATCGGTCGCACTCCCTGTAGTAGATGACCACAGGATCAACCTTGCCATGCTGGCAAGGTCAAGTGCCATGTTTCAGATCAAGTCACCGATCAATAACCGAGACCGGCCCGTTTGAGGGACATCCCTTCCTGCGTCATCGCGATCCGGTACTTGAGCACATCGCCAGCCTTGAGCTGGATATCCTGCGAACCCGGCGCGAGCATGCCCGGATTGCAACCCGGGACCTGGCCCGGCAGCAGTTTCAGGCGCAGCGAGACGATGCCGGGCGGCAGGTTGAACGAGGTGCTTTGCTCCTGAAACAGCCGCGCCGCCAATTGATCCTGGATGTACACACCGATTTCGCAACTGGTCGCGACTTCCAGGCGCTCGCGGGAAATGATCAGCACGCCATAATCCTGACCGGCAGCATTGGCCGAAGGCACGGCGGCGAAAAGGCTGAGAAAACCAAACAGGCTGAAAACTGACCAGCGCATGGCTGAATCTCCTGAGTTCGAGTCATTGATGGACGCAGCTTGGCCGAGCGTCGCGCCGATTGCCAGCCCGGCAGCTAGCTTCAGAACTTGACCTTGCCATGGTGGCAAGCTCAAAACTGGGTTCAACCTCGGAAAAGGAGTCATCCCATGCAAGTGTTCAACGTTGAAGGCATGTCTTGTGGTCACTGCGTCAAGGCCATCACTCAGGCGGTCCAGGCCAAAGACCCGGCGGCCAGTGTGCGGGTTGATCTGGCGGCCAGGGAGGTCGGTGTCGAAAGTGCGCTGACCGCCCAGCAAGTGATCGAGGCGATCAGCGAAGAGGGTTACGGCATCAAACTGGTCTGAATTTGATAGTTAGCGAGCTACCGGAATGTTCAAGGCGTCCATGTGCGGCTAGACTGTCGGGCTGCCGACTTCTGCCCCACTGGATGCCTGATGAACTTGCGTACCATTCTGATACTTGGCGCCTTGAGCGCTTTCGGTCCGCTGGCGATCGACTTCTATCTACCGGCCTTCCCGGCCATGGCTCTGGCTTTCGGGACGGACGAAAATCACGTTCAGATGACGTTGGCGGCGTACTTCCTTGGCTTGTCCATCGGTCAGTTGGCCTATGGTCCGGTGGCGGATCGTTTCGGGCGACGCATTCCGTTGCTCACCGGTGTCGGCCTGTTCACCGTTGCCTCCGTGGCGTGCGCCTATGCGCCGAATCTGGAATGGCTGATCGGCGCGCGTTTCGTCCAGGCGCTGGGCGGCTGCGCGGGGATGGTGATTTCCCGGGCGGTGGTCAGCGACAAGTGTGATGCGGTGGGTTCGGCGAAAGTCTTTTCGCAACTGATGCTGGTGATGGGGCTTGCCCCCATCCTCGCGCCATTGCTGGGTGGGTTGCTGGTCAACACGACAGGCTGGCAGTCGATCTTCTTGGCCTTGACCGCTTTCAGTGCGCTGGCGGGGCTCGCGGTTGCGACGGGATTGCCGGAAAGCATGCCAGCCCACATACCGCGTCAACCGTTGTCGGGTGCGCTGCGTCAGTACGGCCGGTTGCTGGCTGACCCGATATTTCTTGGCCATGCCTTGACCGGGGGCATCGCCATCGCCGGGATGTTTGCCTACATCGCCGGCTCACCCTTCATCATCATCAAGCTCTACGGCGTTCCAGCCGAGCATTTCGGCTGGCTGTTCGGCACCAATGCGGCGGGTTTCATTCTGGTGGCGCAGGTCAATGCGCGGTTACTGGCCAAACGTGGCCCGATGTTCTTGCTGGCGCGCGCGGTGTGGGTTTATCTGGCGGCCGGCTTGACCCTGCTCGCTGTCAGCGCCCTGCACCCGGCACACCTGTGGCCGCTGCTGATTCCATTGTTCATCTGTATCGCCAGCCTCGGTTGCATCAGTCCCAACGCCGCGGCCTGCGCGATGAGCGGGCAGGGCGGACGGGCCGGCAGCGCGTCGGCGCTGCTCGGCTGCCTGCAATTCAGCGTGGCTGCCGGTGCCTCTGCGCTGGTGGGCGTGCTGCACGACGGTAGCGCCGTGCCGATGGCCATGGTCATCAGCCTGTGTGGAATTCTGGTGGTGAGCGCGGCGATGCTCACCCGGCGCTTGCAAAATGCCCGGGCGCTGGCGCAAGCCCAGGTTTGAGGCCGGAGTCAGCCGGCTGCACGCTGCGGGTGGAGGACGGGAATGGGGTGAGGGGCCTGGATGCGGGCTTCAAGAGTACGGGTGAAAGCGCGAGCTTCTGCTTCGCTGCGGAACGTCACAGCATGTTGGTCTAAGCGAACTTGCCACTGGGACTTTGCCAGTTCTTTTATCAGGATCTTCATAGCTGAACTCCTCTCGTAAAGGATGTCTCGTAAAAGATGTCTCGTAAAAGGCTGCCTCGCAGGAGATTCGATTGTAGTCCTGAATACGAGCACCATTGTGACAAGGGTCAACTGTCGGACTGACGGTTTGTAACTAAAAAAAACAAGGCTTTTTGATGGCGCCCACAGGGGTCGTCTGCGACCGGGACGTCCCGGTCGCAGACGAAAAAACGCAGAAGGCGATGAAATCAGCGATGGTTTTTTTCAGCGCCTCAGAACCCTTCCAGCACAATCTTGCCCTTGGCTTTGCCACTCTCCAGCAGGGCATGGGCACGGCGCAAATTGGCTGCATTGATCGTGCCGAAGTGTCCGCCCACCGTGGTTTTCAGGGTCCCGGCATCGATCAGCCAGGCGACGCGATTGAGCAGGTTGTGCTGCTCGATCATGTCCGCGGTTTCAAACAGCGAACGGGTGTACATGAACTCCCAGTGCAGTGACAGGCTCTTGCGCTTGAGCTTGGTCACGTCCAGCGACTTGGGGTCATCGATCAGCGCCAGCTTGCCTTGGGGCGCCAATGCCTCGACCAGTTGGTCCAGGTGCTGATCGGTCTGGGTCAGGCTGGCGACATGGGTGACCTGATCCACACCGGCATGCTTGAGTGCTTCGCTCAGTGGCTGGCTATGGTCGATCACCAGATCGGCTCCCAGTTCCTTCACCCAGCTTTGGGTCTGCGCACGTGAAGCACTGCCGATGACTTTCAGGGCCGTCAGTTGATGAGCGAGCTGCGTAAGCATCGAGCCCACGCCACCCGCCGCGCCGACGATCAACAGGCTCTGGCCTTCGTCGGTTTTGCCTTCGCGCACTTGCAGGCGCTCGAACAACAGTTCCCACGCCGTGATCGCGGTGAGTGGCAGGGCCGCGGCCTCGGCGAAACCAAGGGTCTTTGGCATGTGGCCGACGATGCGCTCGTCCACCACATGCAACTCGCTGTTGCCGCCCGCACGCGCGATGGAACCGGCGTAATACACCTTGTCGCCGGCCTGGAACAGCGTCACCTCACTGCCCACCGCCTTGACCACACCGGCCACATCCCAACCCAACACCTTGGCCGCGCCACCTTCGGGCTGGACGTTCTGGCGCACCTTGGTGTCCACCGGGTTGACCGAGATGGCTTTGACTTCTACCAGCAAGTCGCGGGGACCGGCAACCGGGTCCGGCAATTCGATGTCTTGCAGAGCTTTGTCGTCACTGATCGGCAAAGAGGCGTAGTAGGCAATGGCTTTCATGGGCGGCTCCTGAACACTAATAGAGAAGAGATTCGATGGGGCAGATGATTGGCTATTTCTCCCGAAGATAAAACCGGCTAAAAGAGCAGTCTCTTTCAATATTTTTTTGATAATCGGTGCTCTTGATGCTGCGTTTCGATGACTTGCAGTTGTTTGTCCGGGCGGCGGACCTGGGCAGTCTGTCCGCCGCCGCACGGGGCATGGACATGTCGGCAGCCGTGGCCAGTGCGGCGCTCAAGCGCATCGAACAGCAACTCGGCGCCCGTTTGTTGGCCCGTTCGACCCGCAGCCTGCGCTTGACCGCCGAAGGCGAGGGCTTTCTCGAATACGCTCGCGCGGCCCTGAGCAATCTAGACGAGGGCCGGCGATTGCTGGCCAGTGGTCAGGACCAGGTCAGCGGGGTTCTGCAACTGTCGGCGCCATCGGACTTTGGCCGCAACCTGCTGCTGCCCTGGCTCGACGAGTTTCAACGCGAGCATCCGAAACTCACCGTGCGCCTGCTGCTGGGGGACCGCATCGCCGATCTGTTTCGCCAACCGGTAGACATTGCCCTGCGCTACGGTGAACCGGAGGACTCCAGCCTGGTAGCGCTGCCCATCGCCCCGCAGAACCGCCGGGTGTTGTGCGCCGCTCCCGGCTATCTGGCTCGGCATGGCGAGCCGCGGCATCTGGAGCAACTGGCACAGCACAATTGCCTGTTGTACATGCTCGGCAGCCGGGTCCACGACCACTGGAGTTTTCACGACGGCAAACGTGAAGTCAGCCTGACCGTCAGCGGCGATCGCTTCAGTGACGATGCCGATGTCGTGCGCCTTTGGGCCGTGGCAGGTGCCGGGATCGCTTACAAGTCCTGGCTCGATGTGGCCGCCGATGTACTGGCCGGCCGCTTGAAGGTGCTGATGCCGGAACTGCTCTGTGAGCGCGCCCCGCTGAATCTATTGTGCGCCCATCGCGCGCAATTGAGTAAGCCGGTGAATCTCTTGCGTGAAATGCTTGTCAGCCGATGTGAACTTTTGAGCAGTCAATTTCCAGGTTTTTCGGATATCGATCATTAGTCGCACGAAAAAAGAGAAATTTCTCTCAGGAACGATCACCACCTATGCCGGGCGGAGTACAGGATCCCGCGACCAACCCGCATATACTAGCGCCCTCATCATGTAGGTAGCGTCGATCCCCCAATGGCGGGTCCACGTTCGAGTCGGTCCGGCTGCACGGTCATCCTTCTGGCCTTCGCAGCGTCGGCCAGGCAGCGCAAATGAGTGAGCAAGGCGTCGCCGGGTTTATGACAGTCTCCACGGATTGGCCGACGACACATTACTGGTCAAGATGTTTCTGGGCAGTAAACGAAACGATTCAACAGGGAGTGAATACATGGAACATGCACCTTGCATCAGCCAGATCGCCACATTGCTGGCTGACCCAAAGCGCAGCGCAATGATGTGGGCCTTGATGGATGGTTCGGCGCGAGCAACCGAAGAGTTGGCATTGCTGGCTGGCCTGTCACCGTCTTCGGCCAGTGCACACCTGGGACGTTTGTCCGCTGGAGGTCTGCTCAAGGTTGAAAGCCGCGGCCGCAAACGCTTCTTCCGTCTGGCCGCGCCCGAGGTCGGGGCGGCAATCGAAGCACTGGCCAGCGCGACCTTCGCCAGCGCACCCCAGGGTATTCCGGACGTATTCAAGCGCAATGCGCCTCTCGTCAAACCCCGGGCGGTGCGTTCGTCATTGCTGAGTGCCCGACTGTGCGACGATCACTTGGGGGGCACCCTGTCCGCCGATCTGTATCAGCGACTGCTGGAGGCAGGCTGGATCGAACAGTTTGATCAGCGGGTCACGGTCACGCTCAAGGGCGCGACGGGGTTGGCGGCACGGGGAGTGTTCATCCAGGCGCTGGCCCATCACAACGGCAGGGTTGCCTGCGCATGCCCTGACTGGAGCGAAAGACGCCCGCACATGGGCGGCTCGCTGGGCGCGGCATTGTTGCAGCTGTTCATGCAGTCGGGGTGGTTGAGCCTGCCCAACGATTCCCGAGCCTTGCAGGTGACGGCCTCCGGCCAACGCGAGATCCATCGCTTTGCCCAGGAAACCGAACTGGAAATGGCGCTTTAAAACCTTACCCCAATCTGTAGGAGCTGGTTTGCCAGCGAAGACGGCGCCACATTCAGCATCATGGTTGAGTGGGGGGGCGCCTTCGCTGGCAAGCCAGCTCCTACAGTTGGATTTGCGGTGCTGCCTAGGGTTTCACCAGCCGCGCATCGAGGCTGTTCTGCGCCAGGCGTTTGGCCTGATCCTGAGTCATGCCCAGGTGGGTGTGCAGCGCATGGAAGTTCTCGGTGACATAGCCACCGAAGTACGCCGGGTCATCGGAGTTCACGGTCACTTTTACGCCGCGCTCCAGCATGTCGAGAATGTTGTGCTGTGACATGTGATCGAACACGCAAAGCTTGGTGTTCGACAACGGGCATACGGTCAGCGGGATCTGCTCGTCGATGATTCGCTGCATCAGGCGTTCGTCTTCGATGGCGCGCACGCCATGGTCGATGCGCTGGATTTTCAGCAGGTCGATGGCTTCCCAGATGTACTCGGGCGGGCCTTCTTCGCCGGCGTGGGCTACGGTCAGGAAGCCTTCGTGACGGGCGCGGTCGAACACGCGCTGGAACTTGCTCGGCGGGTGGCCCATCTCGGAGCTGTCCAGGCCCACGGCGACGAACGCATCGCGGAACGGCAGCGCCTGGTCGAGGGTTTTCTGCGCTTGGTCTTCGCTCAGATGGCGCAGGAAACTCAGGATCAATCCACTGGTGATACCCAGTTGCTGCTCGCCATCCTTCAGCGCAGCGGCGATACCGTTGAGCACCACTTCGAACGGGATGCCACGGTCGGTATGGGTCTGCGGGTCGAAGAACGGTTCGGTGTGAATCACGTTCTGCTCTTTACAGCGCAGCAGGTACGCCCAGGTCAGGTCATAGAAATCCTGGGACGTGCGCAGCACATCGGCACCCCGGTAATACAGGTCGAGGAACTCCTGCAGGTTGTTGAAGGCATACGCCTTGCGCAAGGTTTCGACGTCGTTCCATGGCAGGGCAATCTTGTTGCGCTCGGCCAGGGCGAACAACAGTTCGGGTTCCAGCGAGCCTTCCAGGTGCAGGTGCAATTCTGCCTTGGGCAGGGCGTTCAGCCAGTCGTACATAATTCTTTTCTCATCAGGTGCAATGGTCGCCATTCTACAGAGGGTTGCCGCAACAATTGGTAAAACCTGACCAGGCGGTTCATCACACCGCTTTCAGTTCCCGTCGATAAGCGTAGGTATCGGCGAAACGCGAGAGCAGGAACTCGGCGCAAGTGGTGGCCGGGAATTACTTCGGCATCTCGGCCTTCATGCCTTCCACGTAGTAATTCATCGAAGCCAGTTGCGCCGTGGTCGCGCTCGCGCCCGCCGGGATTTTTTCGACCCCGGCCTGATCCTTGATTGGCCCGGTGAACAGTTGCAGCGCACCGCTCTTGATGTCGGCGATGAGCTGCTCGGCTTCGCTCTTCACCGTCGCCGGCACCAGATCGCTGATCGGCAGCTCAACGGTGCCTTCTTTCAAACCGCCCCAGTAGTCCAGGGATTTCCAGTCATGGTCGATCACGCTTTGGGTCGCCTGAATGTAGTGCGGGCCCCAGTCATTGACGATGGAGGTCAGCACCGCTTTCGGTCCGAAGTGCGCCATGTCCGAAGCGTAGCCCACCGCATACACACCGCGACGTTCGGCGGCCTGGATCGGGGCGGGGCTGTCGGTGTGCTGGAACACCACATCCACACCCTGATCGATCAACGCGTTGGCGGCATCCGCTTCCTTGCCCGGATCGAACCATGAGTTGACCCACACCACCTTGATCTCGGTGCCGGGGTTGTACTTGTTCAGGGCCAGCTGGATGGCGTTGATGTCGCGGATCACTTCCGGGATCGGGAACGAGGCGACGTAGCCGACTTTTTTGGTCTTGGTCATCTTCGCCGCAAGGAAGCCGCCGACGTAGCGGCCCTCATAAGTGCGCGCCAGGTAAGTGCCGAGGTTCTTGTCCTGCTTGTAGCCGGTGGCGTGTTCGAAGGTCACCTTGGGAAACTGTTTGGCAACTTTCACCGTCGGGTTCATGTAGCCGAAGGAGGTAGTGAAGATCAGGTCGTATTTGTCCTTGGCCATGTTGCGGATCACCCGCTCGGCGTCGGCGCCTTCGGCGACGTTTTCCACGTAGTTGGTGGTGATCTGCGCACCGAATTTTTCTGCCAGTTCCTTGCGCCCCTGTTCATGCTGATACGTCCAGCCGTGGTCACCGATCGGACCGATATAGACGAAGCCGACTTTCAGCGGTTCGTTGGCACTGACGGTCAGACCGGCGCTCAGACCGATGGCCGCCGCAACGGCGCAAAGCAGCTTCTTCAACGGACGGTTGTGCATGAATTGGAACTCCATTTTGTTGTGAGGTTGGCTGGGCTCTCGGGCTTGCACAGAGCAATGCAAATTGCTGACCAACAAGACAACAAAACATGAATCCGCGGTGATGACATCGCGAGCTGGCTCGCGATGGGTCTTTGAAGTCCGATAAAAGTGCATGCCCTTGCACTGCTGCCACCCACTGGTGCGCCAATCCAGATGGCCTTGACCCTCCACAAAACCAATGTGGGAGCTAGCAGGCTCGCTCCCACAGTTTTAATCGGTGTTGTATCAGGTCCCGGCGATCAACTGCCGCGCCGCCTGGCTGTGTTCAGCAATCAACCCCTTCAGATCCAGCCCCTCGACCTGCCCATCGATCACCCGCCACTTGCCGCCGACCATCACTCGATCCGCGCGATCGGCACCACACAGCAGCAACGCCGAGACCGGATCATGGCTGCCGGAGAAGCGCAGCTCATCGAGCTTGAACATCGCCAGGTCCGCCTGCTTGCCCACCGCCAATTCGCCGATATCGGTACGGCCCAGCAGGCTCGCCGAACCCTTGGTCGCCCAACCCAATACGCGCTCCGGGGTGATTTTCTCGGCGCCGTAGCGCAAGCGTTGGATGTACAGGGCCTGACGCGCTTCGAGCATCATGTTCGAGGCATCGTTGGACGCCGAACCGTCCACGCCCAAACCAAGCAAGGCACCAGCATCGGTCAGATCGATGCTCGGGCAAATGCCCGAGGCCAGGCGCATGTTTGAGCTTGGGCAATGGCAGATGCCTGTCCCGGCAGCGCCGAGACGGGCGATTTCATCCGGGTTGAAATGGATGCCATGGGCCAGCCAGGTACGCGGGCCGAGCCAGCCTACGCTGTCCAGATAATCCACGGTGCGCAGGCCGAAGCGTTGCAGGCAGAAATCTTCTTCGTCGAGGGTTTCTGCCAGGTGGGTGTGCAGGCGCACGTCGAGTTTGTTCGCCAGTTCGGCACTGGCCGACATGATTTCCGGTGTCACCGAAAACGGCGAGCACGGTGCCAGGGCGATCTGGATTTGCGCGCCGTCACCACGTTCGTGGTACTCGGCGATCAGCCGCTGGCTATCGGCGAGGATCACTTCGCCTTCCTGCACGGTTTGTTGCGGCGGCAGGCCACCATCCTTTTCACCGAGGCTCATGGAACCGCGGGTCAGCATGGCACGCATGCCCAGCTCGCGAACGCTTTCAACTTGTACGTCGATCGCGTTTTCCAGACCTTCCGGGAACAGGTAGTGATGGTCGGCGGCAGTGGTGCAACCGGACAGCAGCAATTCAGCCAACGCGACCTTGGTGGCGAGGGCGAGTTTTTCCGGCGTCAGGCGTGCCCAGACTGGGTACAGGGTTTTCAGCCAGGGGAACAGCGGCTGATTGACCACCGGCGCCCAGGCGCGGGTCAGGGTTTGATAGAAGTGGTGATGGGTGTTGATCAGGCCCGGCAGGATCACATGCTCGCGGGCATCGAACACTTCGTTGCACGGTGCGGACGGTTGTTGACCGGCGCCGAGCACTTCGACGATCAAACCGTCTTGCAGCACCAGACCGCCACGGGCATCGAGACCGTTGGCCGTGAAAATGGCGAGGGGATTTTTTAACCAGGTACGGGTCGCAGGCATGTTGGCCGGCTCCTCTGAAAGTTGGGTTCAGGGTTGCCAGCTCAGTGTTGCCCTGTCTGCTGATCCAGGTTCGCCGGGGAGGCGAGGTGCGCAGTGTCGATCAAAACGCTCTGGCGGGCAAGCCCGACCCGACCAGACGAAGAGTAACCCCTGTAGGAGCGAGCTTGCTCGCGATGGAGTATCAGCTACATAGCTGTCGGCTGACACACCATCGCGAGCAAGCTCGCTTCTACAGTAAGGATGGCGTTTACCAGGGAATGGTTTCACCCCGGTAGTTGATGAAATGATGCCCGCCCTGGCCGACATACGCATTCACCTGATCCACCAGACCACGGGTGCTGGTTTCCACGTCGATGTCCGCGCCGTCACCCCCCATGTCGGTTTTCACCCAGCCCGGGTGCAGCGACAGCACGGTGAGTCTGGTTTCGCCCAACTGAGTGACGAAGCTGTTGGTCATGGAATTCAACGCCGCCTTGCTGGCCTTGTACAACGCCAGCTCCGGCGCATCGGGCATGGTCACGCTGCCCAGCACTGAGCTCATGAATGCCAGCACGCCGGTGTCCGGGCGCAGTTGCTCGACAAAGCGCTGGGCCAGGTTGAGCGGCGCCACGGCGTTGGTGAAAAACAGCTGACCGACGTCGGCCATTGTCGCGCCACCGTTCGGCGTCTGCACCTCCGGTCCCTTGACCCCGGCATTGACGAACAACAGGTCAAACACTTCGCTCTTGAGTTGCTGGCTCAGGGTGGACACCGCTTGCTGATCGTCCATGTCGAGCTTTTCGATCCGCACCTTGCCCAGGGCCTGCAAGGCTTCGGCTTTTTGCGGATCGCGCACGGTGGCGGTGACTTGCCAGCCATCGGCCAACAGGGTTTTAACCAGCCCGAGGCCAAGCCCCCGGGAGGCGCCGATGATGAGTGCGGTTTTTGCCTTGGACATGAGTGGCTTCCTTGAAAGTTCAGGATCGTGGATTCAATGGACACTGTTGCCCGAGCCGTTGTTGCAACTCGCCGCGCAGCGCGCCGAGTTCGGCCATGCGGGCTTCGATCAGTTTGAGTTTGTCTTGCAGCAGTTGCGTGACGGCGCTGTCCGGATCGGGCGACTGCCAGATTGCAGCGACGCTGTTGCCGATCTCGCCGAGGGTAAAGCCCAGCCGTTGTGCGGTCTTGATGTACTGCACCAGTTGCACCATGTCTGGCGGATAGTCGCGATACCCGTTGGCGCTGCGTTGCGCCGCGATCAATCCGCGCTGCTCGTAAAAGCGTAGCGTGTCGCGACTGACGGCGCTGGCCTGGGCTAATTCACCGATACGCATCATGACGTCTCGAGGGGGCTTGACCCTGGAGCATACTCCAGGCTTTAGCCTTGTTGCTCCCTGAATTGATGGAGCAATGTCGATGTGGACTACAACGCAATATCGCCGGTTGGTGCAAGGTAGTGCCTGGTATGACTTGATCGTGATGCTCGCGTTTGTCACGCCGTGGAGTTTTGCAGCGTTGCATGGGTTTTTGATGGGCGTGAGTCAGGCGTTGAGTTTGCCCGGTGAGCTGCCACCGTTCGAACCGGCGCACATGTTGATGGCGAATCTGCTGGGGTCGATTGTCTGCGTATGGTCGGTGCTGCGGATTCGTGATCCGCAGCAGGTTTATGGGCGGTATGACGCCGTGGGCAGATTCCTGTTCTCGGCCTGGCAGGCCTATGCCCTGATCCATGGCGCGAGTTCGCTGCTGGTGGTTTTTCTGGTGTTTGAATTGGCGTGGGGCGTGGCTCAGGTGTTGCCTGTGCGGACGCCATCGCGAGCAGGGTTTGCGTCAGACACAATAATTGCTCAAGACGCGATTATGTAGGAGCGAGCCTGCTCGCGATGGCGTCCGCCCAAACAACCACTAATGCCCAGCCTGCCACGGCTGCCCCAACGACACCGGCGCATACAACCGTGTCCGCAGCGCATCCCGGGACAACAGCACCAACACCACAATGGTCGCGACATACGGCAGCATCGCCAGCAGACTGGACGCAATCGCCAGCCCCAACCCCTGCGCCACCAGGTGCAGGATGCTGGCGAGCCCGAACAGGTACGCGCCGAGCAGCAGGCGCCACACCCGCCAACTGGCGAACACCACCAGCGCCAGGGCAATCCAGCCGCGCCCGGCGCTCATGTTCTCCGCCCACATCGGCGTGTACGCCAGGGACAGATAAGCCCCGGCCAACCCTGCCATTGCGCCGCCGAACAACACCGTCAACGTGCGTACAACCAAAACCGGCAAGCCCATGGCGCTGGCGGCGTCGGGATTTTCGCCGACCGCTTGAATGATCAGCCCGATGCGGCTTTTCAGAATCACCCAGGCCACCAATGCAAACAACGCGAACGACAGATACACCAGCAGATCCTGGGCAAACAGCATCCGTCCGATCAGCGGGAGCTCACTCAAATACGGAATCGCCATCGGCTCGAAACCCGCCAGCGGTTTGCCGACCCACGCCGCACCGACAAAGGTCGACAGGCCCACACCGAAAATCGTCAGGGCTAGCCCGGTGGCCACCTGATTGGCGTTGAACACCAGAGCCACCAAGGCAAAGAGAGACGACAACAGTATCCCGGCAAGCATCGCCAGCAACACGCCGAGCCACAGGTTTGCGGTGTTGAACGCGACGATGAAACCGATCACCGCGCCAAACAGCATCATGCCTTCCTGGCCCAGGTTGAGGACGCCGCTTTTCTCGCAGATCAGTTCCCCCAGCGCCACCAGCAGCAACGGCGTACCGCAGCGGACCATGGCGTAGAAAATATTGCTCAGCAGATCGATATCCATCACAGCGCTCCTGCTTGTGCGGCGGTGGCTTGGGCGCGACGGGTCCAGCGCAGGTTCAAGCGCGGTCGGTAGAGAATCAGCACATCACTGGCCAGCAGGAAAAACAGCATCATGCCCTGGAACAATTGGGTAATCGCTTGCGGCAGGTTCAGGCTCATTTGTGCGCTTTCGCCGCCGATGTACAGCAGCGCCATCAACAGGCTGGAAAACAGGATGCCGACAGGATTCAGGCGGCCGAGAAACGCCACGGTGATCGCCGCATAGCCGTAGCCCGGCGAGACCTGCGGCACCAGCTGGCCGATGGGGCCGGTGACTTCGCACACACCCGCCAGCCCAGCCAGGCCACCGCTGATCAACAGCGCGAGCCAGATCAGGCGCTTCTCGCGAAAGCCGACAAAACCGGCGGCACGTTTGTCCAGCCCGAGCACTTTGATCTGAAAACCGACAAAGCTTTTTTGCAACAACACCCAGACCGCCACCAACGCGAGCAGGGCGAAATACACCCCGGCATGCACCCGGCCATCCTCCATCAACAGCGGCATGCGGCTGGCGTCACCGAACATCGCTGACTCGGGGAAGTTGAACCCGGCGGGATCCTTCAAAGGGCCGTGAACGCAGAACAGCAACAGGTTCAGTGCGATGTAGTTGAGCATGATGCTGGTCAGGATCTCATTGGCGTTGAAGCGCGTGCGCAACCACGCCGTCAGGCCGGCCCACGCGGCACCCGCCAGGGTGCCTGTGAGCAGGATCAGCACCAGCGCCCAGCGGCTTTGCATATCGATGATGTTCACCGCCAGCGCACTGCCGGCCAACGCGCCGAGCAGCAGTTGACCTTCGGCACCGATGTTCCAGATACGCGCCTGATACGCGACGGCCAGGCCCAGGGCGCAGAGCAGAATCGGCAGGGCTTTGACCAACAGTTCAGAGACGCCGTACAGGTCGCTGACCGGTGCGATAAGCAGCGTGTGCAAGGTCAGTAGCGGGTCGTGCCCGAGCGCGATAAAAAACAGTGATCCACAGCCCAGGGTCAGGACCGCCGCCAGCAACGGCGAGCACCACAGCATCAGGCGCGATTGCTGGCCACGGGGTTCAAGAGAAAGCAGCATGTGACACTCCGTTAGCGCGTGGCGGATGCGAGTGATTGAGGGGCACCGAACTGGCCGGCCATCCAGCCGCCGACATCGCTCAGGCGCGTATCCACTGTGGCGTGGAGCGCCGACAGCCGACCGCCGCACAAGGCGCCGAGGCGGTCGCTGATCTGGAACAGTTCGTCGAGGTCTTCGGACATCACCAGGATCGCCGCGCCGGCATCGCGCAAGGCAATCAAGGCGCGATGAATGGTGGCGGCGGCGCCGACATCCACACCCCAGGTTGGATGCGCGGCCACCAGCAGTTTCGGTTGCTGAAGGATTTCCCGGCCGAGGATGAATTTTTGCAAATTGCCTCCGGACAGGCTGCGGGCCGACACCTGGCTATCGGGTGTCTTGACGCCGAAACGGTGGATGATTTCCTCGGCCAGTGCTTCGACTTTGCCGCGCTGAATCAGGCCGTTACTCACCAATCCCTGCTGGAAAGCGGTCAGCAGCGTGTTGTCCGCCAGGCTCAGCTCCGGCACCGCGCCATGACCCAAGCGTTCGGCGGGGACGAACGCCAGGCCGAGTTGGCGGCGAGCATCGGGACGCAAATGGGCGACTGGCTCCTGGCCAAATCGGATCGTCGCGCTGGCGTTGCGGGGCAGCAGTGCTTCGCCACTGAGCAAGGCCAGCAACTCATCCTGGCCATTGCCGGCGACACCGGCGATGCCGACAATTTCACCGCCGCGCACTTCAAGGTCGATGTTGGCAAGCGAGCAGCCGAACGGGTCCGGGTTGTGCCAGGACAAGCCACGGACATCAAGGAACGCATCACCTCCAGTAACCTTCGGATAGTCTGCGATCAACTCCGCTGCTTCACCGACCATCAAGCGCGCCAGTTGCTGATCCGAACACTCGGCCGGCACGCAATGCCCGGCCACCCGACCGCCTCGTAAAACTGTTGCGCTGTGGCACAACGCGCGGACTTCCCCGAGCTTGTGGCTGATGAACAAAATGCTGCTGCCGTCGGCAGCGAGCCGGCGCAGGGTGACGAACAAGTCGTCGGTCTCTTGCGGCGTCAGCACCGAAGTCGGTTCATCGAGAATCAACAGGCGGATGTCCTGCATCAGGCAACGAATGATTTCCACCCTTTGCCGTTCACCGATCGACAGGCTGTGGACAAGTCGCTCCGGTTCCAGCGCCATGCCGTAGCGGCGGGACACTTCGCGAATCTTCGGCTCAAGCTGTTTGGGTGTGCCTGCCGCCGCGCCCATGGCCAGGGCAATGTTCTGCGCCACGCTCAGGGCTTCGAACAGCGAAAAATGCTGGAACACCATGCCGATTCCCAGACCGCGCGCCTGGGCCGGGTTGCGCAGGCTCACCTGCTGACCTTGCCAGATCACCTCGCCCGAATCGGCGTGGGTGACGCCGTAGATGATTTTCATCAGCGTGCTTTTGCCCGCGCCGTTTTCGCCGAGCAGGGCATGGATCTCGCCAGGGGCAATGGACAGGTCGATGGCGTCGTTGGCCAGGCAACCGGGGTAGCGTTTTGTGATTTTGCGCAGTTGCAGGCGCGGAATCGGATCAGGAATTGGAGCGGGATTGGGCATGACAGGCTCGGTGCTGTTGGACTTGTGCCTGTGGATAAAGCAATTTTCTGGCCACTTGGTCAGGAAAACTTCGAAGTCCTGTGAGCCGAGGCGTTGAGTACGCAGCTTTCAAATGTGCCACGCAGAGCCCGGCACCACATGGGGGCAATGGTGCAAATCAAGCCCTGATTTTGCTCGTGCGCTTTTGCTCAAAAAATGAGCAACTGACCACAAGCCATACCGTGCAGGGCGCCGAGACGGCCATGAACGGGTTATCCACAGATTGCTCCACAGTATTTGTGCGCAAGCTCAAAGCACGGGCATAAGCACTGAGTGGCTTTCTTCTAAAGGCGATAAACCGTCGTAACTGTTTGTTTTTATTTGTATTTGATTTGCTTGATGGCGGATTGGACGAAAATTGAACAAAGTTCGCAAAGCCGTATGACACAAGGGTTACAGCCGTATGTGCTCAGGTTATCCACAGCCGGGTGCACAGCAGATGTGGGCAAATATGGAATAAGTGGAAAAGCGGCGTGCCCCAAAAAATTGCAGCCTGTGCGGAAGCCTTTTAGCGCTGTAACAAAATGCGTCCGCGACTCAAATCGGCCAGTTGTGACTGCAAGGTGTCGATCTGCGCATCGCCCACAGCCAATTGCAACTCGACACCATTGGCGGTGAAGGTTTCATCCACAACCAATCCACCTGCCTCCGCCACCCGCAGCTTGACCAGGGCCAACTCGGCAAATCCGCAAGCGCAACGCAGCGGCACCCGGCTGATCAGCTCAATCTTTGGCGCCGCTTGCAGGCATTTATTTGCACCACCGCCATAGGCCCGGGCGAGCCCACCGGTGCCCAGTTGGATGCCGCCATACCAGCGAATCACCAGTACCGCGACCTGATCGCAATCCTGCGCTTCGATCGCCGCTAGCATCGGCCGGCCGGCCGTACCGCCGGGCTCGCCATCATCAGTGCTGCGATACTGATCGCCGAGTTTCCACGCCCAGCAGTTGTGCGAGGCATTCAAGTCACTGTGCTGTTCAATGAACGCCTGGGCCTCGGCCGGGCTGGAGACTGGCGCGGCGAAGGTAATGAAGCGGCTCTTGCGAATCTCTTCGCGGTATTCGTAAAAACCGCTGAGGGTAAAAGGCATACGTACCTGAATGGCTACTTAAATGGCAGGTTGCAGGCCGCAGCCCTTGAGAATGATGCGGATCAGGTTGTCCCCGGCGTCTTCCATGTCCTGTTTAGTCAACCTGGTGCGCCCGGTTACGCGGCAGATCTGCGTGGCGAAATCGGCGTAATGCTGGGTGCTGCCCCACAACAGGAAGATCAGGTGCACCGGATCGACCAGGTCCATTTTACCGGCGTCGATCCACGCCTGGAACACGCCCGCACGGCCCTGAAACCAGGCGCGATAATCCTGGTTGAAGTACTCGGTCAGGCATTCACCGCCACTGATGACTTCCATGGCGAAAATCCGCGAGGCTTGTGGCTGGCGTCGGGAGAACTCCATTTTCGCGCGGATGTAACGAGTCAATGCTTCGCTCGGATCGTCTTCGGCGGTGAGGGTGTTGAAGGTGCTGTCCCACAACTCGATGATGTTGCTTAGCACCGCCACGTACAAACCGAGTTTGTTGGTGAAGTAGTAATGCAGGTTTGCCTTGGGCAACCCGGCATTCTGGGCGATGGTGTTCATGCTCGTGCCTTTGTACCCGTGACGGGCGAACTCGTCTTCGGCGGCTTTGATGATGGTCTCTTCGTTTTTCTGACGAATGCGGCTGACGGGTTTGCCGCCGTGGGCTGGGACTTCAAAGGTCATAAGCATTTCCGAACTGATGGGTGGGACGGCCAGTGCGTTGATAGCGTACCCACCGGATTCAGACAAGTCCTTATGTGGCGCAAGGATCATTAACGCGTCGCGGCCAGGCTCTCGAGAAAACTCTCCAGCACCAGATGCGGGCGACGCCCCTTGCGTGTAACCGACGCCAGGCTGAGGTCATAGAAGCGCGTTTTCGCTTTCAACGCGCGCAACCGACCTTGCTGCACCCAAAGACTCGCGTAGTGATCCGGCAGGTAACCGATGTAGCGCCCGGTCAGGATAAGGAACGCCATGCCTTCGCGGTCCGAGGCACTGGCGGTGCAATTGAGCGCCTGGTAGTGAGCCTGGATCTCCGCTGGCAAACGGAAGGTGGGTGCGATGGCGTCCTGACTGTTCAGGCGTTCGTCGTCCAGTTGCTTGTCATCGACATAAAACAGCGGATGGCCGACCGCGCAGTACAACAGCGATCGCTCGCTATACAGCGGTTGATACTCGAGCCCCGAGAGCGCACTGGCCTGCGGCACCACGCCGACGTGCAGGCGACCGTCAAGCACGCCTTGTTCGACCTCATTGGGCGCGATCATGCGGATCTGGATCTGCACGTCCGGGCCGCGCTCTTTCAATTGCGCGAGGGCATGGGTGATGCGCATGTGGGGCAGGGTGACCAGGTTGTCCGTCAAGCCAATGATCAACTCGCCGCGCAAGTGCTGGTGCAGGCCATTGACCTCGGTGCGGAAGCTTTCCAGCGCACTTAACAGTTGCAGCACCGATTGATAGACCTCGCGGCCTTCTTCGGTCAGGGAAAACCCGGCACGTCCCCGTTGGCACAGGCGTAAACCGAGGCGTTGCTCCAGATCGCTCATCTGCTGGCTGATCGCTGAGCGACCGATGCCCAGCACGGTTTCCGCCGCAGAGAAGCCGCCGCATTCCACCACGCTGCGGAAAATCCTCAGCAGGCGGATATCAAAGTCGCTGACCTGGGCCAGCGGATCGGGACGGCGAGTGCTCATGCGGGTTACTCAAAGTTTAGTGGTTGGCTGACTGAACATTAGAAAAGTTGGATTTCACCGACTTTATCCCCGTGGCAATTTAGCTGCAACAACGGTTTTCAATCCTTACGCCGCTTATTGCCTTGCGAGGTTACGCCCATGAACCAGCCTGAAAACGCCCCGACTTCCCTGGCCAGCCAGCTCAAGCTCGATGCTCACTGGATGCCTTACACCGCCAACCGTAACTTCCAGCGCGACCCGCGCCTGATCGTTGGCGCCGAAGGCAGCTGGCTGATCGACGACAAGGGCCGCAAGGTATATGACTCGCTGTCCGGTCTGTGGACCTGTGGCGCCGGGCACACCCGCAAGGAAATCCAGGAAGCGGTCTCCAAGCAATTGGGCACCCTCGACTACTCGCCAGGTTTCCAGTACGGCCATCCGTTGTCCTTCCAGCTGGCTGAGAAAATCACCGACCTGACCCCGGGCAACCTGAACCACGTGTTCTTCACCGACTCGGGCTCCGAGTGTGCTGACACCGCTGTGAAGATGGTCCGTGCTTACTGGCGCCTGAAGGGCCAGTCGACCAAGACCAAAATGATCGGCCGTGCCCGTGGTTACCACGGTGTGAACATCGCCGGCACCAGCCTCGGCGGCGTGAACGGCAACCGCAAGCTGTTCGGTCAGGCGATGATGGACGTCGACCACCTGCCGCACACTTTGCTGGCAAGCAACGCTTATTCCCGTGGCATGCCGGAGCAGGGTGGTATCGCCCTGGCTGACGAACTGTTGAAGCTGATCGAACTGCACGATGCGTCGAACATCGCGGCGGTCTTCGTCGAGCCATTGGCCGGTTCCGCTGGCGTGCTGGTTCCACCACAGGGTTACCTCAAGCGTCTGCGTGAAATCTGCGACCAGCACAACATCCTGCTGGTGTTCGACGAAGTGATCACCGGTTTCGGCCGTACCGGCACCATGTTCGGCGCCACCACCTTCGGCGTGACCCCGGACCTGATGTGCATCGCCAAGCAAGTCACCAACGGTGCGATCCCGATGGGCGCGGTGATTGCCAGCTCCGAGATCTACCAGACCTTCATGAATCAGCCGACGCCTGAATACGCGGTTGAATTCCCCCATGGCTACACCTATTCCGCGCATCCGGTGGCTTGCGCCGCGGGCCTGGCAGCACTCGACCTGCTGCAAAAGGAAAACCTGGTGCAGAGCGTGGCTGAAGTCGCACCGCATTTCGAAAATGCGCTGCACGGCCTCAAAGGCACCAAGAACATCATCGACATCCGCAACTTCGGCCTGGCTGGCGCGATCCAGATCGCCCCTCGTGACGGCGATGCGATCGTGCGTCCGTTCGAAGCCGGCATGGCGCTGTGGAAAGCCGGGTTCTACGTGCGCTTCGGCGGCGACACCCTGCAGTTCGGCCCAACCTTCAACAGCAAGCCGCAGGACCTGGATCGCCTGTTCGACGCGGTCGGCGAAGTGCTGAGCAAGATCGACTGATTTCTCCCTCTATATATGTATTCAAACAACAGGCGTCCCGAAACGGGCGCCTGTGGACAACTTTTCAGGAGCTTCCATGAGCGCTATTCCGCATTTGATCAATGGCGAACTGGTGACTGAGAACGGTCGCGCGGTTGATGTGTTCAACCCGTCTACCGGCCAGGCTATTCACAAGTTGCCGCTGGCGACCCGCGAAACCATCCAGAGCGCCATCGACGCCGCCAAGGCTGCATTCCCGGCCTGGCGCAACACGCCACCGGCCAAGCGGGCCCAAGTGATGTTCCGCTTCAAGCAACTGCTGGAACAGAACGAAGCGCGCATCTCGCAATTGATCAGCGAAGAACACGGCAAGACCCTGGAAGACGCCGCTGGTGAACTTAAGCGCGGTATCGAGAACGTCGAGTTCGCTTGCGCGGCGCCGGAAATCCTCAAGGGCGAATACAGCCGCAACGTCGGCCCGAACATCGATGCATGGTCGGACTTCCAGCCACTGGGCGTGGTGGCCGGTATCACGCCGTTCAACTTCCCGGCCATGGTGCCGCTGTGGATGTACCCGCTGGCCATTGTCTGCGGCAACTGCTTCATCCTCAAACCGTCCGAGCGTGATCCGAGCTCGACGCTGCTGATTGCCCAGTTGCTGCTGGAAGCTGGTTTGCCCAAAGGCGTACTGAGCGTGGTGCACGGTGACAAGACTGCAGTGGACGCATTGATCGAAGCGCCGGAAGTCAAGGCACTGAGCTTCGTCGGTTCGACCCCGATTGCCGAATACATCTATAGCGAAGGCACCAAGCGCGGTAAACGCGTTCAGGCCCTGGGTGGTGCGAAGAACCATGCGGTGCTGATGCCGGATGCAGATCTGGACAACGCTGTCAGCGCACTGATGGGCGCGGCTTACGGCTCTTGCGGTGAGCGCTGCATGGCGATCTCCGTGGCCGTGTGTGTCGGCGACCAGGTTGCCGATGCTCTGGTGGCCAAACTGGTTCCGCAAATCCAGGCGCTGAAGATCGGTGCCGGTACTTCCTGCGGTCTGGACATGGGCCCTCTGGTTACTGGTCAAGCGCGGGACAAGGTCAGCGGTTACGTGGAAGACGGCGTAGCAGCTGGCGCGACACTGGTAGTGGACGGTCGTGGCCTGACCGTGGCCGGTCATGAGGAAGGCTTCTTCCTGGGTGGCTGCCTGTTCGACAACGTCACGTCAGAAATGCGCATCTATAAGGAAGAGATTTTCGGGCCGGTATTGTGCGTCGTCCGGGTCAACAGCCTGGAAGAGGCGATGCAACTGATCAACGATCACGAGTATGGCAACGGCACCTGCATCTTCACCCGTGACGGGGAAGCGGCGCGCCTGTTCTGCGACGAGATCGAAGTCGGCATGGTCGGCGTCAACGTACCGCTGCCGGTGCCGGTGGCTTACCACAGTTTTGGTGGCTGGAAACGTTCGCTGTTCGGCGACCTGCATGCCTATGGCCCGGATGGTGTACGTTTCTACACCCGCCGCAAGGCCATCACCCAGCGCTGGCCGCAGCGTGCGAGCCATGAGGCTTCGCAGTTCGCTTTCCCTAGCTTGTAAGTAGAAGGGTAAAGAAGGCCGACCCAACGGGTCGGCCTTTTGTTTTTGGGGCTTTTTTAGCTATATGACAGTTTTGTGAAAATAGCTGTTGACGGCAGATTCTGGAAGCCTATAATTCGCCCCACTTCCGGCGCAGTCGAAACGGAAAACTCCTTGGTAAACAATGAGTTATGCAGTTTTCGGCAGCAGGTTGCTTCAGGTCATCGAAGCCAAAAGGAAGTTGAAAAAGGGGTGTTGACAGCAGCGTGTAACGCTGTAGAATTCGCCTCCCGCTGACGAGAGATCTGAAGCGCAAGTGGTTGAAGTTGAAAAGGAAACTTGGAAAACTTCTGAAAAATACCACTTGACAGCAAATGAGGCTGCTGTAGAATGCGCGCCTCGGTTGAGACGAAAGMTCTTAACCAACCGCTCTTTAACAACTGAATCAAGCAATTCGTGTGGGTGCTTGTGGAGTCAGACTGCTAGTCAACAGATTATCAGCATCACAAGTTACTCCGCGAGAAATCAARGATGTAACCAACGATTGCTGAGCCAAGTTTAGGGTTTTCTCAAAACCCAAAGATGTTTGAACTGAAGAGTTTGATCATGGCTCAGATTGAACGCTGGCGGCAGGCCTAACACATGCAAGTCGAGCGGATGACAGGAGCTTGCTCC